>NZ_BAGN01000001.1 GCF_000308835.1 Nocardia vinacea NBRC 16497 | reverse complement strand
GGAACCGACCCCTTGCTGGACTCGATCCTGGAGATGGAAGCGAGTGTTGAGCGTGTCGATGAGTGGATACCGTTGCGCAAGATGGTGGACGTAGTCCGGAGCATTGTGGACCAGCGCGCTGCCCTGGGTGACCAGCGGAGGTATCGCGGCCGCAAGGAACCCGGTCAGCAAGCCGATCGCGACCACGAAAACCGCGGTCACGGCAGCCCATCGCGGAAACCATGGCCGAACCAACCACGACACAACAGGTTCCAAACCTATGGCCAGGAACAACGCGACGGTGATCAAGACCAGCACCTGACTCACGGCGATCACCGCTTGGATCGCGCCGTAGGTCACCGCCACTCCCGCCGCGCCTGCCATGCCGACCATGAACGGCGAACGCGGATCGAATCTTCGCCCGGGCTTGCCCAGCGGGTTCTGCGTTGTACTGGCCCGCGCCGCCGCCGCTTCCGCAGAAATGATCGGTCCATCTTCGTCGGTGGTGTGGGGTTGCGCGACCAGGTCCCTATGGCCCTGCTCAGCCTCGTCGGAGGTATGACGCTCCCTGGCTCGGCCTCGGTGGTTGTCTTCGTTCATGGCGGGGTCCGTTGGGTTGCGCGAATGCGGCGGAGGAATCCAATCCGCACCCTCCCCCGCCTACCCTAACGCCACTCGACCACCCTCGAACTGGGAAAATGAGCGATCAGAGGCCCAGCGTCAGCTACCGCCGACGGGGCAGGCGGGGCTACGCTGACAGCGCGGCGAAACCACACAACGGACACCCCTTGATAACCGATGTCGGGTGGGTTCCCGGGACGATGGCCCGGGCCGGACAGTCAGCATCGGGACCGCGCTCCCCACCTCACACACCGCCCGTCCCACCTCCGGCGGAGCTTCACCACCACTGATACGAGGCGCGCACCATGTCTGACAGAAACCCGTCCTCGAAGTCCACCGGTGCATCGGCGTCGTTCGACAACAAGTCCTCGGTCGCCGGCCGTGTGGTCCAGAACAATGTCTTCGAACGATTCGCCCGTGCAGGCTTCGTCGCGAGCGGCATCGTGCACCTGATCATCGGCTACATCGCCATCAGGATCGCCATCGGCAGCGCCGCCGGTGCCGCCGACCAATCCGGGGCCATGGCGGAACTGGCCGCCAAGCCGGGCGGCGTCGTCGCCCTGTGGGTGGGCGGCGTCGCGTTCCTGCTGATGGCGCTGTGGCGGCTCGCCGAATCGGCACTCGGCAGCGCCTCCAAGCCGGACGCCGACAGTAAGAAATCCGAAGCGATCGATCGCGTCAAGGCGGCCGGGCTGGCGGTGGTCTATTTCGCCTTCGCCGTCTCCGCGTTCGAATTCGCCCGCGGCAGTGGCAAGTCCAGCAGCGGCCAGAGCGCGGGGATCACCGCCCGCATGATGCAAACCACCGCCGGCACGATCGCGCTCATCGCGAGCGGGCTGATCATCATCGCGATCGGCGGCTACCACGTCTACAAAGGAGTGAGCCAGAACTTCCTCGAGGACCTCGAGGGCACCACCAGCGACCTCGTACGAAGATTGGGCACGGTCGGATACATCGCGAAAGGGCTGGCCATTGCCGCGGTCGGGTTGCTGGTGATCCTCGCAGTGAGTAAATCCGAGCCGGGCAAAGCCGCCGGACTCGACGGCGCCTTCAAAACCGTGGGAGCTCAACCCTACGGAGTGGCCCTCCTCGTAGCGTCCGGCCTGGGCATCATCACCTACGGCCTCTACAGCTTCGTTATGGCCCGGTACACCAAGATGTAGCCGGATACTGGTTTGCAATCTGCAGCGAAACCGATTCGGAGTCAGGCAGATCCGCGGGCACGATGCGATCGAGGATCACACGTCGGCGTATATGCCGCGGAGCATGCCGGTGGCCTGGCCGATCTCGATGAGGTAGCCGTCTGGGTCGCGGAGATAGCACCGGATCTCGGCTTTGCGGTCGAGTGGTTCGGTGAGGAATTGTCCCCCTTTGGATTTGGCGTCGGAGTAGAACGCGGCGATGTCGGCGACCCGCACATTCAAGAATGACGAGATCGGATCGCCTGGTTCAGGGGGAGCCAGAGTGATATCGGGCTTGTCCGGGGTCGGGCCGCCGCCCGGGTTCATGATGATCCAGCTGTTTGCGACCTTGACGATGGCCGGGTTCTCCGCCAGCACGACCCGGCCGCCGAAGATTTCGGCGTAGAAATCTCGGGAGCGAGCGACGTCGCGCACGGTCAGGAAATGCGTCACGAGCAGTCCCTGTTCGGGAGCAGGTAGGTCGTTCCGATTGGTCACGATTCCCTCCCCGGGTTCGGTGTTCGCTATTTCCGGTCCCACCGGTGCGGATCGCATTCGAGTGCCGCTCGGTCCCACTTGCCGTGTTCGGCGGCCGCTTGATAGGTGGTGTGCAGGAATTCCAGCAGGGTTCGTTCCGGATCCGCGGCGGTGCGTACCGCCTCGTAGGGCAGCAGAAACTGGCCGTTGTCGACGCTGTAGAAGGCGTCCCGAGGACCGACCGGATAGTCGGCGAAGCCGTCGGGTTCGGGATAGGCGTAGGCGTAAAAGGCGCCTTCGTCACCGCCACCCGGCCAGAAACCGCAACTACTCAACTCGCGGGAGTAGCCCTCCACCATCACCCAATCACCACAGTTGGGCGCTCCACCCGGATGCCTCGGCGCGGCGCGACCGGAGAACCTGGTACAGGCCAGATCCATGGCGCCCCAGAAGAAGTGCACCGGGCTCACCTTGCCGATGAAATACGAGCGAAACTCGCTCATTACTCGATGGGCCGCGACGAGTTGGCGCCAGAACAGATGCACGGCGTCGCGATCATAGGAAGCATGCTCGTAGTCGTCGGCGAACGGGATCGCAGGATCGACCTCGTTGGGCTTCGCCTGAATTTGCACCGCAATGCCGAGCTCGTCGAGCGCACCCATCGTTTCGGCATAGAAATCCGCGACCGGCTTGGGTTCGAGCGCGACCTGACGGGCGTCGCCATCACTGGCCCGTATGTGCAACCGATGCTCATCGAAGTCGAACTCGATGTCGAACACACCAGCCTCGTAAGGCATCGCGGAGGTGGTCAAACCCCGTGGGCTGACGTAGAGGGTGACCTGCCACCAGTGGTTGATCATCGGCGCATGGGCAAGCCGAATCTTGCCGATGATCTGGGTCCACATGTGCACTGTGTCGCGGGTAGCGGTCCACTCCTCGACCCGCAACCGCGGCCAGCGTTGCGACGACGCGGTCTCTGTAGGAGTCGTCCCGGCCATCAGACCTCCTTGGTCCGTCTGTCGGTTTCGGTGCCGGTCGCGGCGCGGATTCTGCAACCATGCCGTGGTGCCGCGCCTCGGCCCGGTGTCAGGCACTCAGGAAGGCGAGCACCAGCACCGGGCATAGCAGCCGGTATCTACCGGTGACGGGGCCGAAACGCCCCGTGCCACCGTCGGGCCCGACCATGTCATCAGAGACAGTTCAATGGCCCGTAGTGCCCTGGCCCTGGTTGGCAAGCACGAAGCCGCCTTCGCCGTTCCGGTCCAGCCCGGTGTCGAGGATCTTGTCGTCCAGAAAAGCGGCGGCCTGCTCGTCCAGGAAGACCCGAGCCCCTTCGGCGGTCACGACCTGGTCTTGCTCGTCTGGTCCAGCGGTGACTGCCATAAGCAGCGTCTCGGCGCCCTCGGTCGTGGAGATTCGCAGCCCGGCATCCGTCGGCGTGCCCTCCGCGGACGTAATGGTGCGAACGGCCTCGATCGCAGTGGGGGTAAGCAGCAACATCCGGCTAGTTCCTTCCGCTGTAGTGAAACTCCTCAATGGATGGGTTAGGTCTAGTTGAGATGCCCTTGCAGCATCCTCACAGTTCAAGGAGAAGATGTAAGGGGTGCTGGCGGATCGAACGCCCCCTGTCATCGTCGCAGATCGCGCGTTGCCCGGTCACAGATTCAGGCATGACCACCGTGCGCGTCAGCGTAGGCGGGCAAGGATAGTGGCGGCGACGCCAATGGTCTTGGCGCACACATCCCAATCGACGCCCGCCGGTATCCCCGGGACCGCGATCCCGAGGTAAAACGATCCGCCGGAAAACACCGCTACATGAACATCGCAGCTACCGTTGCGGCCGTCGGGACGGATGCTGGGCGCCAACACGGCGCGGTGGCCATCGATGGTTGTCTGCTGCTCGAGCGGAACACTAACTCTGCGCTGATCGAGGTCGCTCAGATCGCTGGTACTCGGTGCGAATCGGATATCGAAGCCGCCAGCACCAGAGGTTTGAACCGAGGACCAGGAACAGGCAGGCAGCGCTCGTGGGGGCATTTCGGCACTGGGTGTGGGTTGGAGTACCAGGCGAGCAATGTCGTCGGCATCGAGCACGCTGCACGGATGGTAGGTGAGATCGGCCATCGTCCATGGTCGCGGCGGTACCGGGGAGACAGGCGGGGTCGCGATACTCGACGACGACGTAGCCGCCGACTGTGCGTGGTTACCGGTCTCGCATCCGGCCACCACCATTGTGGCGGAAAGCACACCGACCATCCACCAGCTACGGGCACACGAAAAGCTCGGCATCGCTCATCCCTCCCGGCACCGATCCCACCAAACAATTCAGCAGCTGTCCAGATGGGGCAATTCTTTACAGCTACGGGTGCGGTGACCGACCGCCGTGAGTCATGGCAGGAGCGCTGGCCGCGACTACGCTCAGTGTGTCGCCCAGGAGAACGGGCGCGCGTCTTGTCGGGCATCGCCTCGATCGCTGCCTTCCAACATGATCCGATGCCGCGCCGGCAGCCGGTGAGACCGGCTCTCGATGGTTCTTTGCACTACACCTTCGGTTCGACACAGGAGCGGCTCGTGGTGACATTGGACCGGTTGGCGAACGTACTGGGTGGCTACGGGATCCGTTTGCGGTTGTGTTCGGTTCCCCGGTCCACCCAATTGCGCAGTGTGGTGATCCACGGGGCCGATCAGGACCCCGCGGAAGTGGGTGATGTGCTGCTGGGGATCGGGGCACGCTCGGTGTCGGAGGTAGTGGACTGGGCGATGTCGGCGCGGGCTGTTGTCGCGCTCATCCGTGCGGGTGAGCAGACTGCGGACGAGCCGGAGATCGAGGGGGTGGCGGTGCTGGTGGTCGATCCTGCGGTGGCCTGGAGTGAGGTTGCCGCGGTGGTCTACGGGTTGGTGCTGGAAGGCCGCGAGACCGAGGCCGGTCGCGGCCCGACCGATTTATTCGCCCTGGCCGACAGTCTGGCCGACGCGGTCGGGGGTGCGGTGACGATCGAGGACCGCCGGTCTCGGGTGCTGGCGTATTCGAGGCCGCAGCAGCACCTCGACCCCGCACGCGTCGAGACGATCCTGAGCCGGGAAATGCCGCAGTGGTTGCGGACCCTGTTCGATGCGCACGGTGTCTTCGCACATTTGGCGGTCTCGGATGCACCGTTGTTCGTTCCTGCGCAGGTAGAGCGTGGTTTGACTGGGCGGATGGTCGTGGCCGTGCGCGTGGGCCGGCAACTGCTCGGCTCGGTATGGGTGTCATGCCCGGCACCGTTGCAGGGGGCTCGACGGATCGCCTTGGCCGACGGCGCGCATACGGTGGCCCTGCACCTGTTGCGGTCGCGGGCCAGCGCGGACCTGGAACGTCAGGTGGAATCCGAACTGGTGATCAGTTTGCTGGAGGGCGCCGCGGACGCGGCGACGGTGGCCAGCAGGCTGGGGTTGGCGCCGGAGACTTTGCGGGCGATCGCGCTACGCGCGCGGATCGCCGACGAGCAGCACGCCGCGCTGCTGCAGGTCTTCGAACGAGCGACAACCGGTTTCGGCTGGTCCCGTTCGAGCCGCAGCGCCTTGGTCGGCGACACCATCTACACCGTGCTGCCCGCCGATCAGGCGGCGACGGCACGCCACTGGATAAGCGAGCTACAGGCGGCACTGCCAGTGCAGATGACGGTGCTGGCCGGCATCAGTGGTGTGGCCCGGGCCACAGAATTGGCGTTGGCGCGCCAAGAGGCCGACGAATGCCTGGCGCTGCACGAGACCCACTCATCAGGTGCTGCGCCCCCCGCCTACGACGAGTCGTGGGACGAAATCCTGCTGCAACGGTTGCGCACCGCCGGGCTTTCTGGACGCACCCCCGCACGGGGGCCGGTGTCGCAGTTGCGACACCACGACCGCACCAACTCCACCGAGTACGTGGCAACGCTGCGCGCCTGGTTGCAGGCCCAAGGCGACCCTGCTCGGGCGGGCGCGCAGCTCGGCGTGCACGAGAACACCGTCCGTAACCGGCTGCGCAAGATGGCGGAGGTGACCAACCTCGGCTTGGACGACCCCCGCAAACGACTCGCCATGATGATCGAACTCGCGGTCACCGACAACGACTGACTGTGCTGTGCCATCGCCACAAATCTCCACCCCTCGATTGTCGGGTCAGCGCAACTGATCGCCCCGACAACCACGCCATCATGGAGTTGACAAGAAAGCCGCAGGTAGCGCAGCTGAACGGAGTTGAACGGAATGAAGAACATGCGGGTATGCGAGGTCATGCAACGACCGATCATCGCCGTGCGGCACAACAACACGGCACGCGAGGCGGCGCTGATGCTCGCCGAACTGGGCTACGCGGCGTTGCCCGTTCTCGACCAGGACGATCGCCTCATCGGGGTGATCACCAGCGGTGACCTCTTGCGGGCCGGCGAACTCGACGACACGGCCAGTGCGGTGATGACCACACCGGCGGTCTCGGTCCCCGACAACGCGGCACTGGCCGAGGTCATGAGCAGGCTGGTAACGCACGGACTGCGCAGTCTGCCAGTCGTCGATGCCGACGGCCGGGTGACCGGCATGTTCAGCCGCGGCGACGTGTTGCGAATCATGCTCACCCCCGACGACGCCCTCGCGGCCGATGCGCAAAACCTCCTCGATCAATACACCGGCGCACGGCGTTGGCCTGTCACCGTCCACGAAGCCGACGCCACCATCTCCGGCCGGTTCGCCGACGAATCCGAACGGCGCATCGCCATCGCCCTCACCCGCACAGTGCCCGGCATCCGCACCGCGACCATCGCGACCACACCGGCCGCCGTGGCCGCAGCCGCGCACTGACCCGGCAACCGGGCAACAGCCCGAATCCAACCTTCGACGTAAGCGGCGCAGACGGACAAGCGCAGCCATCCATGTAAACGATCCTGGCCTTGTCAGCGAATATTCAGATGGCGTGGAGGTGGCAATACAAGAGGCCGCTGGCAGGGCTGCCCATCCCCTCCTTACTCGACCGCATCTCGAACCACATTCCAACCACCATTCCTGGAGATCCGGATGACCCACGCACCCCCCGTCTCACGCGCACGCCTCGCCGACCACCTACCCGCACTGCGAGCCGCACTGAGCCAGCAACGCCGCTTCCGCCTGCAGCAGCTGGCCGAACTCGAAGCCGAAATCGACCGCGGCACTGCACCCACCAACGCGGCTGATACGGCCAGACATGAGGTCACCATCAAGTTGGCCACGGCAGCACGACAAGCGTTGGCCGACGTCGATGAAACCCTCACGCTCATCACCACAGGCCGTTACGGCCGCTGCCGCGGCTGTCACACTGAAATACCGATCCACCTCCTGCAGACCATTCCCACTACACAGTGGTGCCTGAACTGCCGTCGGCAGCATCTCCCTCCCCCCGACGGTTCCCGCCCGATACGTGGACAGCTGCCTCGCACAGCCTCCCGAACACCGCGACGCGACCTGGCGGCCGAACGAGAAGTCCTCGCATGCCGGTGACACGACCGTCGACGCCGGTGGCGGCGATGAGCGCGTCGTAGCCGATGATCGAGGCGGGCGCTTTCACGACTGTTCTCCCCAAAAACCACTGCCGTACAGGGAAATCACGCACGACAAACCGAAAGGGGACCCATTCCGGGCGAACACCGACACCGCAGTCAACATCGAGACACGTCAACGCACGTCCAACATCCCAGTCGACAAAACCCGTTTACGAAAGAAGCCGCAGACCAGAGAAGTACTCTCTGACCTGCGGCTTGCACTACATCTGTGGGCGAAGGGGGACTTGAACCCCCACGTCCCGAAGGACACTGGCACCTGAAGCCAGCGCGTCTGCCATTCCGCCACTCGCCCGAGCGACTGGGAGACAGTATCACGTGGGTCGGCGAGACACGAAATCGCCTGTTGACGGCACTCGAGTGCGGTCCGGACAGGCGCGGGAACCCCGGCTGGCTTCCGGGAGTTACAGGTGTGGACGATCGTGGATATCATGCAATGAACGTGGTCGATACGCGACACGCCATATGCGCGTGTCGTTGTTATGAAGCAACACAGACGCGCACCGAAGGGAGGCCGAGATGGGCATCGTTTCTCGATTCGAGCGTCGCCTGCAAGGCGCCGTCGGTGACGTGTTCGCCAGAGCCTTCGGGGGCAGTGTCGTTCCCCAGGAGGTGGAAGCGGCACTCAAGCAGGAGGCCGCCGACAATATCCAGGATCTGGGTGGCGGACATCTGTTGGCGCCCAACAGTTATGTGATCACCATCAACACCTCTGATCACCAACAACTCGACGCCGACCACGACCTCACCACCCGCGCGTTCGCCAAACACCTTCAGGACTACATCCGCGAGCAAGGCTGGCAGACCTACGGCGAAGTACACGTGGCATTCGAGGCATCACCTACGCTGCACACCGGACAGTTCAGGGCGAGCGGTCGGGTCGATCCCGACATCGGCCGCAGAGCCACCCCGGCTCGCAGCCCCGAACCCACGCCACAACGACCTGCACACCCGCAACCAGGAGCTGGCCCCATGACGCAGAACTCAGGCTACGACCCAAGCCGTGAGCCCGCGGAGTCCGATCCACGCAACCGCGGGTACGCACCGCCGCCTGCGGGGCGGCCCGGGCCGCCGAACGGTGCGTACCGCGACGACTACGGCCGGGGCGGCGCGCCCTACGGCGGTGGCTCCGACTACCAGGCGCCGGACTCGCAGCAGGGTTACGGCGACTATCAGAACGGTTACGACTACCAGCAGGGTGGCCAGGGCTACGGTCAGCAGGCCTACCAGGAGCCCGGTTACGGTCAGCAGGGCTACGGCGAGCGCGGCGGCTACGGCCAGCAGCAGGGTGGCTACGCCGAGCAGGACTACGGCCAGCAGGCCTACCAGGAGCCCGGTTACGGTCAGCAGGGCTACGGCGAACAGGGCTATGGCCAGCAGGGCTACGGACAGCCCGGCTACGGCGAACAGGGCTACGCCGACCAGGGCGGTTACGGTCAGCAGCCGGCCTACGGCCAGCAGGGCTATGCGCAGTCCGGCTACGGCGAACAGGGTTACGCCGAACCGGGTTACGGCGAGCAGGGCTATGCCGCGCCCGAGGAGCAGGGCGGCTACGGCCAGGCCTACTCGCAACAGCCCGGCTACGGCGCCCAGGGCGGCGGCTACCAGGCCCCCGCGCCCGCGTATGGCGGTGGCGCACAAGCCGGTTCGGGGTATTCCGCGACGCTGCAGCTCGACGACGGCAGCGGCCGCACCTACCAGCTCCGCGAGGGCAGCAACATCATCGGCCGCGGGCAGGATGCGCACTTCCGACTGCCGGATACCGGAGTTTCCCGCAGGCACATCGAAGTTCGCTGGGACGGGCAGACCGCGATGCTCTCGGATCTGGGTTCGACCAACGGCACGCTCGTCAACGGCTCCCCGGTTCAGGACTGGCAGCTGGCCGACGGCGATGTTATCCGCGCCGGGCACTCCGAGATCCTGATCCGTATCGTCTGATCCCGTAAGCTCGCGGTGCAGGTCACGACATGGCGGACAGGGATTCTGCGGCCGTATCGTGATCGAACTCGACCCACGGCCCTATGATGCTGCCAACACACGCGCGTCGCCAGGACCGGGGCTCGCGAAACCAGCAGGCCGGTGGGGGCGAACTCGCACCTACGGCACCGACGTACACGGTCGAACAGGAGGTGGAGCGCCGTGCAGGGACTGATCCTGCAATTGACCCGTGCGGGGTTCCTGCTGCTGTTGTGGTTATTCGTGTGGGCGGTATTGCGCACCCTGCGCAGCGACATCTACGCGGCATCCGGCATCCGGATCCAGCCCAGGGCCGCACGCGGTTCCACGGTGCTGCCGTCTTTCAGCCGAGGCCAGAAGGGCGCCAAATTTCTTGTGGTGACTCAAGGTTCACTTGCCGGCACTCGCATCTCGCTCGGCACCCAACCGGTGCTGATCGGGCGTGCGGACGACTCAACGCTGGTACTCACCGATGATTACGCCTCGACCAGACATGCGCGGCTTTCGCCGCGCGGTGACGACTGGTACGTCGAAGACCTCGGATCGACGAACGGCACCTACCTCGACCGCGCGAAAGTCACCACCGCAGTCCGAGTTCCACTCGGAACCCCCGTCCGTGTCGGCAAAACAGTGATCGAGCTGCGATCGTGACACTTGTTCTCCGCTACGCAGCGCGCAGCGACCGCGGTCTTGTCCGAGGCAACAACGAGGACTCCGTCTATGCGGGCGCACGGCTGCTCGCACTAGCCGACGGTATGGGCGGCCACGCCGCAGGCGAGGTGGCATCGCAGTTGATGATCGCCGCGCTAGCCCATCTCGACGACGACGAGCCCGGCGACGATCTGCTCGGCAAGCTCAATACGGCCGTCCACGAGGGCAATGCCGCCATTGCCGATCACGTCGAGGAAGAGCCCGAACTCGACGGCATGGGCACCACGCTCACCGCAATCCTGTTCGCGGGCAAGAAGCTCGGCCTGGTCCACATCGGTGACTCGCGCGCCTATCTGCTGCGCGGCGGCGAGCTGGCCCAGATCACCCGCGACGACACCTTCGTCCAGTCGCTGGTCGACGAAGGCCGGATCACTGCCGAGCAGGCGCATACCCATCCGCAGCGCTCGCTGATCATGCGCGCCCTCACCGGCAACGAGATCGAGCCGACGCTGATCATGCGCGAGGCCCGTGCCGGCGATCGCTATCTGCTCTGCTCCGACGGACTCTCCGATGTGGTCAGCGATGAGACCATCGCCAACACCATGCGCGAGGGCAGCACCGACGAATGTGCCGATCGTCTCATCGAACTCGCCTTGCGCAGCGGCGGCCCGGACAACGTCACCGTGGTCGTCGCCGATGTCATCGATCTGGACTACGGGCAGAGCCATCCGATCGTCGCGGGCGCGGCATCGGGTCAGGACGAGGACAGCCCGCCGCCGAATACCGCTGCCGGCCGAGCCGCCGCGATGCGGCCGCCGCGGGCCGAACCGCGCCGAGCCGCCGCCACACCGGAGACGCCGCCGCAGAGCAAATCGCACAGGTTGCGCTGGATCCTGCTCGCGGTCGCCCTGGTGCTGGCCGCGGCGGTCGGATTGCTGGTCGGCTACAACATGATTCGCAGCAACTACTACGTCGGCGCGGATAGCGACCAGGTCGTCATCATGCGCGGGCTGCCGGGTTCGGTGCTGGGTTATTCGATCCACGAGGTCGAGACGATCGGCTGTGTCGACCCGACCGGCGCCCTCACCCTGAAGCAGCCGGACGAGACGCTGCCGCCGAAGTGCAAGGCGCTCAAGGTTTCCGATCTCAAGCAGACCGGACACGATCAGGTGGACAAGGGACTGCCGCCGGGTTCGCTGGACGAGGCGCGCAAGCAGATGCAGATGCTGGCGCGCAACGAGCTGCTGCCCGTCTGCCCGACGAAGGAATCGGTGCCGCAGCCGGGCGTCGTGCCGCCGAGCGAGCCGCCCACGCAGCCCGGGGTCCCCGCGCCGACGACGGTCGCGCCGACCACCGAGAACCGGCCGCCCGCGCCCGAACCACAGCCGGGTGAAACCAAGACCCCGGACGCCAAGACCCCGACGGCGACGACGTCGCCGAACCCCCAGACGGCGGGGGAACCTTGCCGGGTGACGGACTGATGTCCGCTCCGGCACCGCCGTCCGCTGGGGCCTTCCCCAGTCCACCCGGCGGATTCGCGCCAGCGCCGCCACCGTCGACGAAGCGCAATGCCGAACTCGTATTGCTCGCGGGTGCGACGGGCATCGTCACCGTCTCACTGTTTCTGGTCGAGGCGAGTCAGGAACAATCGGTCACCTGGGATATCGCCAAGTACGGTCTCGCCTATCTGGCCCTGTTCGCGGTGGCGCATCTCGCGGTGCGCCGCTTCGCACCGTTCGCCGATCCACTGCTGTTACCGATCGCCGCGCTACTCAACGGACTCGGCCTGGTGCTGATCCATCGGCTCGATCTCGCCGATGCGCAGACCGCCGCTTACAACTCGTGGCCGATCCCCTCCCCCGATGCCAATCAACAGATCCTGTGGACGGGTCTGGGGATGATCATCTTCATCGCGATCCTGGTCGTGCTGAGCGATTACCGCACGCTGGCCAAATACGGCTACACCTTAGGCCTGGCAGGCCTTGTCGCGCTGGCGATTCCGGCACTGCTACCCGGGGCGTATTCGGAGACCAACGGCTCCAAGATCTGGATCAGGCTGCCCGGATTGAGTGTGCAGCCGGGTGAATTCGCGAAGATCCTGCTGATCATCTTCTTCGCATCGGTGCTGGTCGCCAAGCGCGATCTGTTCACCGCGGCCGGTCGGCATTTCCTCGGCATGGAGTTCCCGCGCGCCCGCGACCTCGGACCGATTCTGGTGGTCTGGATCGTCTGCATCGGCGTGCTGGTCTTCGAAAAGGACCTCGGCACTTCGCTGTTGATCTTCAGCACGGTGCTGGTGATGCTCTACATCGCGACCGAGCGGGTCGGCTGGCTCGTCATCGGTGGCGCGCTGCTGACCATCGGATTCTTCTTCGCCTACCAGGCCTTCAGCCATGTCCGGGTGCGTACCCAGACCTGGCTGCACCCGTTCGCGGATTACAACAACACCGGCTACCAGATCTCGCAGTCGCTGTTCGGCCTGGCCACCGGCGGATTGGCGGGCACCGGCCTCGGCAGCGGGCGGCCCTCGCAGGTGCCCTTCGCCAAAACCGACTTCATCATCACCACCATCGGCGAGGAACTCGGCCTGTTCGGACTGGCCGCAGTGCTGCTGCTGTTCCTGGTGTTCGTGGTGCGCGGTCTGCGGACCGCGCTCGCCGTGCGCGACAGCTTCGGCAAGCTGCTGGCCGCCGGGTTGTCGTTCACCATCGCGATCCAGCTGTTCGTGGTGGTCGGCGGTGTCACCAAGCTGATTCCGCTGACCGGTCTCACCACACCGTTCATGTCCTACGGCGGTTCGTCGCTGCTGGCCAACTACGCGCTGCTGGCATTGCTGATCAAGGTCTCCGACGCGGCACGCGCCCCGGCGCCGGTGCGCAAGAAGGATCCGGTAGCCCCGATCTCGGATGCGACCACCGAGCTTCTGCGCAAACCGGAAGCGAGGCCGCAGGAATGAATACGCCGCTACGACGGGTCGCGGTCGCGGTGATGCTCATGATCGTCGCCCTGCTGCTCAACGCCACCTATGTGCAGGTGATCAAGGCCGACGACTACCGCACCGATCCACGAAACTCACGCGTGCTGCTCGACGAATACGCCCGCCAGCGCGGACAGATCTCCGCGGGCGGCACCGTGCTGGCCAGTTCGGTCGCCACCGACGACCGCTACAAGTACCTGCGCACCTACCCCACCGATCCGGAGGCGTACGCACCGGCCACCGGCTTCTACTCGATGCAGTACGGCAGCACGGGGCTGGAGCGCGCCGAGGATACGGTGCTCAACGGTTCGGACAATTCGCTGTTCGGCCGCCGCCTGATCGATATGATCTCCGGACGTGATCCGCGCGGCGGCAATGTGCTCACCACGCTGGATCCGATGATGCAGCAGGTCGCCTACGAACAGCTGACCGCCAAGGGCTACACCGGTTCCGTGGTGGCGATCGAGCCGAGTACAGGCAAGATTCTCACCATGGTGTCCACCCCCAGCTACGACCCGAATCTGTTGTCCGGGCACGATGGCGCCCAAGGCACCAAGTCTTGGGAAGAGCTGAGTGCGGACCAGCGCCAACCCATGTTGAATCGTGCTGTGTCGCAGACCTATCCGCCGGGCTCCACCTTCAAGGTGGTCGTCACCGCCGCCGCGTTGGCCAACGGCACCGCAACCCCGGACGACCAGTTCACCGCCGCGCCGAACATCACATTGCCGGGGACGAACACGACGCTGGAGAACTACAACGGCAGCACCTGCGGCAGCGGCCCCACCGCAACGCTCACCGAGGCGTTCCGCAGATCCTGCAATACCGCATTCGTCGAACTCGGTCTCAAGGTCGGCTCCTCGAACCTCAAGGACGAGGCCGCCGCATTCGGCATCGGCCAGCACCGCGGCATCCCGATTCCGGTGGCGGAGAGCACCGTCGGCACGATTCCGGACAATGCCGCACTGGCCCAGAGCAGCATCGGCCAGCGCGATGTCGCGCTCACCCCACTGGACAACGCGGTCATCGCCGCGACCGTCGCCAACGGCGGCGTCCGCATGGAGCCGTACCTGGTCGATCAACTGCAGGGACCCGATCTGAGCGAGCTCTCGAAAAATAAACCGGTCTCGGTCGGCCAAGCTGTCAGCGCCCAGGTAGCGTCGACGCTGACCAACCTGATGATCGCGTCGGAGGACAACACCGTCGGACACGGCCAGACCCGGTATCAAATCGCCTCTAAGACCGGAACCGCCGAACACGGAAGCAATCCGCGCAATACGCCACCACACGCCTGGTACATCGCCTTCGCGCCCGCGCAGAACCCCAAGATCGCCATCGCGGTGATCGTGGAGAACGGCGGCGACCGGGCGTTGGCCGCCACAGGTGGCTCGGTGGCCGCGCCGATTGCCCGCGCGGTGTTGGACGCCGGTTTGCGAGGGCGCTGAGAGATATGAACGTGCGAGTGGATGTACGGGGGCCGGGATGCTGAACAACGGCGCGATGATTGCCGACCGATATCGGCTGCAACGCCTGATCGCCACGGGCGGTATGGGTCAGGTATGGGAGGCACTCGACACCCGGCTGGACCGCCGGGTCGCGGTGAAGGTGCTCAAATCCGAGTTCTCCGCCGACCCGACCTTCCGGCACCGGTTCCGCAGTGAGGCCAAGACCACGGCCCAGCTGAATCACCCGGGTATCGCCGGAATCTACGACTACGGCGAGACCATGGATCCCAGCGGCGGGGAAACCGCTTATCTGGTCATGGAATTGGTGCAGGGTGAACCGCTCAACACGGTGCTGAACCGGCTCGGTCGGCTTTCGGTGGTCCAGGGTCTGGACATGCTGGAGCAGACCGGTCGCGCACTCGAGGTCGCGCACGCTGCCGGCGTCGTGCACCGTGACGTCAAGCCGGGCAATATCCTCGTCACGCCGACCGGTCAGGTGAAGATCACCGACTTCGGCATCGCCAAGGCCGTCGACGCCTCCCCGGTCACCAAGACCGGCATGGTGATGGGCACCGCCCAGTACATCGCGCCCGAGCAGGCGGTCGGCGAGGACGCGACCGCGGCCAGTGATGTGTACGCACTCGGTGTAGTCGGCTACGAGGCATTGGCCGGGCAGCGACCGTTCAGCGGCGACGGCGCGATCACCGTCGCGATGAAACATGTGCGCGAGGCACCGCCGCCGATGCCATCCGATCTGCCGCCCAATGTGCGCGAGCTGATCGAGATCACCATGGGCAAGGATCCGACCCTGCGCTATGCCAGCGGCGGCGAATTCGCCGACGCCGTCGCCGCCGTGCGCGCCGGACGCCGCCCACCACCGCCGGTCACCACCGCAGGACCGACAGCGACCGGTGCGACCCGGGTGCTGCCGCCCGGCCCGACCGTGATTCTGCCGTCGCATGACCACGATGGCCCGACGGTCCGGTACAACACCCCGACCCCCATGGGGGTCGGGGGCGCAGCTTCGACGAGACAAACGCCCGCCGGCGCCCCCAGGACCGTGATGAGTTCCGGCGCCACCCGCACCAACCCCGGGCCCGGTCCGGAGACCTCGAAGTTCACCACCGGCCAGAAGGCCGGCGCGGCCGTGGCCGTCGGCGCGGTGCTGCTCGTCGGACTCGTTTTGTGGCTGCTCTTCGGCGGCGATACCAATCCGGATACCGTGCGCCCGGTCACCACCACCACGAAGGTCGCGCCGCCGCCGGTCACCACGCCGCCGCCGACGACAACCGAGGCGCCGACGACCGAGGTCACCACGACCAGACCGGCCCCGCCACCGCCGCCGACAACGGAACCGACAACGACAACGCAGCCGCCGACCACAACGCCGAGTACCACAGCGCCGAGTACGACGAAGTCGTCGAAGACGACGAGTCCGTCCACCACTACAAGAGGCTCGTGGTTCCCTACGCTCGATTTACCATTTCCGGATAGTCCCGGTGCCCGAGGACCCTCGGCCACTCCAGGCGCTGCTACTCCGCAAGGACAACCATGACGACCCCGAAGAATCTCTCCTCCCGCTACGAGCTGGGTGAGATCATCGGGTTCGGCGGCATGTCCGAAGTTCACAAGGCGCGCGATCTACGGCTCAGCAGGGACGTCGCGATCAAGGTGTTGCGTGCCGACCTGGCCCGCGACCCGACGTTCTACCTGCG
>NZ_BAGN01000002.1 GCF_000308835.1 Nocardia vinacea NBRC 16497 | reverse complement strand
CCACATCTGGTTCACCCGCATTGTTCGACGCGCACGATGTGCTGCCCACTGCTAGGCGCAGTCACTCCACTCCCTGCGGGACTACCGCCGCCAACTGACGCCACGGTTTATCGGCCGATTCGTGCGGCCTGACAGATGGCGCCGTCCGAGGCACGAGACCCTTCGATCGGTCGCAATGCCACATCTGGTTCACCCGGCATTGTTCGACGCACGGTGTGGTGCCCTGCTGCTGGCAGAAGTCACGCAGCGGGAACTGCCGCTCGCCAACGGACCGGCGGCCGCAGGATGTGGGCTGCACGGTGGCTATATCTGGTGCGTCGCGGCATTGTCGGCGGGTGCGGGTGAGGTACCGGACATCGTCGAAGCGATGTGTGGCGCTGGCTGCCGTTGGCACCACAGTGGCGCATAGTCTGCAACGCATGCCCGACAGTGATGTGCGGACCGTGCCGGATGCGGGGACCGCCCCGTGGGGGTCGCGGCTGCTCGGGTCGACGGCGGAGTCGGCGGGGAAGCGGCGGATTCGGGTTCAATTGCTGTTGACGGTGCCGTTGTTGATTGCGAATGTCACCGGGATTACCGTCTCGATCGCCTTGATCGGCTTCGTATTGCCCGGGCCGACAATATTCACCAGGCGGCTGGTACTGCTCAATTTCGTTGCTACACCGCTGTATGGGGTGCTGGCGCTGCTGATCGGGATGTGGTGGGGCACGACGCGCGGGCTGCGTGCGTTGCGCTGGGCCATCGATCCGGATCAGGTGCCGAACGAGGCGGAACAGATCGCCGCCACGCGGGTGCCGATGCTGCTCGTGCGGTGCCAAGCGGTGCTGTGGCTGGGCGGGATGGCCCTGCTGACCACGCTGTACGGACTGTCGGATCCGGCGCTGATTCCGAAAGTCGTCTTCGGCATCGGGATCAGCGCAATCGTGGTGTCCGCCAACAGTTATCTGATCATCGAGTTCGCGCTGCGACCCTCGACCGCACGGGTACTCGAGGCGGCGGCCTCACGGCGGCGGCGCGGGATCGGTGTCTTCGGCCGGTCGATTCTTGCCTGGACGCTCGGCTCCGCGGTGCCGGTCGCAGGCTCCATGGTGCTCGCCATCATGGCGCTGACCATGGACAACATCAGCACGGCGCGGCTGGCGGTGTGCATGCTGGCGCTCGGCGGGGCCGGGCTCTGCTTCGGTCTATTGCTGATGGCGCAGACGCTTTCGGCGACGGTCGCACCCATTCGAGGTGTGCGGCGCGCGCTGCGTCGGGTGGAGGACGGCGATCTCGATGTCGCGGTCACGGTGTACGACGGCACCGAATTGGGTGAGCTGCAAAGCGGATTCAATCGCATGGTGGCGGGACTGCGTGAGCGCGAACAGATCAGGGATCTGTTCGGCAGACATGTCGGCCACGAGGTGGCGGAGGCGGCGCTCGAGCGCGAGCCGAATCTCGGCGGTGTGGAGCGCGAGGCGGCGGTGCTGTTCATCGACATCATCGGCTCGACGACCATGACCGCCACCCGTCCCGCCACCGAAATCGTCGCCATCCTGAACAGCTTCTTCGAGATCGTGGTCGACGAGGTCGAACGGTGCGGCGGCCTGCTCAACAAGTTCGAGGGCGACGCCGCACTCGCCGTCTTCGGCACACCGGCTCCGCTCGACGACGCGGCGGGCACGGCCCTGTCTTGTGCCCGCGCCATCCGAAACCGCTTGACCGCCAAGGCCTCCGATTTCACGGCGGCCATCGGCGTTGCCGCGGGCCGAGTGGTCGCGGGCAATGTCGGTGCGCACCAACGCTACGAATTCACCGTCATCGGCGATGCGGTCAACGAGGCGGCCCGCCTCTGCGAACTCGCCAAAACCGACCCCGGTCGTCTGCTCACCTCGGCGTCCACCATCGCCGCCGCCGATCCGTCCGAGGCAATGCACTGGCAGCTCGGCGAGTCCGTCACGCTCCGCGGCCGAGTCGAACCGACCGGATTGGGACGGCCGCAACCGGATTAGCCGGTCGGCACTACATACCCGTATCCGCACCCATTACCCGATACCGGGCATGAGCACGGAACCATACAACTGTCCGGAACTGGACAGCCATCCCGGCGAACCGCTGAAGCACCAGGTCAGAACGGTAATTCCGAGACAACGCGACGCGACCGCACGCCTGTAAGCACCGATCTCATACAGACCGGTTGGCTTTCCATATGACTTCGCCCCCGCTCCGGATACGGAACAGGGCGCGAAGTCCGCACCGCGGTATGCCCTTACGCTTGCGCCGTTCGCAGGCGTAGGGCGGCAATCAAGGCACCACGGCGGTACCGATGGCGGCGCTGACGAAGACCCCGTCCGCCGACCAACCCGTCCGGATCGGCGCGAGCCGACCGCACCGAAACGCGACCACCGCGGCAATCGGCAACACCACGGCCGTGCCGATCGCGGCAACGTGAACGCCGGATACGGAACAGGGACGAAATCCGCACCGCGATATGCCGTTACGCACGAGCCGTCCGCAGCCGGAAGGCGACCACGGCGGCGATCAAAAGCACCACCGCGGTACCGATGGCGGCCATATGAACGCCCGAGACGAACGCCTCGTGCACCGAGGTCAGAAATCCATCGGCCACCGACTGCGGCAGCTGACGAGCGAATTCGGTGGCACCGCCGAGAGATTCCGAGGCCGCACCGGTCTGCGCGCTCGGCACCTGGGACAGGTCGAGCCCAGCACGGAACACTGCCATGGTCACGCTGCCGAGCACGGCGACACCGAGTGCGATGCCGGCCTCGTAGGCGGTCTCCGAAACAGCCGCGGCCGCACCGGCCCGCTCGGCCGGAGCCGAACTCACCACCAGATCAGACGAAACCGTCAGTGCCACACCGACACCCGCCCCGATGAACAGGAACCCGAGGATGAACGGCACCGTACTGGTCGCCGTATCCGGGCTCAGCCACAGGAACAGCGCCGCACCGATCGCGGCGAGCACCAGCGCACCACCGAGCACCAGTCCGGGACGCAGCACTCGAACCAACCACGCCGCCGCCAGCGAAGCGAATACGCTGGCCGCGAGACCGGGCAGCAAGAGCAGTCCGGCCTGCATCGGCGAATGCCCGAGCACCAACTGCAGATACTGCGAACCGGAGAACAGCACACCGGCCAGCGCGAATACCGCGAGCAGATTGGTGAGCACCGCGGTGCGGAACCTCGGCAATGCGAACAGCTTCAGATCGAGCATCGGATGCGCGAGACCGCGCTGCCTGCGCACGAACAGCACACCGGCGATCACGCCGATCGCGCCGATCACCAAGAGCCGCAAGCTCATACCGTGCGCCGCCACCTCCTTGACCGCATACACCACCGGCACCAGGGCCAGCATGGACAGCACCGCGCTCGCCAGATCGAAGCGACCGGGCTTCGGGTCGCGGGATTCCGGAATGAGCACCGGGCCCACCGCGAGCAGTACCAGCATCACCGGCAGATTCACCAGGAATACCGAACCCCACCAGTAATGCTCGAGCAGCCAGCCGCCGAGCAGCGGACCGGCCGCCGCACCGCCACCGGCCATCGCGGCCCAGACCGAGATGGCGACGGTGCGCTGTCGCGGATCCAGGAACATCGAACGGATCAGACCCAATGTCGCGGGCATCAGGGTCGCACCTGCGACACCCTGCAATACCCGTGCGGCGATGAGCATCTCCGGATTGACCGACCAGGCGGCGAGCACCGAGGCGAGACCGAATCCGACGGCGCCGATCAGCAGTAACCTGCGCCGCCCGATCCGGTCACCCAGATTGCCCATCACGACGAGCAGTCCGGCCAGCACGAACGAGTACACGTCGATGATCCACAGCAGCTGCGGCGTGGTCGGTGCCAGTTCCGCGCTGATCGCAGGCACCGCGAGGTCGAGCACGGTCGCGTCGACGGCGAGCAGCAGTAGGGCCAAGGCCAGCACCACCAGTCCGGCCCAATCGCGCGCCGTGGCGCGCGGCGGCACGAACCCGGTGTCCTTTTCGATCTGTGTGGTCATCGCCTTCTCGACTTCCATCGTTCGGTCTTATTACCGTCCAGACGGTACAGTAACTCGACCTTACCGTCCAGCCGGTATAGTGACCGGAGTGACCGCGAACACCCGCGACCGGATCCTGGACGCACTCGAGACCCTGCTACTGGAAAAAGGCATGTCCCAGGTGACCCTGGAGAATGTCGCGGCGACCGCCGGGGTCTCCAAGGGCGGCCTGCTGTACCACTTCAAAAGCAAGGACGCCCTGCTCGCCGGCCTGGTGCGCCGACTGAGCGAACGCGCCGAACAACAACTCGGCGACGCCGTCGCCAAGGGCACATCAGTGGCCGAGTGGTATCTGCAGACCCCGAATCCGAACAATGCCTCGGACGCGCTCGAATTGACGCTCTACCGTTCGATGGTCGCGGCCATGCGCACCATCGACGCCAACTCCGGCCCGGAAACCGACGAGGTGCAGCAGGCGCTGTCGGACATGATGGACGGCTGGTCGGACGGCCTGGACAAGGACATCGACGATCCGGTGCGGGCCGACATCATCCGTTTGGTCGGCGACGGCGTCTATCTGCGCGCGCTGCTCGGCCTCCCACCGGTCGACCCGGCGCGATACCGGAAAGTCGTGGAACGACTACTCGAGCGCTGAGCAGACGCACCATCCGTATGTTGCGCCCCGCCTGGCGGGTCGCCGACGGCTAGACTCGGCCGCGTGTTACCAGCCGCCGAGTCGGCCGGTGCCGTCGGGGCGGGGAACGATCCGGTGCCAACCTCCCCTGGAACGACGGTGCCGATCCGCCCACTGAGCTTTCGCGAACTGCTCGACGAGCCGTTCGCGCTGATCCAGGCGAATGTCGTCGTGCTGGCGGGCACGACCGCGATCGGACTCGTCCTCGCCGAACTGCTGGTCGTCGCGATTACGGGCGGGATTTCCTATCTGACCGACGGCTCCGACGCGGGTACCGCGTGGGCGGCGATCCTGTCGACGGCCGCCGCCGCCTGGTTGCTGCGGTTCCTGTTGCGCGGGATGACGATCGCGCTCGGACTCGCGACCGTCGCCGGATCGCCGATCGGCTGGCGCACGGCGCTGGGCCGGGTGGGTGCGGTGGCCGTTCCGCTGTTGGCCTTCCACATGCTGTTCACGCTGGTCGGAATCGGCGTGCTGATCGTCGGCAGCCTGCTGATCATCACCTATCCGTTCGCGCTGATCTGGCTCGGCTATCTGCGCGCCGGACGGTTCGTCGCGGTGCCGGTGATCTTCGTCGAACGGACCACGCACGCCGGTGCGGTCGCGCGCTCGAAACTGCTCGTCCAGGGCGCGCAGTCGTCGATAACCGGATTGTGGTTCGCCTGCCGTGCGCTGGTCGTCCTCGTCGCCGTGCCGCTGCTCGGTATTCCGTGGTACCTCTCGGATTTCACCGGCACTCATCGCTGGCAGGTCATCGTCCTGCTGTCGACGTCCGCGCTGTTGATCATCGCCTTCGGTGAAGTGGTCGAGTCGGCGACGCGGGTGGTCTCGTATGTGGATCGCCGGTGCCGCCGCGAAGGACTCGATATCCGGGTCCCCGGAACGGATAAACGATGACAGAACCCACGCCACCGCCACCACCACGACTCGGACCCGCGGACACCCACCGCGACGCCGCCGAAAACGCCGCACTGCACCGGGATTTCGACACCGCGCTACGCGAGCGGTTCCGCGCGGTACTACGCGGCCTGGAACAGCGCGGCATGCTGGAGGTCCGCCGCTCGCGGACCGCGCGGGAAACCGCCGACGACGCGACGACCGCGCTGCCGCTCGAGGATGCGAGCGAATTACATCCGGCCGCACACAGTTTCGACGAGGTCGTGTACGGCGGCCGCCGCGCCACCGAGGACGAGTACCGCCGCCTCGAATATGCCGACCGCTACTCGCGCAGTGCCCCACCGCCCGCACCGGAACCAGTCGAAGCGACGATCACCGAGAAGACCAAGACCCGCAGACGACTTCCGCCGCTACCGGAGCTGCTGCGCAATCCGAAATTCTGGGCCGCGCTGCTCGCCGCCATCGCACTGGTCGTGCTGCTGTACGCGGTGTTGAATTCGTGTGCCGCGCCCGCGCCGCATAAGCCGACACCGCCGGATATTCCGCCGCCCAAACCGCCCGAGCAGCATCCGGATGACAACCGCGACTCCGGCTTCGGTGCGGGCCGGGATTCCATCTTCGGCAGGCTGCCCGCACCGGTCGCCTTCGGCGGCCTGCAATTCCTCATCGCCGCGGCGGTGCTGGTGTGGTGGCGGGCGCGTCGTCGCGGTGCGCTGGTCGGCGAACCGCGACCCGTGGAAGTGGCCGCGAACGAACTGCTCGGTGGCCAGGCGGCGCTCTATCGCCGGTCGAAGGACCACGAACATGTCGCGGCCCGGCTGCGCGCCGCCACCCTGCGCCGCATCCGCCCGATGCTCGGCGTCGGCACCGATGTCACGCCGGACCGGCTGGTCGCGACCGTCGCCGCGCGTACCCGGGCCGATCCGGCCATGGTCGGCGCCGCACTGTACGGGCCGGTGCCCGATGCGAGCACCCTGCAACTCGTTGCCACACAACTCGAATGGATAGAGGCGGAGGTCGGATGACCAGCACGGACACCAACCACACCCCGACCGCCGAGGAGGCAGGCGCCGCATTCGCCGCACTGCGTGCCGAGATCGGCAAGGCGGTGATCGGCAACGACACCGCCATCATGTACCTGGTGCTCGCCCTCCTCTGCCGCGGCCATGTGCTGCTGGAAGGCGTTCCCGGCGTGGCGAAGACGCTGCTGGTCCGTGCGCTCGCAACGGCCCTGGATCTGGAGCACGCCAGGGTCCAGTTCACCCCGGACCTGATGCCGGGCGATGTGACCGGTTCGCAGATCTACGATCCGCACACCACCGAATTCACCTTCCGGCACGGCCCGGTCTTCACCAATCTGCTGCTCGCCGACGAGATCAACCGCACGCCACCGAAAACCCAATCGGCGCTGCTGGAGTCGATGGAGGAGCGTCAGGTTTCGGTGGACGGCAAGCCGCAGCCGCTGCCGGACCCGTTCGTCGTGGTCGCCACCCAGAACCCGATCGAGCAGGAGGGCACCTATCCGCTGCCGGAGGCGCAGCTGGACCGGTTCCTGTTCAAGGTCGATATCCAATTGCCCGGGCGCGATGACGAATTCCGCATTCTGCAGCGGCATGCGGGCGGCTTCGATCCGCGCGATCTGACCGCCGCCGGTCTGCGTCCGGTCGCGGGTCCGGCGCATATCGCCGCGGCGCGGGCGGCGATCACCCGGGTCACCATCAGTCCGGAGGTGCTCGCCTACACGGTGGATATCTGCCGGGCCACCCGCAACTCCCCGGCGGTCCAGCACGGCGCGTCCACCCGCGGCGCGACCGCGCTGATGGCGGCCTCGCGCGCGTTCGCCTGGCTGAACGGTCGTGGGTTCGTGACCCCCGACGATGTGAAATCGGTTGCGGTCGCGGTACTTCGGCATCGGCTGCATCTGCGCCCCGAGGCGGAGTTGGACGGTGTGACGACCGAGGGCGTCATGTCGTCACTGCTTCTTTCGGTTCCGGTTCCGGTGTAGCTCGTGGTCGTTACCGGTCGGCTCGCCCTGACGGCGGCGGTACTCGCGCTGTTCGTCTGCTTCGTCATGCCGTCGTGGCTCGGTGTCGTCCTCATGACGAGCGTGCTTGCCGCCCTTGTACTTTTCGACCTCGGCACGGTGGCGCGAGCGCGCGACCTAACGCTGACCAGGGAATCGTTGACCGTGATCCGGCTCGGCCGCAGCGCCGAGGCGGAACTCGGCGTGGTGAACAACGGAACCAGGACCGTGCGCGGGCGGCTGTGGGACGACTGGCCCGGCAGCGCTCGCGCCGAAACCCGCACGCACCGACTGGATCTGCCGCCCAACACCCGCATGCGAGTACAAACCACGTTGACACCCACCTACCGCGGCGATCGGGTCGCCGGTCCGGTGACGGTGCGATTGTTCGGCCTGCTCGGTATGGCCGGATGGCAGAGTCGCCACGCCGTGCCCGCGCGGGTCCGTGCGCTGCCGGAATTCCGCAGTGAACGGCTGCTGCGCTCGAAAGTCAAACGGCTGCAGCATCTCGAGGGCCGCAATGTCGCGAATATGCGCGGTCAGGGCACCGAATTCGATTCCTTCCGCGAGTATGTCGCGGGTGACGATGTGCGGGCCATCGATTGGCGTGCCACTGCTCGCGCCACCGATGTGCTGGTGCGCACTTGGCGTCCGGAACGCAACCGGCACATGCTGATGGTGCTCGACACCGGCCGCATCAGCGCGGGCCGCGTCGGTACGGGCACCCGGCTGGACGCGAGCATCGAGGCCGCCCTCTTGCTCGGCGGATTGGCCGCGGCCGCAGGCGATTCGGTGGATCTGCTCGCCTATGACCGGCAGGTCCGCACCGAGGTCCGCGGTGTGGGCGGCCGCCGCCTGCAACTGAAACTCATGCACGCCATGGCGGGCGTCACCCCCGCACTGGTCGATACCGACAGCGCGGGCCTGGTCCGCGCCGCCATCCAACGCGCCCGCCGGCGCAGCCTGGTGGTCTGGTTCACCAGTCTGGACGGGGCGGCCGTCGAAGAGAATCTGCTACCGGTCCTGCCTACCCTCGCACAACGCCACCGCGTCCTGATCGTCTCGGTCACCGATCCCGACGTGGCCGCGGCAGCCACCAAACGCGACACCCTCGCCGACCTCTACCCCGCTGCCGCCGCCGAATCCCTCATCGCCGAACGCGCCCTGGTCCAGGAATCCCTGCGCCGCATGGGCATCGACGTCGTCGCGGCCGCACCGGAGCGCCTCCCCGAAGCGTTGGCCGACGAATACCTGGAGCTCAAACAGTCCGGCACTATGTGACTCCGAGATCGCTCGGCGGCGGGCCCGATGCGGCCTTGGCATCATGACCATATTGCCGAGGAAGATTCGATGACGCTCAGCTCGCCCGGGCGATCGGCATCGGACGCGGGCCCGCCATCACCATCGGGGTGATGATCGGGGCGAGGGTGCGGCGTTGGCGTTCTGCGATGACCGCGCCGAGGATCTGTACGGGTGGATACCCGGCGGGTACCGGGATCTGCAGGCGGTCACAGACGGCGAGGAGCAGGGTGTGGCCGAGGTTCGCTTGGGCGGCGGGGCTGAGGGTGTTGATGCGGGACAGGTACTGGCGTACCGCGAGTGCGAGATCCTCGGTGATGCCGGACAGGTCCAACTGTCCGGACCAGGCGACGAGCCAAGGCGGCGCGACGGCCAGCAGCGGGAAGGGCACGCGGCGCTGGCTGTGCACGACAACGGTGCCGGCGAGAACATCGCCGACCCGGCGCGCATTCGGCGAGCACATCGAGGTGATCACCCCGACCGCACCGAATGCGCCCAACATCCAGAAGTCGACGATCACACCCGCCAGACCGCGGGTCAGGGCGTGGCGGAAGTCGATCGGCCCGCCGTCGCCGCGCACCACCCGGAGCCCGAGCGCGAGCTTGCCGACGGTTCGGCCGCGCATGAGGGTTTCGCAGACCACCGGATAGCCGACCAGCGTTCCGACGATCGTGGTGATGGCCGCCGCGCTGTACCACGCGGAGTCGGCGCCGAAGTAGAGCAGCGCCGCGCTGAGGCCGAGCATCAGCATGCTGCCCAGCATGAATTGCACCAGCACGTCCAAGAGGAACGCGGTGGCCCTGGTCGGGATCCGGGCGATCGGCAGCTCGAGTGCGACCGCTTCGCCGGTGGTGAATTCAGCCATGTCGATAGCATTCTTCCGACCGGCGGTATGGGAGGCAACCAATGGACGTAGATGCGTACAGCTACGCACAGCGGGGGGCATGGGATCGACTGGCCTATCTGGCCGGTCGGCGCAAGCTGAGCGGCGCGGAAGCCGACGAGCTGGTCGCGCTGTACCGGCGCACCTCACAGCAGCTGGCGCGGCTGCAATCGCACAGTCCGGATCCGGAACTCATCGCCGGACTCAGCGCACTGCTGACCAAGGCGCGTGGCCGGGTGCTCGGCACCAAGGGCGACGCGTGGAGCCAGGTCGGCCGGTTCTTCACCCACCGATTCCCCGCGACGCTGTATCGGGCGTGGCCGTGGTGGGTCGCGGTGGCAGCGGTCTTCGTCATCGTCTCCACCGGTCTGGCCGTCTGGATCGCCGGTTCCGGTTCGGCGCGCGATCTGTTCGGCATCTCCGATCGCAACGACTGGCTCACCGCACCCGGCGGCGAATTCGAGACCTACTACTCCGAACATCCGCACGACGCGTTCGCCGCGCAGGTGTGGACCAATAACGCCTGGGTGACCGCGATGGTGCTGTTCACCGGGGTGCTGATCCTGCCCGCGGTGTACCTGCTGTTCGGAAACGCGCTCAATACGGCGGTGACCGGCGGGTTGATGGCCGATGCCGGTCGGCTCGATTCGTTCTTCGGATTCATCCTGCCGCACGGCACACTCGAGCTGACCGCGGTCTTCGTGGCCGGCGGGGTCGGCCTGAAGCTGGGCTGGACGCTGATCGATCCGGGACGGTCGAGTCGGCTGGAGGCGGTCGCGCGCCAGGGCCGGGCCACCGCAACGGTCGCGCTCGGTCTGGTCGCGGTGCTGCTGGTCTGCGGGCTGCTGGAGGGTTTTGTGACACCGAGTTCGATGCCTGTGCCGGTGAAGGTCGGCATCGGATTCATCGCGGAGGCACTGTTTCTCGGCTACGTCTTCGTGGTGGGTCGCCGGGCCGCACTCGAACAGGACGCCCGAGCCGCGGCGGCACTGGGATTCGGTGGCGCTGAAGAGGATTCCGCGAAGCGCTGGCAGACAACGCCGAGCACACGGTGAGTAAAATGGGTCCGGGCAATCGGTAGCAACGCTACGTAACGAACGAGTTTCGAAGTCCCCCAATTGAGTTCCGCTGGCCGCAGCGAGTCCAGCTCAGCTGCGGCCAGCGTTACCGTCAACTCTACACAATCGTTATCCCGATGCAACCCTCCCCGCCGAGGTCAGGCGTATAAAGCAGCACCCCAGCAAACCCAGGTGGGCACCTCGTTTTTCAGTAGTCCAGCAAACTTTCGGCGCCCATTCGGGCAGCCGACACCAGACCTCGGAACCAACGTTCGGCATGTGATCCCAGATCACGATCCAGAAACCACAGGTCGCAGACAAACATTCTTCGAGCGATTAGCCGCATTGTTAACATAGAGTCCTCAATGGTTACTGATTACCGCTCGGACCTGCGCATTCACTGCCGATAATTGGCGTTGCTGACAGTTGGATGCGGTAAAAGAAACTTCAGGTTTGTTTACTGCGTTATAAACGTGATCTACACCTAGTCGTAACCCTCCGAGGTGGACTTACATCCGGTCAAGATCATGATTAACCAGTTGCGCAAATGCGGTCGCTGGAGTATCGAATCGGACCGCGGTCAGCACCACGGCCGCAACCATAACCGGCTCTGTGATCTCTGCCACCTTCCTCGCTCGACCTGGCCGAATCGGGCGAAATCGACAGTGCGACAGCAGAACGCGGCCCCGCATCTATGTATGCGGGGCCGCGTGACGTACGTCTCAGGCTTCGGCCAGACCGAACCGCCCGTACGCCAATCGCAACGACTTCGGCGCGTACCAAGCCGCCCTACCGAGTAGTCGCATCGCGACCGGCACCAACACGCCGCGCACCAGCGTCGCGTCGATCAGAATCGCCAACCCCGCGCCGAGTCCGAAGAACTGGATGAACCGCACGTCACTGCTGGTGAAGGCGAGAAAGCTGATCGAAATCAGCGCCGCCGCGGTGGTCACCAAGCGGCCGGTGCGGGCCAATCCCTCGATAACCGCTTCCTTCGTGGACGCACCGCGATCTTGCAGTTCCTTGATCCGGCTGATCACGAAGACCTCGTAGTCCATCGACAGTCCGAAGGTGATGCAGAACAGCAGCAGCAACATCGAAACATCCAGTGGCGCAGGGGTGAATCCGATCAGTCCGGACAGGTGCTCCTGCTGGAAGACGAACACCATCAGCCCGAGCGTGGCGGCCAAACTCAGCACATTCGACAGCAGTGCGCGCAGCGGCTGCACGATGCTGCCGGTGAACAGGAACAGCAGTACGAAGGTGGTCACGACGATCCACGCGATGGCGATCGGCAGTTTCGCACCGATCGAGGCGAGACTGTCGCGCAGTTCGGCCACCTGGCCGCCGACCAGCGCATTGGCACCGGCCGGACCGGGCACCTCACGCACGCGATCGACCAGATCGCGGGCGGCGGACGAATTGCGGTCCAGATCGGTGAGTACGGTCAGGCGCTGCGCGTCCGGGCGGGCGAACCGGGCATCGGCGGATGTACTCGCCCTCAGCTGGCCGTGGACGAAAGTGCCCGCACTCGAATCGACCTGGGTGACGTGCTCGACCCTGGACAGGGTGCGCGCGTAATCCGCGAGCGGCGCTGCGGCAACGCCGGTTTCGGTGATGACCGACAGCGCATTGACATCGCCGCCGCCGAAATCGTCCCGCATCGCGTCACCGACCTGACGCACCTCGGTGCTCGTCGGCAGCACCCGATCGTCGGGTGTACCGAACTGGACGTGCAACAGCGGCGCGGCGGCGAGCAGCAGCACCGCCACCACCGGCACACCCGCCAGCAGCGGCCGACGCATCGCGAATCCGGCCACTGCGGCCCAGAACGGCGTTGCGTCACCGCGAATCCCACGGACACCGGGCACCCGCCACGCATCGGTCCGCGCGCCGAGCACCGCGAGCAGCGCGGGCAATACGACCACCGCGGCAATGGCGGAGATGGCGACCACGCCGATGCCGCCGTAGGCGAAGGACCGCAGGAAGTACTGCGGGAAGATCACCAGCGCGGACAGGGCCGCCACGACGGTGGCCGCACTGAAGGCGATGGTGCGCCCGGCCGTCGATACGGCCGCGATCACCGCATCGTCGGGTTCGGCGCCGACCGCGCGGCGTTCGCGGAAGCGGCTCACCATCAGCAGCCCGTAATCCACCGCGAGCCCGAGTCCGAGTCCGGTGGTCAGATTCACCGCGTAGATCGACACATCGGTCACGGACCCGAGGATCGAGAGTTCGGTGAAGGTGCCGAGGATGGCGATCCCGCCGACCACCATGGTGAGCAGCGCGGCGACCACATTGCCGAAGGCCAGCACCAGCAACGCCAGAATCAGCGGCACCGCAACGGCTTCCGCGAGGCCGAGATCCTTGCCGATCTGCTTGGTGATCGAGTGGAAAATCGCGGTGCCGCCGCCTACCTTGATCTGCGCGACCGGGCCGTCGGCGCGGTAGGTCTCGACGATAGCGGCGGCGGACTTCTCCTTATCGGTGGCGTCCTTATCGACATTGCCCGCCAGGACGACGGCCGCGGTCCCGTCCGCTGAGCGCATGGCCGGTGATCCGGTATCCCAATACGAGACGACATTGGTCAGGCGCTGGTCGGCCGCGAGCCGCCGGGCCAGATCGCGGCCGATGGTGGCGACCTCGGTGCCGTCGACTGTCTCCTGTTTCGCCTCGATCAGGAAGACGTAGTCGGTATCGGCGCCGAATTCATCGGCCAATCGGGTCAGCGCGGCACTGGATTGGGCATTGGGATCCTGCTGGCCACCGGGCTGCATCTTGCTGAAGGCCGTCGCGCCGACCACACCGCCCGCAATGAGGGCGAGCACGCCGACGACCAGGATCCAGCGGGCGCGGTGGACAACGAATCTGCCGAGTGTTTCGAACATATCGGGTCTCCGATCGGGCATGTTGTCATGCGTAAACTTTATGGGTGTTAACTTGCCACGGCATGTGTGCGGGTGTCAACATCGATGCGATGACGGATTCGGAAACAGCAACGAAGCGCGCCACCCGCGACGGCCCGTATCACCACGGCGACCTGCGCAATGCCCTGGTGCGCGCCGCCGCCGAACTCGCCGAAACCGGTGGGCCGGAGGCGGTGACCGTACGCGCGGCCGCCCGGCATGTCGGCGTCACTCCGACCGCGGCCTATCGGCACTTCACCAATCACGAGGAGTTGCTGAACGCGGCACAGGAACAGGCTCAGCACACCCTGTTCGGCGCAATGGCCGAGACGATGGCGAGCTTGGCGCCGCGAGCGGATGCGATCACCCGACTGGGCGCGGTGGGTCGGGGCTACATCACCTTCGCGCTGCGCGAACCCGGCCTGTTCCGCACCGCGTTCTGCGGCGACCAAATGCCATCGCCCGCCTTCGATCTGCTGGCCGGGCTCTTGGACGAACTCGTCGACGTCGGCTTCCTCGACCCTGCGGACCGACCGGACGCCGAATACGCCGCCTGGTCAACGGTGCACGGTATGGCCTCACTGATCATCGACGGCGTACTCGACGACCTCGACGATGCGGCCAGGGATAACGCGATCCACCGGGCCCTCGCGGTGGTCGAACGGGGTTTGGCCACCGGACCGAATGCTCCCGACTTCAGCTGACGCGCAGGATTCCGGTGATCGTGCCCTGCAGGATCTTGCGGTCGTGCGTGATCAGCGGTGAGGTCTGCAGCGGGTCGTCGACGATGGTTCCCGCCAGCGGCCTATGCGAAATCACCGCGCCGGTATCGGGATTCACGACGGTGAACGCGTAGCCGTCGAGCGGGGTGGTGATATCGAGTCCGACGCGCGTCACGGTGTAGATGGCGCCGTCGGCGGTGGACAGATGCGGAACAGCCGCGCTGCGAATAGTGTTCTCCCACACCGTATGGCAGCCGGTGTCGTCGACATCGACCCTGGTCATCCCGCCGACGAACGGTGCGGCGGCCGGAACGGCCTGGCCCGCGCCCTCGGGGACCGTGGGGTACGGGTAGCCGTAGGTGCTGGCGACGAACAGGGACCGGCCGATACCGATCGGCGAGTTCTCGCTGCCTGCACCACCACGGGTGAGCACCGGCTGCGAGCACACCAATTGCCCAGTGCCGGAACGGAAGACCAGTGCGTTGACCTGTCCGTCGGCATTGTCGACGATGGTCAGATATTCCGCGCCGGAGGTGGGCCCGAAGTAGGTCGGGGTGGAGCCGGTACCCCAGCTGAGTTGGCCGGGCTTGCGCGCCGATCCGCGGTCGTAGGCCGCGCGCCACAGCACCTCCGGTCGCCCGGTAGCGTCGGCGCGCAACTCGTACAGCGCGTGCGTGGTGGCCACCGCGACCCGACCGCTCGGTGCCGACGAAATGCTGTTGGCCACCGACTCACCCGCGGGCAGCGCAACGGTGGCCGCAGCACCCGCAGGCGTCACCAGACCGACGAGACTCTTACCGGTGGCGAACCAGACATTGCCGGACCAGTCCGGTACCAGCCCGGTCACGTTGTCGCCCACCGGAATTACGGAGCTGAGATCGGTGGACGAATCGATCGACAGCCGCCATTTGCCCGCCGCGTCACGCGAGTGGCCGACGCGGAGCAGCGTGCGGTTACCGTCCACGATGACCAGGCGGTCGGCATTGTCCAGATAGGCATAGACACCGCCGAGCAGACTTCCCTTCGCGATCTCCAGCGAAGCCAGCGGAGTGCCCACCGGACCGACGAAGGACGCATCGAGCAGATGGATGGTCGGAGTCTGGCCGATCACGGGTGTGCACAGCGCGACGATCAGATTGTCCGACCCTTGCAGCAGGGTCGGACATGCCGAAGCCAGCGGATACCCGGCCACCGAAATCCCACCGGTGCCAGGCCCGGCCAGCGGCGTCGCATCCGACGATCCGGCATCACCGTGCATGGTCGCGGTGCCGAGCGGCCCGAGGTACGGATTCGGCGGTGCCAGCGGACCCCACGATCCCGCCGCCCCGGCAGTACCGATCGGCGCGAACGCCAGGACGGCGGCGGCAAGGAGTACCAGCGGTGATCGCATCGGGTCAGCTTGCTCCCCCGCCTCCCAGCACCTTTTGCCGATCGTCGAGAGCCATGCCGGTACCGTCGCCGACCGGCGGTTGCGTGTGAGTCGAGTCCTGGACGTACCCGACGAGTTACCCATGTTCATACGAAATCAGCAGTCCATCCGGTATGTCTTGCCGTGTCCGATTCGGAATGTCGGCCGATACTATGGCCGCTATGAACGGAATCCGGACCCGCGTGCTGTCCACGATTGCCGGCCAACTCGGCAATCCGCACGGAACGCTCGGCAAGGGCTTCGCCTTCATACTCAATCGCGGTAATAAGCGCGCCATCGCCGGCGCTATCGATGCGGCCGGGATCGCGGCGAACGCGACGGTCGCGGATATCGGATTCGGCGGCGGCGCAGGCCTTTCAATACTGCTCGAACGGGTCGGCACGAACGGGACGGTGCACGGTTTCGAGATCTCGCCGGACATGTTGACCAGGGCGAAGTCGAAGTTTGCCGAGGAAATCCGTACGGGCCGAATGCAACTCGCGCCAGGCTCGATGACCGATCTGCCGCTGGCCGATGACGCACTCGATGCCGCCATCACCGTCAACACCGTCTACTTCGTGCCGGATCTGGCCGCCGCGTTTGCCGAACTCGTGCGCGTCGTGCGTCCAGGTGGCAGCCTCGTCGTCGGTATCGGCGATCCGGACGCGATGGCGAAAATGCCGTTCACCGCATACGGTTTCACGCTGCGGCCGGTGGCCGAGGTGATCGCCGCGCTGGAAGGCGCGGGCTGCACCGTCGACCATGAGCAACTGGCCAATCCGCCGATTCCGCATCACCTGCTCGTCGCCCGACCCGCCTGACTACATCAGTGCGCCGCCGTCGATGCGGATCTCCGTGCCGGTCATATAGCGACCGTCATCGGAGGCGACCATGGCGACCACGCCGGCGATATCCTCCGGACTGCCGAGCGCACCGCCGTTGAGCCAGCCGGTCAGGCGCGAGAACAGCTTCGGATCGAAGCCCTCCGGCTGATCGAGGATGGACTTGGTGGTGATCCCACTGGTGATGCCCGCGGGCACGATATTCACCGCCCGCAGCCCCTGCTTGGCGTATTCCAGCGCGATCGCGTGCGTGAAGGCATTGACGCCGCCCTTCGACGCCGCATACGACGCCAGATAGGGCGCGGCGCTGAAGGCCGCGGTCGAGGAGAGGTTCACGACGACGCCGTGGCCGGACTCCAACAGCGCGGGCAGCGCACTCTGGGTCATCAGGAAGGTCCCGGTGAGATTGACCCCGATCACCTGGTTCCACACCTCGAGCGGCATTTCCTCGGTCCGCGCGGGCCGCAGAATGCCCGCCGCGTTCACCAGCACATCCAGTCCGCCGAGGAATTCGACCGCTTCGCCCGTCGCGGCGCGCACCGACTCGATATCGGCGATATTCACCTGCACGGTGCGCAGCCGCTCGGTCGCATCACCCGCCTTGGCCGCGGTGCTCTCCAGACCCGCCGCATCGATATCGGCGGCGACCAATGTCGCCCCCTCATCGAGCAGCCGCAGGGCGATCCCCTGCCCGATACCCGATCCTGCTCCGGTGACCAATACACGGCGGCCGTCAAATCTACGCATGCCAAAAATTAGAACAGGTTCTCATTAGGAGTCAACAGGTTCTGGCGGAACCGAGGTCAGGAGGCAGCGTTCGCGCGGACCGCCTCCAGGTATTCGGCGATGGCGTCGCGGTTGCGGGACAGGCAGCGGATGCGGTCGGACATGCGGTCACGTTCACGTTCCAGGATGGCCAGCATTTCCGCGGTCGCGTCCGGGAAGTAGATGGTGCGCGGCTTGTCCAGGCAGGGCAGGATCTGCTTGATGATGCGGGTCGGCAAGCCCGCGTCGAGTAGGCCGCGGATCTGTAGGACCCGGTCGACGAAACGGTCGTCGTAACTGCGATAGCCATTGGCGCAGCGGTCGGCGACGATGAGGCCCTGTTCCTCGTAGTAGCGCAGCAGCCGCCGCGAGGTGCCGGTGCGCTCCGACAGTTCTCCGATCCGCATAGAATTCCACCTCGTATTTGACCTTCACACGTATGTGATGGTTCGAGCATATGCCGCATGGACAACGCACTCTTCGACTACAGCCCGATCGTCGACCGCGCACCCATTCGGTGGCCCGACGGTGCCCGCGTCGCGTTCTACGTCGGGCTCAATATCGAGCACTACCAGGTGGACCGGCCCTCGACCAGCATCTTCCCCGGCACCGCCGCGCTCACCCCGGATCCGCTGAACTACGGCTGGCGCGACTACGGTCCCCGGGTCGGCATCTGGCGGGTGATGCAGGTGCTGGACAAGTACGGTATCCGCGCCAGCGCCCTGCTCAACTCCGATGTCGCACACCATAATCCGCAGATCATCGCCGCCGGGCGGAAGCGGAACTGGACCTGGTTGGCGCACGGCAAGAACAACTCGATCTTCCAGGCCGATATGTCGATCGACGACGAACGCTCCTACCTCACCGATATCGTCGAAACCATCGAGCGTGCGACCGGCCGCCGCCCGCGCGGCTGGATGGGGCCCGCGCTCACCGAGACCTTCCACACCCCGGAACTGCTCGCCGAACTCGGCCTCGACTATGTCCTGGACTGGACCAATGACGATCAGCCGTATCGGCTCAATGTGCCCGGGGTGCTGAGCGTTCCGTACTCGGTCGAACTCAACGACATCGGCCTGTTTCTCGGAACCGGTTTGCGTGGTGCGGATTTCGTGCAGATCGTCAAGGATCAGTTGGACCGGCTATATGAGGAGTCCGGCCGCGTCATGGCCCTCGCACTGCACCCCTTCGTCATCGGCCAGGCCTTCCGCATCAAATATCTGGAGCAGGCCTTGGATTATGTGGCGAACCATCCAGGCGTATGGCTCGCCACCAGTGACGAGATCGCCGATGCCGCGGCTGTGTGAAGGCTATTGCGAGCAGCGCCGCCGAGGACCATCATTCACCTATGAGTAAGGTAACCCTAACTACCGAGCTGCCGATCGACGCCGAGGTGGCATGCGCACTGGCACGGACGCCGGAGTTGTTCGCCTACGTTGTGGCACCGATCCTTTCGGTGCCACAACTGCAAATCCCGGACCACGTCGAACCGGGCGCCGAGGGTTCCGCCCGCCTCTGGTGGTTCGGCATCATCCCCTCCTGGCGCCATCACCTGCGTCTGGTGCGACTCGATGCCCGCGAGATCTACACCAACGAATGGGGCGGGCCCGTCCGCACCTGGAACCACCGCCTCACCTTCGAGCCGATCACCGAATCCAGCTGCCGCTACACCGACGAAATCGAAATCGACTCCGGCCTGCGCGGCGCCCCGACCCGCATCTTCGTCCACCTGATGTTCCGCCACCGCCACCGCCGCTGGCACCGACTCGCGACCCTCCTCGCCAACAGCACCGTCGAGCTCCGCGCGCCGGCCCGCGACCGCTGAGCGTTACAACCTGGACTGCAGGCTGGTGTGGACGAGCGCGGTGGTCAGTAAGGCCGCGCCGACCAGACCGGTCGGGGTCAGCCGTTCACCGAGGATTGCGGCGGCCAAGATCGCGCTGGTCAGCGGTTCGAGGAGGGCGAGCACCGCAGCTGTGCCCGCACCGACTTCGGAGAGACCGCGCAGGTACAGCGTGTATGCCACTGCGGTGGATATCAATCCGAACACGATTACCAGGACAACGCTGTGTGGCGTCGGGTGGAAGGTGAGTCCGGATATCGCCGCGAGCGGCGTCAGCAGCACCGCACCGCCGGTGACGGCGAAACCTGTTGTGGTGATCACGTCGAGGCCGGGCACCGGACGGGCGCTGATCAGAGTGAGGGTCGCGAAGGCGCAGGCGGATACCAATGCCATTGCGGCACCGGCGAATATCCCGTCATCGGCAGGCGCGCCGACCAACAGGATCACCCCCGACACCGCGATTCCGATCGTCGCCGCGCGCCGACGATCCAGGATCCGCCTGCCGGTCAGATGTTCCAGCAGCGAGACGACCACCGGTGACATTCCGAGGGTGATCAGCGTCGCCAGGCTCACCGACGAGGCCGCGACCGCACCGAAGTAGCTCGCCTGAATGATCGCGACAAGGACCGCGACCACACCGATCCTGCGCCAGGCCGAGGTGTTCCGCGGCAACGGCCGCCGCGTCACGGTCAGCAGCGCGATCAGCAACAGCCCGCCGACGGCGAGCCGACAGGCGGCGACCGATACCGGCGAAAGACCGGTCGCACGAAGCAGCAGGATGCCGAGTAGACCGCCGGTCCCCGCCGACAGTCCGGCGCCGACAAGGCAGAACAACCCGAATCGGCTGACCGTGGATATAGCAGTGGACATTCGCGCTCCTGCGACAGAAATGGATTGGGGTCGCGGAAGCGAGGTGCACAACCGAACTCACCTGCCAGATAGGACGCGCGGTCCTACACCTCGCTCAGGAGGTCGGCGGCGGGACAATCAGGAGCAATCGGTGCACCCGACCGATACTAAAGACCGCCCGAACAAGCTGTCATTCGATTTTCTGCCGCATTCACAGCGGGCTACGAGTCATCGCCGGTTCCCTACGGCATTTGCCTACGCGGGATCGGCTATTCCTGCGGGTAACAGCATGGCGGCTCGCCGAGCACTGTCGTCACCACCGACATTGTTGGATATCGCATGAGGTCGCGGGGAGTATGAGGAGGTATGACGGTCACCACGGATATCCGACCTCGCCCCCTGCCACGCCCGCGCGGCACCCTGTCCGAGGCGGTGGTCGGGCTGTTGCGCGGAATACCCGGCAAACCGGTGCCGGAGACCCGATCGCTCGATCCGTACAGCGAGGATCTGCAGCTTGCTCTGCACACCTGCTACGAGCTGCACTATCACGGATTCGCCGCGGTGGACCCGGAATGGGAATGGGATCCCGGATTGCTGACCATGCGAGCCGCCATGGAGACCGTATTCCTGGACGCTATGCGCGCGGAGGTATCCGGAGGCGATGATCTCGAATCGGAGCTCGACGAACTCCTGGTGACACCGATCGAATCCGCCGGTCCGTCCCGGTTCCTCCGAGACGAGGGCCAATGGTGGCATATGCGCGAGTATTTCGTGCACAGGTCGATCTATCACCATAAAGAGGCCGACCCCTACGCCTGGGTGATCCCGCGCCTGCGCGGACAGGCCAAAGCTGCTTTCGTCGCGGTGGAATTCGACGAATTCGGCGGCGGCCGCGGTGAACGCATCCACGCGCGACTTTTCGCCGAGCTCATGGCGGGCGCGGGCCTCGACGCCGAATATCTGCATTACCTCGACGCCGTCCCGGAACCGATGCTTTCCCTCGTGAACATGATGTCGCTGTTCGGCCTGCACCGGTCGCTGCGCGGTGCGCTCGTCGGACATTTCGCGACTGTCGAAATCGGCTCGTCACCGGCGTCGTCACGCCTGGTCGACGCCCTGCGGCGACTCGACGCGGACCCGGCCTGCGTGCGGTTCTACCAGGAACACGTGGAAGCCGATGCGGTACACGAACAGTTGATGCGCACAGATGTAATCGGTGACCTGATCGCGCATGAGCCCGAGCTGGCGGAGTCCATGGTCCTCGGCATTCAGGCCACAAATCTGTTGGAGGACCGCTTCGCCGACCACATCTTCGACGCCTGGCACGCCGGACGCAGCTCCTTGCTGCCCGGTGCCGATGTTTAGGGCGGTCCGAACGGATCACCCAGAGAATATGATGTTGGTCCGCGCTCCCGGCGTCTATCGACCTCAGCACGACACGCGGTTGCTCATGCACGCACTTTCGCAGGCGGGCATCCCGCGCGGCGGTCGCGTACTGGATATCTGCACCGGCACCGGGGCACTCGCCGTCGCCGCTGCCCACCATGGTGCCCGCACCGTCACCGCGGTAGACGTTTCCCGCCGCGCGGTGGCCACCGCCTGGTTGAACTGTCGGATACACGGCCTGACCATCCGAGCCCTGCACGGCGACTTCGAGGCGATACTCGGAACCGACCGCTTCGATCTCGTCCTCGCCAACCCGCCCTACGTGCCCGCCCCTCGAAGTGCCCCGGATCGCGGCGGTGCCAGGGCCTGGAACGCGGGAGAAAAGGGACGAGCCATCCTGGACCGGCTCTGCGCGGTGATACCGCACCTACTCGAACCGGGCGGCGTCGCGCTGACCGTGCATTCGGGTCTGTGTCATCCGGATACGACCCTCACCCAGCTGCGGAACGGCGGACTAAAGGCCGCCATCGTGGCGCGCTCATCGGTGCCGTTCGGTCCCATCATGTGTGAGTTGACCCCGTGGCTGATCTCGACCGGAGTGATCGAGCCCGGCCAGAACCGAGAAGATCTGGTGGTGATCCGTGCCGACAAACCCCGACCGTGAACCCCGACGGATTCGGCTCACGACCGATGGCCCGGCCCTCATCGAAGGGCCGGTCGAATTCGTCACCCCGGACGGACGGACCATTCACTCCGACCGAGTCGTCGTCGCGCTGTGTCTGTGCCGCCGTTCGTCGAACTACCCGTTGTGCGACACCAGCCATCGCAAGCACCGACGACCCGAGCCCTGATACGGACTCAGTGCCGGTACCCGGAGGCCTGAGTGGTCTCATCGGCCACCCGCACGCCGTAGTGGTAGGCGAGCTTGCCGCCGAGATAACCCGAGACGCCCAGCACGGCGAGGGCGATGATCGACAGCACCAACTGGCCCATCGGCACGGCGCCATCCGGCCCACTACCGGACTGCCGCCACCAGAAGTCGACGGCGAAGGCGACCGTCACGATCAGATTCAGGCTCATGTGGACAAGGCCCGTGCGAAATGCCGAGGTGCCGGTCGGGATCGCGAGCAGATCCAGCAGACCGACCACGGCCGCGACCAGCGCGCCGAGCACACCGACCGCGATGAGCCATGCCGCACCACGGGCGAGAGACTGCGGGTCGCCCGCAACATGTGAAGCGATATCGAATACCACACTCGCCACCCATGCCCCGATCGGCACGGTAACGAGGATCGGGTGGAACGGATGTCCATACGGGCCGGCCAGCATCGCGCTGACCGGGCGCTTGGCATGCTGCATGTCACTGGTCACGACAACCTCCTCGCGCTGCTCCGTTCGGTCGAGTGGAAACCACTCGGCCACACTGGGCGCATACCCACTCGGTTTCGACCAACACGCGCTGATCTGCGGTGATCCGAGTGTCGCGAGAGATCGGTCTCGACCCGACGTCAACCTCGGCTCATCGCAGGACCGCCCTGCTAACCGAGCATCACGTGTTCGACGGCGCCAGCCTTACTTGCGATGCCGTCCGGGGCGAGAAGGCGCCGGAGCGAGAGGTTGTAGCTGGGTCGTATCGGCCAATGGGTCAACACGTAGCGTCGCGATGAAATCGGCCACCGAGGCGAAGCCCGCGGCGTAAATGTACGAGAGGAGTTCGAACGCGGGGACCGTTGCATCGGACCGCTCCATACTGGCTCCCTTTGCCAGGCTGATGGGTGATAGCACAGCAACAAGGGAGCCGGCATCCAGCCCGGAACCCCTGTCCGGTGTACAGACAACGGCGGCTATGTAACAGCACCTATCACCTGAGGCCTACCGATCCACCGGAATGAGCGGAATCCTAGCGAATAAATGGCTATCACGGGGCAGTTTGCCGATTCGATCCAGTCGGCGAGCGGAGCCCGTATCTCTGGCTAGCGTTCGTCCAGGGACGGCAACACCGTTTCACTGATGATCAGCAGCACCGCGGCAGCGACGGGGATGGCGAGCAGGGCACCGACGATCCCGAGCAACGCGCCACCGAGCAGAACCGACACCACCGTCACGATCGCCGGCACCCGCACCGTTCTGCCGATGATTCTGGGCACCAGCACGTAGTCCTCGAACAACCGCAGGACGATGAAGAAGCTGATGGTGGCCACCGTGACGGGCAGGGATACGGTGAGCGCGACCAGGGCCACGATGATCCCGGCCAGAGTGGAACCCACCACCGGGATCAAGTCGAGGACAGCGACCAGCACGGCCAGCAACAGCGGGTAGGGCACGTCGAAGATCAGCAGCCAAATGAAGGTCAACACCGCCGTTATCACCGAGATGACCAAATTCCCGAGGATGTAGCCGCCGACCTTCACGAAGATCTCATCGCCGATCAGGATCGCCCGCGGTCGGCGCGAGCGCGGAAACAGCCGATAGATCGAAGCGCGAACCTGCGCGAAATTAGCCATGAAATATCCGGTCAGCACCGCGACGATCACCGTGCCGCTGACGATACTGAACACGAGGCGGCCCGCGCCGAGGACACCACCGGCCAGCGTTG
>NZ_BAGN01000003.1 GCF_000308835.1 Nocardia vinacea NBRC 16497 | reverse complement strand
CCAGGGGTGGATCAACCACAACAAGATGCGCGAAACCGAGCGGATCAAGTACGAGATGCATTACGGACACCGCTAGCGGCACCGTTTGCATGGCACGTCTCGGTCAACGCTAACGATCGGCACTCGCTCGACCACCACGGAGCGAGTCTTACGAGCGACCGTTCGCGGCCCGTCTCGCGTACGAGCCGTCGAAGCGCATGCGCCGCAGGCGCGAGTCTCGACGGCACCGCTAGCGACTCGCTCGAAAGGATCGGACGCGAGACACCAGGGGGCCGCGAACACGCAGCGCCGAAGGCGCTGCAAGATAGCACTGTGACCGAATCGCAGAACACCATTGCCACCGCGGACCTCGCCGACGAGATCGGCCCCGACATCCGTAGCTGCGATACGCAGTTCATCCAGTTCGGCGGGCGTGCGGAGTTCTCCGGGCGCATCACGACGATCCGCTGCTTCCAGGACAACCTGATGGTCAAGCAAACACTGGGCGGGCCGGGCAACGGCGGCGTGCTCGTCGTCGACGGCGGCGCCAGCGTGCACACCGCATTGGTCGGCGACATCATCGCCGGACGCGGTGTGGCCAACGGCTGGTCCGGCGTCATCGTCAACGGTGCGGTGCGCGACTCGGCCATCCTGCGCACGCTCGATATCGGCATCAAGGCACTGGGCACCAACCCGCGCAAGAGCACCCAGACCGGCTCGGGCGAGCGCGATGTCCCGGTCGAATTCGGCGGTGTCACCTTCGTGCCCGGCCATATGCTCTACAGCGACCACGACGGCGTCGTGGTCCGTGCTTGAGACCGAGCGACTAGACCGCCGCCACCCTGGCCCGGTGACCGGCGATGGCCACAATGTCGCCGACATGCAATTGCCGTCCGCGACGCAGTTCCACCTCCTCGTTCACCCGTACCAGACCTGCGGCGATCACGGTCTTCGCCTCCGATCCGGAATCGATCAGATTGGCCAGCTTGAGGAACTGGCCGAGTCGAATGACGTCGTCATCGATCGGCACATCGACTGCATCGGACATGGGATACATCCTTACTCCGTCGCCGTCGAACCGGAAATCCAACCCCCGCGCAAGCGACCGACACACATGGCTGACGCTCCGATAACCGACATGCCCGGGTGGCCTTCGAGCACCACTACCGCGGCAACGTACACACTGGTGCTGTGACAACCACGCACGCCGGGCAACACATCGACACCGAAGCACCCTCGGAAAGATCGGCACCACCGGTTCCGCATCGCGGACACGGACGGCTGCGCGAGGTCCCGCATATCGCGGGGCTGCTCCTTGGCGTGTTCGCCGTGCTCTGCTTCCTGTGGAGCCTCTCGCCCGGACTGCGATATCTGACGCACGTACCGCGTCGCTACATCGACCTGTACTACTTCGACGCACCGGATACCAGCCTCGTGTGGGCGCTGGTGGTCGGTCTGCTCGCGGGGGCGACAGCCAGCCGCAAGCGAATCGCCTGGTGGTTGCTGCTCGGCTATATCGCGCTCTACGCGCTGGCGAATGTGCTCGAATTCGCCGACGAGGGCAATATGCACGCGCTGGTGGCCGCGGTGGTGCAGCTCGCCGCGATCGGAGTGCTGCTCGCGTCGTGGCGGGAGTTCTACACAAAGGTGCGCCGGGGGGCGGGCTGGAAGGCGTTGGGCGTCCTGGCCGGCGGTCTCGCCATCGGCTGTCTGCTCGGTTGGGGTCTGGTGGAGCTGTTCCCCGGTTCGCTGCCCCGCGGCGTGCAACGGCCGCTGTGGTCGGTCTATCGGGTGACGGCCGCGGTGCTGGTGGACAACGAACATTTCGACGGCCATCCGCGCCCGTTCGTCAACTTCCTGCTCGGCCTCTTCGGCGCCATCGCGCTGCTGGCCGCGGTGGTCATCCTGCTGCGTTCGCAACGTGCGGGCAATGCGATGACCGGCACCGACGAATCCGCGATCCGCGGGCTGCTGGAGCGCGCCGACGTCGAAGATTCGCTCGGCTACTTCGCGACTCGGCGCGATAAAGCGGTGGTGTTCGCGCCGAGTGGCAAGGCGGCGCTGACCTATCGCGTCGAATTGGGTGTCTGCCTCGCCAGTGGTGATCCGATCGGTATTCGCGAGGCCTGGCCACAGGCGATCGATGCGTGGCTGCAGTTGGCCGACCAATTCGGTTGGGCCCCAGCGGTCATGGGCGCGAGCGAACTCGGTGCGACGGCGTACCGGCGGGCCGGACTTTCGGCGCTGCGCCTCGGTGACGAGGCCATACTCGACACCAGGACCTTCTCGCTCGCGGGCCCGGAGATGAAGCAGGTCCGCCAGGCCGCGAATCGGTTGCGCAAACACGGGATCACCGTGCGAATCCGCCGCCATCGCGATATTCCGGCCGAGGAATTCCGGCAGGTGATCACCCGTGCCGATGCCTGGCGCGATACCGAAACCGAGCGCGGCTTCTCCATGGCGCTCGGCCGCCTCGGCGACCGGCTGGACGGCGACTGCCTGCTGGTCGAGGCGATCGAGCCCACCCACCAGCCCACCACACAGCCTTCGGCTGGCTCATCCGAACCCAAGGAGCGGGTGCTCGGCATGCTGTCGCTGGTGCCGTGGGGACGCACCGGTGCGTCACTCGAACTGATGCGTCGAGATCCACACGGCCCCAACGGTGTCATGGAGCTGATGATCTCCCAGCTCGCGCTGACCTCCGAACAGCATGGCATCACCAAGGTTTCGCTGAACTTCGCGGTATTCCGCTCCGTCTTCGAAGAGGGCGGACGCATCGGCGCCGGACCCGTGCTGCGGCTGTGGCGCGGTGTGCTGCTGTTCTTTTCGCGCTGGTGGCAGTTGGAGGCGCTGTACCGGTCGAATGTGAAGTATCAGCCGCACTGGGTGCCCCGGTTCTTCCTGTTCGAGGAGCGCAGGCAACTACCGCGGGTTGCCATCGCCAGTGCGCTCGCCGAGGGCTTCCTACCGCGCTTCGGCAAGGAACCCGAGACCATCACCCACACCGGTCTGCACAGTGCGGTACCCACGGGCATCACCGGACTGCACGCCGACGGCAGTCCGCCGGATCTGCCGGACAACGTCGGTGTGGAACAGCTTCCCCGCCGCCCGGAGCAGGTGCGGGTGCGCATGGACAAACTCGACCGGCTCGCGTCCGCCGGCGTCGACGCCTATCCGGTCGCCTATCCCCCGACGCATACCGTTGCGGCAGCGCGTCGTTCACCGCGCGGAACCACGGTGCGGGTCTGCGGCCGGCTGCTGCGCATCCGCGATTACGGCGGTGTGATCTTCGCGGTGGTCCGGGACTGGACCGACGATATACAGCTGGTCATCGACCGCGATCGGGTCGGCGTCGAACGCAGCGCCGAATTCGGCGAGTTCTTCGACCTCGGCGACCTCATCGAGGTCAGCGGCCAGATCGGGCAAAGTCGGCGCGGCGAACTCTCGCTGCTGGCAGCGGACTGGCGGATGATCGGCAAATGCCTGCATCCGCTGCCGGACAAGTGGAAGGGCTTGGCCGATCCCGAGGCCAGGGTGCGTCAGCGTTACGTCGATATGGCGATCAATCCCGAGGTCCGCGAGGTGCTGAGCAAGCGGACCGCGGTGGTGCGCTCGCTGCGGGATTCATTGAACGCCTGGGGATATCTCGAGGTGGAGACCCCGATCCTGCAGAAGGTGCACGGCGGGGCCAACGCGACACCGTTCCTCACCCATATCAATGCCTACGATCTGGATCTGTATCTGCGGATCGCGCCCGAGCTGTATCTCAAGCGGCTATGCGTCGGCGGTATGGAGAAGGTCTTCGAAATCGGGCGCAATTTCCGCAACGAGGGTGTGGACTTCAGCCACAATCCGGAGTTCACCAGCCTGGAAGCCTATGAGGCACATGCCGATTACGAGCGGATGATGCAGCTGGCCCGCCAGCTCATCCAGAACGCCGCACAGGCCGCCAATGGTTCGATGGTGGCACTGCGACCCAAACCGGACGGCTCCTTCGAAGAGGTGGACATCTCCGGGGAGTGGACGGTGAAGACCGTGCACGGCGCGGTATCGGAGGCACTCGGCACCAAGATCACCTCGCAGACCACACTCGACGAGCTGCGCGAACTCTGCGATAAGGCGGAGGTGCCCTATCAGCACGGCTGGGATGCCGGGCAGGTCGTGCAGGAAATGTACGAGCATCTGGTCGAATCCCATACGGAGCAGCCGACTTTCTACATCGACTTCCCCACCTCGGTCTCCCCGCTGACCCGCGCGCACCGCAGCATCCCCGGCGTGACCGAGCGCTGGGATCTGGTCGCCTGGGGCGTCGAATTGGGTACGGCCTACAGCGAACTCACCGATCCGATCGAACAGCGACGCAGGCTCACCGAACAGTCGATGCTCGCGGCCAACGGCGATCCGGAAGCGATGGAGCTGGACGAGGACTTCCTGCAGGCGCTCGAACATGCGATGCCGCCGACCGGCGGTTTGGGCATGGGAGTTGACCGCATCGTCATGTTGATCACCGGACGCAGCATCCGCGAGACGCTGCCCTTCCCATTGGTGAAGCCGCGGTGAGGATCTCACTATGAAATATTGCAACCGGAGAAAGTTTCCCATTCGGTAATCGCCCGGTAGCCTTGATGATTCGGCCCCGGGAGGAGGCCGTTACCTTCGACACTGGGGATGCATATGTACCTTGACCTGCTGACCAACTCCGCTCTGCTGGACCCGCAGGTGTGGGCAAGCGCGGACACCTGGACCAGCTCGGACACGTTGGCGTCGACGATGGAGTTCGCGGCCAAGAAAAAGAAGAAGAGCAGCAGCGGGCTGATCATCGGCGGCATCTGCTGCCTGGTCGTCGTCGCTCTGATCGTCGGCGGCATCTACCTGCTGACCCAGCGCAAGAAGCAGCAGTAAATCCACGAGAACGGCCCGGCTCGCATCGCGAACCGGGCCGTTTCGGTATTTCGGACTAGATGGCGGTGCGCTCGGAGGCCACCTCGGCCTCGAGCAACAGCTCGTCATCGAGTTCGTCGTGCGGCTGCGCCGGCACCGACTTCAGCACCACCACCGCCGCGACCAGTGCGGCGACCACCAGTGCGGCGCCGATCCAGAACGCCAGGTGGAATCCGTTGGTGAGCGCCACGTTTGCGGCGACACCATCCTTCAACAGATGTTCGGTCTTGCTCGCCGACAGTGTGGCCAGCACCGCCAGACCGAGCGCGCCACCGACCTGCATGGTGGTGTTGGCCAGACCTGAGGCCAGCCCGGCCTCCTGCGGCTCGACCCCCGACATCGCCAGATTCATCAGCGACGGGAAGGCCAGACCCGCACCGGTGCCGAACAGCACCATCGGACCGAAGATGTCGATCCAGTAGTTGCCGTCCACCGGCGCCTGGGTCAGCCAGACCAGGGCGACGAGGATCAGCAGCAGACCGGGAATCAGCACCTTGCGGGCGCCGAAGCGCATCACCAGATGTTCGGAGTAGCGCACCGACAGCAGACCCATGATCGCCGCGACCGGGAAGAAGGCCGTGCCGAGCTGGATCGGCGAATAGCCGAGCACCTGCTTCAGGTAGAGCGAACCCATGAAGAACATGCCGAACATGCCTGCCACGGTCAGCACCTGGATCACATTGGCGCCGGACAGATTCCGTGAGCGGAAGATCTTCAGCGGCATCAGCGGGGTGGACGCCGTCGCCTCCCGCGCGATGAATCCGGCGAGCAGCACCAGCGCGGCCGCGCCGAGCCCGAGCGTCACCGGATCGGTCCAGCCGTATTCCGCCGCCGGCTTGACGATCGTGTAGACGCCGAGCATCAGCGCCGCCGTGATCAGCACGGCGCCGGGCACATCCGCGCCGTCCTTCAGCCCGGCGCCCTTGTCCTTGTCCAGGATCTTCAGCGCGCCGAGGCCGACCGCAATGCCGATCGGCAGGTTGACCAGGAAGATCAGCCGCCAGTCCAGGGCGGTCAGAAAACCGCCGAGCAGCAGGCCGATCGCACCACCGGCCGACGCGACGAAGGCGTAGCGACCGATCGCCTTGGCCTGCTCGCGCGGATCCGGGAACATCGCGAAGATCATGCCGAGGATGACCGCCGAGGTCATTGCGCCACCGATGCCCTGAAGGAAGCGGGCCGCGATGAGGGTCACCTCGTTGACGGCCGCACCACACAGCGCCGAGGCCAGGGTGAAGACCGCCAGACCGGACAGGAACATGGTGCGGCGACCGATGAGGTCACCGAGTCGGCCGGCCAGCATGAGCAGGCCGCCGAAGGAGATCAGATATCCGTTCACCACCCAGGCCAGACCCGATGGGGTAAAGCCGAGGTCGGTCTGGATATCCGCGAGCGCGACATTCACGATCGTCGCATCGAGCACGATCATCAGCATGCCGCCGCACAACACATAGAGGGCGAGCCAGCGCTTGCTGTCCGAACCGGCCGGGGCGTCCCCCACCTGTCTATGTCGTTCTTTTGCTTCCGTCACCACAGACGCCTTCCACCCGAAGATCGTTACTGTGGCACGCTAGCAGTGGTTAGTCCTAAAAGACAACTAATTAATTCAGTTGAAGAATCGACTGATATGCTGTAGCTCATGACTGTTGCCCCGGAGCAGCGCGCCAAGCGCAGCTACCACGACGCCTGCGGTGCCGCCCGCGCGCTCGACCTCGTCGGCGAGCGCTGGACCTTGCTCGTGGTACGCGAACTACTCCTCGGCCCCAAGCGCTTCACCGATCTGCGCGCCGGACTACCCGGCATCAGTCCCAATGTGCTCTCGCAGCGACTCGAGGAACTCGTCCAGATCGGCGTCGTGCACAAGCGCAAGCTGCCGCCGCCGGTCGGCGCCGCCGTCTACGACCTCACCGATTGGGGTCGCGAACTCGATTCGGTGATCATGGCGCTCAACCGCTGGGGCGCCCGCTCCCCCAACAGCTACCGCTGCTCCGAGGTATCCACCGACTCCCTGGTGGTCACTCTGCGTACCTTCTTCAAGCCCGAATCCGCCGCGGGCGTGCACGCCGACTACGACCTGTACTTCACCGGATCCGATTCCGGCACAGACGAATTCCACGCGATCGTCGCCGAGGGCACCTTCACCATCGCCCGCGGCGCCACCGGTCGCGCGGCCACCACCATCCACACGACCGTCCCCGCCTTCGTCGCCATAGTCTTCGACGGCCACCCTTTGGCCGACACCATCGCCACCGGCGAGGCGAAGATATCCGGCGACCTCCCCGCCGCCGAAAACTTCATCGACTTCTTCGAACTCCCGGCGGAGTGCAAGGGAACTCCGACGACCTGACCATGAGGTCGAGTGCTCAAAGTCGATCGATGTCGGTGAGATCGATATCGATGTCGAACGGCACGCTCAACTTCAGTCGCTCATGATGGATTCCGGTGAGCGCGTATGCCTTTGTGGCGGGGTCGAGTTCATAGACGTAGACCACAGGACGGCCGTCGACATTCTCGATGCGCCAAAAGTGCGTGATGCCAGCCTGCGCGTACAGCTGGGGTTTGCGTTCCCGATCGCGAGTACGCGATTCGACGGATACAACCTCCACCGCGAGTACGACATCATCAGCCTGATATGTCGTCAGTTCGTGGCCGCCATCGCGATCAGCACGAACCACAACGATGTCCGGCTCCGGACGCTGATCACGTCCCAACGTGACAGTCATTTCCCGCCGCACCCGCAAATGTGCGGGCGCCAGGTGGCGCAGGGCCGAATCCAGCAAGGTGATAACCAGCATGTGGAACTTCGCCTGCGGGCTCACGAAGACAAGACTCCCGTCGATCAACTCGGTATGCGGGGGCAGGTCGGGCAGGCGGTCCAGATCCTCGGCGACGAAACCGCCCGGCGGCGGGCGCAGCCACTGCGGAAACGGTTCGACGGTCATGACTTCGAGTATGGCACCCATACGTCGCTAACTCCCCCTAGTGCGAATGGACACCGATCATACGGCAGAGTGGGCGGGGTGCAGTTGATACTCGTTCGTCATGCTCAGCCGTTGCGGGTAGATACCTCCGGTGGGCCCGCCGATCCCGAATTGGCGCCGGTCGGGGTCGAGCAGGCCGAACGAGTGCCTGCGGCGTTGGGGCAGCATCGGATCAGCCGGATCGTGAGCAGTCCACAGCGGCGGGCGCGGGAGACGGCCGAGCCGACCGCGGCGAAGCTCGGGCTGCCGGTGGATGTGATCGACGATCTGGCCGAATACGATCGCGACCTGCCCTCCTATATTCCGATCGAGGATGCCAAGGTCGAATTCGCGGCCGTCTACGAGCGGATCAAGTCCGGACATCTGCCCGAACAGATCGACGCGCCCGCGTTCATCACCCGGGTCCGCGATGCCATTACTTCGATCGCCGCGTACACCGATCCCGCGGATACGGTCGTCGTCTTCGCGCACGGCGGGGTGATCAATGTGCTCCTGCAGGACGTGCTCGGCCTGGCCCGGCCGCTCACCTTCCCGATCGACTATTGCTCGATCACCCGGATCCTGTTCTCCCGCAGTGGCCGCCGCACCGCGGCGACCATCAACGAGAACGGCCACGTCTGGGATTTGTTGCCGCGCAATATTTCACAGCAATCCTGACGGTTTTTCACAGACTTGGCGTTCACAGCCGACTGGCAGATAGATCGCACCCCAATCCCAGTGACGGAGCCTTGTATTGGACCGGTGAGCCGCCGCAGCGACTACTCAAAGGTCGCTCGAACCAACCAGCGACTCATCGTCCGAGGAAAGGAATCCGTTTTGCTCACCAAGACATCGACCTTCAGGCGTGGTTTCGCTCGCGTTGCGATCGCAGGCGCGTTGGCCGCAATTCCGCTGAGCGCGCTCGCGGTCACCGCATCCGCGGCCACGGCCGATTCGTCCGTGCCGACGGTTCAGACAGTATCGGACCAGATTCCGTTGCAAGGCACCGAAATCAACCACCACCATCATGGTGACTGGGACGGCCGCGGCGACCATGACGGTCCCGGCCCCGGTGATTGGCACAATGGCCCCGGACAGCCGCCGCTGCTGCCGGGTGTACCGGCCCTGCCGTCGACCGGATCGGCTGGCTAACCAGTCCAGGTCGTTCAGCAAAAGCGCAGGCCACCCCTCCATGAGGAAGGGGTGGCCTGCGCTTTTGTCTGGGACTATCGCCTCTGAATCAGGCCATGCCCGCGATCCAGTTGTGCATCCAGGAGATGGCGGTCTGACCGCCGCCCACCGGGTAGCTGCCGTAGAGCGTATGCGCGTGCGAGTTGTAGAACCGCTCCAGATCCTTCGCCCGCTGCTGGTTGGCGGATTCGGTGAGCTGCGACTGCAGCGTCGGGATGCCACCGAAGTTCATCAGGTCGTTCATGATGGCGCCCGCCTCGAGCTGGTAGCGCCAGAGGTTGGCCGGATTCGCCTCGGAGGTCTGCGCGAGGAAGCCGGCGAACCGGGTCACGAAATCGTCGGTGGCGGTGGCGCAGTAGAGATCGTCGAGCGCGCAGATGCTGCGGGTTCGATCGCTGAGCCAGCCGAAGCCGCCGACCCGAGCGCCGCCGGCGCCCGCGCCCGGCGCGACCGGTCCGACCTGGATGTCGGTGGGCGAGCGGCGCGGATCGGAGATCAGGCCGACACCCGCGATCCGGTCCGCCGGAATCGGGCTCAGGCCGGTGCCGATTTCGGCGGCGAGGTCGCCTGCCGCATCCGCACCCTGGCTGTAGCCGACGATCGCGATCCTGGTGCCGCCACAGCTTTGCGCCATCGCGGTGGCCAGGCCACGGGCGCGATCGGTCGCTTCCTTCTTGGACGCGCCGTAGACGTCGCCTTCCCACGGGAATGCGGTCGCGGCATATGTCACGTAATCGACGTCCACCGACCGAGGCAGATTATTGGTGACCCCGGACAGCATGCCGGGCTGCGGCGTCTTGTCCTTGCCGGTCTCCCAAGTACCTGGAATCGCAACAACATAGAGACTCGGGCAGCCCGGATCGGCCGTTACCGAACCGCTACCAAGGACTACGCCGGATGCTACCGCCGCGCACGCACCGAGTGCGGCGGCCACCTTCTTCAACCGCATACCGCTCCAGTTCAAAACATCGCCCCTTGCGAGAGCTAGCTCCGACAGTCTTTCGCCAACCGTGCTGACCTCGGCGGATGTTGGTGCAGTGCATATCGAGCCAACGAGAGCAACCCACTGGCATGACAGGCACGTCGCAACCCACATCCCAAGATCACGCACCACGCCGCAGATCACAATAAGGCAACACCGCAACCAGCGCCATTCCAACTCGTTACCGTGTCCGATTCCCGTCACCGCGCATACCGCAACGGTTCCGCTCAGCGACCTTCCGCGTTCTCACCAAGATCGAATACGTACGCACGGCAAACGAATAAGGGCGCCTGTGGATCGAAATCCACAGGCGCCCTTTCCGCTCCGGTAAGAGAGGTTCTAACGTTGCGCGACTGCCGTCGGCGGGATCGGCGCGGGCAGCGCGGTCTCGCCCTCGAGGAATTTGTCGACCGCAGACGCGGCGGCACGGCCCTCAGCGATGGCCCAGACGATCAGCGACTGGCCGCGGCCCATATCACCGGCGACGAAAACGCCCGGGATATTGGTCGCCCAGTTCTTATCGCGCTGGACATTGCCGCGCTGGTCGTAGCCGACTCCGAGACCTTCGAGCAGGCCCGGCTTCTCGGGTCCGGTGAAGCCCATGGCGAGCAGCACCAGATCGGCCTCGAGAGTGAAGTCGGTGCCCTCGACCTTCTCGAAGCGACCGTTGACCATCTTGACCTCGTGCGCCTCGAGCGCGGTGACCTTGCCGTCCTTGCCGACGAAACGCTCGGTGTTCACCGAGAACACGCGTTCGCCGCCCTCCTCGTGTGCCGAGGAGACCCGGTACATGAGCGGGTAGGTCGGCCACGGGGTGGAGGAGGCGCGCTCCTCCGGCGGCCGCGGCATGATCTCGAACTGGTGGATGCTGGCCGCGCCCTGACGGTGCGATGTGCCCAGGCAGTCCGCGCCGGTGTCACCGCCACCGATGATGACGACCTTCTTGTCCTTCGCGTGGATCGGCGGCAGGCCGTTCTCGTCGGTGACATCGTCGCCGAGCTGCACCCGGTTGGACCACGGCAGGAATTCCATCGCCTGATGGATGCCGTCCAGATCCCGGCCCGGGATCGGCAGGTCACGTGCCAGGTGGCGCCACCGGCCAGCACGATCGCGTCGTACCGCTCGCGCAGCTGCGCGGCGGTGATGTCGACACCGACGTTCACCCCGGTCTTGAAGATGGTGCCCTCGGCCTCCATCTGCGCGAGTCGGCGGTCGATGAAGCGCTTCTCCATCTTGAATTCCGGGATGCCGTAGCGCAGCAGACCACCGATGCGGTCGGCGCGCTCGAAGACCGTCACGGTGTGACCGGCCCTGGTCAGCTGCTGTGCGGCGGCCAGACCGGCCGGGCCGGAACCGACCACGGCGACCTTCTTGCCGGTGAGGCGGGTCGGGTAGATCGGGGTCACCCAGCCCTCGTCGAAGGCGTTCTCGATGAGCTCGACCTCGACCTGCTTGATCGTCACCGGATCCTGGTTGATGCCGAGGACACAGGACGCCTCGCACGGCGCCGGGCACAGCCGCCCGGTGAACTCCGGGAAGTTGTTGGTCGCGTGCAGCCGGTCGATACCCTCACGCCACTGGCCCTTGTGAACCAGGTCGTTCCACTCCGGGATGAGGTTGCCCAGCGGACAGCCGTTGTGACAGAACGGAATACCGCAGTCCATACACCGGCTGGCCTGGGTCTGCAGGGTCTGGTGCGAGAAACCCGGCTCGTAGACCTCTTTCCAGTCCAGCAGGCGCAGCGGAACCGGACGACGCGTCGGCAGTTCCCGTTTAGTGTGCTTCAGAAATCCTTGCGGGTCAGCCACGTGCCGCCCCCGAATAGTCACAGCGCCTCGTCGACATCTCTAAAACTTTCTGGTCAGCCACGTGCCGCCTTGAATAGTCACAGCACCTCGTCGACATCTTTAGAACTCTCTGGTCAGCCACGTGCCGCCTTGAATAGTCACAGCACCTCGTCGACATCTTTAGAACTCTCTGGTCAGCCACGTGCCGCCTCCATAATCGCCTCGTCGACATCCGTGCCGTTTTTCTCGGCCTCGGAAATCGCGAGCAAAACCTTCTTGTATTCGCGCGGCATAACCTTCACGAAGTGGTTCACCTGCTGGGACCAGTCGCTCAGAATGCGTTCGGCGACAGCCGAACCCGTCTGATCGCGGTGCTGGGTGATGATGTCGCGCAGCCAGGTGAAATCGTCACCGGCGAGCTGCTCGACCGCGTCGGCCTGCTCCGGGTTGAGCTTTGCCTCGAAGGTGCCGTTCGGGTCGTAGACGAAGGCGACACCGCCGGACATACCGGCGCCGAAGTTGCGGCCGGTCTCACCGAGGATGACCACCCGACCACCGGTCATGTACTCACAGCCGTGGTCACCGACGCCCTCGACCACCGCGGTGGCGCCCGAGTTGCGCACGGCGAACCGCTCGCCGACCACACCGTTGATGAACGCCTGACCGTTGGTGGCACCGAACAGGATCACGTTGCCCGCGATGATGTTCTGCTCGGCGATGAAGTCGGCCGGTGCGTTCAGCGACGGGCGCACGATCAGGTGGCCGCCGGAAAGACCCTTGCCCACATAGTCGTTCGCGTCACCCTGCACCCGCAGCGTGATGCCCGCGGGTACGAAGGCGCCGAAGCTGTTGCCCGCGGAACCGGTGAAGGTGATGTCGATGGTGTCATCGGGCAGGCCCGCGCCACCGTAGAGCTTGGTCACCTCGTGGCCGAGCATGGTGCCGACGGTGCGGTTCACGTTCGTGATCTTGGTTTCGAACTTCACCGCCTGACCGCGCTCGAGCGCATCGGCGCTCTGCGCGATCAACTGCACGTCCAGCGCCCGGTCCAGGCCGTGGTCCTGAGTCTTGGTGCAGTACCGGTCCTGGCGCATGAATGCCGTCTCGACATCGTCGAGGATCGGCGACAGGTCCAGCTTGCTGGCCTTCCAGTGCGCCTTGGCCTCGGAGGTGTCGAGCATGTCGACCCGGCCGATGGCCTCGTCCAGGGTGCGGAAGCCCAACTCCGCCAGCAGTTCCCGTACCTCTTCGGCGATGAACAGCATGAAGTTCTCGACGAATTCCGGCTTGCCGGTGAAGCGTTCGCGCAGCACCGGGTTCTGCGTCGCGACACCGACGGGGCAGGTGTCGAGGTGGCAGACCCGCATCATGATGCAGCCCGAAACCACCAAAGGCGCAGTGGCGAAACCGAATTCCTCGGCGCCGAGCAGTGCGGCGATCATCACGTCGCGCCCGGTCTTCATCTGGCCGTCGACCTGCACGACGATGCGGTCGCGAAGTCCGTTGAGCAGCAACGTCTGCTGGGTCTCGGCCAGGCCGAGCTCCCAGGGACCGCCCGCATGCTTGAGCGAGGTCAGCGGCGAGGCGCCGGTACCACCGTCGTGGCCGGAGATGAGCACCACATCCGCGTGCGCCTTCGATACACCGGCCGCAACTGTGCCGACGCCGGGCTCCGCAACAAGTTTCACGTGAATCCGCGCCTGCGGGTTCGCGTTCTTCAGGTCGTGGATCAGCTGCGCCAGATCCTCGATCGAGTAGATGTCGTGGTGCGGCGGCGGCGAGATCAGGCCGACGCCCGGTGTCGAGTGCCGCACCTCGGCGACCCACGGGTACACCTTGTGCGCGGGCAGCTGACCGCCCTCACCGGGCTTGGCGCCCTGCGCCATCTTGATCTGGATATCGGTGCAGTTGGTCAGGTAGTGCGCGGTGACACCGAAGCGACCCGAGGCGACCTGCTTGATCGCCGAACGCCGCCAGTCGCCGTTCTCCTCGACCTCGAAGCGGGCCGGATGTTCGCCGCCCTCACCGGAATTCGAGCGCCCGCCGAGGCGGTTCATCGCGATCGCGAGGGTCTCGTGCGCCTCGGAGGAGATGGAGCCGTAGCTCATCGCACCGGTGGAGAACCGCTTGACGATGGCGCTGGCCGGTTCGACGTCGTCGATCGAAATCGGCTTGCGCTCACCGGTCTTGAACTTGAACAGGCCGCGCAGCGAGGCCAGCCGCTCGGACTGATCGTCGACCAGCTTGGTGTACTCCTTGAAGATCGAGTACTGACCGCTGCGGGTGGCGTGCTGCAGCTTGAAGACGGTGTCCGGGTTGAACAGGTGGTACTCACCCTCACGCCGCCACTGGTATTCACCGCCAACCTCGAGCTCGCGGTGCGCGCGCTCGTTGCGGTTCTCCAGGAACGCCACGGTGTGCCGGGCCGCCACATCGGCGGCGATCTCGTCCAGGCCGATGCCGTCCAGATGCGAACGCAGGCCGGTGAAGTACTCGTCCACCAGCTCCTGCGACAGGCCGATCACCTGGAACAGCTGTGCGCCGGTGTAGGAGGCGATGGTGGAGATGCCCATCTTGGACATCACCTTCAGCACGCCCTTGCTCGCGGCCTTGTTGTAGTTCGCGACCGCCTTGCGGTAGTCGGCGGGCAGATCGCCGGTGCTGCCGGGCATCTGGAGCCCGCCGCGCTCGAGCAGATCCTCGATGGTCTCGAAGGCCATGTACGGGTTGATCGCGGCCGCGCCGAAGCCGACCAGCATGGCCATGTGGTGTACCTCGCGGGCGTCACCGGCCTCGACGACCAAGCCGACCATGGTGCGGGTGCGCTCGCGCACCAGGTGGTGGTGCACCGACGCGGTCAGCAGCAGCGACGGAATCGGCGCCAGCTTCTCATTGGACTCGCGGTCGGACAGCACGATGATCCGGGCACCGCCCTCGATGGCGGCCGAGACCTGGGTGTTGATGGCCTCGAGCGCCTTGCGCAGGCCCTTGCCACCCTTCTTCACCGGGTACAGACCGTGCACGACCACCGAGCGCAGCTCCGGATGCGAGCCGTCGTCGTTGATGTGGATGAGCTTGGCCAGCTCGTCGTTGTCCAGAATCGGCTGCGGGATGGTGATCTGATGGCAGGACTCCGGTCCCGGATGCAGCAGATCGGCCTCCGGGCCGAGGGCCCGGCGCAGGCTGGTCACCACTTCTTCGCGGATCGCGTCCAGCGGCGGGTTGGTCACCTGCGCGAACAACTGGGAGAAGTAGTCGAAGAGCAGTCGGGGGCGCGAGGACAGCACCGCGATCGGGGTGTCGGTGCCCATCGAGCCGAGCGCCTCACCGCCGGTCTTGGCCATCGGCGAGATCAGCAGGTTCAGCTCTTCATTGGTGTATCCGAAGATCTGCTGACGGATCAGCACGCGATCGTGCGACATGTGCTCATGCGGGCGATCGGGCAGATCGGCCAGCTTGGTCACACCGGCGTCGAGCCATTCCTGGTACGGGTGCTCGGCGGCCAGCTGGCTCTTGAGCTCCTCATCGCCGACGATGCGGCCCTGCGAGGTGTCGACCAGGAACATGCGGCCCGGCTGCAGCCGGACCTTCTGGACCACCTTGGCCGGATCGATGTCGAGGACACCGACCTCGGAGGCCATGACGACCAGACCGTCATCGGTGACCCAGATGCGGCTGGGGCGCAGGCCGTTGCGGTCGAGGACGGCGCCGACCACGGTGCCGTCGGAGAAGCACACCGATGCCGGGCCGTCCCACGGCTCCATCAGCATCGAGTGGTAGCGGTAGAACGCCCGCCGCTGCGGGTCCATGTTCTCGTTGCGTTCCCAGGCCTCGGGAATCATCATCAGCACCGCATGGGGCAAGCTGCGGCCGCCGAGGTGCAGCAGTTCCAGCACCTCGTCGAAGCGCGCGGTATCGCTCGCCCCCGGGGTACAGACGGGGAAGATCTTCTGCAGGCGGTTGTTGCCCGCTTCGTCGATGCCGAAGACATCCGAGCGCAACAGCGCCTCGCGCGCGCGCATCCAGTTCTCGTTACCGGTGACGGTGTTGATTTCACCGTTGTGCGCGACCCGGCGGAACGGATGCGCCAGCGGCCACGACGGGAAGGTGTTGGTGGAGAACCGGGAGTGCACGATGCCGAGCGCGGACTCCACCCGGCCGTCCTGCAGGTCCAGGTAGAACGCGCGCAGCTGCGGGGTGGTGAACATGCCCTTGTAGACGAAGGTCTGACCGGACAGGCTCGGGAAGTACACCGATTCCTTGCCGACCGCGCCCTCGCCCGCACCGGCCTTGCCCAGTTCGTGCTCGACGCGCTTGCGTACGACGTAGGCCCGGCGCTCCAGGTCCATGCCCGACAGCTGTTCGGCCGAACCCTTCGGCGAGCCGATGAAGATCTGGCGGAAGGTCGGCATGGCGTCGCGGGCCAGCGCACCAAGGGTGGACTCGTCGGTGGGCACCTCGCGCCAGCCGAGCACGGCGAGGCCCTCTGATTCGACGATGCGCTCCAGGCCGTAGGCGGCCTTGGTCGCCTCGCGGCGGGCCTGCGGCAGGAAGGCGATACCGGTGGCGTAGGAGCCCTCCGGCGGCAACTCGAAATCGACCACGGCACGGAAGAACCGGTCCGGAATCTGGATCAGGATGCCGGCGCCGTCACCACTATTGGGTTCGGCACCTGCGGCACCGCGGTGCTCCAGGTTCAACAGAGCCGTAATAGCCTTGTCGACGATGTCGCGGCTGCGGCGGCCGTGCATGTCGACGACGAATGCGACACCGCAGGCGTCGTGCTCGTTCGCCGGGTCATAGAGCCCGATGGGTCCGGGGGACCTGTGGCCAGGAAGTTGCGTCATGCCTCTGCCTTCAAGAAAGTCGGCCTCGATGAATCGGCCTATGGGAAAGGGGCCTTTCGTCGATTGCCTCCGTCAAGACTGCGCCTGTACGTTGCGAAACCAGCCGCGCTGATGGTCTTCTTCGTGCAGTCACGTCTCCAGTTGTCCACCCGCTGCGATGACGTTGGGGTGCTCGTCGGTAACGGAACGCTTACGTGTTCCTTACCTCCGCACGGGTGCGCGCCCGCTACGCTTGGACACCCGGATTTCCGAGCCCGAGCGGGCGCTGGTGCCGAACATTCTGTATTCGGCGTAAGAGCAAACGATAAGTCAGGTCCGGGGCCCAACCAACTTAGGTCGTGCTAATAACCGGGCCTAGCTGGGCTTCTTCAAACGGTCCTCCACGTGTGCGCGTCGTCCAGTGTAAAGCAGCGAACGCGGTGCGATCGATCCCCTTGGCACCGGGTGCCAACAGCGAGAACGGGCGCCCAGGACCCGCACCACGCCACACCTCGCACCCCGAGAACCGGCGCTCACCTGCATCGAAGTGGATTTCCCCTGCTTCACTCGAGGCAAACCCGATTCGTGGTGGCTAACTGACCGGCGGGCCGGATGAGAGATTTCCGACAGGGGTGTGACAAGCACACAACCCGATCCGACCGTCCGGCCTCTTTTGGCCGATGTGGGATTCAGCACATTTCCAGCAATCAAATTCGAGTGGTTTACGACACATTTACGTCGGGCGACACGCGGTGCCGACAACTTGCGGCTTGCAGCACACCCATCTAGGGACCGCACAGCGCGGCGGCGGCACGGACCAGCGCCGCCTGATGCAGCGCATCGCGGCCGGAGGCGAGCACCCCGAAAACGGGCGGTGCCAGGCGCAAGACACAGTTCGGACCCGTGAGCGCGGCGCGGCGCAGCGCGAGTTGGTCGACGATCTCCACATTCACCCGGTCGATCACCGGGCGCACCGAGGCCAGGTCGGGCGGCGTGCTCGGCGCCGCGGCCGGATCGAAGCGCCAGCGGGCGACCAGGCCGCGCTGGACGATCTTGTTGGCCTCGATCTGGCCGTAGAACACCTGGTGGATCCAGCTTTCCGGAAGTCCGCGGTCACCGCCGAGGCGCACCATCGCGTCGTATACCTGTGCTTCGCGTTCCGGATCGTCGATCGAGGGTTGGCCGCCGTTCTGCGCGGCCGTCGCCCATTTGGCCGCGGCGACGGCGTCGGCGGTATCCAGGCGTTCGATCACCAGAGCGACGATGCGATCCAAAGCCGGATCGTCGTCGAGTGTTTGCGCACGGCTATCGGGGGCGGCCATCAACAGGGCCGCCGCCACACACACCAAAACCCTTACCGAGCCTCGGAAAAACACTCGCAACACCTCGTTCGTCGGCTCGTTCCGGTGCGGTCATCCCTGCCAGATTAAGGGTGAGCGGGCGCACAAGTCCGGCGGCATATCGAATTTTGTGAGCCTGACCACATCCCCGGCTGCGTGCTCGGTGTGTCGCGGTCGCGCCTGTCACGCTGTGACAACGAATCAGTGACAGCTTCGGCGGGTTTTTCGAGCGACCTGCAAGCAGTCGCTAGCAGGCCGCCACTTTGACTTGGGATGAAGAGGATGTGGGATCCCATGACAGTCACCGGCTTGTTCACCTGGCTCGGTGGAGGTCTCGGGCGCGAGCAGGGTGGGAGCGAACTCGACTATCCGCATGAGCGGGCGGATTATGCCGTGAGCGGCGCCGTTGTACTGCTCTTTGCGGCGGTGGCCGGGATCGTCGGCACGGTCGCACTTGCCACGGCCGATACCGTGCCGCTGTTCGCGATCGTGTTCGTCGCGCTAGCCGTCGCGCTGCTCGCGGGTGCGGTGGCCCGCGCCCTGGCGACCGCGCGACCCGCCGGTGGTCCGGATCGCCGCGGCCTCGCCGGACGGATCGCGGTCGCGGTGGTGGCCGGGGTACTGGTCGCTGAACTCGCCTCGACGGTGCTCTTCGGCGGCACCATCGATCGGCTGCTCGATGAAAAGGCGCAGCGTGCGGTCGATTCCGCACCTGCGGTGGTCACCGCGCGGACCGAGCTGGAGCGTGCGAAGGCCGATCGCGCCGCACTGGACCAGTCGATTACCAAGGCGCAGGCCGATATCGACCACGCGCTGGTGATCGCGCGCTGCGAATACAACCCGACGCCGGAATGCCCGCAGACCAGGATCACCGGTGTGCCCGGTCGCGGCCCCGAATCGCAGACCGCCAACGCGATGCTCGACGACGCGCGCAAGCAGTTGGCCGCGGCGCAGGATCGGGTGGCCGGACTGGATCAGCGGATCACCGAGGACCAGGAGGCCCTCGACACCGCCGGTTCCGCCGCCTTCGCCGAAGCCGATCGCGGCCTCGGCGCGCGCTGGCTGGCCATGAACGACTACACCACCGGTGCGGCGGGCGCATTCCTGCTGCGGGTGCTGACCATCCTCACCTTCGTCCTGCTCGCCCTGCTGCCGCTGATCATGCGGTGGTGGCGCGGGGAGACCTCGCTCGATCGGCGACTGGCCTTCCACACCGTGCAGGACCGCGCCGAACGCAGCGCCGACGCCGCCATCGCGGTGAAACGCGCCGAGGTGCGGGCCGAGGCCGAAAACCTGCGCACCGAACAACAATTGACCGCCGTCCGACTGGCCGTCGAGGCCGATACCGCCATCGATCGGGAGCGTCAACGCACCCGCATCATCGCCGCCATCGGCGGATTGGAAATCGGCATCACGGACCCGGGGCGACGTGAACTTCCAGCCGGAACGGCTGGCGACCGAGAGGACAGCTCTGTGTCTCATGAGGTGACCCCAAACCTTCCGGCCACCGTGAGTGCGGGTGCGCTCGCACCGACCGGCGGTGCGGGCGCGGTGGTGCCGCATACCGCCTCGGCCGCACCTGCCGCGCCCAAGAGCGGCGGCCTGGAACTTCCGCTGATCGGTACCGTGCCGTTCTCCGATACCGCGGCCCGCTTCATCCGCCCCCTGGTACCCACGTTCGTCGCCAATGCGATCGACACCGCCACCCACCCGCTGCGCACCGCACGCCAAGCATTCGAAGAGGTCGAGGAGATCACCTTCACCCTGCGCCGCACCCGCAAGGTGACCGTCGACTCCCAGGATTCGCACGCCCCGGCCATGACCCAGCCCCTGCAACCCGGCTACCAATTGCCCGGCACCCCCGAGTCCTGGCACGCCCAGCGCGTCGCAGCCACCGTCGTCGACGCGGACTACACCCAGGACCCTCGCTACTCGGCCCTCCCTCCGGCCGCCACACCCCAGGGCTACGGCATCCCCCAACCCGACCGCCACGACGAACTCTCGGCCGGCCACCGCAATGAACTCCCCCGCCACCGCGGCCCGCGCGAACTGCCACCCGCCAACTGACCGGCAGGCGGCCGATTCGTGCGGCCTGACAGTTGAGACCGTCCGAGACCCAACGCCCGCGGATCAGCCTCAGTAGCCACACCTGGTACACCCGCGTTGCTCGGCGCGCACGATGTGGTGCCCTGCTGCTGGCGGAAGTCGCTCCGTGGCCCGCGCGAACTGTCGCACTGCCGCCCGGCAACTGACCGGCACGATCCAGCGGCCGATTCGTGCGGCCTGACAGATGGCGCCGTCCGAGGCACGACGTCAGCCACCGTTTCCACATCTGGTTCACCCGCATTGTTCGACGCGCACAATGTGCTGCCCACTGCTAGGCGCAGCCACTCCGCGCCCCGTGGGAACAACCGCCGCCAACCGACGCCACGGTCCAGCGGCCGATTCGCGCAGCCAGACGGATGGCGCCGTCCGAGGC
>NZ_BAGN01000004.1 GCF_000308835.1 Nocardia vinacea NBRC 16497 | reverse complement strand
GACCGCGTCGGCGATACCCCGGGCACGAATTGGCTGCTCGTCGGCTCGGACGGCCGAGCCGGACTCACGGCCGATCAGGAACAGGAACTCGCCACCGGCGGTGAGGTCGGCCCCGAGCGCACCGACACGATCATGCTGGTGCACATTCCGAAATCGGGTGCGACCACGCTGGTCAGCCTGCCGCGCGACTCGTATGTGAGCATTCCGGGCCACGGCAAGGACAAACTCAACGCCGCCTTCGCCTTCGGCGGCGCACCGCTGCTGGTGCAAACCGTCGAAACCGCGACCGGCGTGCACATCGATCACTACGCGCAGATCGGCTTCGGCGGCTTCGCCGGCATCGTCGACACCCTCGGCGGCATCGACGTCTGCGTACCCAAGGCCATCGACGATCCGCTCGCGGGCATCAATCTGGCTGCCGGCTGCCAAACCCTGGACGGTCCGCAGGCATTGGGTTTCGTCCGCAGCCGGGCGACCGCGCTCGCGGATATCGACCGGATGAACAACCAGCGCCTGTTCATGGCCGCCCTGCTGAAGAAGGCGACCAGCGCGGGCACGCTGACCAATCCGTTCACGTTGTGGCCGCTTGCCAGCGATACCGCGAAATCGCTGAAGGTCGATAAGGGCGATCACATCTGGAATCTCGGCCAGCTCGGCTGGGCGATGCGCGGCGATACCGTGGCGACCACCGTCCCGATCGGCGGCTTCACCGATACCGATAGCGGAAATGTATTGCTGTGGGATAAGCAACGTGCGGGTCAATTCTTCGACGACCTCGCGAAGGACCAACCGATCCCGGACGATCTGCTGACGAGGTAGCGTCGGGCCTATGCCCGATACCGATGCCGACGAACCGTTCCCGGACCTCCTGCGCGACCAGATCCGTCGTGGCTTCACCGCCTCACAGCAGTATCTGGCGGCGGCGGTCTACTTCGATTCGAATCGCCTGCCGCAGTTGGCCAGGCACAGCTACGGCAAATCCGCCGAGCACCGCTCGCACGCACTGCGCATGGTGCAGTACCTGCTCGACCGCAATCTACAAGTGCAGGTCGGCGGCCTCGACGACGTGCGATCCACCTTCGAATCTCCGCGCGGCGCCGTCGTTTTCCTGCTGGAATCCGAGCGCGCCCGCAATGCGCAGATCACCGAATTGGCCGGCACCGCGCGGGCCTCCGGCGACTACCTCGGCGAGCAATTCATCCAGTGGTTCCTCAAGGAGCAGGTGGAGGACGTCGCCGGGATGACCACCCTGCTGACCGTCATCGACCGTGCCGCGGGCGATCTGTTCGATGTCGAGGACTTCATCTCGCGCGAGCTCCGCACCACACCGCGCGCCGATATTTCCGCCCCGAGAATGGCTGGTGCAGCCAAGAATTAATTAGGCAATACTAGCCTCAATAAGGCTGCACTTGGATGACACGCGGCGTGACCAGCGCTAATGTCGCAACTATGTCCAGCCATCCGGAGTCCCCACGCAGCAAATTTCACGGTCTGCTCCACGATCAGATCCGGCATGAATTCAATGCCGAGCATCAATACATCGCGATCGCGGTGTGGTTCGACAATGCGGATCTGCCGCAGCTGGCCAAGCGTTTCTATGCCCAGGCGGTCGAAGAGCGCAATCACGCGATGATGATCGTGCAGTACTTCCTGGACCGGGATATCAGTGTCGAGCTCTCCGGCATCGACGCCGCGAAATCGCATTTCGAGAATGCACGCGAACCGATCGCGCTGGCGCTCGCGCAGGAAAAGAACGTCACCGACCAGATCATCCAGTTGGCGAGCACCGCCCGCGAAGAAGGCGATTACCTGGGTGAGCAGTTCATGCAGTGGTTCCTGAAGGAGCAGGTGGAGGAGGTCGCGAATATGACGACCCTGCTCACCATCGCCGATCGTGCCGGGTCGAACCTGTTCGACCTGGAGGATTTCGTCGCTCGTGAAATGAGTGGTCCGAGCGATGCTTCCGGCGCCCCGTCCACTGCGGGCGGCAGCATCTAATTCACGATTCCTATAACGGAATCAGGGCCGGCTCGTCGCGACGAGCCGGCCCTGTCGACTTTATGCAGCGCTCAAGGAGCTGAGCAGCGTCTTGAGCAGCGCCAGAATGGCTTCCATGATGGTCCTACTTTCCTCATCTTTCGGTGAGACTTCGCTCACCACCACCAGCTTTCGGTGATGCAGAGAACCTAACCGAGGGTTGATTAGAAAGGAGGGTGTTTCACAAAATTCTCCGTGATTTTTTTGAAATCACCGCAGGGTGACCTGACGCGATCGCAGCCCATCACGAGAACGGCGCTCGTCCGCCGAGAGTGCAGTGTCGTCGGCCAGCGCCGCCGCCAGGCGTTCCCCGAATTCGATCGCCGGTTTGGTCCACTCGCTGGCATGCAGTTCCGGATCCAGGTCGAACACCGGCACCAGCAAGCCGTGTGTGCGGAACGAGCCCGCGAACCGGGAGCCATCGCCGAGATGCAGTCCGCCCGATGCATGCAGCCGAGCGAGCGCCAGCATCAGATCGTCCTCGTTCTCCGGACGCACCCAGCGCAGATGCGCCTTATCACCGGCATCGACCCACCAGCCCGCGCCGATCGCATCGGGGCCGAGATCCAGTCGCGCGGACGGCATTATCGCCTGCTTGGCCTGTTCGATGGTCGCGGCGACCTGCGGATCGGGCTGCACGCCCTCGGGTACCCACCAGTCGAAGTCCTGGTGCACGGTCAGTTCCAGCTGTGCGTCCGCATCGATCACATCGGCCAATCGCGGTCCGCCCTCAGCACTCTCGGCCGCGGTCAGCGATTCACCCGGTTCGGCGGACTGTGTCCACAGGATGGCCGCGGCGATATCGGCGGCCGGATCCGAACCCTGGAATTGCACCTGCGTGGCGACATATCCGGTCGGCGGCTCGCCCGCCCGCACCAATCCGGCCACCGCGCCCGGCAATACCGTGGCCAGCACGACGGAACGCTCCGCGGCGATATCGGACGACAGCGGCAGCGTCGCGGTCGCCGATGGCACGAATTCGCGCAGCGCGACCAGATCGCACTCCGCGGCCAATCCTTCGAACGGACGCGCACCGGACTGCGCTGCCTGCAGTTCCAGGGCCGCGCGCCGCTCGGCGAGACGCTGGGCCCGGTTCCCTCCGGGCTTCGGACTATTGCGCTTGCTTTTACCCACGGCAGGTCAAACTACAGTGGCTCTGTTTGATTTGCCGCGCCTGGCGGCGCGGCGTGTTCGCGGCTCGCTCGTAAGACTCGCTCCGTCGTGGTTGCCCGTGCAGGTCGTCAGCCTCGGATATGCGCTCGCCCAGATTCGACTCAGGCAGCCGCGAGCAGTGCCTTCGTTCGGGCCGGGTGGTTGGTGGCCACCCAGCTGACGCCCAGGTCGGCGCACAAGCGCACATCGTCGGGATCGTCCACCGTCCAGCAGTAGGTGGCGCGGCCCGCGGCGGCGGCCTTGTCGACGAGGTCCGGATGTTCGCGCAGGGTTTTCACCGAGGGACCGACGGCGGTCGCACCGACCGTGGTCGCGGCGCTGCCGCCCAGGTAGCGCGATGATTCACCGAGCAGGACCGTCGGCAGCAGCGGTGCGGAACGGCGGATCCGCCAGACCGCGGTGGCCGCGAAAGACATGACGACCGCTCGGGAGTGATCGGCGGAGGCGGGGGTGGCGATGCCGAAGCGCTGGAGTTCGGCGAGCAGCTTGTTTTCCACCAGCGCGCCGTAGCGCACCGGATGTTTGGTCTCGATGAACAGCTTGGTCGGCCTACTGCGCCAATCGAGTACCAGCTCGATCAGTTCGCTGAGGGTGAGTACCGATGCGGGTGCGCCGTCGGCCCCGAAGTCGAGTCCCGCGAGTTCGTCCAGGGTCATTTCGCTGACCAGTCCGGTGCCCGACGAGGTCCGGTCGACGGTGCGGTCGTGCACGCAGACCAGATGTCCGTCCCTGGTCAGCCGGACATCACACTCCACGCCATCGGCGCCCTCTTGCAGCGCTAGTTCATACGCGGCGAGCGTATGTTCCGGGCGCGCCGCCGACGATCCCCGGTGCGCGACGACGAATGGTGCGCGACTGCCCTGGCTCACTTGGCCAAAACCTCCTCGTGCTCACGGTGCGGTGTAATTGTTTCGAGCGCGACGGGCTGCTTCGCCGCGCCGCCACCCGGCTGCACCGGTTCGATGACGGGTACCGCCGGATCGACGGCGATCACCCACCGGCGCGCAATCCTGCTGCGGCCGAACAGATCCCGGCCCGCCATCGACCGCTGCACCCAGAGGGTCAGCACCGCGACCCCGGCCGCGACCAGATCGGTGAACGCGGTGAACAGCACACCGTCCGCCTTGGCCTGCAGGGTATCCGCGGTTCGCCACAGCAGTGCCGCCACCGTGCAGCCCGCGCCGAGCACCCAGCCCACCCACCAGATGCGCACGGCCCGCAGCGCCCGCGGATCCGGACGCACGGCGACCGTCTCGGTGAGAAATACACCGGGCCACAACAGATTCACCACCGGTATCAGACAGCCGAGTGCGAGCGTCCGGACCAAGCGCGGATCACGGCGGCCGACCGTGGCGAAGGCGGCCCGACGCGTTTCGATCAACCAGCCGAGCATCGCGATCGCGGTGATCAACCCGAGCGCGAGGCCGACCAATGCGGAAAGCCACACCATGGCATCGGAGATGTGCAGCAACCACGACGGAATCAGCCGGGTGCGGTTGCGCAGCAGAACCAGATAGCGCCCGAGTTCGGCGCAGGCGGCGATCGCGAAAACGGCCGAGGTCGCGATGAGTAGCGCACCGGCCCTATTGGTCAGCCGGTCCAGCGGCCGTTGTGGCGCAGACGCGGACTCGACCGGCGGATCCAGTAGGCCCCAGCGCGGAATCTGCTGGTAGCGCGGCGTTTCCACGGACGGCCGCGGCCGCCCGGAGCTCAACTTGCGGGTGCGCTGATCGGGACGGCGGGCCACCCAGCGGTAGTTTCGCCGCTCGGCGGGGGCGTCGATGGGCGCCGGTGACAACAGCACGCCACGGCAGCGCGGGCACCAGTGCATCGGCGTCGTCTGCACGGCCCAGCGCGCGCCGCAGCGCGCACAAGGTTGCACCACCGTACTCACGGTGTCTCCCTTGCGGCATGCCCGGGCCCTCCGTGGTTACGCAGGCTGCCGCCTCCGGGCCTGACGTTCATGCCGGGTGCCCCTCTCTTGCCTCAGTAGATCTTCGCCTGGTGATCGCCATCCGCAACCAGTGGTCGACCCACCCGCTGCCATGCCACCATGCCACCGCTGACATTGACCGCGTCGTATCCGATATGCGCCAGGTACTTGACCACCTCGATGGAGCGGCCGCCCTGGCGGCAGATCACATACAGCTGGGCGTCGTAGTCCAGCTCGTCGACGCGGGCGGGCACATCGGCCATCGGAATGTGGATCGCGCCCGGCGCATGTCCGAGCTGCCACTCGTCGTCTTCGCGCACGTCGAGCAGAATCGCCGCTGGGGCGTCCGCCGCGACACGCTCGGTCTTGTCGAATTCGTCCGGTACGGCTTCCACCGGCACCGACGACACTTCGGGGCTCGTCACGCTTCGATCCTGCCATGGGTGGCGCATCACGGGGGAGTTCCGGCCCCGCTGTGCCGGTGACCCACAGGCACTTCACGGCCTCGACATCGGCACGTTACCTCGGGTATGTTCTGTGCTTCTGGATCCTGTCCGATGCCCCGCTCCGGGGCCGCTTGTGCATATCTCGGTAGAAGTTATCCACATAATCCACAACTTGATCCACAGGGCACAGCTACCGAACAGCACACCATTCGCGGACTCCGACTATCGAGTAGCTGTCGATCTACAGGGGCTGATGCGCCGGAGCCCGGTTCGAACTGGCGATCCCGAGAGATTGCTGGAGCGAGGTCGCGGTACGAACGACCGATCCGAGACTCCCCTCCTTGCCATCCCGGAGCGGTCATTCGCCGCTGCTTCGGGATCTGAGGCTGTGCAGGTCCCGATATCTACTTGGACGCCGCTGATCGCCGATCGGTTCCCCAAAAAAAACCAGAACACCAGCGAATAATTGAAATACCGGGTTCCCGCAGGTGCTGTCGGTAGCCTGGATGCATGAACGTGAGCAGGGGGCTACTCGACGGAATGGAAACGACAGCACTCAACACAGCACTCTCCGAGGCCACATGCCTAGGCGTGGAGGTCGATACCGCAAACGCACAACTGAGCCTCGACCTGGAGGTATTGACGCTTCCGGCCGAGGGCCCCGCACCCGAGGACCATCGCGTGAAGTTGACATTCACCGGTGTCAGTCGAGTCGCGGCCTCATTGCGCATTCAGGAGTGGGACGACGTGGCGGCCAGGGTGCTGCCGCTACAGCTGGACAAACTGGACGCGGCCATTCGCAGCTTCGGCGGCGGCCGACTGCACGGCTGGGAATTCATCGATGTGGACGACAGTGGCTGGGTGCACTGGAGTGAACTGCTCAGCTTCGACACTCAGATCGACTCGCACGACGCCACCCACGTCATCGAGTTCTCCCAGGAGGAGGGCATCGACCCGCGCGAACTCGATGTGCGGGTGTGGTTCGACGACATGACGATTCACGACGCCAAGGGCGCCGCAATCCCGCTGAAGGAATTCATCGCGGGCGGGGTGCGCTGGTGGAAGGCGCATGACGCGGGCGATCCGCGGACCATGCGCGCCGGAATCGTGCCGCAGCTGTAGCGCACCTCGAACCGCACACCCGGTCACCGGGTGTGCGGTTGCGTTTCAGGCACCCAAACCGACCGGACAGCTGACGCCGGTGGCGTGCACCGGGCAGTAGCCGCCGGGATTCTTGGCCAGATACTGCTGGTGGTAGCTCTCGGCGTAGAAGAACTCGGGCAGCGCCCGCAGCGGATCCGTGCCGCCCTGTCCGGGCAGTTCGGTGATCTCCGTGGTGATCTCGCCGTAGCCCGCGGCAGCGAGCCGCTCACCGAAGGTCTGCGCGGTGCTGTGCGCGAGCCGCGCCTGCGCCGCGTCGACGGTGAAGAGCGCCGAGCGGTACTGGGTGCCGCGATCGTTGCCCTGCCGCATGCCCTGGGTCGGATCATGGTTCTCCCAGAACCGGCGCAGCACATCGGCGTATTCGATGACGTTCGGATCGAAGACGATCAGCACCGCCTCGGTATGGCCGGTGCGCCCACTACAGACCTCTTCGTAGGTCGGGTTCCGGGTATAGCCCCCGATGTACCCGACCGCGGTCGTGAAGACACCGTCGAGTTGCCAGAAGTCCTTTTCCGCGCCCCAGAAACAACCCATGGCCACCACCGCGACCTGCAGACCTTCCGGAAACGGCGGATAGATCGGCCGGCCGTTCACATAATGGGTATCCGAGACCGGTATCGGGTCGGGACGACCGGACAGCGCTTGCTCCGGTGTCACCATCACCGGCTCGGGAAGACGGAGCCGTCCGACTAGTTCGTCGTACCAGGACATGGTGCTCATCCGCCTCTCCGCGTATTCAGGCCATACGAGTCGAGTGCCACGTGGCCTGGTCTCAGGTCCTGCGTGAGGTGCCTAGTTGACTTCGGGCGTACCCGGCGAGTTACCCATGTATTTATGAAATCAGTCGTTCCGTCGAGCGTCCAGCGCGCGGACCGGGAATTTGCGGGACGGAATGTGGGGGCAAGGAGCGCGGTTGCAAACGAGCGGGTGTACGAATGATGGTTGAGTGTGCTCGAGACGAGGGCACACACGGCCCAGACATTAGGAAGGGACATCGTGGCTGAGTACACGTTGCCAGATCTGGATTACGACTACAGCGCCCTGGAGCCCCATATCTCCGGGCAGATCAACGAGATTCATCATTCCAAGCACCACGCTGCCTATGTCGCCGGCGTCAACACCGCGCTGGAGAAGCTCGAGGCCGCACGCGAGGCGGGCGACCACGGCGCGATCTTCCTGAACGAAAAGAACCTGGCCTTCCATCTGGGCGGCCACGTCAACCACTCGATCTGGTGGAAGAACCTCTCCCCCAACGGTGGTGACAAGCCGGTCGGCGAGCTGGCCGCCGCGATCGACGACCAGTTCGGTTCGTTCGACAAGTTCCGCGCGCAGTTCACCGCCGCGGCCAACGGCCTGCAGGGCTCCGGCTGGGCGGTGCTCGGCTATGACACCCTCGGCCAGAAGCTGCTGACCTTCCAGCTCTACGACCAGCAGGCCAACGTGCCGCTGGGCATCATCCCGCTGCTGCAGGTCGACATGTGGGAGCACGCCTTCTACCTGCAGTACAAGAACGTCAAGGCGGACTACGTGACCGCGTTCTGGAACGTCGTCAACTGGGAGGACGTGCAGGAGCGCTTCGCGCGTGCCGTCGGCCAGGCCAAGGGCCTCATCTTCGGCTGAGCTTTTCCCGCCCGCGAGCCCGCGAACCGACCGGTTCGCGGGCTCGTTGCGTTCGTTCGTGTCCGATTAGCACTCTTTGGTACTTGTGTGCCAACTGAGTTTTGGCGCATCCTCGAGAATCCACAGTTCGAGGACGGGCAAAGCCGCCCCCGGTTCGATCACGGGAGGCATCATGCATACGAACGGACCCATCGGCATCACGCCGTTCCAGGCCCGCGGATCACTGCGGGGGTTCGTCATCTCCGGACGTTGGCCCGACACCACCAAGGAATGGGCGCAGGTACTCGTACTCGCCGTGCGGGTGGCCTCATATCCGGGATTGCTGACCACCTCGACGGTCTTCGGTGTGCGCGAGGAGCTACCGGACGATCCGGCACCTGGCACCGTCGGGCTCGTCCTCGCCGAGGGACCGGTGCTCGGTGACCAGGCGCTGGAACCCGGCCGGTTCGCCGATCATGTGCCGCCGGCGCTGTTGATGTTGCATCCGCCCTCGGAGACCCGGCCATCGCTGCCGGAATGCGTCGGCGTGGCATCGGGTTGTGTGCTCCTGCCCGGCGTTCCACATCTGGGGTTGGAGCATCGGGCAGCGTGGGCGGAGGCCGAATCCGATGGCACCGTCACCTCTTTGGTGAGCCGGGTCGGACTGGATCCGATCAGCGACCCCGATACCGCGGTTCTGGCCATGCTCCTGGCCGCCTGAACCACTCTTCCTAGCCAGTGCCCACCTCGCACCTTGTGCGAGGTGATCCTGCTGCGCCGAGCGAGCCGCCGCAATCGGACGGCACCTGATTGCCAAGGGCTAGCTCACTTCTGGATAAGCGCGTGCTGCCGGATCTGTCAGGACACCCGAAATTCGACGGTTGGATCACCAAACTTATTGTGCGCATTGCGATTTCGATTACAACGGCTTGGCGTGAGCATGGCTGCGGGGGTACAGTCGATGACAGCGAAGGGGAGTAGCCCGCAATCGCGCTGTCGACATACTGGTCCGCCGCCTCACGAGGGCGCGGACCCGGCCGCGTGAACCGGCGTAGATCCGGTGGGCGAGACCTTCGGCCTAGACAACCATTTCGTTGTCGGCCGGAGGCGTACCCGATCTCCCGGCCGGCAGGCCGGAGCCCGGGAGTGCAGACCACATGATCGCGACGATATTGCTCAGCGTCGGAATCGTCTTTCTCGCCGAGTTGGGTGACAAGTCCCAGCTGATGGCGTTGACGTTCGCGCTGCGCTACCGCTGGTGGGTGGTGCTCGGCGGCATTGCGACCGCGAGTGCGGCGGTGCATCTGATCTCGGTCGGTGTCGGCTATTTCCTCGGTGCCGCGCTGCCCACCCGGGCAATCGCACTGGTCGCCGCGCTCACCTTCCTGGCCGTCGGCCTGTGGACCCTGCGCGAACATTTCGGCAGCGATGATGCCGAGGCCGAACCCAAGCCGCCGCGTTCGACGACCGCACCGTTCTTCGTGGTCCTCTCGGCCTTCCTGCTCGCCGAACTCGGCGACCGGACCATGTTCGCCACTGCGGCCCTGGCCACCGACAACAGCTGGATCGGCGTCTGGATCGGCTCCACCATCGGCATGGTCGCCGCGGACGCCCTCGCCATCGCCGCGGGCATCCTGGTCGGCAAGCATCTCCCAGAACATGTCATCGGTATCGGCTCCGGCCTGCTGTTCGTCTACTTCGGCACCGCGAGCCTGCTCGCCGCGGCCGTCCCCGACCTCGGCATACTCACCGGCGGCGCATTCGCCACCCTCGCCCCGGCCACAGCGGGCATTGCCCTGCTGATTCGGTCGCGGCGCACCCGGCGCAATTCGGAACCCATTGCGGTAGCCGAACCCGCCGAAGAGATGCACTGACCGGTCACTCTCTGCACGCCGCTACTCAGTCTCAGGCCGTTGCCAGCCAGCCTTCGTAGACATCCGGGCTAGCGGTCTCCACTCGGCGGCTTGCCCTTGGCCATCATCGGCCCGAGTTGCACACTCGCCGAGCGCAGCAAGTGGGCCACGCGCGGACCGTCTTCTGCCTGTTGCCGCTCAGGCCCGCACTTCCGACTGACGCAGCATTGCCTCGCCGTACAGATCACCACTGCGGCGCACCAGGTCCAGTAGGGGATCCCGGAGGGCGCGGAGGCCGGCGAGGTCGTCGACGGCTATGCGGGCGGTGACCATGGCGCTGACGGCGGCGGCGAGGGTTTGGCAGGCGAAGCGCTGTTGGTCGGTGCGGGCGTCGAGTACGTCGGCGATCATGGCGACGAATGATTCCTGCAATTGGGCGCGGCGGGCGACCGCCTTCGAACCCACCGCATAGACCTCGACGAGGTAGAGGCGGGCGTATGCGGGTTCGGCGATCAGTCCGTCGAAGTACGCCTCGAGGATGCGGCCCATCCGATCCGGATCGGCCGGGTCGGCGGCATCCCGCGCATCGCCGCTGATCGCATTCGCGATATTCGCGATCAGTAGTTCGACGGCCCGCTCGTAGGCGGCCTCGAAACAATCCTCTTTGGAACGGAATTGCTCGTAGAAGGTCTCCCGCGAAACCCCGGCCCGCTTCAGGATGACAGCGACCGAGGTCCCGACGTATCCGTTCTCGACCATGGCCTCGGCCATCGCGCTCAGGATTCGCTCGCGCTGCGAGGCGATCACCTCCTCCCTCGGCAGGCCGTGTCGCCCCCGCGGGAGTTGGCGTGCGCTGCTTGCGGATTCGGTCATTCAGTGGCTCCGAGGGTCGGGCGGGCGGTATCCGGCCACGCCGGTCGCTCCATCTTGCGGGGTCGGGCCGGTTGGTCGGTGGTGAAGGGTGCCTCTTCGGTGCGCGCGATCTCCAACGCCCGCGCCACCCCGCGCCGCAGCGCGATATCGATGACCCGCTGGGCGATCGGCCGGAACGGCAGCGCCACCGCCACCCACCACGGCGATACCACCTGACGTTTGCGCCGGGCGATGGCACGCTCGACCGCATCGATCGCGGGACCGAGTGGTGCGACTCCCGACACCGTGGACCGGCCGAGAATGGCCCGCGCTGCGGCGGTGCCGAAGCCACGGGCGGTCATATCGGTATCGAGTTCGGCGAAATACGCGACCCCGACCTTCGCACCGGTGTGCCTGACCTCGTGTCGCAACGTATTACCGAGCGCCTCCACCCCGGCCTTCGATGCGCTGTATGCCCCGACCAACGGCAGATTTACAGCGGCCGCCAGCGACGAGATGACCAGCGCATACCCGTCCGGATGACAGATGTGCGGTCCGGCGGCGCGCAGCGTGTAGTAGACGCCGAGCACATTGACCGCCAGCGTCTCCTCCATGACCGCCGGATCCCCGCCGAGCAGCGCCAATTGTTTGGCAATCCCGGCATTGGCCACCACCACATCCAGCCCGCCGAGTTCGGTGACCAGCGTGCTCACCACCCGCTCCACCTGCCGGTGATCGGCGATATCGCAATAGCGCCACGGCGCGTCCCCGCATTCGTGCGCCACCTCCGCGAGCAGATCCGCCTCCAGCCCGAGCAGCGCTACTTTCGCCCCTTTCGCGTGCAACTGCCGCGCGAGCGCGGCGCCGATACCGCGCGCCGCGCCGGTGATCAGAATCCGGCGCCCGGCGACGGACGCGGCGGAAAACAGGTGCCCACCCGTCACCCGGCCACCACCCTTCATCGAATCGCCTCGCGATGCTGCATAGCTGCGACGATACCAGCCGCGAACATATATGTTCGCAAATAATTTTCTGTTTATCCGACAGTGGTATGTAGGGCTGACATGGGGTGCGAGGGAGCCGTGATCGGCCTCTCGTACTGCACCGGTTAGGGTGCAATTGACGAAGGGCCAACTGGCTGTCACGAACGAGAGGACCATCGTGGAGATTTCGGGTTCCGCCGCCATCATCACCGGAGGCGCATCCGGCCTCGGCGCCGCCACTGCCAAGCGTTTCGCCGATCTGGGCGCAACCGTCTTCGGACTCGACGTACCCCAATCCATCGAACGCGCCGGGGATAACGTGCCCGACGGCGTCACCCTCATCCCCGCCGACGTCACCAGCAACGACGAGGTTGCCGCTGCCGTCGCGCAGGTCGTCGAATCCGGTGCGCCGCTGCGCATCGTGGTGAACTGCGCCGGTGTCGGCTGGGCCGGACGCATCCTGTCCAAGAACGGCCCGCACGATCTGGAGCTGTTCCGCACCGTCATCACCGTCAACCTGCTCGGCACCTTCAATGTGATGCGCCTGGCCGCCGACGCGATCGCCAAGACCGACACCGTCGACGAATACGGCCAGCGCGGCGTGATCATCAATACCGCCTCGGTCGCCGCATTCGAGGGCCAGATCGGCCAGATCGCGTACTCGGCCTCCAAGGGTGGCGTGCACGGCATGACCGTCCCGGCCGCGCGTGACCTGGCCCAGTTCGGCATCCGTGTGAACACCATCGCCCCCGGCATCATCGACACCCCGATGCTCGCCGGTGTCACCGAGGAGTACCGCAAGGGCCTCGAGGCCGGTGTGCCGTTCCCGTCGCGCCTGGGCCGTCCGGACGAGTACGCGCAGCTGTCGCAGTACATCGTCGAGCACGACTACCTCAACGGCGAGACCATCCGCATGGACGGCGCCCTGCGCATGGCTCCCCGCTAAGAGTCTGCGCTCGTCCGCCTCGGATATCGAGGCATAGCAGTTGGGTGCCACGATCGTTGGTCGTAAAGGCAGCGGTCGGGCACCCATTCGGCTTTCTGTTTCCGTCTGCTGTCAGGGGGTCGGTTTGTGGCCGATGCCGAGGAATGCCGTGGTGGACAGGGGCTTGTTCGGGCGGTAGTTGACGGCGAGGTAGGCGCGCATCAGGGCGACGCGTTCGGCCCACACCTGCTCCCCGACGGTGCGGCGCATCAGCAGCAGCGGGGCGCTGCTGCGCACCATGGTCTCCCACATCTCGTCGGAGTCGGCGAAACCGACCGTGCTGGTGTGGCGTTGGATGCTCACCCCGGCGAAGCCGGCGGTGCGCATCTCGGTCGCGAAGACCTCCGGATTTTCCAGATTGAGGAAGTTGGGTTGGGGTTCGGAGATGGTCGGATCGGCGGCGGCGAAGGCGCCGAACATCATTCGCATGAGCGACGATTCGGCCACCGGCGCCCAACTCGACACCACGACGGTGGCACCGGGACGCAGTACCCGGAACAATTCTGCGAAGCCCTTGGCCCGATCCGGGAAGAACATCAGCCCGAACATCGAGAAACCGGCATCGAAGCTGTCGTCATCGAACGGCAGGGCCTGCCCGTCCCCGACCCGCGTTTCGATATTGGTCAGCCCAGCTGTGCGAGCATCCTCGGTGAGTCGCTGGATCATCGGCTCGGAGAAGTCGATGGCCGATACCCGCGCCACCCGCTCGGCGGCGGGCAGACTCAGCGTGCCGGGCCCCGCCGCGACATCGACGATCTGTGATTGCGCCGAAAGGCCGGCCAGTTCTAGTGCGCGAGCAGAGAAGGGCGCCATGATCGCGGGGCCGAATTCGGCATATCCGTCGGCAACGAGATCCCACGGTTCGGCGGCGGCAAGCGGGTTACCAGGCATCAGCTGACGATCCTTTCGACCGTCCAAGGCTAACCGGGCAGTGCCCCCGGAACCTACCAACTCCGGCCGATCTCGCTGTGCGCCAAGCAGATCAGATCTTGCGTTCGAAGGTGATCAGGTGATGGCCCGGTCCGTTGTAATCACGCACCGGTCCGGCGACGGTGAAGCCCAGATGCCGGTGGAAGCCGATCGACGCGTCATTGCCGGGCGAGGTGATCGCCTTCACGATGTGCCGGTCATTCGCCCTGGCGATCGCGAAGAACCGCTCGTACAGCTCGCGCGCGAGGCCACTCTTGCGGGACTGCGGATCGACGCCGACGAAGTGGATGTAGGCCTCATCGGACTCCGACGGCGACAGGAAGCCGATCAGGAATCCGGCCAGCCATTCGGTCGGTTCCCGCCATCCGGCACCGGGCACCTCGGCGACCAGGCTGGTTCGGTAGAAATGATCGAGGAACAACCTGGGCAGGTGCGGTAACACCGAGCGTCCCCACCAGTCATCGATGACGGTGGCGATGGCGTCGTAGTCATCGGCACGTGCGGCCCGGATGACCGGCCCGTTCGCATTCGGCACGTTAGCTAGCCCGCCTCCCCGCATATTCAAGCCAGATCAAGTGCCACGATAGTCGCGTTGGCGCCCAGCGGTGAATCGGTACAGGGCTCAGCCCGTTGTCTTATCCGACGCCCTTGCGGGCGTCGCAGACCTGGTGAGCGGCTCACACAGGTTGGAACCTATGTGAGCCGCTCACTGGTTATGTGTCCCCCATTCTTGGCAGGTCGACCTTCAGAGCGTGCGGGTCAGGCGCTCAGTGAGGATCTGAGCGAAGCGGGCCGGATCCTTGAGTTCGCCGCCCTCGGCGAGAACCGCTGTGCCGTAGAGCAATTCGGCGGTCTCGGTGAGTTCGGGAACCTTGCCCGCGTCGGCGTCGTCGCGGCGGGTGTCGTAGGCGTCGCGCAGACCGGTGACCAGCGGGTGGGTCGGGTTGAGCTCGAGGATCCGCTTGGACTCCGGCACCAGCTGACCGGAGGCGCGGTACATGCGCTCCAGCATCGGGGTGAAGTCGAAAACATCACCGACGAGGCAGGCAGGCGAGGTGGTGAGCCGGTTGGTCAGGCGCACCTCCTTGACGTTGTCCAGGGTCTTGCCGAGCCAGCCGAGCACTTCGGCGAAGTCCTTGTCCTGCTGTTCGCGCAGCGATTCGGTGGCCTTCTTCTCCTCCTCGGTCTCCAGATCGACCTCGCCCTTGGCGATGGACTGCAACGGCTTACCGTCGAATTCGGTTACCGAACCGACCCACATTTCGTCGACCGGATCGGTCAGGATCAGCACCTCGCGGCCCTTGGCCTTGAAGGCCTCCATATGCGGGGAGCTTTCGACCTGCTGACGGGTCTCGCCGGTCATGTAGTAGATGGCGTCCTGGCCGTCCTGCATCCGCTCGACGTAGGCGGCGAGGGAGGTCAGCTCCTCCTCGGAGTTGGTCGAGGCGAACGAGGAGACCTGCAGCAGCGTCTCGCGGTTGTCGAAGTCCGACAGCAGGCCCTCCTTGAGGACGCGCCCGAACTCCTTCCAGAACGTCTGGTATTTCTCCTGATCCTCCGCGCCCTGCAGTTCCTTGACCGTCGAGAGCACCTTCTTCACCAGGCGCTTGCGGATCATCTGGATCTGCCGGTCCTGCTGCAGGATTTCCCGGGAGACATTCAGCGACAGATCCTGCGCGTCCACCACACCCTTGACGAAACGCAGGTATTCCGGCATGAGCTCTTCGCAGTTGTCCATGATGAACACCCGCTTGACGTAGAGCTGCACACCGCGCTTGTGCTCGCGGGTGAACAGGTCGAAGGGTGCGTGCGACGGAATGAACAGCAGTGCTTGGTACTCGAAGGTGCCCTCGGCCTTCATCGGGATGATCTCCAGCGGATCGTCCCAGCCGTGGCTGACGTGCTTGTAGAACTCCTTGTACTCCTCGTCGCTGACCTCGCTCTTCGGGCGGGTCCACAGCGCCTTCATGGAGTTGAGGGTCTGCTCCTCGAGAATCGTCTTCTCGGTCTTCTCCTCACCCTCCCCCTCGGTGACGGTCCGCTCGACCTGCATGCGGATCGGCCAGGCGATGAAGTCCGAGTACTTCTTGACGATCTCGCGGAGCTTCCACTCCAGGGTGTAGTCGAAGAGGTGGTCGTCCTCGTCCGGGGTCTTGAGATGCAGCGAGACGGCGGTGCCCTGCGGGGCCTCGTCGAGGGTTTCGATGGTGTAGGTCGAGCTGCCCGCGGCCGACTCCCAGCGGGTGCCCTCGGTCTCGCCGGCCTTGCGTGTGGTCAGGGTGACCTTGTCGGCGACCATGAAGGTCGAATAGAAGCCGATGCCGAACTGGCCGATCAGCTCCTCGGCGGCCGCCTCGGATTTCGCCTCGTTCAGTTTCTTGCGCAGCTCCGCGGTGCCGGATTTAGCCAGGGTGCCGATCAGATCGACCACCTCGGCGCGGGACATGCCGATGCCGTTATCCCTGACGGTCAGGATCCGGTTGTCCTTGTCGACCTCCAGCTCGATATGTAGATCGGCGGTGTCGACGTGCAGATCCTTATCGCGGAAGGACTCCAGCCGCAGCTTGTCCAGCGCGTCGGAGGCGTTCGAGATCAGCTCCCGCAGGAACGTGTCCTTGTTGGAGTAGACCGAATGGATCATCAGCTCGAGCAGCTGATGGGTTTCTGCCTGGAACTCGAGTTGTTCGACGTGCTCTGTCACGTCGCGATGGTACCGCTGCGCCTATCCGACATCCGCTGACATCTGCCCGAAGTCGGCCAAGCCGGGCACCTCGATGTCGGCGCGGTGGGGATCATCCGCCCGTGTGGGCCGCGGATGCATCCATTCGCGCAGCACCATCGTGGCCCGCACATCGTCCTCGTTGTACTCGAGTAGCCGGGTGCGCTGACTCAGCTCGGGTTCGCCTTCGTAGCCGACGGCCAGCCGATACCAGCTCATCGACGCCTCGCCGCCCGCCTCGGGATCGCGCCAGGAGAACCCGGCCACCGGCGCGATCTTCTTGAGCCCCTTGCCATTCGGGCAGATGAATTGATCGGAGACGGCCTGGAACATATCCACCCACTGCGGTCCGTCGACGAAGGCACGCACCTGATCGACCGTCGGCACCCCGGGCTTACCAGCGAACCGCCGCGCCGATTCGTAGAGCCATTTGTCCTCGGCGGTACGCGAATAGCAGTAGGCGGCGAAGGTTTTCCCGGCCGCGACGGCCTCGGCGCGCACCGTCATCAGCCAGGTCCAGAATTCGCCGAAGGAGCGGCCCTCATCTTCGGTGGGCAGCGGATCCCAGGTGACGAACGGGCGGTACACGCCGTCGAGCAGCGTGCCCCACAGATACGCGCCGTACTCCTGGAAGCTCTCCAGATCGACATCCACCTCGACATCGGCCCGGCGCACCCAGACCCGCTCGACCCGCCGCACCAGCGGCGCGCCCGCGAGCCAGGCGCGGGCGGTCACCACGGCCTCGTCGAACGGGCCGTGCTGCCAGTCCTCCGGATCGTCGCCGACCCAGGCGGCCAGATCGTCGATGGTTTCGACGCCGTGTCCGCGCAGCACCTCCGCGCGGGAACCGGGCGCGACCAGGCTCACATCCCGGTGCTCGGTCAGCCAGCCCTCGCAGCTCTGACCCGCGACCTGCGCCTCATCGGCGGGCGCCTTGCGCGTCCACCACGGGCACTGGCGGCATTCGGGCACCTTCGACGGAACCGTCGGCAATTCTCCGCGTACCACCGCGATTCGATCGGCATAGCGCCGGTCGTAGTCGGCGAGCAGCGGGCCGAGATCGTGCACCAGGATGCGGTCGAAGTGGTAGCCGATCACGCCGCCGACCAGCGCCGGACTGGCCAGACCGTGCCGCTGCAGCATGCGGTACAGATGCGCGAGCCGCTGTTGATCGCGGGGCTGCTGGCGCAGTTTGCGATGCGGATCCGGTTGCGGATCCCAGTGATACGGATCCGAGGTGGTCGGGTGGAAATCGGCCGGTTCGGGCTGGCGCGGGTCGGTGACCTTGTGATTGACCACGATGACCGGGATATAGCCGCCACGATCGCGGTCACGCAGCAGGATCTCCGAACCACCACGGCGGCCGGTATCCGGTTCCTGCGGCAGCAGTCCGCCCCAGATGTGTTGTGTGCCTTCGGCACACGCGCGCAGCGTGGCCGCGGCCCGCTCCCCCGCGCGCAGCGTCGGATCGATCACCACCCAGTTGTCCGGATCGGCGGCGATCAGCGCCTCACGCACCCGGGTGCGATGCGCGGTCGCGGCCTCCCGGCGCTGACGGACCCCGGCATCCTCGATCACCCCGGTAAGCAGGTTCGGATGCGCGGCATTCAAATGCAATCGGTGCCGACACCCGATCAATGCTCTGGCATCGACGAATGCGGTCGGCTCGGCGGGCATCGACGCAGTACTCACCTCGGCCTGCCGCTCGTCGGCTACGCCTTCGTGATTGCGACCGTCGCGGTCACCGCTGCCCGAATACACATACGCAGTATGGTCCAGACCCCTGACAACTCTGCGAACCGCATGACAGACCTACTGCGGGGACTGGTGAATCGGTAGCAGGGGGCACCGAATGGTCCGCTATCAACCCGACCCGCTCGGACCGGGTCCGCAGAGCGACGTTCGCGGCCGGTCTCACGGCCGAGTCGTCGAAGCGCATGCACCGCACGCGCGAGGCTCGACGGCACCGCGAGCGACTGCGTGCAGGTCGCGAAAGGGTCGGCGGCGAGACGCCAGGGAGGCGAACACCCAGCGCCGTAGGCGCGGCAATATGACACAGGCTAGGGTACTTGCGACACGTGTGACATGGGCGGACGAGCGTTCCCCGACGTCGTACTGCCAATTGCGAACGAGCATCACGGAGGGCCTTCGATGGGGTTGTTCACGAAGCGCAAACGGCGGCCGAGCCGCAGGGCCGAGGCGAAGGCCCTCAAGCACAAAGCCGCCATGGAGGCGAAACTCGGCGCCAAGAACGACCGCAAGGCCCGGCGCGCGGAGGCCCGCACCCAGAGCAAGGTCGCCAAGGCGCAGATCGCCGCACTGCAGGCCGAGGAGAAGGCCGCGCTGAAGGTGGCCGCCAAGGCCGAGCGGGATCCGTTCACTGCGAGCCAGGTCCGCAAGTACCTCGGTGTCGCCCGGGTGCTGGTGCCCGTACTCGCACCGCTGGCCTACCGCGCCGCGACCTACATCCGCGGCCGGATCGATACCCGTCGGGCGCATCAGCTCGGCATCGGTGTCGAACAGCTCGGTGATTTCAGCGGCCACGGCGGTCGGCTGCAGGCGCGGATCTCCAATACCGAAGTGGCCCTTGACAAGATCGGCACGCAGTCCGGCGACAAGGCGAGCAAGGGCGAGACCCAGAAATTCGTTGCCGCCACCCAGGATCGACTCGGCAATCTGACCGCCGCGATTCGGACCGCGGAGCAGATGCCCGCACCGCGTCGTCGCGCCGTACACGCGTCGATCTCGAGCGAGCTGTCCGGTATCGAGGCGGACGTCTTGGCGCGCCTCGGCGTCAGCTGATCCATCCGATGTCTCCCGGCCAGCCCTCCGGCAGCCCGCGTGGCTGTCTGGTCGGCGGCATGGTCGGTGCGCTCGCCATCGCCGCACACGGTGCGGCGGGTGGCGGATTTCCGGATTCGGCCGAATCCGCACTGCTGCTGCTTGTTTCGGCGTTGGCAGGTTGGGCTGCGGGACGGCTGCATCGGGGCGCCGTCGGGCATCGGGCCGTGCTCGGTCCGCTCGCGCTCGGACAGCTCGCCGGACATGCGGTGCTATCCGGGCTGATCGACCACACTCATAGCCACACCGCCGTACCACAACTCGACCCATACCTGCCCACGGGCTGGATGTTGTTGGCGCACTTGATCGCAACGTTCGGCTGCGTCGCACTGATCCTTTTGGCCGAGCGGCTCTATGCGTTGGCGTCCAGCGTCGTTCGCGCGGTTTCCACAGCGGGATCACCGCTCGCGGTCACCCGCCCGGTCCGCTGGTCCGATTCGATTCTCCGGCACTACCGCTTTCATCCGAACGGCGCGATCGGTCCGCGCGCGCCACCGGTGTCGGCCTGACCCGCCACACCCAGACCCCTTCGGACAGAAAGCACTTCTCTCATGCGTACGCAGATCACGCGCGCCTGCACGGCGGTCGCCGCCGCCGGTTTCGTTCTCCTCGCGGGCGGCACCGCCTCCGCACACGTCACAGCCGACGCACCCGGTGCGACGCAGGGCGATTACTCGGTGATCACCTTCAAGGTTCCGACCGAATCGGAGACCGCGAACACCACGGCACTCACCGTCGCGCTGCCCAACCTCAAGAGCGCCCGCACCGAACCAATCCCGGGTTGGAGCTCCAAGGTCGACCGCAATGACAAGGCCGAGGCCACCTCGGTCACCTGGACCGCCGATCCCGGCACGCCCGGTGTCCGTCCCGGCCAGTTCCAGCGCTTCGTCCTCTCGGTCGGCCCGCTGCCGAGCCAGGACGAGGTCACCTTCCCGGCCACCCAGACCTATAGCGACGGCAAGGTCGTCAAGTGGGATCAGCCGATGGGCTCGGACGGTTCCGAACCCGAGCATCCGGCACCGACGCTGACCCTCGCGGCGGCCACCGGCGACGGCCATGGCGACCACCACGTCGGCAGTTCGGCCGCAGCCGAGAAGGCGAAGGACACCGACAACACCGCGCGCTGGCTCGGCGGCATCGGACTCGCGCTCGGCCTGCTCGGCGTAGCGCTCGGTCTCGGCAATGTGATCCGCGGACGCCGGGCATGACCGGCATCGCCATCCGTCGCTTGGTCGCCGGGCTGGTCGCCGGCCTGCTCTTGCTGAGCATGGGCGCGCTCGCAGCCGCGACGGCGTCGGCCCATTCGACGCCGGTCAGTAGTGTGCCCGGCGACGGCGCGAGCATCGAAACCGGTCCGGAGCGGGTGAGCATCACCTTCAACGAGCCGCTGCAGGAAAGCTTTCCGGCACTCACCGTGGTGGGTCCGGACGGGAATCTGTGGTCCAAGGGCGATCCGAAGGTGGACGGCCCGACCGTGAGTGTCGCGGTCGGCGAACTCGGCCCGACCGGCGTCTACAAGATCGGGTACCGGGTCACCTCCGCAGACGGTCATCCGGTCAAGGGCGAGCGGACCTTCACCCTCACCAAAGCGGGCAACGGGACCCCGGGCCCGAAGGCCGACAGCCAGCACAACTCCGGCGGCAGCGATGATTCCGGCGGAATTCCGCTGTGGGTCTTCATCATCGGCGCGATCGTCCTGTTCGGCGGTGGTCTGGCATTCGCCCTGTTCGGCGGCAGGAGCCGCAAATCGCAACGGTGAGAAGAGCACACGGGTGAACAAGGTGCAGCGGACGACCGGCGGCGGAAATGCGCAAGCGCTGCTGCTGGTCGGCCCGGCCGGGCTGCTGGGGGTGGCGCTCGCGCTGATCCTGGCCGTCCCGGCCCCCGCACAGACCGAGAGCGTCATCCGGGTGCTCGCGGACTGCACCGGGGCCACCGTGCTCGGGCTGGCCGCACTGCCCCGACTGCACGATCGGCTCCGGCCGCCGTGGCGGGTGCTCGCGGTACTGGCCGGGATCTGGTGTGTCACCGAATTCATAGTGCTCGTCTTCGAGGCGGCCGCCGTCGTCGGTGTACCCATCGGCAAGCTCAGCGCTGGGCAGTTCGGCAATTTCCTGGTCGAGATCAGCGCCGGTCAGGTCGGTATCGCGGTACTGATCGGCAGCGGTGCGGTCGCCTGCTATTCCGCGATGGCGTTCCGGCGACCGCAGACCGCGTCGGCCGATCTGGTGCTGGTCTTCACCGCAGTGGCGCTCGCGCTGCGGCCGATCACCGGACACATGTCGCAGCAGCCGTTCGGCTCGGTGCTCGCGGCGGTGCACGCGCTGGCGGCAGCGTCCTGGTTCGGACTGCTGGTCGCGCTGGCGCTGGTGGTGCGCACCCGCGGTGAGTGGGCGGTGACGCTGCCCCGGTATTCGGCGGTCGCGCTGCCGCTGGTCGGCATCGTCACGGTCACCGGCCTGGTCAACGGGTTGGTGCGGGTCGGCGGGATCGCCCCCTTCGTGACGACCGGCTACGGCCGCATTCTGCTGGCGAAAACCCTTGTGCTGGTTGGATTACTAGCGCTGGGCTGGTGGTGGCGACGGACCTGGGTACCGCAGGCGACGGGACATCGAATGCCCGCCGAATCCTCATTGCGTCGGGCGATCATCGAGGTGGCGGTGATGGCGGTGGCCTTCGGACTGGCGGCGACCCTGGCGGTCACCGCTTGACGCTTGCAAATGCAAGCACCCGCTGCCGGGCCGATAGCAACCCGTTACAGTTGTGCCATGACCGAGGTGAAGATCATCGAAGACTGTGCGGCTTCGGCCGAAACAGCCTTCGCGTATGTCAACGACTACCGGAATCTGTCGCGTTTCATCACCGAGGTCCAGGACTTCACACCGATCACCGAGCAGGTCGAGGGTGTCGGCGCGACTTTCGACGGCACCATCAAACTCGGTCCCGCCGCGCTGCATTCGCGCCTGCAGGTCGTGCGGTGGGAGGAGAACTACGCCATCGCGGTGAAGTCGATCAAGGGTTTCGAGATCGAGTCGACCTTCCTGTTCCACGCCAAGGGCACCGATAGCTGCACGGTCGACGCGATCGTCGACTACCGCGTGCCGGGCGGGATCGCGGGCAAGGTGCTCGGCAAGACCATCGAGCCGTTCGTGAAGCTCGCCGTCAAACACTCCACGCACAACCTGACCACCCAGATCGCCGAATTCCACGCCAGCAGGCAGAGCTAGCCGGAACTTGTCCGGCCCGGTCCGGCCGGAGCATGCTGTGCACTATGGCTGACCGCACGACACCGACTCTTCCGCAGCGCATCGCCTACATCTGCGGGCGCACGCTGCCGGCGTCGATGTCGGCGTGGGTGCTCGAGGATCTCACCGGCCCCGGTGCGGCACGGCGCTACCTGATGCGCTTCCTCATTCCGATGATTCCGGTACTGAGCCTGTTCCTGCTGGTACCCGGACCGAAATGGATGGGCCTGGCAATGATGGCCCTGCTGTATCTGCCGCTGATCTATTTCACCGCGGCGCTGATGTACGTGTATCGCCGGGCGCGTCTGGTCAAGCACGGCCTCGATCCGGCACTGGCCGACTCCGCGTCCAGGAAGCGCGCGCAGACCGAGCGGCTGGCCTATGAACGCCGCCACGGGCGCGCCTGAATTCGGCTGCCGAATATTCGCCGAACCTGGCGGTGGCCCATCTCACAGGCATAGCCTGAATACATGAAGCGCCCCACGATCGGCCAACGGATCGCCTACGATCTCGGCCGCGAGCTCCCCGAGGAGCTGCACGAGTGGGTCATCCACGACCTCGTCGGGCACGGGGCCATGGAACGCTACCTCGTCCGCTTCCTCGTACCGTTCATCCCGTTCTTCGCGCTGTGGTTGCTGTTCCCCGGCCCGATGGGGTTGAAGATCGGCATGATCGTCATGATGATCGTGCCGNTGATCCTGTTCACGGTGTCGCTGAGTTTACGTCTGGCGTCGGTTCCGGCTGGCCCAGCA
>NZ_BAGN01000005.1 GCF_000308835.1 Nocardia vinacea NBRC 16497 | reverse complement strand
ACGACCTCGCCACCGACCTCGCCGTCAGCGAACGCCAACTACGCAACCTGTTCACCAATGGAATCGGCATCTCCCCAAAGCATTTCGCCAGGATCGGCCGCGTCCGCCGGATCCTCGTCGATGCGAGCGACACGGAGGTCTCATTGGCCGACGTCGCAGCCGTCCACGGCTACTACGACCAATCCCACATGTCGGCGGACTTCAAAGCGCTGATGGGTGTGCCACCGGCCAAGTTCTTCCAGGGACAGGTTCCCGCACCAACCCCGTGCCGCCCGGCCTGAGGAACTCAGCGCTGCTGCGCCGCGCGACGTCGGGCCATCTCTTCCCGCTCGAGCACCGCGGCCTCGGCAGGGGTGGGCGCACTGCCGCCGAGTCGGGCCGGAACCCAAGGCGCACCCTCGGGCATCGGATAGCCCGTTTGCGCCTGTTCGAGCAATTCGCTCATCCGCGTTCGGATTTCAGCGGTCAGATCGTCGGTCGGTTCGGTCGGCGGGATCGGATCGCCGATGCGGATATTGATCGGAAAACGATGGCGGCCGAGTTGTTTCGGGAAACCCTTGGTCCAGATACGGTGCGCGCCCCAGATGACGATCGGAATGATCGGCACGTCCGCGTCGATCGCCATGCGGGCCGCACCGGATTTGAATTCCTCGAGTTCGAAACTGCGGCTGATCGTCGCTTCCGGGTAGACCACGACCAGTTCACCTTCCCGCAACGCCTCGACGGCGCGCCGGAATGACCCCGCTCCGGCCGCGCGATCGACGCCGATTGCCTTGCAGTGCTTCATGAGAAAGCCGACGATGCCGTGCTCGAGTTCGGCCTTCATCATGTAGCGGACGTTGCGCCGCGATTTGCGCCCGACCAGCCCGACCTCCATGAAGTCCAGGTAGGCGGTGTGATTCACGGCGAGTACGGCACCGCCCGTGCGCGGGATCCGGTCCTGTCCAGTGATGTCGATGCGCAGACCCTGCACCGCGAACATCGTGCGAACCAAACCGGTGAGAATGTCGTAGACCGGTTCTCGCGACATAGCTTCCCCTATAAAGAATCCTCTGCTGCCCGACGCGCCGCCTTCTCCTCGGCTTCGGCGGCATCCATGGCATCAGCTTCTTCGAGGGTAGGCGCACTGCCGCCCAAACGTGCCGGTACCCAGTACGCGCCGGGTTCGTGCACGTAGTCCTTCTGCAGATCAAGCAGCATGGCTTGCATGGTGCTGCGGAGTTGGGCGGTGAGTTCGGCGGCGGGCTCATAGGGCTGGATCGGTGCGCCGACGGCAATGGAGATCGGAGTATTGGTGCGGCCCAGACGCTTCGGGAAGCCCTTGGTCCACACGCGCTGGGCGCCCCAGATGACGATCGGGATGATCGGCACGTCCGACTCGATCGCCATGCGCGCGGCGCCGGATTTGAACTCCTTGATCTCGAAGCTGCGGCTGATGGTCGCCTCCGGATAGACGCCGACCAACTCGCCCTTGCGGAGGTATTCGACCGCCGCCTGGTACGAGTCGGCCCCCGCGGAGCGATCCACCGGAATGTGTTTGAGCGCCCGCATGATCGGGCCGGAGATGTTGTTGTCGAACACCTCCTTCTTGGCCATGAAGCGGATGTACCGCTTCGGCGTGCGCACCGGCAGACCCGCGTAGGTGAAGTCCATGTAGCCGGTGTGGTTCACCGCGAGGACGGCACCACCGCGCGCCGGAATATGTTCAGCGCCCTTGACGCTGAACTTCAAACCTTCGACAAAGAAGACGGTACGGGCAAGCCCAATTATCGTCCGGTAGACGGGTTCCACAATTCCGCTAGCGTAGTCGCTGACTGTCCTATCCGGCAGAGCCGCCGCGACTGCGCGCGTCTGACCCGTCGCTCAACGTCTATGAAAGAGGACCCTCGAAGTGGAACGCGCCCGCCCGATACCGCGTGAACGCGACTGGAAGGACCCGCGCGAACGCGACCGGAGAGGGCTGGTGGCCATCATGGGTGGTCTGGTGCTGACCGGCGCCGTCCTGCTCACCGGCTGCGATTCCGTATCCGGCATTCCCGGCGATGAGCCGAGGCAAACATCGGCGCCGACTACCACCGCAACGTCGCCCGCGATTCCGACCACAACCACGAAGGTCTTGGCGCAGGCGGTCGCGGTGCCGGTCGGTGAGGTTCCCGGCCTGGCCGGCGCGGCGGATGTCGCGGCCCGCTTCGGCGCCGTCTTGGCGGGCTCGACGCCCGCCGAATTGCGGTCCAAGTGCTGGATGATGGCGCCGGGCAATGTGACCGATATGGCCACCGAGCAAAAGGCAATCCTCAGCGCCCTCGCACAACCCGCGACCACCACGCAGAACACCGTCACCTGGCAGAACGCGGGCACGACCGTCGCCTTCGATCGGAACGAAGTCGTGGCGGCCACGAAGAATTCGTCCCAGATCGTCTGCCCATGGGTGGGGCCGGACGGTGCCGACGCCGGACCCAATGAGGCCGATGCCAGGCATACCGTGCGGCGCTATCTGTCCCGCTTCGTCGGCACCCCGCTCGATCCCTCCGATAAAGAGGGAACCTACCCACTGGTCTGCAAGGCGAGCCCGGCGAACTGGGACCCGAGCGGAACCGGAAGTCCGACAGCTCCGCCGCTGGCCAACAACCCGGGCAGGCTCACCGGAACCACGAAATTCACCGATCAGGAGATCCGCTCGGAGCGGCTGCGCGCGGGCTACGTCACCGTCGAGGTTCCGGTCACGAACTCCTCGGGTGTGACGCAGACCCGAACCTTCACCCTGACCGCGGGCAACGCGGGCTACTGCATCGGCGACGTTTCTGCCTAACCACTACCCTTGATGGCTGGTAACGGTCAGGAGGAGCAGCTCGTGCAGATCACCAGCGTCGGACACGCCGGATTCCACATCCGCACCGCGGCCGGGTCGATCCTTTGCGATCCCTGGGTCAATCCCGCGTACTTCGGTTCATGGTTCCCGTTTCCGGACAACACCCAGCTGGACTGGGACGAGTTGGGCAATTGCGATTTCCTGTACGTCTCGCATCTGCACCGCGACCACTTCGACGCGGCGCACCTGGCGAAGCACGTCAACAAGGACGCGACCGTGCTGCTGCCGGACTACCCGGTGCCGGATCTGAAGCGGGAACTGGAGAAGCTCGGCTTCCACAAGTTCTTCGAGACCGAGGATTCGGTGAAGCACCGGGTGGCCGGACCGGGCGGCGAGATCGACATCATGATCATCGCGCTGCGCGCACCTGCCGACGGACCGATCGGCGACTCCGGGTTGGTCGTCTCCGACGGCGAGACCACCTGTTTCAACATGAACGATGCCCGTCCGGTGGATATGGATATGCTGCACGACGCATTCGGGCATATCGATATCCACCTGCTGCAGTATTCGGGCGCGATCTGGTATCCGATGGTCTACGACATTCCTTCGCGGACCAAGTCGAATTTCGGTAAGCAGAAGCGTCAGCGCGGAATGGACCGGGCGCGCAGCTATATCGAGCAGGTCGGCGCCACCTGGGTGGTGCCCTCGGCCGGTCCGCCGGTATTCCTCGACGACGAGTTGCGCTACCTCAATGACGATCGCGGCGACGAGGGCAATATCTTCCCGGACCAGATGGTGTTCCTGGAACAGATGAAGATCCACGGCAACGAGGGCGGAATCCTGATGATTCCGGGTTCGGTCGCCGATGTGCGCGGTGCGGAACTCTCGCTGACCCATCCGTTCGAGCCGGGCCTGATCTATGACAACAAGGCCGAATACATCGAGCTGATGGCACAGCGTCTCGCGCCCGTGCTGGCGGCCGAAAAGGCAGCGTGGGCTACGGGCGACGAGCCGCTGCTGGAACCGCTGCGGGCGCTGTTCGAGCCGATCATGAAGCAGAGCGATCTGATCTGCGACGGGATCGGCTATCCGGTCGGGCTGGTCATCGGTGACGAAACCGTGGTGCTGGACTTCCCCAAGCGGGTGGTGCGCGAGCCGATGGAGGGTGAAGGCAAGTACCGCTACGGTTTCCGGATCCCGCCGGAGCTAGTGCGTACCGTGCTGCGCGAAGATGAGCCGGACTGGGTGAACACCATTTTCCTGTCCACCCGATTCCAGGCCTGGCGCATCGGCGGCTACAACGAATTCCTGTACACCTTCTTCAAATGCCTCACCGACGAGCGGATCGCCTACGCGGACGGCTGGTTCGCCGAGGCGCACGACGATTCCGCCTCAACGGAATTGGCTGGCTGGGAAGTCCAGCGCCGCTGCCCACACCTGAAGGCGGATCTGTCGAAATTCGGTGTGGTCGAAGGAAATAACCTCACCTGCAATTTGCACGGGTGGCAGTGGGATCTGGAATCGGGGCGGTGCAAAACCTCCAAAGGGCATGAGCTGCGTTCGCGCAAGCTCGTCTGAATCCCCCAGGGGCCTTGTGCCGACTGTCGGTTCGTTCTGAAATTCGAGGCAATCCGGCCGCTCACGTGCTGGTGGTGACCTGCCGTGCGCTCCTAGAATCAGGAACGTCGGGGAATATCGACGATCGGCGAGTCAGGTCTGCGCGACGAACTCGCCGGAAGAAGGCACAATGATGACCGACAAGGCGCGCAGCAGTGGCACGCGCCGACTGCTCGCAGAGGTCGCGCTCCTTGGAGCGGCGATGGCGGTTCCGATGACGGCAGTGGCAGGTCCCACCACGGCGATGCCGACACCAGAGCCAGGCGTAGTGCAGACAGATAATCCGCACTGTCCTGGCTATGGCCCCGGGTGCAAGGGTTGGGGTGGCGACGGCGGCTGGGGCGGCGGTGGCTGGGGCGGTAACGGCGGCTGGGGCGGTAAGGGCGGCTGGGGCGACTGGGGCCAGTGGTTACCGGGCTGGTTCGGCAGCAGCTAACCGAACGAATCCGAGCGCCGCACGATAGGCCTCTGGGCGATGTCGACCGTTGCGGTCGCATCGCCGGACGCCCATGTCCGGCCACCTGATATCGAGCGAGAACCGCCGCGAATGTGCAAGTGCGACAACCGAGCCTGATCGGGGTGCCAGGAGAGAGCGCCGAAGACGAGACGGGGCGATCACGATGCTGGGATCGGCCTCATAAGCGCTCGAGCCATGGCTCGTGATGACCCAGACCTATGGGAATTGCGCACGGGACACTGGGATCGGCCTGGCAAGCGCATCGCCACTGCCTGCGCATCGACGACCCGGGACTGTCAGAGTGCAGCACGGGACTAGGGATCGGCCTCGCGGGCGCATGGCAATGGCTGCCACCTCGGCGAGTCGATGACCTCGCAATGTGGGACAGCCTGCCGAACCCGAAGCCGGACGCTGAGGTCAGGTTCGTGAGCGGGTGGCGACGACGACGGCGACGAAGGTCAGGGCGCAGCCGATCACGGCGGTCGAGGAGAGGCCGGCGCCGGTTGGGGTGAGGAGGTCGAGGGTGATCGAGGCTAGGAGCTGGCCTGCTACCGAGGTCAGTCCGAGGAGCAGGACGCCGATCCAGCGGACGGTAATGGCGGCCAGTGCAATGAAGGCGACGCCGATGAGTCCGCCCAGATAGAGCCATGGCTCGCTGGGGAATTCGGTCGGCCAGCCGGTATCGAACAGGATGCAGGCCTCGATCGCGAACAGGGCCGCGGTGCCGATGCCGAAGTTCACCAGGGTGGCGGAGAACGGGCCGCCGACCGCGCCGACGCGACCGTTGACCGCTTGCTGCCAGGCCAGCCCGATTCCGGCCAGCGCGGGCAAAAGGATCAGCACAGCGGTGGGGCCGGTGCGCAACCATTCGGGCACCGCCGCGGAACCTACCGGTGCGCCGGACCGTCCAGCCGCGGCGAGGCCCACCGCGACCATGGCCAGCGCGGCGCCACCCACGCGCGAGACCGTGACCGGGGTACGGCTGTTCGGCGCCAGCCCGAGCCGGTCCACTACCAGACTGCTCAGCAGTTGGCCACCGACCGTGGCAACGGTGAAGGCCGTTACGCCGATCGCCGCGACGGTTAGTCCTTGGCTGGCAACGAAGAACGCACCACAGAGCCCACCGAACAACTGCACCGGTCGCAGTTCACCACTGGCCACCGCCCGCCGCACCCGCACCAGCCCGTCCCGCAGCCGCCGACTGATCGCAAACGCGATTACCAACACCAGCAGTCCGAGCCCGAAACTGATACAGGCTGCCGCGATCCCATCCTCCAACCGCACCCCCAACGCCCCATTGATCCGCCCCTGCACCGCCACCCCGGCCCCGATGCAGAACCCGAAGGCCAACCCAACCTCCGCCCGCGCCACCATCCCCGCACCGTACCGCGACCCCCACCGCCCCCGACCGCGCCACAACACACCGCGACCGAGCGCACCTCACACCAGCAGGAACAGGCACCCTTCGCTGGAGATTCGCGGCGCCGAATTCGAGCCCGGACTTATGCGCGCCCACCACGCCGCGGCAACAGGCCGGGCCTCACTGCCTGCCGCAGATCGAGTGCGGGTCGGGCCATTGCCTCCGCCTGCGGCGCAAGGCAGGAACAGCAACCAGGCGTAGCTCCGAGCTCGAGTGGGTTCGCGACCGGACTGTCGCAAACCCAGTCACTACCTCGCATAGGCCGCAACCTATGTGAGGCGATCACCCGATATGCGAGACCACCATTCGAGCATCGTGTCTCGGGAGCGGTCGCAGCGCGATGTGCGGGCACAGCTGCGGTGCTCGCCCTCCTCGAACCGCTGACCAGCGCGATCTTGGCCGCCGCAATCCTCGGTGAACGGCTGACCCCGACCGGTCTGGTCGGCGCGGCCTTACTGACCACCGCGCTCGTCCACACCAGCCTGCAGTCCAGGTTGTAACGCTCAGCGGTCGCGGGCCGGCGCGCGGAGCTCGACGGTGCTGTTGGCGAGGAGGGTCGCGAGTCGGTGGCGGTGGCGGAACATCAGCGCGAGAGCTCGCAGTGACGCGATCGCCGCATCGGTCAGGACGGCCGCGCCGCCCATCGCGCGAGACTCGCAGTGATGCGATGGCGGCATCGGTCAGGACGGGCCGCGCCGTCCATCGACTACCCGGCGCGCAGGGTGGTGCGGGCGGCGTAGGTGTCGTGACGAGCGTAGGTGCGGTCGCCGCCGTTGCGGGCGATGGAGCCGTGGACCAGGCGGGCGCGGATGCGGGCACCGAGTCGTTCTTGGAAGCGGGTGGCGCCGGGGATGAGTTGGCGGGGTACTTCCAATGCGCCGTTGACTACGGCAGTGGCCATGACGGCGCTCTGGAAGAATTTGCTGTTCTCCAGGCCGAGGAAATCGGAGTTGGTCGGGCCGAGGACGATCCGGCTGTAGGCGACCATATAACTGGTGATCACCCGGCGGATCAGGCGCTGAGCTGCGGTGTCGGTACCGATGAACAGGCCGCCCGCGGCCGGGACCAGGGCCTGGGCCAGGCGGCGGGAGTCCTCGTCCGGGATGAATTCGGTATCGGCGAGGATCCAGAAAGCGCGCCAGGTATCGGTTTCGTTGGTCGGCAGGATTTCGGCGTCGATACCGAGCAGGAAGCCGACGTAGCGCCAGAGCTGGAATACGGCATCCTTCTCCTGCGCCGAGAACCGCAGGCCGAGCGCCTGTGCGCCAACCAGATTCGCCATCGAGAACAGCCCGAGCGTGCCGACGGTGAGTACCTGGTTCACCGGATGGTCCCAGGCTTCGTAATTCCAATCGGGACGTCGATTCATACCCGCCCGGACCAGCGCGTGCATCAGCCGCACCCGCAGCACACTCTTGTAGCCGACCTGATTGCGTTGCAGCCCACCGGGAGTCGTGACATCCAGCCACCACTGGGTGGTTTCGGCCAGGCGGCGCGGCGCCATGGCGTCGAGGTCGCCGGTGCCGACCAGGGTCTTATCCGCGCGGGCGGCCAGATAGCCGCCCATCAGCGCGAACATGCCCATCGCGATGCCACCCCAGACGCTGGTGCGTTCCACGACCCGGGCACCACGATCGATCTTGGTGCGGTCCAGCCAGTACGGGTCCGTCTCGACCTGATCGAAGAATGCCGTCAACTCGGCGGGCGCATTCGGCACCGCATCGATGCCGCGTTCCACGGCGATCTCGAACATCCGCCGACCCTCGCCGACAGGCAGCCGCTTGAACATCGCGACCACATCGTCCGCGAGCGGATCACCGACCTGTGTGAACCGACGGAACGAATCCCGCTGCGCCGCGGTGCAGCGCAGATCGCCGGGCGCAAGCACCGGCACCGCATACCGGAACGGGAACTCCGTGAACAGCGGCGGAGTGGGCAGGAGCTGGTTGTCATGCGTCATTGCATTTCACCCATCGGAAGAGAGGTTCGCGCCCAGGCCGAGCACATTCTGACAAGACCGTCTCACAAATTCGACTATCTGGCAAGGATCTATGCCAGAATGGACCGCGATGGTTACTACCTCGCGGTCCTACGGCGGCATACCGATCGAACAGCGCCGCGCCCGTCGCCGCGCCGCACTGCTGGATGCCGCGCTGGAAATCATCGGGACGTCAGGATTCGCCAAGCTCACCGTCTCCGGCCTGTGCACCCGGGCCAAACTCTCCGAGCGCTATTACTACGAGAGCTACAGCGACCTCGACACCGTATTCAGTGAGTTGTTCGAGCGCATCGTCGATGAAATCGGCCAGGCCGTGGTCGCCGCATTCATGGGGACCGACGCCGATATCCGCGCCAAGACCCGAGCAGCCATCGCCGCGGCCGTCGACCTGATCGCCGACGATCCACGCAAGGCCCGCATCGTCACCGTCGAGGCGCAATTGAATCCGGCGCTGCTCATGCGCCGGGCCGAGGTGATGCGCTCATTCGCGGGCATCATGACGGCGGTCTGCGCCGAGGAGATCGGTGCCGATGTGGTCGAAAGTGCCGGTGACCAAGCCGAATTCGCCGCCACCCACCTGCTCGGCGGGCTATGGGAGACGACCAACAGCTGGCTGGCGGGCACCCTCGCGATATCCCGCGACACGCTGATCGACCGCTCCACCGATCAATTCCTCCTGACCGCAACCCATCTCATCGAAGCGACCCACGGCTGACAGCCCGTTGCCTCACCGATCGGACGTAAGACGCGGTAGCGAGGACGGAATCAGCAGTGCGATAGCGAGCATGGAAGCGCCCAGCAGTGCGACCGTCGTCGACATCGACAACCACAACGTGGCGATGGCGGCGAACCCGAAGACCGCCAGCGCGACAACCTCCGCAGCGAGTCCGGACACCGAGGTGACCGTCGCCCGCGCCGGACCTTCGATCGCGTCCTGCAACCGAGCCCCCGCCACGACACTGGCGTTGTAGACGATGCCGTAGGAAACACCGATCGCCGTAAACCCCACGCCCGCAAGCACATACACCGCACCCGGCCAGCGGACCGCGAGACCGGCGACCACCGCACCGCCGACGAACAGCAGACCACCCAGCCCCACCGCGATCGCCATGGCGCGCGCCGACATGCCCTCGGTGCGCCCGGCCAACACCGAACCCACCAGCGAACCGACAACCGTAATACCGACCAGCACCGGCACCACCGCCGTCTCCACCCCGACCTCCTGGGCGAGCAATGCGAAGTACTCGTCGAAGGCCGTAACCCCGAACAGCAGCGCCCCCAGTGCCACGCAATTACGCACGGCACGCACCCGAATCGCCTCCCTCACACCGGTTCGCAGCATGTTCAGATACGTCGCGAACGGCCGCGATTCCGTCGAGACCGACGCAGCGATCAACCGGGACGCACTCAACTCCTGCGCCATCACCGACTCACCACTCAGGGCAACTGCTCCTCGCGATAGCTCGGATGACCCAGCCGAATCCTCGTCTTCCAGATCCTGCACTGCCCCGGCCGACACAGCCTTCGGCACGCTCGGCAACGACAGCCCGACCAGAGTGTGCACCGCCGCGAACGCCACACTGCACCAGCCGAGCAACGGATAGCCACCCCAGATATACAACGGCGTGGCGGCGAGGATGGCGATCACGATCGCGGCTTCCGACGCCGCCCTGGCATATCCGATGATGCGCGGATACGCCCGCTGCTCATTCCGGGCGACGAGTTCGTCGTAGAGCAATGCCTCGAACGTCCCGGACATCAGCGCGCCCGAGGTCCCCCACAGCACGAAGCCAGCCGCGAAACCCAGGTAAGTCGGCAGCACAGTCCAGCATGCGAAACCGGCGGTCAGCAGCACACCGCTCGTTACGAGCAGCCCGCGCCGTGACACCGTATCGGCCCAGGCACCCGATGGCACCTCGAGGAGGAACGCGGTCGCCGACCACATAGCCAGCAGCGACGAGATCTGCCCGGTGCTCAAACCATGATCGGCGAACAGCACCGCATACAGCGCATACAGCGGAATCAGATCACCGATGCCCTTGAAGAGCACCGCCCGCACGGTAAGCGCGCGCAGACCGATCCCGCCGGTCCGCGACCTATCGAATCAATAGCCGTAGATAAGCAAACGCATACCGTCAGCCTGACGACCTGCCCCCGAGCACGTCAAGCGATTTTCCGGTCGGACTCAACCGAGCGGCAACCACCCGTTGGCGGTATGCAGGTCCCCATCGCCGAGTTCCCGATCATCGACCCCGGGGCCGACCCGCCCGTGATGCTCGTTCAGATCGGTGATCAGTTCCGAGACCGGATGCGAATCGCTGTAGTGATAGCCCTGGGCCAATGCGAAACCGAGCTCGGTCAGCACCGCGGCCTGGTATTCGGTCTCCACGCCCTCGGCGATCACCTGCAGGTCCAGTGCGCTGCTCAGTGCGGCGATCACGCCGAGCAGCGGCGGCGCGGGCGAATCCGAACGGATCGCGGCGACGAAGGACTGGTCGACCTTGAGGATGTCGCTGGGCAGGGTGGCCAAGCGGCTCAGCGAGGAGTAGCCCGTGCCGAAGTCGTCGATCGCGATGCGCACCCCACGCTCGCGCAGAATGTGCAGATTCCCTATGGCCGTTTGGGATTCGGCCGCCAGTTCGCTCTCGGTCACCTCGAGCACCAGTTGATCGGCGGGCCAGCCGGTGCTCGCCAGGATATCGGCGACGCGGTCCGCATAACCGGTCTCGGCCAGTTCCAGACCGCTGACATTGACGTTCAGCGTCAGATCCAGTTGCGCGAAGGTCTCCTGCAAGCGCGCCGCGTCCGCACAGGCACGACGCAATACCAACTCGTCCAGATCGGAGATGAGGTCGTATTCCTCGGCTACCCGGATCAGTCCCTCGGTGGTGACATCCGGCTGCGCACTCGACGACCAGCGCAGCAGCGCCTCGACACCGACCGCCTTACCGCCGCCCTCGGTCAGGCTGACGATCGGCTGGTAGTGCACATCGAGCGCGCCACGGTCGATCGCCTCACGCAACTCGACCGCCAGCGGCAACTGCCGCGACGACTCCAGCACCGTCCGGTTGCGGCCCGCCTGCTTGGCTCGGTACAGACCGACATCCGCCCGACTCACCAGCAGCGAACCCGACTCCCCCGGCTGCCATGAGGTGACACCGGCCGAACAGCCGGTGGTCACCGATGCCCGCAACTGCTCGGTCAGCAGAATCGCGGCCTGCTCGGTGGTATTCGGCAACAGCAGTGCGAAGGCGTCACCACCGTAGCGAGCGAGTCGCTGATCGGGCGCGAGCAATTTCGACCAGGTATCGGCGACCCGCTGCAGCACCGCATCGCCGGCGCGATGGCCGAGGTGGTCGTTGATCTTCCGGAAGCGGTCGAGGTCGACGAGCACCAGCGCCAGCCCCTGACCGGTGCGGGTGGCGGATTCGATCGCGCCGTTCAGCGCCCGGTCGAAACCGCGCCGGTTGAGCAGCCCGGTGAGCACATCGATATCGGCCTCGGACGCCATTCGGGTCAGGATGCCGACCACCACGCCGACTCCGAACGTCACACCGGCCGGAATCAACCCGGACCACCACGGCAATGTGGGATGCACCGGCCGCGTCGGCATCACCCACAGGCACATGGCCATAGCGAACGCTATGTGCGCGAATGCCTGGGGCCATGCGAAGAACAATGCGGCATCACAGGCCACGAATACATAGAAGGAGGCCAGACTGATCGCGCCGACGGTATTCGGGAACGCGTATACCGCGATTGTCACCAATACCGTCGCAATCGCGACATAACCATGGTGAATCCCATGCGGCAACCGCGGACCCCAGCCGAGCAGGCTGAGTCCGAGCAGCAGCGCCACCGCGGCGGCGGTACCCACCAGTGCTCGATTGCCTTCGCTGCCCGGGGCGATTCCCGTGATCAGCAGGCCGAGCGCGCCCCCCATGACATAGAAGGCACCAGTGGTCCGGGACATGACCATTGCCGTCGCCAACGCAGAAGCGGCCCGCACCCGGGTTCGGGTATCGCCGCGAGACCCGATTCCTCGCACGGGGAATAGCCTAGACATAGAAATTACCGACAGTTGCCACATCCTGTGAATCCGGCATGGCGAACCCCTAGCTATTTACCTGTAGGCAATGTGGGACGGGCTATTTCGACGTGGTTTATCGCGGTGGTGTCAGCACCTCGGTACCGACGAACGGTACCAGCGCGGCGGGCACCCGGACAGAACCATCGGCCTGCTGATTGTTCTCCAGGATCGCCACAATCCAGCGGGTGGTCGCGAGCGTACCGTTCAAAGTGGCTGCGATCTGCGGCTTTCCATTCTCGTCGCGATAGCGCACGGCGAGGCGGCGGGCCTGGAAGGTGGTGCAGTTCGAGGTCGAGGTGAGCTCGCGGTAGGTCTGCTGGGTGGGCACCCAAGCCTCGCAGTCGAATTTGCGCGCGGCCGAACTGCCCAGATCGCCCGCGGCGACATCGATAATCCGATAAGGCACCTCGACGGCCGCGAGCATGTCCTGCTCCCAGGCGAGGAGACGTTTGTGTTCGGCCGCGGCCTCCTCGGGCGTGGTGAACACGAACATTTCGATCTTGTCGAATTGGTGCACCCGGATGATGCCGCGGGTGTCCTTGCCGTAGCTGCCCGCCTCGCGCCGGAAACACGACGACCAGCCCGCATAGCGCTTCGGGCCGGCGCTCAGATCCAGGATCTCGTCCGAGTGGTAGCCCGCCAGCGGCACCTCCGAGGTGCCGACCAAGTACAGCTCGTCCTCCTCGAGGTGGTAGACCTCGGCGCTGTGCTGGCCGAGGAATCCGGTGCCGGCCATGATCTCCGGGCGCACCAGCACCGGCGGAATCATCATGGTGAACCCGTTGGCCACCGCCTTCTGCGCGGCGAGTTGCAACAGACCCAGCTGCAGCAGCGCGCCGTAACCGGTCATGAAGTAGAAGCGCGCGCCCGAAACCTTCGCGCCGCGTTCCATATCGAACAGACCGAGCGATTCGCCGAGCTCCACATGGTCCTTGGGCTCGAAGTCGAATTCCCTTGGCGTGCCGATGGTCTCGAGCACGATGTAATCGTCCTCGCCGCCCGCCGGGGCGCCTTCCTGGACCACGTTCGAGATGGCACGGTGCGCGGTGTCCATATCGGCGTCGGCGGCGTGCTGCGCGGCCTCGGCCTCCTTGACCTTCGCCGACATCTCCTGCGCCTGTTCCAGCAGGACGGACCGTTCCTCCGGCTTCGCCTTGCCGATCAGCTTGCCCATCGCCTTGTGCTCGGCGCGCAGGTTATCGGCGTTGGCCACCGCCGCACGGCGCGCCGCGTCCGCCTCGAGCAGGGCGTCGACGAGGGCGGGGTCTTCGCCGCGGGCGCGCTGCGAGGCGCGGACCGCGTCGGGGTTGTCCCGCAGGAATCGGAGGTCGATCATGGATGACCAGCCTAATGGTCGCGGTATTGCTGTTTCACGCCGATATCCCGGGATGCGGACCGTGCGGCGTTATACGCGCGCATAGTTGGCTTGTGGGCACAACTTTCGACGAAACCGCTATCGATAACGCAGTGGCCGATCTGGTCGCGGGTGAGAAAACGTGGGCACACACCCCGCTGCGGCGGCGCCGCGAACTTCTCGACGATATCCACGCCCGTACCGGCCGCTTCTCCCACGAATGGGTGCGGGCCGCGCGCATCATCAAGGGCCTGGATCCGGACTCACCGCTGGTCGGTGAGGAGTGGATGTCGGGTCCGATGACGCTGCTGCAGGCCACCGCCGCGCTGTCGGCCACGCTCTCGGCGCTGACGGAAGGGCGTAGTCCGCTCGACGGGGTCGCGTTGGCCGAGGCACCGGGCGGGCGGGTCGCCGTGCCGATCCTGCCGCTCGACTTCTACGACCGGCTGCTGCTCAGCGGCTTTCATGGCGAAGTGTGGCTACGTCCCGGCGTCGACGCCGATACCGCCCGCCGACGCGCCGGACTCGCCCAGCTCGATCCCACCGCGACCGGCGGCGTCGGCGCGGTCCTCGGCGCGGGCAATATCACCGCCATCCCCCCACTGGACGTGCTGTACGAGCTCTTCGCCCACAACCGCGTCGTCGCGCTCAAGCTGAATCCGATCACCGACCCGCTGTTCACGGTGTACGAGATGGTCTTCGCGCCGCTGATCGAGCTCGGCGTACTGCGGATACTGACCGGTGGGGCCGAGGCGGGCGGGCACCTGGTGCACCACAGCGACGTCACGCATGTGCACATGACCGGCAGTATGCGAACCCACGACGCGATCGTCTGGGGTCCGGACGGCAAGGCCGCGGGCCGGCCGCTGCTGGACAAGCCGATCACCAGCGAACTCGGCGGCGTCTCGCCGACCATCGTGGTGCCCGGCGAATGGGACGACGCCGACCTGCGCTTCCAGGCCGAACATGTCGCGACCCAGCGGCTGCACAACGGCGGGTACAACTGCGTCGCCACCCAGGCGGTGGTGGTGAGTGCGGAGTGGCCGCAGAAGGACCGGTTCCTCGCAGAGCTTCGGGACGCGATCGAGCGCGCGCCACAGCGCCGGGCCTACTACCCGGGCAGCGACGATCGGGTCGCCGCCGCGCTGGAGTCCTATCCGGATGCCGAGCGGCTCGGGCCGGATCGCGAACGCGTGCTCGTGGAAAATCTGCCGTCGACCGGAACACCGCTGCTGCGCACCGAATACTTCTCGCCGGTGCTCGGCGTGGTCGAACTGCCGAATACCGGCGGTGAATTTCTGCGACGCGCGGTCGATTTTGCGAACGACGAGGTGATCGGGACGCTCGGTGTCAACGTAATCGCGCACCCGAACACCATCAAACGGCTCGGCATCGCCTTCGACCGCGCCGTCGAGCGGCTGCGCTACGGCGCCATCGCGGTGAATGCCTGGACCGCTCTGGCTTTTCTGGCCCCGCGCGCGTCCTGGGGCGCCTTTCCCGGCCACACCCTGGATGACGTGCAGAGCGGAATCGGCGTGGTGCACAACGCCTTCCTGCTCGACGATGTGGAGCGCACGGTGGTGCGCGGACCGTTCCGGCCGTCGCCGCGGTCGCTGCTGCACGGCGAGCTGGCGCTGTCGCCGAAGCCACCGTGGTTCGTCGACAATGCGACCGCGGCCGCGACGGGACGCAAGCTGACCGAGTTCTACGCGACCGCCAATCCGGCGCGGTTGCCGGGCTTGTTCCTGTCCGCGTTCCGCGGATGACGCACCTCGCATAGGTACGACCGGGGCGCTTCGAATCGATTCGACCAGGTCGTGGCACCAGCGATCAGACGCTGACATGATGGATCGCGATGTCTGCTGATGATGTGACCAAGGACCCGCGCGAATCCGGGCTGCCCTCGGGCGAGTCGTCGCGCGTGGAATCGTTCCCGCAGTCGGTGATCATCGACCGCGACGCCGTCGCCGACGGCAAGCTGCATCTGTCCGCGCCGAAGCTGCGTTGGGTATTGCTCGCCGCGGCGGCCGGCGCCGTCATCATTTCGTTGGTCGGTCTGTTCATCACCGGCTACGACAACGACAAGGGTCTGGAGGCGCACAATCCGGGTTCGCCCGGGCAGACCGCCTTGGACAAGGAGTTCGGTACCGCGGCCAGGGGCGATTGCCTCAGCTGGAGCAAACAGGACCGCGGTGATCTGGTGAAGGTCGCCTGCTCCAACAAGCATTTGTTCGAGGTCGCGGCCGATGTCGATATGGCCAAGTATCCCGGCGTGGAATTCGGCCCCGGCTCACGCTTTCCGGACTCGCTGCGACTGACCGAACTCAAGGAAGAGCACTGCAACCCGGCCGTCGAGCAGTATCTGAACGGCAAGTTCGATCCGCGCGGACGCTATGTCGTCGGCCTGATGTACCCGAGTCCGGACGGGTGGAAGCACGGCGATCGAACACTGCGCTGTGGACTCCAGTTCTCCGGTAGCACCGGCACTCCGCTGCCGACCACCGGCGCCGCCACCGAGCACGATCAGTCGAAGGTCTTCGAGCCCGGCACCTGCCTGGGGATCAATCAGAACCTGCCCACCGATCCGGTGGACTGCGCACAGGCACATGCCGTCGAGATCGTGTCCACCGTCGATCTCGGCCAGCACTTTTCCGGCGGCGCGCCCGCCAAGGATGACCAGGACAAGTTCATGGAGGACGAGTGCGCCAAGGCGGCCAACGACTACCTCGGCTCACCCGACGCGGTGCGCAATAAGACGCTGACGCTGTTCTTCGACTACCTCGACGCGCGCAGCTGGCTGGCGGGTAGCCGCAAGTTGGACTGCATGATCGGAAAGGGCACCGACCGTGAGGGTTTCGCACCGATCACCGGATCGGCGAAGGGCGACATCCTGATCAACGGCCAGGCTCCGGTGCCGCCGCCGAATTCCGGACGCTCCACGCCCGCACCGCTGCCCGGCGCCGCACCGCTGCCACCACAGCCGCAACCGCGCTGATGGCGGTGACCATGTCCGCGGACCGGTTCGAGGAGCTGGTCGGCGATGCGCTCGATCTCATTCCGCCGGAGTTGGCCCGCGCCATCGACAATGTCGTCGTGCTGATCGAATCGCGCAATCCGGAGGATTCACATCTGCTCGGGCTGTATCACGGAATCGCGTTGACCGAACGCGACAGTCACTACGGCGGCTCGCTACCCGACACCATAACCATCTATCGCGAGGCGATTCTCGACGTCTGCGGCGATGAGCGCGAGGTCGTCGAGGAGGTCGCGATCACTGTGATCCATGAGATTGCACACTATTTCGGCATTGACGAAGACCGGTTGCATGAGCTGGGATGGGGCTAGTCTTATCCAAGCTGCATTTCGGGCTCGGCTCGACGAGCGCGAAACCAGCACGGATGACCGTAAGAAACTTGGGGATTCGATGGAACCGATCGCGTTGCTGTCGCGTCCTATCACTCGAAGGGGGAATTCTCGTGGTTCCGCCCCACAGCCACTAGAAGGAGTCGAGTCATGGTTGGACATGTTCTGATCTCGCCGGAGGCCATTCTCGCCGCCGCGGCCGAACTCGATCTGGTCGCCGAGCGGCTCTCCGCAGCGTCCATGATCACCGCACCTGCGACGCACGTGATTCCGTCCGGTGCCGAAGAAGTGTCGATCGTATCCGCCAGCCACTTCAACCAGGGTGCGGTGACCCACGATCATTCCATAGCGCAGGGCATTCTCGAACTGCACCATGCTGCCCAGACACTGCGTATGCAGCTGGCCCAGCACATCGCCGGCGACGTCGTGCGCGCCGCCGGAGTCAACGCTATTCAGGTCTAGTCCGCACGGTTATCCTCAACCACCATTCAGACATTCAGGGGAGTTAAAGCATGGTTGCAGGAGTCACCGGGGTCCTGTGGGTCGCCCGGCCATCCGAAGTCAACTCGGCCACCCTTCACGCGGGCGCACACGCGATCCCGATTTCGGCCGCCGCTACCGCGTGGGGCGCACTCACCGCCGCCTGGGTCGACGCGACGACCACCGTTGCCCGCGTCATGGCCGAGCTCGGCGTCGGCATGCAGGGCATCAACGGTATCGCCGCGCTCGGCAAGCTGACCGGATTCCTCGGCTGGTCCGAGCAGCAAGGCGTGCAGGCCGCGGCGATGGGCGGTAAGGCCGCGGCGAACGTCATCGCTTATGGCGTTGCCGCGCTCGCGATGCCGAGTCCGCCCGAGATCGCGGCAGTCAATACCGCGCTGGCCGCCTCGGCGAACCCGGCCGGCGCCGTCAGCGGCGCCTATGAGGCCGCCGAGATCGCCAGGCACGCCATGGATCTGCGCGCGGCGCTGGTAATGGAGACCTATGAGGCGGCGACCTCGGCGATGGTGGCCACACCCGCCGAGTTCATGATGCCGCCGCCGATCGCGGCTGGCGCGGGCCAGGCCGAGCCGAGCGGGAATGCCGATGCCGCGTTCGGAGCGCCCACCGACCCGATCTCGACGGCGGTCGCCGCCGTACAGGCGTTCGTATCCAACCCGGGTGTGGCCAGTGCCGCCACGCAGGCCGCACAGGCAGTCGGTTCGGTGGTCAGCACCGGTGTGTCGACGGTCGGCAGTGTGGCGACCAATGCGGTCACCGCCGCGGCAAGCACACCGATGACCACCATGGCCCCGATGGCGATGGGTGGCGCGATGGCCGCGGCGGGCAGTGCGGCAGCGACCCGTGCGGTCTCGTTCTCCGGAACCTCCGCCGGTGCGGGCGGCACCCAGCTCAAACTGCCGGAAGGCTGGGGTACGGGCAGCGTCATCGGTGGCAACACCGCGACAGCGGCACCCGAGACGGTCACATCTGTCGAGGCCACACCGGCCCGGTCGAGCAACAGCAGCGCGGGCAACCCGCTGCTGGGGAACCAGGCCCGCGACGCCGAGGACGACGAGTCCGAGCACGACAGCAAGGTCGACCTGCGGTCCGATCACTTCACCGACGGCCGCTTCGCCGCCGACGGGGTGATCGGTGCCAACGCCGGGACGGTTGGGTGACCGTCCTCGGTACCAGTGGTGGGCCATCCGCACTCGAGGCGGTTGTGCTGTCGCCCGACGAGATCCAGTTTCTCCGCGAGAAGCTGGATCTCGATGACCTTCCGGTTGTGCTGAACGCATATGCCCGCTTCGACAGTGTGCCCGCGCATCAGTCGGCAATGGCCAGCGCGGCCGAGTCGCTCGAACAACGGGACCTGCTGATCGACAACAGCGTTCAGCCCGACTTGGAGGACCGACTGCGGGTGCTGAACCGCCCGCACTGGATTGTCACCATGCGGCTGATCGTCGAGGGGTACGTGAGTCGTTTCTGTCTGGCGAAGAGCGACGACCTTTCCGTCGTCGCCCTTCGCGGGCAGGACTCGTACGTGATCGACGAAGTGGGAATCGACTTGGCCGGCACCGTGATAGCGGCGCTCGGCACGGCCCCGCCACTCGAGCTCTACGGCATGAACGCACCGACCGAAGAGCTTGCCACGATCTTCGAGGACCTCGGCGATGCCACTGCCACCGCCGAACGTCTGGCAAAGGTCGGCAATCCCGCGCAGGACGCGCAAACCCTCGCCTCGGCCTTGGTCGAAATCCATTCGCATGCGCAGATCAGCGCCGTGCTGTACGGGGACGGCACCCGCGACATCGTCGACAAGCACATCGCCGTGTTCAACACCCGCAACGGGCGATTCATCTCGACAGCGAGCGTCGCCGATGACGGCACCAAGTGGTCGTCACTGGCCAGCGGTACGCCCGCCCGCCTGCGCGCCGCCGTGGAAGATCTGATTCATTCCTTGCCGGAGCGGGAAGAGTTTCCGAGAAGTCCGACGTTGGCCTGAGGGCTGAGCGGGGCACTGTGCCCCAAGGGGATTCAGCCCATAGGGTCGTCGGCCGTTGGAGCCACTTCGTAGGCGAAGGGTGGCGTGAAGCGGCCCCAACGGATGCATTCCCAGCCGCCGACGGCGCGGGGGACGAGTTCGATGGTTTCGGTGTTGTCGAGGTGGTTGTTGGTGGTGAAAGGCGGTGCCACACCACTGAGATTCCTGGAGACCAAGCGCATGGCGGCGCCGTGGCTGACTACCAGGATGTCGCCGTCGCTGCCATCGGCCAGATATTTGGTGCGCAGATCCTCGATGACCGGTAGGAAGCGGGCCAGGACGTCATATCCGGATTCGCCGCCGGGGACGCGTTCGGCGAGATCGCCTTCGTGCCAGGCGCGGTAGATCCGCTGGAAGGCGGAGTGGGCTTCCTCGGTGTTCAGACCCTCCCACTCGCCGACCTGAACTTCGTGGATGTCATCGAGCACCTCGACCGGTACGCCGGTAGCCGCCTCGATATATCCGGCGGTCTGTCTGGCGCGCAGCGCGGCCGAGCAGAACAGCGCCTTCGGCGGTCTCAACAGACTCGAGCCGAATGTTTTCGCTTGAGCCGCACCGCGTTCGGTGAGCGGTAGGCCGGGGATACGAGTGTCCAAGATTTTGGCTACGTTGCCTTCGGTCTCGCCGTGGCGAACGAGTATCAGTCTGCCGGTCATAGGTCGGCCACCCCCTTACGCAATTGGGTCAGCCACTCGGCGGCCGGTTCGTCCGAGGGCGGTGGGGTTCCGGTCGCCGACGTCGCGGGCCAGGAACCGAGGAAACGGATCCGCGCCGTCCGGTGCAATGCCTTGAGTGCCTCGGCGACGGCGGTGTCGTCGATATGCCCGACGCAGTCGAGGTAGAAGCGATAGGTGCCCATACCCGTCCGGGTGGGCCGGGATTCGATTCTGGTGAGATCGATACCGCGGGTGGCGAATTCGGCGAACGCCCGCATCAGCGACCCCGGTTTGTTGGGTAGCTCGAGCACGATCGAGGTGCGGTCCGCACCGGTTGCGGACGGCGCGACTCGTGGACGGGTCACCAACACGAAGCGGGTGATCGCCTGGTCGTGGTCGGCGACACCCGACGCCAAGGCCGTCAGACCGAGGCGTTCTCCGGCCAGCGCGGTGGAGACCGCGGCGTCGGCACGACCGGCCGCGACGTCCTCGGCCGCAGCCGCATTCGAGGCCGAGGTGTACATCTCGACATTCGGCAGCGTGCGCGATATCCACAGCCGCACCTGCGCCCCGGCGACCGGATAGGCGGCCAGGGTACGAACATCCGCCATCTCCGTCCCCGGCCTGGCCAGGATCGCAAAGCTCACCTCGAGCTCGGTTTCGGCGATGATCTGCAGCCGCGGACCGATGGCCAGCGAATCCAGGGTCGACGAGATGGAGCCCTCGACCGAACTCTCGATCGGCACGACGGCACCCTCGACATCACCGGACCGGATCAGGTCGAGCGCCGCGCCCTGGCTGGGCGCGGCAATCCGCTCGACCGGTCCGTCGAAGGCTTGCGAGGACTCGAGCTTGGCGAGGGCCATCTCGGTAAAGGTTCCGGACGGCCCGAAGTACGCGATTCGCGGCACGGTTACGACATTACTTGCGTGCGCGGAGGATGCTCAGAGTTCCAGCTAGATCGTCGGGCGCATCGGATTCGATCGCCAGCAACACGCTGCGCGCAGCCTCGACCGCAGGCGGCTTCAACGAGGTCAGAAAGGCGATATCGGGCCGAGCCAACGCCGCCCGAATATCCTCACCGCACAACGCCGCAACCGTTCCCGCGACAATAGCCAGCGCCCGCTGCCCATCGGATGTGCGCGCGATGAACCCGCCATCCGAGTGCGCGACCTCGACCAGAAACCGGGCGATCTCCGCATCGCTCACGTCGGCGTCGAGAATGCGATCGCCGGCCGCCCCGGTCCCCACCGCCCGCACCAGCCCCTCATCCAAACTCCGCCGCGCCGCCGACGGCGCCGCCAACGAAAGCAACACAGGCTCCCCCGCCACCCCATGCGCCGCCTGCACTCCATCCGCCATACGTCCACCGTAACCACGCCCCCTCACCACCCCACTAGCCCGGGCTCGCGGGGCCGCCTACCCAATCCCCGCCCGCTCACAGCGGTCGGCGACCCGCCGCACCACGTCCACCCACTCACAACGGTCGACCACCCGCCGCACGTCCACCCGCTCGCAGCGGTCGGTCGACACAAGCCGGTCCACAGGCCACGCTCACCCGCCTGCGCACACCGGTCTGCCCGTAGCGGTGGCCTGCGGCTGGTTCGATGAGCATCGAGCCCGATCAACATGACACCGGGCAATGCCCCGAGCGCCACCTCCGCCCGCTGCGCGCGTGACACGCCTGCGCGATAACGCTCGGCGCGCTGGTGGCCGCGGTCGCCGGAAAAGCGTTCCTGCGCAATCAAGTCGGCTTTATCGGCGACCTCGCCGACCCGTCCGCGATCGCGCCAGGCGTGAGACGCGCGCCCCGCCTGCTCGCGCAGGATGGCCGCGAGGGCTGGGCCGCACGCCACCGGTGCTGCCGCAGTTCGAGGTCGGGGCGAAAGGGCGGGTCGGGATTTGGGTGAGGGGAACGGTTGCGGAAAGCGAGAGCGTGACTTAGCTTAGGGTAACCTAATTGCGCCGCGTGACTCGTATGGAGGTCTGCATGCTGAAGCCGACTGTTGCACCGTCAACCGCTGAGCGGGTTCGGAGTGCGTGCGCCCATGCGGAGCAGGCGGTGTTGGCAATGCCGGGTATTGATCCGACGCCGATTTCGGTGCATCACGTGCGGCAGTGCGGGGATGCGGTAGTCGCGGTGCCGACCGCGTCCATGGCGGCGGTATTGGCCGGGAATTCGGGTGAGAGCGGTGCACCGGCGGTGCTGGAGCTGACCGATCATGCGCCGCTGCCGCTGCGGGAGCCGGTGCGGGCGCTGGTGTGGCTGCGCGGGTGGGTGCGGGCGGTGCCGACGCAGGCGCTGCGGGCGCTGGCCACCGAGGTCGCCAAGGATCATCCGCATCCCGACCTGCTCGATGTCGGCCACAGCGCGACCCTGTTGCGCGTGGTGATCAACTCCGCCGTGGTGGCCGACTCGACCGGCGCCGAATCCGTCTGCGTCGACGAACTCCGACTGGCCCAGCCGGATCCGTTCTGCGCACTGGAATCCGCCTGGCTGCAGCATATGGATGCCGACCACGCCGACATCATCGCCCAACTCGCCCGCCACCTCCCGCCGCGCCTGCAGACCGGCGCGGTGCACCCACTGGCCATCGACCGCTACGGCGTGACCCTGCGCATCGAAGGCCACGACGGCGACCACGACTTCCGCCTCCCCTTCAACTCCCCCGCCGACGACATCGAATCCCTCAGCCGCGCCGTCCGCACCCTCGCGGGCTGCCCCTTCCTGAACGGCCTACGCCGCATCTGATGCGGACCGCGGACCTGCGACAGGTACCGAAACCCGCTGCAGCGCAACCCGATCCTCCCGGTGCTCCGCAGCCAAGATCACTTGCCTCGACCGTCAGCAGCGACGCACCCCGCCGAGCAACGCGCACCAACCCAGAGCGGCCGCACCGGACGGGACCACTATCCGGTGCGGCCACACCCGCCGCGTGACCTCGTTCCCCTCCGGAATCCACGCCGGAGGCGCTTGTCCTGCACCGGGTTTGGTAGTCATCCGCTTACCGAACAGACCGCGCTTGTTATAGGTGATGATCGAATTGTCGACATTCTGCATGACCAGCAGCCCGGTCATCCGCTCGGTCCAGTGCGCCGGATTGTGCATGCGCAGCAGATCCCGCCGATACCGCACCATCTCCCGCAGACCGAGCACCCAGCGGCGTTTACCCTCCTGCCCGTCGAGCGTCGTACCTCGCCCGTGAGACGACCAGCCACCCGGCGGCAAGAGCAACCGATCTCGAACCGCCAACGATGCAGATGGCATCACGGATTCGCTGCGGCACCTCGAACCGCCGATCAAACGGGACCACCATCCGGGCGGCCGCAATGTCGCCGCCGCAGCCTGCGACAACAGGTGCCGAGATCGCGACGACTGAATCCGAACAGCCAGCGATGAGTCACAGCAACCGACGGGGACACACAGCAGGCCACCCCGGCGGCGAACAAGCCCAATCGACGGCGGTGCAGTCGGCACCTCGAACCGCTGATCAACGCGACGCGACACGCACAGCGCCCGCCGGAACGGCGCGGGCAATAGATTCGGACGCATGCGTGCTGAGACCGGTTCCGGGTGGGACGAGCCCGAGCTGACCGATCGGGAGCGGCTGGGGATTCGGCTAGAAATCCTGGTCGTACTGGTGGTGACGTTCGGGCTGAGTGGGTTTAATGCGGCGCTGTCGTTGCTCGAGAGCGCGCTGTCGCCGGGCGGGGTGGGCGGACAGACCGTCGCGCTGAATCCGACGCGGGCGGCGCAATCGACCATCGACCTGCTCTTCCAACTGCTCAGTGCGTTGCGGCTGGCCGGGTGGGGGGCGCTCGGGCTGTATCTGTTGTGGCGCAGCGGAATAGGGCCGCGAATGATCGGATTGGCCAGGGTCCGTTGGCGTTCCGATGTGCTGCCGGGACTGATCCTCGCGGCGGTCATCGGGCTGCCGGGGCTCGGGCTCTACTTGACCGCACATGCGCTGGGGTTCAGCGTGACGATCGTGCCGAGTTCACTCGGTGACCACTGGTGGCGGTTGCCCGCACTCATCGTGTCCGCCTGTGCGAATGCGGCGGCCGAGGAAATCCTGGTTGTGGCCTATCTCATCACCCGACTGCGCAGGCTCGGCTGGTCGGAGAACCGGTCGCTGCTGGCCTCGGCACTGCTGCGCGGGAGCTATCACCTGTATCAGGGCTTGGGTGGTGGGCTCGGCAATCTGGTCATGGGTGTGATTTTCGGCCGATTCTGGCAGCGCACCAACCGGCTGTGGCCGCTGGTGCTGGCGCACGCGACGATCGATGCGGTCGCCTATATCGGCTATACATTGCTACGCGGTCACGTTTCCTGGTTGCCGTAACACCCGCCGGTCCGCCCGGCGAATTTATCGACAAGCGCTCACTCGAGCGCACCAACCTCCGGCCGCTCGTCAAGCCCCCCGACGGCCCTCGAACAGTAGAGTCTGTGTGATGAACGGCGACGACCCCCAGCGCTACGACCGGACGCGCCGGGAGCCGCAACCCTTCGGAAATCCCGGTGCGCCGTCCATGCCGCCGCAGCGGCGCGAGCCGCATCCGCCGGGTCGTCGCGGCCCCGGTCCGGACCCGAGACATATCGACCCCACCAAGGTCATCCGGCACGACGGGTCGAATTACGCACCGCCACTGGCTTATTCGCAGGTACCGCCCGAAACGCGAATGCCGCCGCGCAATTCCCGGCCACCGCATGCGCCGACGCAGCGGCCGCAGCCGTATCACGAACCCCAGCCTCGCGGCGTCCCCGGCTATGCGCCACCCCAGCAGCCGGTTCCCTACCAGGACCCGCAGAACCTGCGCCCGCGCCGCGAGGTCCCCCCGCCGCCGCCGGCACTGCCGCCGTCG
>NZ_BAGN01000006.1 GCF_000308835.1 Nocardia vinacea NBRC 16497 | reverse complement strand
GGCCACTCTAAGGGCAGCGGGCGAGCCTGGGTAACCGCGTTCCCTCTCACCGGCGGGCGGGGGTGCAGCGAACTGGGACTCAGCATGGCAACCGACTTTCAACAAATCCGAACCACACGACCCGAACAGAATAGACGCCACCTCCGCGCCGCTGCACCGACCCGGTGACCTGATCGAAGGCGACCGACTTAGCGCGTTCGCGGCGGACGCGACATGATGGGGACCATGACGCAATCGGATGGAGCACCCGAATCCATTGTCGTGATCGGACCCGACGGCAGGCCGCTGGCTATTCCCGTGGAGTCCGGTTCGGACACGCCCTTCACCGCGCAGGTCGTTACCGACGGCGATGAGAAATCCGACAATGCGGACAATAGGGACGACGCCGAGGAATCGCTCGCCGATATGGTCGAGCAGCCCGCGAAGGTCATGCGCATCGGGACCATGATCAAACAATTGCTGGAGGAGGTCCGCGCGGCTCCGCTGGACGATGCCAGCCGGACCCGGCTGCGCGAGATCCACAAATCCTCGGTGCGCGAACTCGAACAGGGTCTGGCACCGGAATTGCGCGAGGAACTGGAGCGGCTGACGCTTCCGTTCACCGATGACGCAGTGCCAACCGATGCCGAACTCCGCATCGCTCAGGCCCAGCTCGTCGGCTGGTTGGAAGGTCTTTTCCACGGCATCCAGACGGCGCTGTTCGCCCAGCAGATGGCGGCGCGCGCGCAGCTGGAACAGATGCGTCAGGGTGCGCTGCCGCCCGGCATCCACGCGACCGACCCGCGCGGGGGCCAGTCGAACTCGCCGATCGGCGGCTCCGGACAATATCTCTGAATAGATCCGAGTCGAGTGTCGGCCGGGTCGGCGGTGTCTGATTTGCGGCGATCGCGGGGCCCTATGTGGTTGCGCCTCGCTACCTCCTCCGGGCCCTGCCGCTCACGCCTCGGGAAATTGCGAGGGTAGTGTCGAGCACCGTGCCGTCCGCTGCCGCCCGCCCCGACTCGGTCTCCGATGTGAATACGGCGCGTCCCGATGAGAGCTCGGATCGTCCTGAAGAGGGTTCAGTGCGTTCAGATACCAGCCAAGCGCGTACCGACGAGAGTTCCGATGAGACCTCCGTACCTCCTGAAGAGAACACCGCGCCGGAGCATCCGGTGAGCTCAGACGCGGAAACGCCCGCGTCGGACGAGGCCGTCGCGCCGGCGAGCGCGATCGTCTCGGACTCGCAGACCTTCGGGCGCGCGTTCAAAGACTTCCGCGGCGGCTTCGCGCAGCGCGAGCTCTGGCTGTCGCTCGGCTGGCAGGACATCAAACAGCGCTATCGACGCTCGGTGCTCGGCCCGTTCTGGATCACCATCGCGACCGGCGTGCAGGCCGCCGCGATCGGCATTCTGTACTCGGCGCTGCTCGGCCAGTCGATCAAGTCGTATCTGCCGTATGTGGCCATCGGCATCATCGTCTGGAATGTGATCCAGGCCAGCATCCTCGAGGGTTCGGATGTCTTCATCGCCAATGAGGGGCTGATCAAACAGCTCCCATCGGCGCTGAGTGTGCACGTCTATCGCTTGGTGTGGCGGCAGTTGCTGTTCTTCGCGCACAACATGCTGATTTATCTGGTGGTGCTGGTCGCATTCGGCGTCTGGGAAAAACTGCACTGGACCGCCATTTTCGCGATCCCCGCGCTCGGGCTGTTGTTCCTCAACTCGATGTGGGTGTCGATCGTCTTCGGCATCTTCAGCACCCGCTACCGCGATATCGCGCCGATCCTCGGCAGCCTCACGCTGATGCTGTTCGTGCTCACGCCGGTCATGTGGAATACGAAAAGCCTGGAAGAACAGGGTGGTCAGGTGAGCGAGCGCGCGAAGCTGGCCGAAATCGTACCGACCTTCCATTACCTGGAAATCGTCCGCGCGCCGCTGCTCGGCGATGATCAGCATTTGTATCACTGGGTGATCGTCGGCGCCATCACCGTCGTCGGCTGGATCGTGGCGATCTTCGCCATGAAGCAGTACCGTTCGCGCGTGCCGTACTGGGTATAGGAGATCGGGCCCGATGACCGACCATGTGAGTATCGAAACCCGCCAGGCGTGGGTCGAGTTCCCGATCTTCGACGCCAAATCGCGGTCGCTGAAAAAGGCATTCCTCGGTAAGGCAGGCGGCGCGATCGGCCGCAATCAGTCCGATGTGGTGGTGGTCGAGGCGCTGCGCGACATCACCCTTTCGCTGAAAGAGGGCGACCGGGTCGGCCTGGTCGGACACAACGGCGCGGGCAAATCGACACTGCTGCGACTGCTTTCGGGAATCTACGAACCCTCGCGCGGCAGTGCCCGCATCCGCGGCCGGGTGGCGCCGGTATTCGACCTCGGCGTCGGTATGGATCCGGAGATCTCCGGCTTCGAGAACATCATCATCCGTGGGCTTTTCCTCGGACAGACGCGCAAGCAGATGATGTCGAAGATCGATGAGATCGCCGAATTCACCGAACTCGGCGAATATCTGTCGATGCCACTGCGCACCTATTCCACCGGCATGCGGGTGCGCCTGGCGATGGGCGTGGTGACCTCCATCGATCCGGAGATCCTGCTGCTCGACGAGGGCATCGGCGCGGTGGACGCCGAATTCATGAAGAAGGCTCGGATCCGGTTGCAATCACTGGTGGCCCGTTCGGGCATCCTGGTGTTCGCCAGCCATTCCAACGAATTTCTCGCCCAGCTCTGCGATACCGCCATGTGGGTCGACCACGGGCAGATCCGTTTGCGCGGCGGTATCGAAGAAGTGGTGCGTGCCTACGAGGGCCCGGACGCGGGCAATCACGTCGCCACCGTGCTGCGCGAAATGGAAGCGGAACGGAAAATGGGAACCGAGCGAGAATTGGAGCGGAATCAGGCATGAGTGAGCCGACCGGGCAGAACGCCCCGATCGACGCAGGGCGCGAGGCCCTGATCGACTCCGTGCCAGATTCCCTGGACGACGACTCCGACGACCCCTCCCCCGCACAGATCGAAGCCGCCCGCACCCCGGCGGGAACCGGCCCCGGCGCCAAGATCGTCGCCGTGGTCGTCACCCATAAACGCCGCGAACTGCTCGCCGAATCACTGAAAGTCCTTGTCTCCCAGACCCGCCCGGTGGACCACCTGATCGTGGTCGACAACGCCAATGAACCCGAGGTCGCGGAGCTGGTCGCCCAGCAGCCGGTCGAGGCCACCTACCTCGGCTCGGCACACAATCTCGGCGGCGCGGGCGGTTTCGCGCTCGGCATGCTGCACGCGCTGACCCTCGGCGCGGACTGGGTGTGGCTGGCCGACGACGACGGCCGCCCCGACGGCTCGGAAGTCCTTGCCACCCTGCTCGATTGCGCGGGCCGACACGGTCTGGTCGAGGTGTCGCCGGTGGTCTGCGATATCGATGAACCGGACCGTCTCGCCTTCCCGCTGCGCCGCGGTGTGGTCTGGCGGCGGCTACGTTCCGAGCTAGGCGATGAAGACTTCCTGCCCGGCATCGCCTCGCTCTTCAACGGCGCGCTGATCTCGGCCAAGGCGGTGGATCTGATCGGCGTTCCGGACCTGCGGCTATTCGTGCGCGGCGACGAGGTCGAGGTGCATCGCAGGCTGGTTCGCTCCGGTCTGCCGTTCGGCACCTGTCTACAGACGGCCTACCTGCATCCCAACGGCGCCGCCGAATTCAAGCCGATCCTCGGCGGCCGCATGCACACCCAGTACCCGGACGACCCGGTCAAGCGCTACTTCACCTACCGCAACCGCGGCTACCTGATGTCCCAGCCCGGTATGCGCAAACTGCTGCCCCAGGAATGGATCCGCTTCTCCTGGTTCTTCCTCGTCACCCGCCGCGATCCGGCCGGCCTGCGCGAATGGTTCCACCTGCGTAGCCTGGGCCGCAACGAGCAGTTCGGCAAGCCGACCCCGGACCAGAAGCCCACCGACGAAAAATAGATTGCGCGGGTCTGCGCGCCATGCCAAAGTGGGCGAGCAACGTCGAGACGAGAGTGAGGAGGTGGAGATCGTGACACGGACCGTTCGGATTGTCGTGCCCGGATCAGCTGTGCAAATGCACGCTGTCGCACGAATTTCCGCCTCAGATACCTCTCGCTGAGTCCGGTTCGGGCTCGGCGCCCGACGAAGGATTCCTTCCATCATGGTCGACCACGACCTCCTCGTCCCTTACGGCTGGACCGAAGCCGTTGCCAATGAATACGACTCGCTCATCGACGATGGGTGTGTCCCTGCGCGGGTGATCCGCATGGATCGCAGCGAATGCGATGTCGCGACACCGACCGGACTCGCGCGTGCCCGTTGCCAGCGTTTGATCTGGCCTGAGCGGGGGCCGTCCGTGGTTACGCGAGCTGCCTCCCGGCCTGACCCGCTCAGGCGGGGTGCCGACTCCGAGATCAGCGGACTCTGCACCGGCGACTGGGTGAGCATCGATGCCGAACTGAATGTGCGACAACTGCTGCCGCGGCGCGGCGCGATCATGCGCTCGGCCGCCGATCGGCGCGCACAGGGCCAGGTGCTGGCCGCGAATGTCGATACCGTACTGATCTGCAGTGCGGCCGACGGCGATATCGACCTCGGGCGCATCGAGCGCATGCTCGCGCTGGCCTGGGAGAGCAGCGCACAGCCGATCGTGGTGCTCACCAAAGCGGATGCGGCGCTGGATATTCCGCTCGACGAAGTGCAGGCCGTCGCGCCCGGCGCGGTTGCCCTCGCGGTCAGTGCGGATACCGGATCCGGACTCGATGTGCTCACCGCGATGCTCGACGGCACCGTCGCGCTGATCGGTCCGTCCGGCGTCGGGAAATCGACGCTCGCCAATGCCCTGCTCGGCCAGGAAGTCTTCGCCACCAACACCGTTCGCGCGGTGGACAAGAAGGGCAGGCACACCACCGTGCATCGGGAGCTGCGGCCGCTGCCCGGCGGCGGCACGCTGATCGATACGCCCGGACTGCGCGGCATCGGCCTCTGGGATGCCGCGGAAGGCATCGAGAAAACCTTCAGCGATATCGAATCCCTCGCGGCGCAATGCCGATTCGACGACTGTGCGCACAGCGGCGAACCCGGCTGTGCCGTACAGAAAGCTATCGACAGCGGCGCGCTCACCCAGCGGCGCTTCGACAGCTACCGCAAACTCGAACGGGAAAACGCCTGGATGGCAGCGCGATCGGATAAGCGGCTGCAGGCCGAACGCGCCAAGGTGTGGCGCGATATCCGCAAGCAGCAGCGGCAGTTCTACCAGGAGAGAAGCTCGCGCCGCTGATTCCGCGCACGCCGCGTTTACGCGGTAGGGTCGGCACGCACAAATCGCTACACGGGAGGGTTCCGATGAGTTTCCCCGGCGGGTATCCGCCTCAGGGCCAGCCCGGGCAATGGCCCGGACAGCCCGCATATGGTCAGCCGGTGCCGCAGGGCGCGCCGAATCCCTACGGTGCGCCACCGCAATACGCGCCGCCCGCGGGGCAGCCACCGATCAGCCAACCACAGGTGCCGCAACCGCCGTACGGCAGTCAGCCGCATATTCCGCAGCCGCAGTACGGCCAGCCCGTACCGCCGCAGCCGTACGGGCAGCCTGCTCAGCCCTATGGGCAGCAGCCGTACGGCCAAGCGCCCTACGGGCAGCCGGTTCCGCAGCAGGCACCGGCCCCGCCGGGCATCACCGTCGAGGCCTCATATGAGTGGTTCGCCTTCCTGTTGGCGATCACCAAGCCGAAGATCTTGATCAATGGTCAGCGGGTGCCGAATACGCGGTGGGGTCAGAACCATATTCCGGTCGGCCCGGGGCAGTACCACGTGAAGGTGACCACGCCCTGGCTGTTCGATATGGGCCCGGCGAATGCGACGGCCGCGATTCAGGAAGGTCAGGGCGCACGGTTCTACTACAAACCGCCCGCAGTCATCTTCCTCAACGGTGCGATCGGCCCGGTTCCGCAGAAGACGCCCGGTGCCATCTTCATCTACATCAGCTGGGGCATTGTGGCGTTGATGATCCTGTTGAACATCGTGTTGATCGCCGGCGCATCCAGCATCTGACCGCGTCGAAAGGGCGTCGGGGCTCCGGCGCCCCTTCTTCGACCATCCTATGCAACTGGTTGCATAGGGGCCTGCGTTACCCTTGACGTGCACAACACCCGTCGGCGACTGCTCGCCGGTCGCTCGAACGGGTCGGCACGGCCGCGGGCGCACCCACCCGCGGCCTGGACGACAGGAGCAGGTCATGACGGAACCGGGATCGAAGCCGCTCGCAGGCAGAACGATGATCATGTCGGGCGGCAGCCGTGGCATAGGTCTGGAGATCGCCAAGCGAGCCGCCGCAGACGGCGCCAATATCACCCTGATCGCGAAGACCGACCAGCCGCATCCGAAGCTGCCCGGCACCATCCATACCGCGGCCGCGGAGCTCGAGGCCGCGGGCGGAACCGTACTGCCGTTCGTCGGCGATGTGCGCATCGATGAGTCGGTCGCCGAGGCCGTGCGCCAGACTGTCGAGCGGTTCGGCGGCATCGACATCGTCGTCAACAATGCCTCGGCGATCGACCTGTCCCCCACCGACGCCATCTCCATGAAGAAGTACGACCTGATGCAGGACATCAACTGCCGCGGCAGCTTCCTGCTCTCCAAGCTCAGCATTCCCGCGCTGCGCGAATCGGCCGCGGCGGGCCGCAATCCGCACATCCTGACCCTGTCGCCGCCGCTCAACCTGGACCCGAAGTGGGCCGGCATGGCGCTCGGCTACACCATCGCCAAGTACGGAATGTCGCTCACCACACTGGGTTTGGCCGAGGAGCTCAAGGGCGACGGCATCGCCGTCAACTCGCTGTGGCCGCGCACAACCATCGCCACCGCCGCGGTCAAGAATCTGCTCGGCGGCGAGGAAATGATCGCCACCTCCCGCACCCCCGATATCTACGCCGACGCCGCCTACCTGGTCCTCACCTCACCGTCGAAGGAGACCAGCGGCAACTTCTTCCTCGATGACGAAGTCCTCGGCGCACACGGCATCACCGACCTGGACAAGTACCGCGTCGTCCCCGGCGACGCCGAACTGACCACCGACCTGTTCCTCTGACGCCGATCCCGAAGGTGGCCCCCGGCCACCTTCGGGCAGTCAGCCCGCTACCGTCGCCATCGTGACCGGTAAATCAACCTTGGCCGCGATCTTCGAACCAGAGCCCGAAGGATGGGGGCTGCGCGGCGATCCCTACGTCTGGCAGGAAATGCGGAGTCGGCTCGAAGGTCTCGACCCGCCCTCGACTTCGACCGAGTTGATCGCACTGCTGCACGACACCTTCGAGCAGGTGGTCGGGTTGCGTCTCGAAGCGAAAGGCGCACCCGACAGCGTGCATCGACCGGAGTTCGCGCACGGTGGCATGTCGAGTGGGATGGTCAGTCTCACTGCCTGGCGACAGGCGTTGATGCCGCTACTGGAAGGGCGCGCCAGGCACCTGATCTCGGGCGCGCCTGGTACCGCCACGATCATCCTTCGCCGGGGTGATATCACTGAGCAGCGGGTCGATGCGATCGTCAATGCGGCCAACTCTTCTCTGCTCGGCGGTGGCGGCGTCGATGGCGCAATCCATCGCGCTGGTGGCCCCGCAATTCTCGACGCCTGCCGCGATTTGCGCGCATCGCACTACGGCAAAGGGCTGCCCACCGGTCAAGCGGTCGCCACCACCGGGGGCGACCTGTGGGCCCGATGGGTCATCCACACCGTCGGTCCGGTCTGGTCGGCGAGCGAGGACCGCTCCGCCCAACTGGCCTCGTGCTACCGCGAATCACTGCGGGTGGCAGACGAATTGGGCGCACGCACCGTCGCATTCCCGGCCATCTCCACCGGCATCTACCGCTGGCCGATCGACGACGGCGCACGGATCGCCATCGAGACGGTGCGCGAAGCGACAACGAACGTAACGGAAGTTCGCTTCGTCCTCTTCGACGAGCGCGCGTACGCCGCATTCGAAACCGCACTCCGCTGAGCACGGTCGTCGTCAAGGGCACTATTCGGCGCGCCGCGCACGCCCGATCATTTCGTGCGCGGCGGCCACCGGCTCAGTTCGGCTCGATGCCGTAGAGGCGCTCCCAGTTCTCGCGGCTGGTCAGCTCGGGCATTGCCGCGCGGTACTGCCGGGTGAGGTTCGGCAGTTCACGACGCAGGCGGCGCAGGACGCGGATGGTGCGGATGAGCAGGGCGCGAGCGCGCGCCTTATCGCGCTGACGGACCCGCACACCGGACTGCGAGGCGTCGGTGACCACGACATGGTCGAACAGCGAAACGTGCCACCAGTGCGCGTCCTCGCGGGTGACGCCGATCAGCCCATGCTGGGTACGCCCGGTCCACTGCGAGATGGCCCGCTTGATCAGCACCGCCGTAACCCGACTCGGTTCGCCACCGGCCCGGCGCAATTGGATATCGGCCGAACGCACCGGCGGGGTCGCGGCTGGATGCTTGATGGTCTCGGTGTAGTCGGCGCGACTGGTGCGGGCGGCGGCCAGCGCGGCGATTCCACCGTCGCGCAGGACCTTCGGCCCCTGCAGGAAGTCCTCGATGCCTTGCAGGGTGGTGTGCACCAAGCCGTACTGCATGGCGACCAGATGTTCGGCCAGACTCCGGAACAGCTGGCGGGTAATGGCTTTGCCGTCGAGATCGGTGTGCAGCGAACCGACGATCAACGAGTTGCGCGTGCTGAAGTAGCGCGCCCAGTCGTCGTAGTCCTTCCAGTAGAAGTCCGCGTGCCACACCGCGGCGTTCGGCAGCGTCACCGTGACGAACCCGTGCTCGCGGGCTCGGATGCCGTATTCGACATCGTCCCACTGGAAGAAGATCGGCACCGGCAGCCCGATCTCGGCGACCACCTCGGCTGGGATCAGGCAGGTCCACCAGGCGTTGTAGCCGGCATCGACACGGCGCTCCTGGTTCTTCTTCAGCATGCTGGTGTTGCGCAATGCCTTCGGCACCTTCTGGCCGTGCTTGAGTTCGTGCAGATGCACTTCCTCGGCGCCGACATTCAGGTAATCCGGGTTGAGCAGGAACAACATCTGCGCACCGACCAGCGTTGGTTCCACGGTCATATTGGCGAAGGCGTTGAGCCGCAACACCGTTTCCGGTTCGCAGAGGATGTCGTCGTCCATCAAGATGACGTCGGCGTGCTCGTTGACCGCGGACACCTCGTAGAGGCCACGGGTAAAGCCACCCGCACCACCGAGATTCGGCTGCCGGATGTACCGCAGCTTGTCACCGAAGATCGGCAGCGTCTCCTGGAAGCGCGCCTGGTTCTCCACCAGATCGGTGCCCTGATCGACCACATAGACCGCGTCGATGGCCTCGAGAATCGGGGCGTCGGAGGCCAGCGCAGCCACCGTCTCTGCGCAGTCCGCGGCCCGGTTGAAGGTGCAGATCGCGATGGCGACCGGGCGCATATGGTCGGGCGCGGTGGCGGACCAGGTCTGCGCGGAAATGCCGAGTTCGCCGCCGATGGCCTCGAATTCGAGCCACAGCGCGCCACCGTCGACGTACTGGTCCAGCGGTGCGGTCAGGGTCAGCGGGCCACTGGTGGTGATCTCGGCGGTCTCGATGATCCGGCGGTGCCCGGCGATATCGGAGGCGACCACCCGGACGCGGGCCTTCCTGGTCACATCGAGCACCATGCTCGCCCACACCTCGGTGACCGTGGTCCAGCGCTGCCAGTAGCTGGCCGCGAAGCGTCCGAAGTAGGTGTTGGTATGCGCGGACGCACCCTTCTCCAGTCTCAGCTCCAGGCGTTCCCGATGGGCGCGACCCTTGACGACGGCGTAGAGCTCGTCACTCACCTTCGCCGACGGACCGGTGAAGATGCCGCGCTGCAGCACCAGCCGATCGGGCGCCTGGTGATCGACGCGCAGCGAGGCGGGCGCGGTCGAAGGTCGGTCATTTGTCTCGGTAACGGCCTGGGTAGCCGACTGATCCATGAAGTCCTCGAAATCGTTTTGGTGCCGACGGGACAGACACGCCCCTGGATGCCTTCGCGGCGGGCCGAGGATATCAATCAGGCTCGGCGACTGCCTGTCCAGGAACCGAAGCGGTCCTGCCATTTATGGTTGCTTGTTATTAGCCGAACTGTCCGAAGAACCGACGAATACGAATTTGTCGTAGGCCCAGTAGCGGAATACCACCGCGACGATCTGGCCGATGAGCGTGCCGGAAATGTTGTCCGACAGCGGTGAGGACAGGTCGAGCACATAGCGGGAGAACCCGAGACAACCTAGTTGCAGGCCGATAGCGACAACGTTGAATATGGCATACAAGAGGTACTCGCGGCCGGGATTATCGGATTTCTTGTGCCCGAAGGTCCACCACTTGTTGCCGAAGTAGGTCACCACCGTGGCCACCGCGATCGCGATGATCTTGGCGGGCAGCGGTGCGTGGTACAGCACGCCCTCGCCACCCCAGAACACCAGCAGGTTGTAGGTGCCCGCGTCCACGAGGAAACCGATCGCGCCGACCACCAGGAAAGCGCCGCCGCGCCGCAGTGCGGCGATCACCTTCGCGGTCAGCGGCTCGTCAGCGGGCATCGATTGCGGTGAGCCGGACCGTTCGGAGAATGACACGGGCTGCTCTGGGTAAGACACCCGGCGACGGTACCTGAACCGAGTGCGCACCAATAGGTACCGCCCTGTACCCTCCCGGTGTTCCCCATTCACCGCCGACATCGAGGATTGACCGGGTGGACTCCACCGAGCTCCGAATTGCCGCAGTGGTGCCATGCCACAACGAGGAGGCTTCGGTCGCCAAGGTCGTCGCCGACCTGCAGGCTGCCGTGCCGGGAATCGTCGTCTACGTCTACGACAACCGCAGCACCGACGCGACCGCCGAGCGGGCCCGCGCGGCCGGTGCGATCGTGCGCCACGAACACACCAAGGGCAAGGGCAATGTGGTGCGCCGTGCCTTCGCCGATATCGAGGCCGATATCTATCTGATGATCGACGGCGACGACACCTACGAAGCGTCGGCCGCGCCGCTGATGATCAAGACACTGCTCGACGGTCCGTACGACCATGTGCTCGGCGTCCGCAAACAGGACCAGGGCGCGTCGGCGTACCGCTCCGGCCACGAGACCGGTAACAAGGTGCTCAACGGCGTGGTCGGAAAGGTGTTCGGCGAGAACGTCGACGATATGCTCAGCGGCTTCCGGGTGTTCTCGCGCCGATTCGTCAAGAGCTTCCCGGCCGTCTCGCGCGAATTCGAGATCGAAACCGAGCTGACCGTGCATTCCCTGCATCTGCGGGTGCCGCAGACCGCGGTTCCGGTCGGCTTCCGTGATCGGCCCGCGGGCAGTGAGAGCAAGCTGCGCACCTACCACGACGGATTCAAGATCCTGGCGCTGATCATCGGCCTGGCCAGACATGAGCGGCCGGTCGCGTTCTACGGGCTGTTCGGCACGCTGAGCTGGCTGGTCTCGATCATCCTGACCATTCCGATCGTGGTCGAGTTCTACAACACCCATGAGGTGCCCCGGTTCCCGACGCTGTTCCTCGGATTCACCCTGCTGCTGCTCGGCAGCCTGGCCTGGACGGCCGGCCTGATCCTGGACGGCATCCGGCGCTCCCGGCACGAGGCCGCCCGGCTGGTCTACCTGCGCTACTGCGCCGTCGGCGCGGACGACGCGCATGGCGGTGACGCCCACACCGGTGGAGCCGAGCGTTGACCACCTCGGCGGATCGAACCGCAACCCCCGCGAATCCGGAACCGGCGACCACTGACAACGATGTGGCGACAGCCGAATCCGCTGCCGCCGAACCTGATTCGGGCAGACCGAATCCGGCGCGTGAATTCGGGCGCCGAATCGTGGCCCGCTTCGGCGCCGCGACGGTCGCCTTCACCATCATCGTCACGGTCTTCGGCGCGCTGTTCGCCTGGATCACCCCGCCGTTCTGGGGCCACGACGAAATCACCCAGTTCGGACGCGCCTACCAGGTCGCGCACGGTGGCCTCCTGCCGCAGCGGATCCACGACGATCGCGGCATCTCCTATGGCGGCGATGTGCCGATCAGCATCACCCAGCTGATGGGCTATGCGCTGCACGACTACAGCACAAATCCGGAAGAGCCGGATCAGATGGTGGCCGATCCCGGCACTTACGCCCGGATGGAGGGCGCCGCGATTTCGAAGGCCGAGGAGCCGGTCTGGTTCACCAATACCGCCGCTTACTCGCCGGTGCCGTATATCCCTGCGGCTATCGGCATTCGGGTCGCCGAGCTGTTCGGACTGAATGTCGGCGCGATGATGCTGCTGACCCGCCTCGCGGGCCTGGCCACCTACCTCGCGCTGGTCGGATTCGGTCTATGGGCCCTGCGCACGCACCGGGTGCAGTGGCTGGCGTTCACCGTCGCCGTGCTGCCGATCGCGGTCTTCCAGGCGGGCACTGTCACCGCCGACACGATGACCAACGCACTGGCCATTCTGATGTCCGCGTTGCTGGTCAAGGCACTGTTCCTGGGTGGATGGTCTCGGTCGTGTCGAGACGGCGGCGCTACTTGCCGCGACCCTCGCGCTGCCGGTCAGCAAGCCGACCTACGTGCTGATGGCCATGCTCGTCGTGCTGGTGCCGACGAACCGGTTCGCCTTCGGCGGTGAGTCCCGCTGGAAGCGTTCGCTCCCATGGGGTTTCGCTTTCCTGGGCGCGGCGGCATTCGCGGTCTGGATGAAGATCGCGGCACCGACCACCGACGGTATGGGCCTGATGCGCCCACAGCACCAATGGAATTCGGTGCGTCCGAACGATCAGCTGCACGGGATCCTCAGCGATCCGGTGAATTTCGTGAACGTCTTCGGCGAGAGCATCGCACTGCGCGACCAGCGGTGGTTCACCCAGTTCTTCGGCGAACTCGGCTTCGCCTACATCGACGTCCCCGCCCTGACGGTGCTGGCCTGCCTGCTCGCCTTCGCGGTCAGCGTCGGCATCGCGGATCGGATGAACACCGCGACCGCCACCTTCCGGCGCACGCTGATCGTCGCACTGACGATGCTCGCGAGTGTCGCGATGATCTACGTGACGCTGTACATGTCGTTCACCCCGGTCGACTACTACATCATCGACGGTGTACAGGGCCGGTACTTCGTGCCGCTGGCGATCCTCGCGCTGGTGGTGCTGCTGCGCTGGATGCCGTTGCGACTCACCGATGTCCGCGGCCGGACCCCGGCCAAGGGTCCGGCCATAACGATCATCGCGGCCACGCTGGTGGCCCTGATCGCCGCACTCTGGAAGTACTACTCGATCGTCTGGGGCTGACAAACCCCGCGCTCTCGGCTCAGGCGTTGATGGTCCGCTCGCCCGCATCGGCGTACGCGCGTTCGGTGCCGGCTTTGGCCGGACGCCACCAGCTCTCGTTGTCGCGGTACCACTGGATGGTGGCGGCCAGCCCGGCACGAAAATCCGAATACCTCGGCGTCCAACCGAGTTCGGTGCACAGCAGCGTCGCATCGATGGCGTAGCGCTGATCGTGACCCGCCCGGTCGGTGACGTGATCGAAATCGTCCGGATCGCGATCGAAGGCCTGCAGGATCATCCGCACCACGGACTTGTTGTCGAGTTCACCGTCCGCGCCGATCAGATAGGTCTGCCCGATTCGCCCGCGCTCCAGGATGTCCCACACCGCGCGGTTGTGATCGTCGACGTGGATCCAGTCGCGCACCTGATGGCCGGCGCCGTAGAGCCGCGGCCGCACCCCGTCGATCAGGTTGGTGATCTGGCGCGGGATGAACTTCTCCACATGCTGATACGGCCCATAGTTGTTGCTGCAGTTGGAGATCGTCGAGCGAACGCCGAACGAGCGGGTCCAGGCGCGCACCAGCAGATCGCTCGAGGCCTTGGTGGCCGAGTAGGGGCTGGACGGATTGTAGGGAGTGTCCTCGTCGAATGCGGGTCCGTCCGGGGTGAGATCGCCGTAGACCTCGTCGGTGGAGACATGGTGGTAGCGCACGTCGTGGCGGCGCACCGCTTGCAGCAGGGAGTAGGTGCCGACGATATTGGTCTGCACGAACGGCCAGGGTTCGGCGAGGGAATTGTCGTTATGCGATTCGGCGGCGAAGTGGACCACGGCGTCGACACCGCTGACGAGCTCGTCGACCAGATCCAGATCGGCGATGTCACCGTGCACGAAGTCGATGCGGTCGGCCACCGGCTCGAGCGAGGCCCGGTTTCCCGCGTAGGTCAAAGCGTCAAGGACGGTTACGGTGGCGTCGGGGCGCTCGGCCACGGTCTGTTGGACGAAATTCGCACCGATGAATCCGGCTCCGCCGGTTACGAGCAGTCGCACCCCATGACCTTACGTCGCCAACACAGCCCGCTGCCGCCGGATCCGTTCGGCCGCATTCACCTGCACGACCAGAGTTTCAATCTGTGACGTTCGTCACTCTGGTCGAGCGTAAAGAAAGATGCATGGTTCAGTTCTTTGTGAAAAACCCCGGTCAGCGCACACATTTCGAAGAACCCACCAAGCCTAGGGTCGCGATGGTGAACAAAATTTGAATTAACGGTCACAACGGGTTCACCACTCGTTAGCTGGTCTAGATTTCGATCGTCTAGTCCCCTCCGAACGCTTAACATCGAGGTCCAAAACAAAATGCTGATGAGGAAATTCGCCGCGACTTCGGCTCTGCTGATCGCCGCCATGGGTATCACCGCGGGCACCGTCAACGCGGCACCGGCGGAATCCGCCGACGCCCCGATCAACTTCACCGCGAATGCCACCGACACCCAGTCGATCATCTCGATCGATTCCGGCTCGCTGGTCGTCGAGGACAACGCGCTCAAGATCAAGGCCGCCAACGGCACCACCGTCGCGGGCACCCCGCTGACCTTCCGGATCGACGAATTCGAGTTCCCGATCGCCGCGGACATCGCCGACCACACCGCCACCCTCACCCCGCAGCTCGACATGGCGAAGGCCACCTACAAGCCGGTCGCGCTGCCCTACGAGGACCAGGCCCCGTTCAAGACCCAATACGACCGTGAGCTGGCCGCCTTCAACCGCATGAAGGACACCATCGCCATGGGCGCCACCATCGGCACCCTGGTCGGCGGCCTCGGCGGCGGCGCCCTCGGCTGCGTCCTCGGCGGCATCGCCGGTGCGACCGTCGCCTCGGCCACCATCGTCGGCCTGTTCGGCGCCTTCATCCCGGCCGCGGCCGTCGGCTGCGTCGCCGGCATCCTCGCCGTCGGTGCGCTGGGCACCCTGCTCGGTCAGATCTTCATCACGGCTCCGGTCGCGATCGGTGCGGCGATCCAGTACTTCGCCACCACCAGCGCGCCGTTCAACGCGCCGGCACCGGCGAAGTAAGTCGCACAACGGCTCCACACAACTGAAAACGAGCCCAGGAAACCCCGCCCGCGCATCGCTCGGGCGGGGTTTCCGCTGCTGGTCGTCGCTCGGCCGAAATGGCCGGGCGGCATTTTCGCATGAGATAGGACCGTAATACGCCCTACGCGGCGTAATTCCAACCCTCCGCCAGGTGAACAAAAAGTAAACCGAATTGAACTGAACAGCGATCCAAGGGTTCCCGGAAGGGAATTCTCCAAATGTCAGAGTGAAATTCTCTGCGCGGTCTTCCTACGAAAGAACCCCGCCCCGGACCGCCACCGAAAGGCGAGGTCCGGATGCGGGGTTCGCGACTCGTCCGGCCGATCCAGGTCAAGCCGTCCGAGCCTGTTGGGGCTGCTCGAGGCGGGCGCGCACGAACCGGGAGACCCGGGCCAATGCCATCCTGCTCTCGGGCAGATTCGGGGCTATCGCCATGAAGGCGTGCACCTGACCGCGCCAGATCTCCAGCGCATTCGGGACACCGGCCGCAGTCAGCCTGCGGGCCATGAGCTCACAGTCGTAGCGCAGCACCTCGTCTTCGGCGGTGATCAGCAGCACCGGCGGCAGACTCGCCAAGGCGCCGTTGACCGGCGACGCCAGCGGATCCAGCACCCCGTCCACCTCGGCGCCGATCCGCACCACCGCCTCCAGCGCGGACAGCGGCAGATAGGGATCGCGCGCGACATTCATATAGTCGCGCTTGGCGGCGTAGTCCAGATCGAGCAGTGGGCTCAGCCCGATCAGCCCGCCAGGCGAAGGCAGCCCGGACTCGATCGCGCGCAGTGCGGTGGCGAAGGCGAGGAAGCCGCCCGCCGAATCGCCCGCGAACATGATCCTGGCCGGGTCCGCGCCGTGCCGCAGCAGCCAGCGGTAGGCGGTCACGCAGTCCTCGATCGCAGCGGAGACATTGCTCGCGGGCAGCTGGCGATAGTCGACATTGACGACCGGCAGTCCGGTGCGCCGGGCCAGGCTGGCCGCGATCGGGCGATGGGTGCCGAGACCGCAGACTGCGAAGCCGCCGCCGTGCATATACAGCACCGCGCCGTGCCGCAGGGCGCGCGAACCACCCGAGGGACGCAGGATCTCCATCCGAAAACCGTTCAGCGTCACCTGTTCTCGATCGACACCGCCCGGCTGCGGCCGCAGCCGTGCCAGACCGTCGATCGCGAGGGCACCGATCGGGATGGTCACCCGGCTGACCGGAAACATGCGCAGCACCGGCCGCACCGCGCCGAGGCAGGTCGCCAGCAGCAATCGGGCCGATGCGCTCGGACCGTCCGGGTTCATCAACAGACCCGGATCAACTGCGTCGAATTCACTCCCGCTGATCGCGACCATCGCGCACCTACCTCACACTGGCGCGCCGAACCCGACCGAACGGTTCTCCAGGCGAGAGTCGACGCTGACATCTCACACGCTGATGTTTCACAAAACCATAGCGTGATCTACGTAACATATATCGCCCGCCGCGCCGGGTCACCAAACGTTCGTGATCAATTTGTAGGCGAGTCGGAACCTCGCCGAAGCCGAGCTGGATGCGCCTGGCAGACTCGATGACCATGCGCGGAATCATCTTGGCCGGTGGCACCGGATCCCGGTTGCACCCGATCACGCGCGGGGTGAGCAAACAGCTGGTCCCGGTCTACGACAAACCGATGGTCTACTACCCGCTGTCCACGCTCATGCTGGCGGGCATCAGGGACATCCTGGTGATCACCACACCGGAGGACGCCGACGCGTTCGCCCGCCTACTCGGCGACGGCTCGCAGTTCGGCATCTCGATCACCTATGTGGTGCAACCGGAACCGGACGGACTCGCCAAGGCGTTCATCCTCGGCGCCGACCATATCGGCGGCGAGAGCGCCGCACTGGTGCTCGGCGACAATATCTTCCACGGACCGGGCCTGGGCACCAGCCTCGAGCGCTTCGCCGCGATCGACGGCGGCGCGGTCTTCGCGTACTGGGTCTCGGATCCGACCGCCTACGGCGTCGTCGAATTCACCGAGGGCCGAGCGGTTTCGATCGAGGAGAAGCCCAAGGTGCCCCGGTCCAACTACGCCATCCCCGGGCTGTATTTCTATGACAACGACGTCGTGGAGATCGCGCGCGGGCTGCGGCCGTCGGCGCGCGGCGAATACGAGATCACCGATATCAATCGCGCCTATCTGGAACAGGATCGGCTGCGCGTCGATGTCCTCGCCCGCGGCACCGCCTGGTTGGACACCGGCACCTTCGACTCGCTGCTGGACGCCGCCAACTACGTGCGCACCATCGAACAGCGGCAGGGCCTGAAAATCGCTGTGCCGGAAGAGGTCGCGTGGCGGCAGGGCTTCATCGACGACGAACAGCTCTGCGCGCTGGCCGAACCGCTGGTTCGCTCCGGCTACGGGACGTATCTGCTCGATCTGCTCGAGCGCGGACGGGATTGGTGAGCGATGGAGTTCCGTGAACTCGCCGTGCCGGGGGCATGGGTGATCACCCCGCGCCAATTCGGCGACGAGCGCGGCATGTTCTGCGAATCGTTCAAGGCCTCGGAATTCGAGAAGGTGACCGGTCAGCCGTTCGATCTGCGCCAGGTCAACTGCTCGGTCTCGGCGGCCGGGGTGCTGCGCGGCATCCACTACACCGAGGATCCGCCGGGGCAAGCCAAATACGTGACCTGCGTGCGCGGCGCGTTCCTCGATGTCGTCGTCGATCTGCGGCCCGGGTCGCCCACCTACGGACGCTGGGACAGCGTGGTGCTCGACGATGTCGATCGGCGCTCGATGTTCCTGTCCGAGGGGCTCGGCCATGCGATTCTGTCGCTGGCGGATCACTCCACCGTCACCTATCTCTGTTCGATCGAGTACACGCCGGAATTCGACAGGGATATGGATGCCTTCGATCCGCGGCTGGGTATCGAATGGCCGAAGGTCGGTCTGGACGGTCGACCGCTGACGTATATCCGATCCCCGAAAGACGCTGCCGCTCCGCCCTTCTCATAAGCTGAACCACCCGGAACAGAACGAGCGTCACCGCCCCTGGTGAGGTGAGATGCGCTGCGTGGGCGCGTTCTGGTGGGCAATGTCGGTGGCGTCTGCGATGGTGGTGTCGTGACCGAACAGGTGACCGTGTTGCAGGGGTATCGGTTCGCGCTGGATCCGACCCCTGACCAGGAGGCGATGCTGCGATCGCACTGTGGGGCGCAGCGTAAAGCGTTCAACTGGGGTTTGGGGCTGGTGAAGGCGAATCTCGATCAGCGGGATGCGGAGCGCTCTTATGGTCTGGCCGAGGAAGAGCTGACGCCACTGGTGGGCTGGTCCGCATACGGTCTGCGCAAGAGGTGGAATCAGACCAAAGACATCGTTGCACCGTGGTGGCGGGAGAACTCGAAAGAGGCATACTCATCCGGCCTGGCGAATCTAGCTGCGGGGCTGTCGAATTGGACGAAGTCTCGAGCGGGGAACCGCAGCGGAGAGCGAGTGCGTTTCCCACGGTTCAAATCCAAGCGCTCGGCGATGTCGTGCCGCTTCACGACAGGCGCGTTCGGCCTGGCCGATACTGACCGACGGCATGTGCAGCTGCCCCGTATCGGGCAGATCCGCACACACGAGTCGACTCGCAAGCTGGCTCGCCATATCGAGCGTGGTACCGCCCGGATCCGGTCGGCAACCGTGTCGTTTACCCGTGGCCGGTGGTTCGCGTCGTTTTCCGTCGAAGTCGAGCGCACCCAACGTGCCCCGACCCAGCCGGACGCGGTCGTCGGTGTCGACCTCGGCATCACGCACCTAGCCGTGCTGTCGCAACCGGTACCCGGCTTCTCCGACGCCTGCGGCATGGTCGCCAACCCGCGCCGTCTCGAGCGCGCCCAACGGAAACTGCGGCGGTTACAGCGCCGCGCCGCGCGACGGAGTAGCCCGGACAAACGCACCGACACCACACCGTCAAAACGCTGGCAACACACCACCGCGCAGATCGCACGGCTGCACACGCGCGTGGCCAACGCCCGCAGTGACGGCCTGCACAAGCTCACCACCGCACTCACCGACCGGTTCGGCACCGTCGTGGTCGAAGACCTGCACGTGGCCGGAATGCTGCGCAACCATCGCCTGGCGCGCCGTATCGCCGATGCCGGATGGTCAGAGTTACGCCGCCAACTCGACTACAAGACGACCCGGCGCGGGGGACACCTGACCGTCGCCGACCGTTGGTATCCCAGCTCGAAAACTTGTAGTGCCTGTGGCGCAGTGAAAGCCAAACTGCGCCTGAGTAATCGACTGTTCTACTGCTATGCGTGCGGTCATCACACCGATCGCGACCTGAATGCAGCCCGGAACTTGGCCGCATTCGCGACCCGGATCGACCATGGCGCGTCCTCCCCGAGTCGCGGGGCGACGAAAAACGAGCCCGATGGAAGGCCAAGTAAGACCAGCCCCGCTGGCAACGGCCACCGCCACGGGAACACCCCCGAGGTGAACGTCGCATGAGCAATCACACGACTGCCGACGAACGTGCAGCCTACGCACGCCCATCGGTAACGGTTGCTGCAGAAGTCATGAGGGCTACACGCAAGTGCATTAAATGCTAAAACATTTAATGCACTTGCATTTACTGGCGTGGGGCACTAGGATACGGTCATGTCGAAGCCATCGACAACGGAATCCATGGAGCGCGATGTGGCGCCCACCGGGTTGGTCGCCGAGTGGCGTGAGCTGCTCGACCGGCACGCCGCCGTGAGCTGTGCGCTCGAGAAGGAGCTGCAGGGCAAGCACGATATCGGCCTGAGCGAATTCGAGACGCTGGACCGGCTGGTCGACGCCGCCTGCGGCGACTATCGGATGAGCGATCTGGCCAACGACATCTACCTGAGCCAGAGCGCACTCTCGCGCGCGGTGGCGCGGCTGGAGCGCGACGGACTGGTTTCGCGCAGTATGTGCGCCGAGGATCGGCGCGCGATCTTCGTCTGCCTGACCGAGAAGGGTCGCGAGGTTCACGAGTCGGCGCTCCCGACGCATCGCGAGGTCCTCGAGCGAACCTGGGGTAGTCAGCAGAAGTGCTGAAGCAGTAAAGATCCAAGCCCTCCCCAGCCACAACGAAGCGAGTCTTACGAGCGACCGTTCGCGGCCCATCTCGCGCCCGAGTCAGCGCTCCCAACGCATCGCGAGGTACTCGAGCGGCCCCGGGTAACCACCAGACAGTGCTGAAGCAGCAAGGATCCAAGCCCTTCCCAGCCACAACGAAGCGAGTCTTACGAGCGACCGTTCGCGGCCCGTCTCGCGTCCGAGCCGTCGAAGCGCATGCGCCGCAGGCGCGAGTCTCGACGGCTCGGACGCGAGACACAGGGGGCCGCGAACACGCCGCGCCGAAGGCGCGGCCATCAAATACCGTCGCGCGCTTCCGCGATACCGGTGCGCGCATCCGCGGCGACCGACTTGATGTTCGCGAAAGCCTTTCGGTAGCGCTCGATTTCGTGATCCTTGTCCAGGTACACCGGACCGGTGAACGCCTCGACATAGACCACCGGTGGCTCCCGCAGCTCCATCTGCGCTGTATCGGCGAATTCGAGTAGGACGAACGGGCCCGAATCCATGCCGTCGTGATAGCCGGAATCCGTGGGCACCAACTGGATTCGCACATTCGGCAGGTCGCACATGCGCCGCAGGTGCGCGAGCTGTTCGATGGTCACCTCGGCACCGCCGACCCGCCGCCACAGCACCGATTCGCTGATCACCACATCCAGATGCAGCGGCGAATCCTTGCGCGTGAGCAACGCCTGCCTGGCGATGCGCAGCTGCACCCGACGTTCGATTTCGGTATCCGACGCATCCGGACGCGCGGACTTCAGCAGCGCGCGGGTATATGCCTCGGTCTGCAGCAGTCCGGGGATCAGCTCGTTCTCATAGGTGGCCATGGCACGCGCGGCCTCCTCGAGACCGATGTACACCTCGAAACCCTCGGCGATCACATCGCTGTAGCCGGTCCACCATCCCCTGGCCTTGGTCTCCTTGGCCAGCGCGGTCAGCGGTTCGACGAGATCGGTCGGCGCACCGTAGATCTTGCACATGGCCTCGACGTCCAGGCTGCGCAAGGAGGTCTGCCCGGTTTCGATCCGCCAGATCTTGGCTTCGGACCATTCGAGCTGCTGGGCCGCCATCCGTGTGGTCATCCTGGCCCGATTGCGCAGATCACGCAGATGTCGGCCGAGCTGCCTGCGCGGCATGGTCGATCCGGTTGTGCCCTGCGGTAAAGCCATGCTTCCCCCTCGCGATATCCGAACAGCATTGTTTCACAGTAAATCCGACACAGGTCACGATCGGTGTCGCACGCAGGCCAAGGGCGCAACAGCGACGAACAGGTTCCCGCAGGCGATGATCCGGCAATTCAGCCCGGTTCTACTTGCGTGCTCCGCGCTTGCGGAAACGCCAGAACTGCACAGCGCGAACGTCTTCGGAGAGCTGGTTGACCGGCTCGGCGACATCGGAGAGCGCCTGGAACAGATCGTCGGCGAGATCGGCGATGTGCTCGACCTTGGTGGCCAGCTTGGACGCGTTCTCCAGGAATTCGAGCAGCAGGCGTACGACGGCCGCGATGGTCAGGCCGAGCGGTATCGCGATCAAGGCCGCCAGCACGCCGAGCACTGCGGAGACCTGCCACATCAGCACCGTCAGTGCGATCGGGATGCCGATCGCGAAGGCCAGGCCGAGCATGTAGGCAAGGGGCAGTAGCGTCCTGGTCGCCGGACGGTGGAACTGCACATCCAGCAGACCGCGGGCGGCATCGGCGGTCCAGGCACGGGGACTTTCGAAGGGTTCGGCCGGTTCGGGCTCAGTGGTGCGCGAGAACCGTTTGGACGCGGTCTCTTTCCAGGCGATCCAGCGTGATTCGGTTTCGAACTCCGCCGAATCCGGTGCGCCGACACTATTGGCGTCGTCGGCCCCGCCGGTCGAATCGCTTCGTGATGCCGCGCGCCCACCCGTCACTCGACCGCTCCCCGTCGAATCGCCACCGCGATGCTCACTCATATTGCGATCCTTCCCCCAATTCGACGCCCGGCCAATAGGAGTGGGTTCACACAACAGGTGCGCCCGCCATGACCCCGGCGGCCGATCCCGGAGACATCGGCACGGCCCATCAAATGGGGTGTCTCGGTGATAGCCGATCACTACCGGGTGAGACGAACCCGACAGTCACCAAGATCTTTTGTACAACCCGTAACGCCCACCCCACCCCGCCCCGATACCACCCACGTATGCAGGACCCAGATCTATCGGGGAATGGAGAAAGACAGTGCGCACCACGTTTCCGACTTCCGCATCGGCGGCAGAGATGACTGCCGCGGCGCAGGACTACATCCAGCGCGGGTGGACGATCGCTGAAACGACCAACGGAATCTGCCTGATCACGGACGAGGATCTGTCGGGTATCGAGATCAGCGGTGAGCTGGCCGGCGAGGTTCGCCGGTTCCTGCGCGCGAACAACCTGACCGGTCCGGTTATCGAGATTCCGGGCGTCGAGCGTCGCGAGATCCACTTGGTCACCGGCCTGCGCAAGGCCGCGATGGCGCTGGAGGCACTGCGTGAGGCGGGCGCCACCGTCTACACCGACGGCGACGGCATCCCGCTGCCCCCCACCCAGCTCACCACCGGCGAGGCTTGCTGGGGCGTGGCTCCCGGCGAGGCCCGCTGGATCCCGCCGGTAGTCGCGATCGGCGCGGCGGTTCGCTCGGCGCTTTCGCGTCGCGCGACCGTCAGCACCGTCGCCTGCTGACCAGAAGTATTCGACCGGGCGGGGTCCGCACTGCCCTGACCCAACGATGACCGGTATCCGCTATCCCTGGATACCGGTCATTCTTGTTCCTCATGCGCGGAGATCCATCGCGCGCGATGATGGGGGTTATGGCCCAGCTCACTGATGACTCCCGGACGCTGTTGCGGACCTGCCCACTGTGCGAGGCGGTCTGCGGACTCGAGATCACACTCGACTCGAACGACCATGTGACCTCGGTTCGCGGGGATCGACAGGATCCGTTCAGCAAGGGGTTCATCTGCCCCAAGGGGGCCAGCTTCGGACATCTCGACGAAGATCCGGACCGGCTGACCGAACCGATGATCCGGGACCGGGCCACCGATACCTGGCGCACCGCGTCCTGGACCGAGGCATTCGAGCTCATCGCCGCACGGTTCCCGGCGATCGTGGCCGAGCACGGAAATCAGGCGGCGGCGCTGTATCTCGGCAATCCGAACGCACATACCGTGGCGGGGGCGCTGTATCTGCCGGTGCTGATCCGGGCACTCGGCACCAAGAATCTGTTTTCGGCGAGTACCGCCGATCAAATGCCCAAGCAGGTGGCGAGCGGGTTGATGTTCGGTGATCCACTCACCGTGCCGGTGCCGGATCTGGATCGCACCGATTATCTGCTGATGCTCGGCGCGAATCCGCTGGAGTCGAACGGATCGCTGTGCACCGCACCGGATTTCCCGGGCCGGTTGAAGGCACTGCGCAAGCGCGGCGGGAAATTCGTCGTGGTCGATCCGCGGGAAACGCGGACCGCGAAGCTTGCCGATGAGCATCTGTTCATCCGGCCGGGTAGCGATGCTTATCTGTTGTTCGGGATCGTGCACACGTTGTTCGAACAAGGTTTGACCGATATCTGCCTGGATGTCGCGGGCCTGGACGAAGTGCGTACGGCCGCGGCGGATTTCCCGCCCGAGGTCGTTTCGGAACGGACCGGAATTCCCGCCGAGACGATTATCCGGATCGCACAGGAGTTGGCGGCCGCGCCGACCGCGGCGGTATATGCGCGAATCGGCACCTGCACAGCCGAATTCGGCACGCTGACACAGTGGTTGGTCGAGGTGATCAACGTGCTGACCGGCAACCTCGACTCACCCGGCGGCGCCATGTTCGCCAATGCGGCGGCGGGCGGTATCCCGCGCACCAAGCCGTTCCGCACCGGGCGCTGGGCCAGCCGGGTGCGCGGCCTGCCCGAGGCGATGGGTGAACTGCCGGTGGCGACCCTGGCCGATGAGATCACCACACCGGGCGTGGGACAGGTGCGCGTGCTGGTAACCGTCGCGGGTAATCCGGTGCTGTCCGCGCCGAGCGGGGTCCGGTTGGATACGGCGTTCGCGCAATTGGACTTCATGGTCAGCGTGGACCGGTATCTGAACGAGACCACCCGGCATGCGGATGTGATCCTGCCGCCGCCGCGCTCTACACAGTCGCCGCACTACGACTTCGCATTGCTGCAGTTCGCGGTTCGCAATTACGCGCGGTACTCGCGGCCGCTGGTCCCGCTCGGCGATCGGCCTTCGGAATCGGAGATCCTGGCCAGGCTCGGGGCCGCACTGACCGGGCAGCCCGCCGGGCCGGAGGCGCTGAACGGCGTCGATGAGCTGATCATCGCGGGCATGCTGCACAAGGCGGGCATACCGGAGCGGCGGCCCGAACTCATCGGGTCCAACAGCACCGAGCAGCGCATCGACCTGATGCTGCGGCTCGGACCCTATGGCGAGTGGAATGCCGCCGCGAGCGACGGACCCGCAGGCGGTATGCGTGACCACGAAGAGCGCCGAGAGCAATACGGCACGCTGAATCTGCAGGTGCTGCTGGACAATCCACACGGTGTCGATCTCGGACCTTTGCAGCCGCGCCTGCCCGGCGTGCTTCGGACGGCATCCAGGCAGGTGGAGTTGGCGCCGCAGCCGCTGCTCGACGATGTCGCGCGGATGCGGGCCCGGCTCGCCGATGCCGCGCCGGATGTGGTGTTGATCGGGCGGCGTCAACTGCGATCCAACAACAGTTGGATGCACAATATCCCGATGCTGGTCAGCGGGTCGAATACCTGCACGCTGCATATCAATCCGGCGGATGTGGCGCGGTTGGGGCTCGGCGATACCGCCGTGGTGAAGTCCGCCGCGGGGACGCTGACGGTACCGCTGGAGCCGACCGAGGCGATCATGCCCGGGGTGGTCAGCTTGCCGCACGGCTGGGGACATACCGACAGCACACAGACGGTGGCCCGGGCGCATGCCGGGGTGAATGCCAATGTGCTGACCGATGATTCGGTGGTGGATGTGCCGTCCGGAAATGCGGTCTTCAATGGCGTTCCGGTGACTTTGACGCCCGCCTGAGTTGTGCTCGATCCGACCAGCCGCGCAGAAAAATTCCGGCCGGTCGGATTGTAGCTATTTTCTGGAAACCCTTGTGCTAACTAAAGATTCAGTGCATTCTCAACATGGATTTTGCTGTGTTGCCAGACTAAAATGGACAGGATTTCGGTTTAGTCGCGGGCTCAGCGTCGAACCCGTTGCGGTGTGCCGGATTCCAGCTACCAGAGGGGGCGCAATGCCCGGTACACGTTGTGGCAGTGACGGTGAGCACGAACTACAGGACAGGTACGGTACGCGGGACCGCGCCGAACGCTTCTACCAAGATCAAGTACTCGATCAGCTGAACCCGACGATGATCGAATTCATCGCCAGGATGGATATGGCGTTCATCGCCACCGCGGACAAACACGGCGAATGTGACGCAAGCTTTCGTGCGGGCCTGCCCGGCTTTCTGCATGTGATCGACGAACGCACTCTTGCCTATCCGGAATACCGCGGCAACGGCGTGCAGGCCAGCCTCGGCAACATCCTGGAGAACCCGCATGTAGGCATCCTGCTAATCGATTTCGTCCAGGATTTGATCGGATTGCACATCAACGGTTCGGCACGGATCGTGGACGACACCGCGCTGCGCCACAACGTCCCGGAACTACCCGAGAACGTCAAGGGGCGAGCCGCACAGCACTGGGTGGTGGTCGATGTGGAAGAGGCCTACATCCACTGCCGCAAACACATCCCACATCTGGTCCCCGCGGCGCGCGAGCAGCGGGAGTGGGGCACCGACAACGTCCGCGCCAAGGGCGGCGATTACTTCGGCGCCAAGGCGGCGCGAGTCGACTTGGTGCCGCGGTAATTTGCCGACGGTTCGTCTGCGGTCGAGGATGGTGCGGCTCGGCGCAACCATTCGACTCCGCTCGATAAGCCCGAGCCAGCTCGATGGGGTGGCAGGGGCTAGCGGAGTTTGAAGATGACCAGGCGTTGCACGACGAAGTTGATGACTGTGGCGGTGCCCTGGGCGATGACGAAGGCCAGCGGCTGGCGCCACCAGTCACCGGGAAGCGTGGCGTAGAGCACGGCATTGATGCCGACCTGGACGGCGAAGGTGACGGCATAGAGGACCACGACGGCGATGAAGCGCGCGCGGCTCGGAGGCGCCTGGAAGGTCCAGCGGCGATTGATCAGGTAGGCGGTGGTGGTGCCCGCGATGAAGCTGATCGATTTGGCGACGCTGACCGGCAGGCCGATGAGGTTCAGCAGAAAGCTGTAGATCCCGTAGTCGACGATTGCTGACAGGCCGCCGGTGAGGGTGAAGCGGACGATCTGGGTCTTCAGGTCGACATCGGTGCTGGATTCGATTCGGCGCTCCCGGGTCCCTTCGTGGGCCCGCCCGTCGCCCACCGCCACCCTCAACGGGCGGCCTTCGGCCGACTGCGCTTGTCCAGGGCTACCGCCTTCGGGCCCGTCGGTCACGCCGGCCGGCTCGTCGACCAGCGGCAGTTCGGCCGGGAGCGGCAGGTGGGGTTCGGCTTGCACGTCGACGAGCGTAACGGGGTGACGCGGGACACGCGCACTCCAGCACCATTGGACGTTTGTCCGGCGAGATGGAACCGATGTCCGACCTCACATACTGGGGAGTACGGCGACGCCGACCGCATATCCGCTCATGCATGTAGCCTCTATGCCGATGTCCACGAAAGCTCCGACCGCCACCACAACCGGTAACTCCGGCAATGTCACCGACGGCACCTTCGCGCTGCCGACGCGGACCAAGGCATTGACCGGGTGGGGTCGCACCGCACCAACATCTTCCGAAGTGCTCTCGACGAGCGATCCCGAACTGATCGCCAAGGCCGTCGCCATGGTCGCCGAGGACAACGACTCCAAGCCGGCCCACCTGCGTCGCGGCATCATCGCGCGCGGGCTCGGCCGCTCCTATGGCGATCACGCGCAGAACGCGGGCGGCCTCGTCGTCGATATGACGGCGCTGAACAATATCCACCGGATCGACCGGGACACCCGGATCGTCGATGTGGACGGCGGCGTCAGCCTGGACCAGCTCATGAAGGCCGCGCTGCCGTTCGGGCTGTGGGTTCCGGTGCTGCCCGGCACCCGTCAGGTGACGATCGGCGGCGCCATCGCCTCCGATATCCACGGTAAGAACCATCACAGCGAGGGCAGCTTCGGCAACCACGTGCGCTCGATTGATCTGCTCACCGCCGACGGGCAGGTGCAGCACATCACGCCGAAGCGCAATGCCAAGCTGTTCTGGGCGACCGTCGGCGGCAACGGACTCACCGGCATCATCCTGCGCGCGACCATCGAGATGGCCCCCACCGAGACGGCCTACTTCCTCAACGACGGCGTGAAGACCACGACGCTCGACGAGACCATCGCCGCGCACAGCGACGGTAGCGAGGCGAACTACACCTACTCGAGCGCGTGGTTCGACGTGATCAGCCCGCTGCCGAAGCTCGGCCGGGCCACCATCACGCGCGGCCGCCTCGCCAAGGTCGACGAACTACCCAAGCGCCTGCGCAAGAAGCCGCTGAAGTTCGATGCACCGCAACTGATGACGGTGCCCGATATCTTCCCGAACTGGACCATGAACAAGTTCACCCTCCAGGCCATCGGCGAGGCGTACTACGCCATGGGCGGCAACTACACCGGCAAGGTGCAGAATCTGACGCAGTTCTACCACCCGCTCGACATGATCGCGGAGTGGAACCGCGGCTACGGTTCCAACGGCTTCCTGCAGTACCAGTTCGTGGTGCCGACCGAGGCGGTCGAGGAGTTCAAGCGGATCATCATCGACATCCAGGCCTCCGGGCACTACTCGGCACTGAACGTTTTCAAGCTGTTCGGACCGGGTAATCCCGCACCGCTGAGCTTCCCGATGCCGGGCTGGAACATCTGCGTCGACTTCCCGATCAAGCCGGGGCTGAACGAGTTGGTGAGCGAGCTGGACCGCCGCGTCATGGAGTTCGGCGGGCGGCTGTACACCGCGAAGGATTCGCGCACCACCGCGGAGACCTTCCATCAGATGTACCCGCGGATCGACGAGTGGATCAAGATCCGCCGAAGTGTCGATCCCACAGGCGTTTTCATGTCCGATATGGCGAGAAGGCTGGAGCTCCAGTGATTAATGCCGTAGGCAACCCGCAGACCATCCTGCTGCTGGGCGGTACCTCGGAGATCGGCTTGGCGATCTGCGCCGAGTACCTGCGCAAGAGTCCCGCGCGCATCATCCTGGCCGCACTGCCCGGTGATCCGCTGCGCGAGGACGCCGTGTCCGAGCTGAAGTCGGCCGGTGCGACCCAGGTCGACGTCATCGACTTCGACGCGCTCGACACCGAGAGTCACCCGAAGGTGATCGACGCGGCATGGGAAGGCGGCGATGTGGATGTCGCCATCGTCGCATTCGCCCTGGACAGCGATCCGGAAGAGCTGTGGCAGAACCAGCGCAAGGCCGTGCAGGTCGCCGGAATCAATTACACCGCAGCGGTTTCCGTCGGTGTGCTGGTCGGCGAGAAGATGAAGAAGCAGGGCTTCGGGCGGATCATCGCCATGTCCTCGGTGGCTGGTGAGCGGGTACGTCGCTCGAACTTCGTCTACGGCTCCACCAAGGCCGGGCTGGACGGCTTCTACCTGGGACTCGGCGAGGCGCTGCGCCCGTACGGACCGCGCGTGCTGGTGATCCGGCCGGGCATGGTGCGGACCAGGTTCTCGGCGCACGTCAAAGAGGCTCCGCTCACCGTCAACAAGGAAGATATTGCGGCACTGGCGGTTTCGGCGTCGCAGCGGGGCAAGGAGCTCGTCTGGGCGCCCGGCACCTTCCGCTTCGTGATGATGATCCTGCGCCACATCCCGCGCCCGATCTTCCGCAAGCTGCCCATCTGATTTTCCGGAGCCGCACCCTGTCGACCGCGCCCCATTGCGCGGCACGGGTGCGGCTCGTTCGTATCCGCGATGCTCGAGGCAGTCGGAATCCGACGAGCCGGCCGGACGGCCGCGATGCGATCCGGTCGATACCATCGACCCGGCTCGACGGCATGACGTCGGGCTGGTGCGGCCCATCCGCTACCCCTGCGCCGGCGCACAGGCGGACGACGTGGCAGGTGCGGAGCCGATCTGATCATGGTCGACCTGATACGGAGGCTTGGTGCGAGTGAGCGACTACCTGCGGAAAACTCGCCGCCGGATACCCGGCGATCAGCGCCGTGCGCGGCTTTGCCGACGGCCGGGCATCGTCGGCACCACGAGTCTCGCGGACCGCAAATCGCCGGGCTCCGGCATCGCCGAACCGGCCGCGGGCTCGGCGCATCGCATCGCAGATGGAGGACTCCGTTGAGCACCGTAATGGCAGAGCGCTCCGGGGAGTCGGTGCCGACGCGCGGTCCGGGGGCTGTGTTGATCCGGCATATCGGCTCCGGGGTGGGCGAAGCGGTGCTGGCCGCAGCGGTTGCGGCCCTGGTGGCCGCCGTTGGGCTGGTGGCGTTTTCGATGGTGCAGTGGCCGGCATTCAACTCGTCCAATGTGACCAGGTCGTTGACCACGGTCGGACAGGTCGGCGCGGCGGTGCTGTTGGGGGTGGCGATCTGGTTGGTGCGGGCGCGGCGGTGGCCGTGGGTGGCCAAAGTGCTTTCGTGGGTCGGAATTTCGACATTCGTCACGGTGACATTGGGGATGCCGCTGGCGGCGACCAAGCTGTACCTGTTCGGTGTCTCCGTGGACCAAGAGTTCCGTACCGAATATCTGACGCGGCTGACCGATAGTGCGGCACTGCACGATATGACCTACGCCGACCTGCCGCCGTTCTATCCGGCCGGCTGGTTCTGGATCGGCGGGCGAGTGGCGAATGTGCTCGGGATGGACGGCTGGGAGGCGTTCAAGCCGTACGCCATCGGATCGCTCGCGGTGGTCGCCGTGATCGCACTCGTGTTGTGGTCCAAGCTGATTCGCGCCGACTGGGCGATCGGGGTCAGTGCGGCGACGACCGCGGTGACGGTGGCTTATGCCTCGCCGGAGGCCTACAGCGCGGTCATCGTGCTGCTGCTGCCGCCCGCGTTGATTCTCGCGTGGGGTGCGTTGTATCGGCCGCTCGAGCTGCCGAGCAGTGCCGCAGGTGCGGTGACATCGAGTGCTGCCGACGCGCCAGGGGAGGCTGCCGCCTCTGGTGACAAAGGCACGGCGGGTGGCGAAGATGCAGCGGGCAGTGGTGGTGCGGCGGCCGGCAGTGCCCCGACGGCCAGCGGTCTCGGAACGGCCGGGGGTTGGGGGGCGGTTATCGGTGCCGGGCTGTTCCTCGGTATGGCGGCGTCGTTCTACACGTTGTATTTCGCGGTGGCGGCCTTTGCGGTCGGGCTGATGGGGCTGGTTTCGGCGGGGCTTGCAGTCCGAGCACAGCGGGCGACGAACCGAGCGCGGCACGTTACAGGCGAGAGCGGAACGGGTTCGATTTGGCGGGCGGCAGTGCCGCCGCTGGTCCGGCTGGTTGTCATCGCGGCGATCGCGGGTGTGGTCGCGCTGGTCGTGTGGCTGCCGTTCGTGTTGAAGATGCTCGGTGGGACGATGCCGAGTTCAGGGACGGCATTCCACTATCTGCCCGAGGGCGGTTCACAATTGCCGCTGCCGATGGCGGAGTTCTCGCTTTCCGGGGTGTTCTTCCTGCTCGGGACGGCGTGGTTGGTGTTGCGGGCGGCGTCGTCGCGGCGGGCGCAGGCGCTCGGGATCGGCGTAGTGGCGATCTATCTGTGGTGTCTGCTGTCGATGACAGCGACCGCAGCGGGTACGACTTTGCTCTCGTTCCGCTTGACGCCCGTGCTCGAAGTGCTGCTGGCGGCGGCCGGTGCATTCGGCTTCGTCGAGGGCGCGCGGGAGGCATACCGGACACTCGATGAGCCGGGGCGGTTCAAGTTGGCCGTTGTCGTCGTCGCCATCGTCGGTGCGCTCGCGTTCACGCAGGACATTCCGCAGGTGCTGAAGCCGGAGATCACCACCGCGTACACAGACACCGACGGCAACGGCGAACGCGCCGATAAGCGCGCACCGGGTGCGGCGTCGTACTACCGCGAAATCGATGCGGCACTGATCGCGCAGACCGGCCGTCCGCGCTCGGATTCGGTGGTCCTCACCGCCGACACCAGCTTCCTGTCCTTCTACCCGTACTACGGCTTCCAGGCGCTCACCTCGCACTATGCGAATCCGTTGGCCGATTTCGCGGGCCGCGCCGCCACCATCGAGTCGTGGAGCAAGCTGAATTCGTCCGCCGCCCTGGTCGACGCACTCGGCAAGACCCCGTGGCGCGCACCGGACGCCTTCCTCTTCCGCAGCAGCGGCGATACCTACACCCTGCGCCTGGCCAAGGACGTCTACCCCAACGACCCCAATGTGAAGCGCTACACCGTGAGCTTCCCCAAGGAGCTCTTCGCGGACCCACACTTCACCACGACCAATATCGGCCCTTTCACCTTGGTCGTCGTCAATCGCTGACGCCGCCCAACCCGACCGATCGGCGCGGCCGGTGTACTCGCTCGACGCATGATTTCGCGAGGACGTGGGTAACTCGTCGGGTACCGGCTAACCCAGCCGGCCACTGACGGGCGGCCGCGAATGGCCACGTCGCGGCACTCGAGTCTGGCCTGAAGGCGCGGGGATGGCGGGACAGCTCACAGGGAATTCGGTTACGGTGGATCGCTGATCTGACCATTTACGGGGAGAAGTTTGTTTTGCGGGTCGAAGCACCACCAGCAGTAGGCGTCGTCACCAAGGGATCGACACCGGCTGGCGGGGCCAGACCCGAGCAGCGCACCGCGAAGCGGAGACGGATCCGGGTCGATCGGAGTGATCTGGTCGCCTCGGTGAGCTATCTCGCATTGGCTGTCACCGTGCTGTCCGGACAGTGGCGCAATACACAAAGCGGGTACCTGATCAAGAGCGGTCAGGACCAGACCATGTGGGAGTGGTTCTTCGCGGTCACCGCACATTCGGTGGCGCATCTGGAGAATCCGCTCGGCACGAATCTGCAGAACTTCCCGGCCGGGGTGAACATGATGGCCAATACGGCCATGTTCGGGGTCGGGGTGCCGTTGACGCCGGTCACGCTGCTGTTCGGACCGACCGTCACCTTTGTGCTCGTCCTCACACTCGGCCTCGCCTCCACCGCCTTCGCCTGGTACTTGCTGTTCTCCCGGGAATTGGTGGAGTCCCGGCTGGCCGCCGCGATCGGCGGACTGTTCTGCGGTTTCGCGCCCGCGATGATCTCGCATGCGAATGCGCACCCGAATTTCGTGCTGCTGGCGCTGCTTCCGGTCATCGCGCTGCTGTTGATCCGCATCGCACGACGTGTGTCGGGTGCGGAGACAACCAAGCCACGCAGGCGAGTTCGTGATGCCGTCGCGCTCGGCTTCCTGGTAGCGCTGCAGATCGCACTCGGCGAGGAACCGCTGCTGATCTTCGCACTCGCCTTCGGACTCTTCGGCCTCGTGTACTACCTGCACACACCGCGCACGGGCTGGCAAGTAGTGCGTGCGCTCGCGCCGACCATCGCGTTGGCTGCGGGGATCACCTTGATGCTCACCGAAATTCCGCTGTGGTGGCAGTTCTTCGGGCCGCAGAGTTATCGCTCGATCGACCACGGGCCGATGGGCAACGATCTGAAGGCCATCGTGCAGTTCCCCGCCGAATCGCTCGGCGGGATGTTCGCACCCGGCCAGTACGTGTCCATGAACGACACCGAGCAGAACGCTTATTTCGGCTGGCCACTGCTGCTGTTACTGCTCGTGACGGTGGCACTGCTGTGGCGCGACCGGGTGGTCCGTGCGGCGACCGCGGTGATGGTGGTCTTCGGGGTGCTGTCACTCGGTGCGACGGCCATGTTCGGCAAGGAGTCGACCGGGATCGAATTGCCTTGGCGCTGGGCCGAATTGGCCCCGTTGCTCAATACGGTACTGGAGACCCGGCTGACCATGGCCGCGATTCCGGCCATCGCGGCGGTGCTGGCCTTGGCGACGCAGAGCGCGGTCACCTGGTGGCGGCAGTCGCCGGTCGATTGGCGGCCGCTGGCCTGGTTCCCGGCGCTCGCCCTGGCCTTGGTACCGCTTGTCCCGACCGTCCTTCCGGTGATCGAGCGCGCACCGACGCCGGAGTTCTTCGCCGAAGGGACGGTAAAGCAGTACGTGAGCGGCGGTTCGGTGGTGCTGGTGCCGCCGCCGCGACCCGCCGAGGCGCAGGCCCTGCGCTGGCAGGCCGACGCGAATTTCGACTTCGCGCTCGCCGGCGGCTATTTCGTCGGCCCGACCGGTGCGAACAAGAAGGGCATCTACGGACCGGACTTCCGCCCGACCACCGCCCTGCTCGTCGGCGCTCAGGACACCGGCGTGGTCCCGCCCATCGACGCCGACACCCGCGCACAGGCACTCGACGACCTGCGCTTCTGGGAGGCCGACGTGGTGGTTCTGCCCGCCACCAAGAACTCCGAGGTGCTGCGCACGACCATGACGCAACTGCTCGGCGTCGCGCCGCGACAGGTCGACGACGTGTGGCTCTGGGACGTCCGGTCGCTGCGATAGGCAGCGGCGATGATCTCGGTGGCGAGCATCACCAATGCGGGTGGCTAGCATGGTGCCTCGTGCGACCGGACCGAACTTCTGCAGCGTTCACCCGCAACCGCCTGATCGCCCTCGTCTCCGGGTTGCTCGGATTCGTGCTGGCACTGTTGACGCCGTTGCTTCCGGTGAAACAGGATCAGGCCGCGCTCGACTGGCCCCAGGCGGGCCGTACCAGTGTCGAAGCGCCGCTGGTTTCGTATGTGCCGCTGCGACTGGATGCCACGCTGCCGTGTTCAGTGGTGGCCGCGGCCGGGTCGGGCACGGTGCTGTCGACCATTCCGCACGCGTCGGGTCAGGCCAGTGCCAAAGGACTGATCGTCTCGGTCACCGATGGCACGCTCGCGGTGCTGCAGCGTGATGTGCCGCTGCTGTCCGCGCCGGTCGCGGAGATCGCCGGGTGCGAGTCCGTCACCATCACCGCGACGGCGGCCGCGACCTCGGTCGAATTCGTCGGTGCGAAGCGCCAGGACGGTACGCCCTTCCGCAACACCATCACCCGCGATATCCGCCCGCAGGTGGTCGGCGTCTTCACCGACTTGGATGCCGCGAAGCTCGATGGCGCAAAGCTGCACGCCGATATCGATTCCCGCTTCTCCTCGACGCCGTCCGCGCTGAAGCTCGGCGCCATGATCGCGGCGGCGATCTGCACGATCATCGCGCTGATCGCATTGCACCTGCTCGACAATGCCGATGGTCGGCGGGCGCGCCGGTTCCTGCCCGCGCACTGGTGGCGGTTCACCCTGGCCGATGTGGCGATGCTCGGGCTCCTGGTGCTGTGGCATTTCATCGGCGCGAATACCTCCGACGACGGCTACATCCTGAATATGGCCCGCGTCTCGGAGCATTCCGGATACATGGCCAACTACTACCGTTGGTTCGCGGTGCCCGAGGCGCCGTTCGGCTGGTCCTACGAAGTACTGGCCTGGATGACAAAAGTCTCCGATGCCAGCCCGTGGATGCGGCTGCCGACGCTGGCCGCCGGAATCGTGTGCTGGATGGTGATCAGCCGAGAGGTGCTGCCGCGCTTGGGCGCTCGGGTGCGCAGGCACAAGGTGGCGCTGTGGACCGCCGGTCTGGTCTTCCTCGCGTTCTGGCTGCCCTATGACAACGGTCTGCGGCCCGAACCGCTGATCGCGGCGGGTGCGCTGCTGACCTGGTGCTCGATCGAGCGGGCCATTGCGACCGGACGGCTGCTGCCCGCCGCGGTCGGTGTGCTGATCGCCGCGTTCTCGCTGGCGGCCGGTCCGACGGGGCTGATCTGTGTGGCCGCGCTGATCGCGGGTTCGCGACCGGTGCTGCAGATCATTATTCGGCGGGCGCGCGATGCCGCGGGCACACTGGCGGATGGGACCGACCGCAGCACCTCGCGGTCGGCGGCGTTCTTCCGGTATGCCGCATTGCTGGCACCGGGGCTCGCCGCCGGAACGCTCGTGCTGGTGATCGTTTTCGCCGATCAAACGCTGGCGACGGTCATGGAAGCGACCCGGGTGCGCACCCTCGTCGGACCGAATGTGGCCTGGTTCGACGAGCGGACGCGGTGGGATTCGCTGCTGATGCTCTCGCCGGACGGATCGCTGGCGCGACGGTTCGGTGTGCTGATCATGCTGCTGTGCCTGCTGGTCTGTGTGCTGCAGGTGCTGCGCAAGGGGCGTATTCCGGGAACGTCGCGTGGGCCGTCGGTGCGGATTCTCGGCATCGTCTTCGCCTCGCTGCTGCTGATGATGTTCACGCCGACCAAATGGACCCACCACTTCGGCGTTTACGCCGGGCTGGCCGGGTCGCTTGCGGCGCTGGCGGCGGTCGCCGTTGGCACCAATGGGATTCGTTCGCCGCGCAACCGGGCGCTGTTCGCGGCGGCGGTGCTGTTCCTGCTGGCGATCACCTTCACCGGATCGAATGGCTGGTGGTACGTATCCAGTTACGGTGTGCCGTGGTGGGACAAGGCGCCGCTGGTCGCGGGTAAGGGCCTGTCCACGCTGTTCCTCGGCCTCAGCGGGGTGGCACTGATCGTCGCGGTGTGGCTGCACTATCGCGAGCCGTACCGCGAGCAGACCGATGCGCCACGCCGGTTCGAGCGTTACGCCTCCGCGCCGTTGACGATCGCGGCCGCGCTGCTCGTACTGTTCGAGGTGGCGTCGCTGGCCAAGGCGGCGGTCACGCAGTACCCGGCGTACTCGATCGCCAAGTCGAATCTCGAATCGCTGAGCGGCAATACCTGCGCGCTCGCCAACGAGGTGCTGGTGGAGACCGATACCGCGAATTCGCTGCTGCTCCCCTACACCGGCTCCCCCGCCGACGGACTGTCCGCGGAATCCAAGGGATTCACGCCAAGCGGGGTGGCCACCGACCTCACCGCCGATGCCGAGGAAACGGTGACCGGCGGCGCGAATTCGGTCAATAAAGATTCGAAGAACAAGACCACCAACACAACCGGTGCGGGCACCGGCGGCGGTACCAGTCAGCAGGCCGGAATCAATGGCAGCACAGTGGCATTGCCGTTCGGTCTGGATCCGTCGCGGACCCCGATCATGGGCAGCTACCAGGAGGGGGCCGACCAGCAGCAGGCCAAGCTCACCTCGCAGTGGTACCGGCTCGATCTGACCGACAGCATGCGCAATGACCCGGCCTACCAGGTGCTCTCCATTACCGCGGCAGGCCGGATCCGCTCGATCGACGCCGACGGTGTACTCACCTACGGGCAGGAGCTGCACCTGGAGTACGGCGTGCGCGGGGCGGACGGCGAGGTGCAGACGCTGGGTTCGGTGGATCCGCTCGATATCGGGCCCGCACCGTCCTGGCGCAATCTCCGTGTGCCACTGGACAAGTTGCCCGCCGGAGTGAACGCGGTGCGATTGGTCGCGGTCGACAACGACATCACCCAGAAGCAGTGGCTGGCCGTCACCCCGCCCCGGCTGCCGCGTTTGGCCACGCTGAATTCCGTTGTCGGCGAAACCGCTCCGGTCCTGCTGGACTGGCACGTCGGCCTGGCCTTCCCCTGCCAGCGCCCCTTCGACCACCACGACGGCGTCGCCGAGGTGCCCAACTGGCGCATCCTGCCCGACCGCGTCGGCTCCGACGCCTCCAACGCCTGGCAGGACGATATCGGCGGCGGCCCCCTCGGCTGGACCGGTCTACTCCTGAAATCCCAGACCATCCCCACCTATCTCGCCCACAACTGGACCCGAGACTGGGGCTCCCTGGAACAATTCACCCCCTACGACCCCACCGCCCAGCCCGCGACCATCGCCACTACCGTGCAATCGGTCAACGGCTGGAAGAAAGCCGACCCGATCCGCGCGCGCTAGCCCATTCCACGGCCTGCGTGCTTTCGGCCTGAACACAATTCGAGGAATTAGGGGATGAGTACGAGACGACCGCGGAGACCACCGGACGCGAGACGCTGGTGGGCGGCGGTTACCGCAGCCAAGGGGTAGGTTTCGGCTACCCGGAGGGTGAGGTGGCCTTTGTCCACCAGAGCGACGAGTTCGTCGAGTTGGGGGCGGTCGGCGTGGACCAGCACGGTGGTTACCTCGGTGCCGCGCAAGGGGATCGGAGTGGCGGGGACACTGATGGAGACGAAGCGGCCGCGGGCGCGGACGGCGGCGAGTGTTTCGGGGCCGAGCGCCGCGGCGTCGAGGGCCGCGGTTACGCCGCCGGGGACGAGAGCGCGGACGGCATCCGGGAGGTTCGCTCCACGGGGGATGAAGTCGGTGGCGCCAAGGGAGCGGACGGTGGGTTCGTCGGCAGCGGAAGCGGAGGCGATTACTCGGATGCCCTGGGCCGCGGCGAGTTCGACGGCGAAGCCGCCTACCGCGCCTGCCGCGCCGGTGATGAGGAGGGAATCGGCGGCGGTCAGCTCGAGGGCGGCCAGGGCCTGGAGGGCGGTGAGACCGTTGAGCGGAATGGTGGCCGCCGCTGTCGCCGGTACGGAAGTCGGTGCGGGGGCCACATTTTGGGCTTCGAGCACGACATAGTCGGATTGCGCGGCCAACGCGACATCGAGACGGTCGCTGATACCGATCACCGCCTGCCCCACCGCGAAATCGGCACCGGCACCGGCACCGACGGCGTCGATGACGCCGGCGACATCCCAGCCGATCCCCCACTGGTCGCGCGGGGCGGCGAACGGGGTCCCGCCGACGCCGTTACGGACCATGAGGTCCACCGGATTGACCGTTGCCGCAGCGACTTTCACCCGAACCGCGCCGGGCCCGGGCTCGGGCGTCGGCACCTCGATGATTTCCACGACGGCCTTCGGACCGGGGTGGCGGACTACTACCGCACGCATGGCGCTTCCTATCGCTTGTCGAGATACGAATTCGTCGACAAACCTAAGGTCAGCTACTATCCATTGGGTAGTAGTTACCCAGAAGTACGTAACGATCGTCCGAGGAAGCAGATGGCGACAACAACTGCGGCGCAACGCCGTGACCTGGCAAAGCAGCAATACGATGCCTACATTGCCGAATGCCCCACCCGCCAACTGCTGGACCGGATCAGCGACAAATGGGTCAGCCTGATACTCAACGCCCTCGCGGACGGCCCGCTGCGCTACGCCGAGATCAACCGCATCATCTCCGGCGTCAGCCCCAAAATGCTCACCCAAACCCTGCGCACTCTGGAACGCGACGGCCTACTCGAACGCCGGATCACCGCCGAGGTGCCGGTCCGCGTCGACTACGAACTCACCGCGCTCGGTCACAGCCTGCAGCCTGTGATGCACGCCATAAAAACCTGGGCCGAAGATCGCATGGACGAAGTGTTCGCGGCACGCGCACGTTACGACGGTGAACCAGCGTGACCATGTCGTAAAAGTTGGCCACGAATGCCTTCCCAGCGGTGAAGCTGGCCTTAACCTTTTATTCATGACCGCGGCCTTCGATGATATGGATCTGCGCGACCTCGTCGGACTGCTTACCGAAGATGAACTACGGGAGCTTCGACCGGCAGTGCTGCGTGTGTTATCCCGCCAAACCCCACAAGAGCTACTCCGTCGTGAACTCGGCCTGCGTATGGCAAAAGTCTGAGCCCGCCGTTCATCGACCACCCGACCACCCGGCCGTCGCAATGGCGCGAATCGCCAACGCGGCGGCCTTTCGCTGTCCAGGACACGTAAGCACAGGCCACACGCGGTTGGGCACCACACCACGCTTTCGTCTGTGTGGGCTCACGAATAGGCAGTCGAGTTCCGCGGGGCGAACAGCGCCGCACTATGACAAACATTCCGCGCGGTCGCATTTAGATATAGGACAGGCCCGCCGAATCGGTGGAGTTCCGATTCGACGGGCCGGTATAGCTACGAGTTAGAACACGCGCAGTTGTCCGGGCGACCAGAGTCCGGAACGGCTGGCCGTACCCGTATTCAACTTGGCCGGAACCGCATTCGGGTAGTACTGGTCGTAGCGCTCCAGCGAACCCCAGTCCCGCGCCCAGTCGTTCTTCATATACGTCGGAATGGTGCTCGACTTCGCCAGCATCTGGCTGAAGCCCAAGAGCCCACCGAATTCCTCGGCCTGCCAGGTATTCGTCGAGCTGATGGCCAGTGGCCGGTCCGGCAGGATCCGGTACCCGGGCACCTCGGCCACCCCGTTCTTGTGGTCCAGCGGCCGCTGGCACGGGAACTGCAGCCCGACCGCCCAGTCCAGCAGCACCGGCTGCTCGGAGCCGATAAAGCTGTTGAGCGTGGCCAACTTCGGCATCCGCGGCGGGGTGAACGCCAGCCACTGATCGCCGATCAGAATCGGGTCGTTGGCGACAATGCGCACCGCATCGGCATCGGGCGCGATCTCGTCGAGCGGGATGCGCAGATTGCGCCACGACGGGAACGGACCGATATCACGCGGCAGGTAGGTGCCGAGCATCTGCACACTGCCGTCGGGCAGGTGCTTGCCGTAGTCGACGGTCAGCGACTGGCCGTACCTGGTGTCGCCGGTGTCGTCGACGGACAGGATGCGGCCCGCAGCCGAAATGACCACCAGCGGATGATCATCCGAGCGCGGCGCCAGCTGGTACCAGCTGGAGACCAGATGCGCGGGCTGCTGCACGCCGCCCTGGTAGCTGCCCATCACCGGTGTGGTGGCCGGGTCGAGGCCGAAGGGCAGGGTGGCCCGGCTGCCGTTGACACCGGTCGCGCCGTAACCGCCGTCGGTGCCCGCGTTCTGCCCGTCCGCGCCGACCGGACCGACCGACTGCGTGGAGGTGTTGCCGGTGCCCGGCTTCACCTCGATGGTGTCGGCGCTGAGCTTCTCGGGCACACCGTTCGGATCGAAGCCGACCGGATCGGCGCCGGCCAGCGGATCACCGTTCTTCGGCGGATTCGCCGGATCGATGATCGGCGTGAGCATGCCGTTGCCTTTGTTCACATCCGGTTCCACCAGCACATCATTGGCGAGACCGCACGAATTACCCTGCACCGCATCGAAATTCGAGCGCGCGAGCGAATAGGCCGGGTACTGCGCCACCGCACCCTTGACCAGCGAGAACACCTCGAGCAGCACCATCAGCGCGGCGACGACGGTCAGCGGGATCGCGGCGAACTTGCGAATCCGCTTGCCGCGCACCGACTTCGCCGACGGCTGCGGCCTGGTGTAATCCTCGCGCAGCGCCGACCAGGCGACCAGCGCCAGCGCCAGCCCGAACAGCACCAGCATGAACGTGTTCGATTGGTAGCCGTGCAGCGAGATCCGCTTGTCGAACCAAGGCACGCCGAAGCTGGACACGTACCAGTAGCCGTTGATGCCCGAGAACGCGATCGCCAGCACGAACAGCAATCCGGCGAGGAAGATCGCCCGATTCTTCCTGGCCCGCAACGCACTTGCCGAAACCGCCACCGCGGTGACCGCGGCCAGTGATCCGGCGATGCCCGCGTACGCGCCGAAGTGGTGGGTCCACTTCGTCGGGTTGAACATCATGAAGAAGATGGTTCCGAAGACCACGCCCATCAGCCGCCAGGTCGGACCGCTGGCGATGCCGGGAACCTGCCTGCGCCGCAACAGCACCAGCATGGTGGTGAACAGGCACAGCAGCATGATCAGGAAGGCGAAGCGGCGCGACAGCGATCCGTCGACGGTCTCCACGAACAGGTAGTAGTAACGCAGGTAGTCCTCGTACCAGGCCAGATTCGGGCCGGTCACCTGCCGCACCCGGTTGGCCTCCTGGATTCCGGCGAAGGTCTGGTCGCTGTAGACCACGATCAGCACCAGCAGACCCGCCGCCGCGATCGGCGCGAGCAGCGGCAGCGTCGAACCCCACTTGCCAACGCCCTGCGCCGCGAACTGCCGATGCCGCCGCACCACGATCCGCACCAGCGGCCGGATACCGGCGAGCAGCGCCGCCACACACATCAGACCGGTCGGTGCCGCCGCCAAGGTGAACGCGGCCACCAGAATCGCCACCGCGGCCGGAAGCAGTCGACCCGTGGCAATGGCCCGCTCGATCGACACCCAGGTCAGCAGCGCGCCGAGCGCGACGATCGGCTCCGAGCGCAGACCGTTGTCGAACGGCAGCCAGAACGCCAGGAAGACCAGCCCACCGGTCCACAACGCCACCTTGCTGTTGCGCACCCCACGCCCGAGCCGGGGCACCACCTCGCGGCTGATCACCATCCAACAGAGAATTGCGCAGAACAGCGCGGGCAGCCGGACCCACGGGCTCGCCGTAGAGATCTCCGAGAAGGCCTGGATGACGTAGTAATACCAGCCGAACGGCGCCTCCGGCACGCCGTACCAGCGGAAGTAGTTGGCCATATAGCCCGCGTGCGGCGCCACCCGCACCATGCTCAGGATGTAGCCGTCGTCGGAAGTATTGGCGCCGACGAAATGCCACAGCAGCAGCGTGCCGACGACCGCGCCGTCCGCCCAGTTCGGCTTCAGCCAGTTGGCGGGCAGGAACCGGCGGTGCCCGCGCCCGTCACTGCCGTCGAGCCGAGCCAGTGCGCCGAGCGCGATCAGCGTGCACAGCACCGCCGCGATCATCGCGACCAACTTGACCGGGGTCGGGCTGGAGGAGAAGCGGGTGTCCACCGTCATGTGGAACGAAAGGCCGGTGGGCACCGCGCCCTTCAGATCGGTGAAGACGCCGACCACCTGCGGCCGCAGATCGCCGTTCAGCTGCCCCTCGACCGGCACCTCGACCTTCTGCGTCGTCCCGGGCGCCGCGCCCTCGACCGGCCGCTCGATGGTCGTGGTCACACCGTCGAACGACGCCCTGGTCCGATTGATGTCGGAGCTGATGGTGATCGACGTGCACGCGCCCAGCTGCGCACGCTCGGCCGAGGCGACCACGGCATTGCGGTCGACCACATCCACCGTGGTGTCCGAGACCCGCACGAACATCGCCTCGAGCGAGGCCCGGTCGCCCTGCGGCGGCGCGGTGGCCAGCAGCATCCCGCCGTAACTCGGCAGCTGATCAATTGCCGAACACGGAATGCGGGCGTCGAGATCGATCGGCACCTGCGACATCAGCGGCGCCTGCACACTGTTGAGCGCGCCGTCCTGCGGCCAATTCAGCGTCGCGGTGGTCTGGCTGACCGGTAAGAACGGAGCTGCCAGCGCGAACAGTGCGCCGAGCAAGCCGGCGACCAGCGCGACGAGGCGCGCGGTTCGGAAATCGCTCGGTGCGATTTCGGGCGCGGCAGGCGGTTTTGTCAAGACAGCGGTAGCGACGTCGGGCACGGTTGGCAATGGTAGCTCCCCCGCCTCCCCGCGTCTTCAGGCCAGACTCGGGTGCGCCCCGCGTTGCGTCGGCGTCCGGCGGTTGAGCATCAGCGCAGGTTCTGGGCGTGCCCGGCGAGTTACCCATGTTCTTACGAAATCAGGTGTCGGGTATCCGACAAACTTCCAGGAGGTGACCACTGATTTCGTTAGCACATGGGTAACTCGCCGGGCACGCCCATAACCGGGCCGATCACGATACCGACGGCCCGCGACGCTGGTCGCCCGGCACTCACGACCGGCAAAATATCCGGGGAGGCGGGGGAGCCCGGTAACGGACACGATGGAAAGGTGTGGGGTATGACAAAGGTGAATCTCGAAACCAACTACGGACAGATCGTGCTGGAGCTCGACGACGCGAAGGCCCCGAACACCGTCGCGAACTTCGTGAATTACGTGAACGCCGGCCACTACAACGGCACAATCTTCCACCGCGTCATTCCGGGTTTCATGATCCAGGGCGGTGGCTTCACCCCCGAGATGCAGCAGAAGGGCACGCAGGCCCCGATTCAGAACGAAGCGAACAACGGCCTGAAGAACGACAAGTACACCGTCGCGATGGCCCGCACGAACGACCCGCATTCGGCCACCGCGCAGTTCTTCATCAACATCTCCGACAACGGCTTCCTGAACCACTCCGCGCCGACCCCGCAGGGCTGGGGCTACGCGGTCTTCGGCAAGGTCGCCGAGGGCTCCGAGGTGGTCGACAAGATCGCCGCGGTATCCACCGGTTCGGCGGGCATGCACCAGGACGTGCCGCAGGACGACGTCGTCATCGAGTCGGCGACCATCGCCTGACTTCCGCTGCCGCGAAGAGCATCGGGCCGCATCCCCGCCGGGGATGCGGCCCGATGCCGTCAGAGCGGCAGGAGGTGGTGTTTGCGGGGGTTGCGGGTGAGGGCTTTATCGCGCAGGAGGTGGAGAGCGCGACGGAGTTCCAGGCGGGTGGTCGACGGTTCGATGACGGCGTCGATATAGCCGCGCTCCGCGGCGACCCACGGGGTCGCCACGGTCGCGTTGTAGAAGTCGATCATCTGCTGACGCACCGCGGCACGCTGATCCTCCGGCGCCGCGTCGATCTGCCTGCGGCCGATCAGGCTGACCGCGCTCTCCGCGCCCATGACCGCGATCCGCGCGGTCGGCCAGGCCAGATTCACGTCCGCACCGAGCTGTTTCGAACCCATCACCGCATAGCCGCCGCCATAGGACTTGCGGATAACCACGGTCACCTTCGGCACGGTCGCCTCGACATAGGAGAACAGGAAGCGGCCGCCGCGCTTGATGACGCCGATCTTCTCCTGTTCCACACCGGGTAGGAATCCCGGTGTGTCCACGACGAATACGAGCGGAATCTCGAACGCGTCGCACATCCGCACGAAGTGCGCGGCCTTATCCGAGGCCCTGGCGTCGAGCGCACCCGCGTACACCATCGGCTGATTCGCGACCACACCGACGCTGCGGCCGTCCACCCGCGCGAATCCGGTGATGACATTGCGCCCCGCCGCGGCGCCGATCTCGTGGAAATCACCGTCGTCGAATATGCGCAACAGGATGTCGTGCATGTCGTACCCGGAATTATCCGAGTCCGGGACAATCGAATTCAGTGCCAGATCCGATTCGGTGATCTCCGGTTCCAGACCCGGATTCACGATCGGCGGCTGCTCCTGGCAGCTCGTCGGCAGGAAGCCCAAATACGTGCGCACCCATTCGAACGCGGCCTGCTCATCCTTGGCGACGTGGTGGATATTGCCGTACTGCGCTTGACTGTTCGCGCCGCCGAGTTCCTCGAGGCTCACGTCCTCGCCGGTAACCTCACGGATCACGCCGGGCCCGGTGACGAACATGTACGCCTCTTCGGTCGCCACCACCACATCGGTATTGATGGGCGCGTAGACCGCGCCACCCGCGCACTTGCCGAGAATCAGCGATACCTGCGGCACCATCCCCGATAGCGGCTCGGCGCGATTGCCCAGCTCGGCGTACCAAGCCAACGAGGTCACGGCCTCCTGCACGCGCGCGCCGCCGGAATCGTTGATGCCCACCACGGGGCAGCCGACCTTCGCGGCGTACTCCATGATTTTGGCGACCTTGCGGCCGAACATCTCACCGACTGAACCGCCGTAAACGGTCTGGTCGTGTGAGAACACCGCGACCGGGCGCCCCTCGACCAGGCCGTGCCCGGTGATCACGCCGTCGCCGTACAGCGCGGACGGATCACCCGGCTTCCGCACCAGCGCACCGATTTCCACGAAGGTTCCCGGATCCAACAGCATATTGATCCGGTCGCGGGCACTTGGAATTCCCTTCTTCGCCCGCTTTGCCACCCCCGCTTCGCCCGCCGGTTCCTGCGCTAATTCCAGTCTCTTGCGCAGGTCGGCGAGTTTCTCGGCAGTAGTGCTCACTTAAACCCTCTCATCAGGTGGTGCACCCCTATGGGGCAATCACAGCAAGTTTCGCGGTGAGGTCGGCTCCGATCTTTCCGATCCGCGGCTCGTCGACGATCTGGAGGTGGTCACCCGGGATATGTATAACCTCGAGGTTCGGAATGTATTCATCCCAACCACCATTGGGTCGACGATCCGCGTACCGCGGCTCGAGCTCGATCATGCCGTCGTGGTAGCGATCCGCGAGATAGAGCACCACATCGCCCTCGTAATGGCTCGGCGTGGTCTTGGCCAGGTGGCGTCCCTCGATCCACGAGGTGCGCTGATGCTCGAGCACACCGCCGGGAATCTTGGTGCCGCTGATCTTGATCAGATCCGACACCATCTTGAACTGCTCCTCATCGGAGGCCGCGGCGAGCTCTTCCAACTGCTCCTGCGGGAGTTCACCCTCGACCCCGTAGGTCTTCTTCGCAAATGCCTGATAGCGCTGGATGCGACGGACCCGCTCCTCCGGGCTGTTGTCCTCGCCCTCGGTCGGGATGGCCAGGTCGATCAGACCGACGATGCGCACATCGGCCCCCTCGGCGCGCAGCAACTGGGCGACCTGCAGCGCGAACACCGCGCCGAGCGACCAGCCGTACAGCACGTACGGACCGTTGCCTTGGATCTTGCGGAGTTCGGGCAGGTACTGGCGCGCCCGCTCGGCGATATCGCCCTCGACGCGCTCGAAACCGTACATCGGGGTATCGGCCGGAAGCCGCTTCAGCAGCGGTTCGTAGACCAGCGTGTTGCCGCCCGATGGATGGAATACGAAGACCGGCACCGCATTCGAGCCGTCGGCGCGCGCCCGCAGCGGGCGCACGAACCCATCCACATCGGCACCGCTGTTCTGCAGTTCGCGCACGATATCGGCGAGCTGCTCGATGGTCTCGCAGTCGAGCACATCATCGACGGTGACCTCGGCCTTGACCCGCTCGGTCAGTCGGGTCGCCAACTTCTCGGCGACCTCTTCTTCGAGGATCGGCAGGGTATTGAAAATGCCACCCGCCGACTTACCGGTGACGATCGCCCAAGTCGCGAAGGTCAACCGCTCGGCGGCGTCGCGCGGCGGCACATCGTCTTCCTCGGCACCGGCGGGCTGACCACCGAAGATCGCGGCGGCGGCGGGAGCCGCGGCAGCTGCCACGGTCTCGGCCGCGCCGACCGCGGTGGTGTTCTCGGTGTCCAGAGCGCGTTCGATCGCGGCCTCGTTCGCTTCGACCGCAGCGACCTGCGCGGCCGGGGCAGGCGCGGCGGCACCAGTGATACCGGCGGCCGTCTCGGCCTCGACAACGATCTTCTCGGCCTCCGCCTCCACCGAGGTGTTCTCGGCATCCAGCGAAACCCCTTCACCGGCAGCGGCATTCGCCACCACGGCCACCGGATCCGCACCCGCCGCAACCGCAGCGCGCGCCGCAGCGATGAATCCGCCGTCGACCGCGATCTCCTCACCGGCCGCCTGCTTATCGGCGATTGCCTGCACCTCGTCGCGATGCTCGATCGCGTAGTGCAGCACCTTGCCGACCTCGTTCAGGTTGGCATCGCGCACGGCCTGGATCTGCAGCTGCGGAATATCGAATTCGTATTCGACGCGGTTCTTGATGCGCATGGCCATCAGCGAGTCGAGGCCGAGCTCCATCAGCGGGATCTCCATCGGCAGATCCTCGACCGCGTAACCCATCGACTCGGCGACGATCAGCGCCAGCCGCTCCTCCAGGGTCTGGGTGCCCGCCGGATCCCAACGCTCACCGAAGGTTTCGACGATCTCGAGATCGGCGTCCCCGGTGGTCGCGACCTCGGCTCCCGGAACCGCAGCGGCGACAACGGGTTCGGGAAGCGGCGCCCCCGAGGCGACGACCGCCTCGAACAGCAGCTGGAAGCTCGCACCCGCGCGCGCATGCACCTGCACCGACGCACCACCCAGGTGCGGGATCAACGTGGTGGTCAACGTTCCGGTGGCCGGCAGCACCGCGTGCGGGACCGAAGCACCCAACGACACCTCGCTGAGCACCTGTGCCGCAGCGGTTTTCACCAGCACCGCGAGATCGGTGACGGCCGAGGCCTGCACCTCCCACGCGTGCCGACCGTCCGGCAGCGCGACATGCGCACCGGGCACGCGGGCATTGCCGCTGCCACCGGCCATCGTCGCCTTCGGCCAGTACTGCTTGCGCAGGAATGCGGTGCGCGGAATATCGGCGTAGTCGCCCGCGGGCAGCAGCGACGGCAGATCCACGCGATGCCCGTGCACGTAAAGCTGGGCCAGCGCGGAGATTACGCCCGCCGACTCGTCTTCCTTGCGCTTGAGCGTCGGGATGAGCTGCGCATCGTGCACACCCGCCGCGAAGGTCGTGCCGAGAACCTGCATCAGCGCAACGGAATTCGGCGCCAATTCCAGGAAGGTGGTGTGGCCGGTGTCCACCGCGAGCTTCACCGCATTGGTGAAGTACACCGAGTGGCGCATGTTCTTGACCCAGTAGGCCTCGTCGTGCACCGGATCGCTGCCGGGCCGGTAGAACTCTTCCTTGTTGACGGTCGAGTACAGGCCCGCCGTCAACTTGGTCGGCTCGATACCGGCCAATTCCGCCGCCAACTCGCCGAGCAGCGGATCCATCTGCGAGGTGTGCCCGGCGCCGCGGGTCGCCAGCACACGAGCGAATTTGCCCGCCTCCTCGACCTTGGCAACGATGGCCGCGACCTGATCCTGCGGGCCGCCGATCACGGTATTCGTCGGCGCCGCGTACACCGCGCACTCGACATCCGGATAGTCGACCAGCATCGCCTCGACATCGGCGGCACTCAGCTCGACCAGCGCCATATTGCGCACATCGTCATCGCTGATCATCGCCTCGCCCTCGCCCATCAGGCGCGAACGGGCGCAGATCACGCGCACCGCATCCTCGAGCACGAGACCACCGGAGATATAGGCTCCGGCCACCTCACCCATCGAATGACCGACCACCGCATCGGGTTGCGCGCCGTGCGCGCGCAGCAGTGCGGCCAGACCGATCTGAATGGTGAAGATGCCGACCTGCGAGGTGCCGACGTTGTAATCCTGGGCGTCGTCCAGGATCATCTCGCGCACCGAATACCCGGCCTCGTCCTGCACCAGCTCGTCGACCTCGTCGACGGCCTTGCGGAAGATCGAATTCTCCAGGTAGAGCTGCTTACCCATCTTGCGGTGCTGCGCGCCGAATCCGGACAGCACCCAGACCGGGCCCTGCGCGGCCGGGGCATCCGCGGTGAATACACCGGCACCCGGCTTGCCTGCAGCGACTGCGCGCAATCCGGCGACAGCTTCTTCATGCGTCTTGGCGAGCACGACCCCGCGGGAGCGCCAGTGACTGCGCTTGGCCAGCGATCGCGCCACATCCGCGAGCGGAGTACTGCGGCCCTGCTCGGTCTCCAGCCAGTCAGCCAGCTCCGCGGCGGCACGGCGACGACGCGAGGGCAGGTACGCCGAGACCGCCAGGATCACCGGCAGCGGCTCTTCCCGCTCATCGGACCATTCGGCCTCGCGCGCCGCGGTTTCCACTGCTTCCGCCTCAGCGACAACCTCGGTCGCCTCAGCGACCACATCGGTCGTCTCGTCATCGGAAACGAGATCGTCAGCCGCGGTAACCGCGGGCTCTACAGCCGCAGCCTGTGCTGGCACGTACTCCTGCACCACGACGTGCGCATTGGTGCCACCGAAACCGAAGCCGGAAATACCAATGGTCGCGGTGCCGCTGTAGCGCGGGAATTCGGTCGGCTCGTCGACGACCTTCAGGTGGGCCTGATCGAACGGGATATACGGATTCGGTCCGACATAGTTGACGTTCGGAGGCAGCACATTGTGCTGCAGCGCCATGATCACCTTGGCCAAGCTGGCCGCGCCCGCACCGGACTCCAGGTGGCCGAAGTTCGTCTTCGCCGAGCCGAGCAGCGCAGGCTTGTCGTCATCGCGGCCGCGGCCGATCACCCGTCCGAGCGCATCGGCCTCGATCGGATCGCCGAGCAGCGTGCCGGTACCGTGCGCCTCGATATAGTCGACCGTGGAGGGCGCGATGCCCGCATCGCGATAGGCGCGGCGCAGTACGTCGGCCTGGGCATCCGGATTCGGCGCCACGATGCCGTTTGACCGGCCGTCGGAATTGACCGCCGAGCCCTTGATCACGGCGAGTATCCGATCGCCATCACGTTCGGCATCGGCCAGGCGCTTGAGGACCACCAGGCCCGCGCCCTCAGACCGGACCATGCCGTCCGCATCGGACGAGAAAGCCTTGATGCGACCGTTCTTCGCGACCGCGCCGATCGAGTCGAAGCCGAGGGTAATCGCGGGCGCGAGCAACATATTCACGCCACCTGCCAGGGCCAAGTCGGCATCACCCTCGCGCAGTGCGCGCACCGCTTGGTGAACCGCGACCAGCGTGGACGAGCAGGCGGTATCGACGGCGACCGACGGACCGCGGAAGTCATAGAAGTAGGAGATCCGGTTGGCGATGATGCCGGAGGACCCGCCGGTCAGCGCGTACGCGTCGGCCGAGGCAGGCGCCGTCGGATCGGATTGGCCAAGCCCGAGTGCCGACACCAGTTGGAAGTCATTGGTGGAGGTGCCGACGAAGACACCGACCGACTCGCCCTTGAGGTCACTCGCGGGAATTCGCGCGTGCTCCAACGCTTCCCAGGTCAGCTCCATCATGAGCCGCTGCTGCGGATCGACCCGCTCGACCTCGATCGGCGACATCGCGAAGAACTCCGCGTCGAAGGTCTTGACGACGTCTTGGTCGAGGTAGCCGCCGAGCGTATTGCCCTCGGCGACCTTCGCCGCAACCGCCGGGTCGGCGGTGAACTCCTCCCAGCGTCCCGCTGGCAGTTCCCGGATCGCGTCACCGCGGTTGATCAGGAATTCCCAGGTCGATTCGGGGGTATCGCCCGCGCCCGGCAGCCGGGTGGACAGGCCGACGATCGCGATATCGTGCGCCTCGCCCGGCTGATAACCGGCGGTGTAGAACGAATCGTCGGCGGATTCCAGCGGCAACTCCGGCTCACCGTTGACGACAACCTCGGCCAGCGACGCGATGGTCGGATGCTGATAGACGATCGTCGCCGTCAGCACCACACCGGTCAGCTCTTCGATATCACCGCCGAGTGCGATGGCATCGCGTGAGGCCAGCCCGAATTCCTCCATCGGCCGGTCCACCGTGATCTGCTCGATCGATTGACCGGTCGCGTCGGCGACCCAGCGTCGCAGCCACTCCCGCAGCTCCGCGACGGATATATCGGTCCGCGCGGCCGGTTGCGAAACGTCTCCGGCGCCAGTGGGATCGATCGCGTCCGCATCGGCGAGCACGATCTCGGTCGTCTGTTCGGGCGTGCCCTCGTTGTCAGCCATCAGTTCCTCAAGCTACCTGTCTGCGTACCGGGCGCGCCGCGAATCGACGTCTGACGTGGGAAGCCACGCAGAGCGCCGATATTCGGGTCGAGCCACCCTCGGGCAATTACTCTTCCGGTGCATCGGGGAAGGCCTGCTGGGTGTAACCACCCCGCAGCGTTCCCTCCAGATAAGCAGTCTTGCAGGCGCGTCGAGCGATCTTGCCGCTGGAGGTCCGTGGAATCGAACCCGCGGGAACCAAGAGCACGTCGCGCACGGTCACACCGTGACGCTGGGATACCGCCGCGCGGACCGCGTCGGCGATGGGCAGCGGGTCGGCTTTGCCTGCGCCGGGTCCGCGCTCGCCCACGATGACGAGTTGCTCGGAGGCATCGTCGGCATCGAAGCTCAGGCCGGAATGGCTGCCCTGTTCGAACACCTCGGCGGGCAGCTGGTTCGCGGGTACCGAGAACGCGGCGACGAAACCGGGCCGCAGCGCCTTCGAGGCCTCCTGCGCGGAGAACTCGAGGTCCTGCGGGTAGTGGTTGCGACCGTCGACGATCACGAGGTCCTTCACCCGCCCCGTGATGTACAGCTCGCCCTCGAAGTACACGCCGTAGTCGCCGGTGCGCATCCAGTTGGCGTCGGCCGCGGTGCCCTCGGTGTGGCTGCCCTCGGTGAGACGATGGGCGACCTTGTTGTGGAAGGTCGCTGCGGTCTCGTCCGGACGACCCCAGTAGCCGATGCCCATATTGTTGCCGTGCAGCCAGATCTCACCGACCTGACCGTCGGCCAGCTCGTGCCCGCCGCCGTCGGAATCGACGGTCTCCGGATCGACGATGGCGGCCCACTGCGACAGCGCGACATAACCGCAGGAGACCTGCGCGATGGCGTTCTCGGCGCCCTGCTCGACCTTGACCATGCGACCGGCGTTGAGCTCGTTGCGGTCGACGTAGACGACCTTGGCCTCGTCCTCGGCCTTGGTCGCGGAGACGAACAGCGTCGCCTCGGCCATGCCGTAGCAGGGCTTGATCGCGGTCTTGGGCAGGCCGTACGGGGCGAACGCGTCGTTGAACTTCTTCATCGACGAGGTGGTCACCGGCTCACTGCCGTTGATCAGGCCGATGACATTCGACAGGTCCAGCGATTCGCCGTTCTTCGGCAGACCACGCGCGGCGGCGTGCTCGAAGGCGAAGTTCGGTGCGGCGGCGAAGGTTCCGGCGCCGTCGTTGTGTGCGGCCAGTTCCTTGATCCAGCGGTACGGACGGCGCACGAACGCGCTCGGCGACATGATGGTGATGTACTTGCCGCCGACCGCGGGCAGGATCACCGTCAGCAGGCCCATATCGTGGAATAGCGGCAGCCAGGTGACACCGCGCGAGTTCCAGTCCAGGTTGATCGCGTCGACCATCTGCAGCAGATTGGTGCCGACCGCCCGGTGGGTGATCTCGACACCGGCCGGGACGCGCGTGGAGCCCGAGGTGTACTGCAGGTAGGCGATGTCATCGACGGCGACATCGGGACGCACCCAGCTCTCGCCGACGGCGTCCGGGATCGCGTCGACCGCGATGATGCGCGGACGCTGGGCGGCGGGCAGCGAGCGGAAGAACTGGCGCACACCGGCCGCGGAGGAGCTCGCGGTCAGAATGGCCGAGGGTTCGCAGTCGCCGAGCACCGCGTGCAGGCGGTCGGTGTGACCCGGCTCGTCCGGGTCGAACAGCGGCACCGAGATGGTGCCCGCGTAGATCGCGGCGAAGAAGGAGATCACGTAATCCAGGCCCTGCGGGGCGAGGATCGCGACCCGGTCACCCGGGTTGGTCACCTGTTGCAGTCGAGCGGCCACCGCGCGCAGCCGAATACCGAACTCACGCCACGTCAGCTCCTGCGCCTCACCGTCACGCTCGCGCGAGTAATCGATGTAGCGGTACGCGAGGGTGTTCGCGTCGTTGCGGGTGTGCTTCTCGACGTGGTCCACCAGGGTGTGATCATCGGGAATACGGATGTTCCCGGTCTCATCCAGGTAATCGTCGAAAGTCTCTTCCATTCCTTCATCTCCTCCGAGGCACACGCAGCAAGACGGCGACAACGCCGCTGTTACCTGTGAGGCCCCGACTCGCTATCGCCCGCGGGTGCTCTACATGCGAGAGCCAGCCTGCAGATTTTATTGCGGTCTGCGCGGTAGACCGCTATCGGCTAGATGTTCTCAAACCAGAGTCATGTTACAGAGAAGACCGGGTCACTCCCCCCGCAGCAGCGGAATAATCGGCGCGAACGCGTCCATCTGGGTTGGGAACACACCGACATAGGACATCGATGTGAGTTGCCGCACCTGACGGATCTGTTCGGCGATCTCCTCGAATGTGCCGATCGCCACATACGGCGAGGCGAGGATTTCCTCGACCGACAATTTTACGTCGACCTCGAGGTCCGGGTGCAGTCCGCGCTCGATCGCGGACAGCGCCATCTCGGCGGTCTTCTCCCGGTCGTCGGTGATGACGATCGCGGTAATGGCCCAGTTCAGCTCGATATCGGCGAAACGCTCACCCGCCGCTTCCTTGATCAGGTTCACCTTCTCGATGGTCTTCTCCAAGGTGATGCCGGACAGCAGGCCCTTGCCGTTCTTGGTGGTGACCGGAACGACCGAAACGATATCGGCGTGCTTGGCGGCCAGACGCAGCATTTTCGGACCGCCACCGCCGGTGCAGATCGGCGGGCGCGGACCCTGCCGCGGCCGTGGCGTGCCCTTGATGCCGTTCACCTGGTAGTACTTGCCATCGAAGGTGCATTCCTGGCCACGCAGCAGCACATCGAGGATGGTCAGGGTCTCGTCCAGCTTCGCAAGGCGCACGCCCGGCGATTCGTACGGCAGACCCGCCGCGACGAATTCGTCCTGCTTCCAGCCCGCGCCGACGCCGACCTCGAGGCGGCCCTTGGACAGCACATCGATGGTGGCGAGGTCCTTGGCCAGCACCACCGGATGCCGGAAGCCGTTGGCCAGCACCGAGGTTCCCAGCCGGATCCGCTCGGTGGCCTGGGTCAGCGCGCCGAGTGCGGCGATCGGGCCGATCTGGTCACCCAGGTGATCCGGCACGACGAAGGTGTCGAAGCCGTACTCCTCGGCCGTCTGCGCGGTCTGGATGAACTTCCTGGCCCCGCCCTCTTGCTTATTTCCCTCGCCCGCTGCCGCGAAGCGGAAGGGCCGCAGCGGAGTACCCAGCGCGGTCAACTCAGCATCCGCGTCACGGCTCGCCGTGGTGGCCGGTGCGGCTTCTGTCATGAACTCATGCTCCTGGCTGTAAGGAAATGTGGGCGCGCCGCCGGGCCGCATCGTGCCCACGCTTCTGGGGGCTCGAGGGCCGGCGTCGCGATCATCAGGCGCACTTTACAGCGTTGTGGTGTGTAGTTGCCCAGGCTTGCGTCACTAGCACCGCGATCAGGCGGGTTTCATGTGACCAGTCACCAAGACAACAACTGATTTCGTGCGCACATGGGTAACTCGCCGGGTACGCCCAGAGGCTCACCCGCACTCGACCGCCGGCCCGCGACGACACTGTCGAGGCTCCCACGACCGGCAAAAGGCCCGGGGAGGCGGTCAAGCATGCGCCGGATGTGGCGCTCCTTCTATCAAACCGTTGGCCCAGTTCACCGTCCACTGTGTCGCGGTGGTGCCATCGCCGTCCACTACGTAACTGTTGTAGAGGCTGTGCACCGGGTTGCCCATCGCGTGGACCAGGGTCAGCACGCTGCCGACGATGTTCAGGGGACTCAACGCATCGCGCGGCGAATCGCAGATCAGATCACCCGGCGCGCAGATGGTGTATGTGCGATCGGCGAGCGAGCCGAACCCACCCGACCTGGTACCGGTCATCGTGATCCCGGGCACCTTCAGCCCGTTGAGCGAGACCTCGGCGCCGACTCCGGTGGGCGCGGTGCCGATCTGGATGGCCTGGCCCGGTCCGTTGTCACCGGTGCGGCGGCCGTCGGCGATCAGCATGACGCCGAGCACCTTGTCCGCGGGTACCGGTCCCTTGCCCGCGCCGATCTGGTTGGCGATATCGCCCGCGATCACCGCGCCCTGAGAGAACCCGGCGACCACATAGGTGGTCAGCGGACAGTCGCGATACCGATTCGCCATCGCGTCCTGCGCGCGCTGCCAGCCCTCGGAACGGCTGTTGTTATACGACTGCTGGCCGTCCGGCGGAATCGCGATCGGATTGGAGAACTGCGCGACGTACGGAACGGTGTAGACATCGAGCCGTCCCTCCGGGAACTGCTGCGATACCGGCCCGGAGACGTTGAGCATCAACGAGATCGGATTGGCCGTCGGATTGTGCGGATCGTCGTTGCTGTTCGATTCCCAGGTACCGGGTATCGAAATCATCTGCACATCGGGACACCAGGCCGGCTGGGAGGTCGGTGGCGGCGGCGGCTTCGGACCGGGCTTCGGCTTGCGCAGCGGTCCGGCGAGCACGAACCACAGCAGCAGCGCGATGACGACGACGAGCACTACCAGACCGATGAAGAGCAGGCACCCCGCCGGTTTTCGGGAGCGGCGGGATGCCGAACTGCGACGCGCTCTCACTGGCAGTACGTCGCCTTAGCCGTGTCGATGTAGATCTTGCCGGCCTGCTCCACCGGCATCTTCGCCGGATCGAAGGACGGATCCGATCCGGCCATCGCGGTAGCGAAGGTCATCAGATCCTGATCGGAGGCATTCGCCGCGACGCCCTGGCAGACGTAGGTTCCGATGCTCAGCGCGATGTCCGGGCTGGACGGGGTAATGCCCGCGGCCTTGAGCGCGTCGAGGAACTTCTTGTCCTTGTCGGTGAGCTTCGACGTGTCAGCAGGCGAGGGATTGGTCGGGACGGGCTGCGGGCGCTCCGGCGTCGCCGTATCGGCGGGCGTCTCAGGGGCCGGCGCCGGCTGACCGGTTGCACCGGCACTGGTCGAGGCGGAGGTCGTCGCCGCCGCCGTCGTGGTGTGGGACAGCGTCGGCGTGCTCGTCACAGTCGAATCGTTATTGCCACAGGCGGCGAGCAAGCCGGTAGCGGCGATCCCCACGACTACGCCGATAACCTTTCCGCGGGTCCGATGCATGAATTCGTGTCCTCGATCTGTTCGCTAAGGGGACGGGTCGCCACCCAGGCTAGAGGAAAGCCGAGCATAGGTGCAGGCGGTCGGCAAACAGACCGGTTGGAATTAAATGCCGTGAACCTCGGGTTTGCCATCACGCACCGTAATGAATCCGGTCTGGAAATTCTGCTGGACGCCCCCGGGAACGGCGAACTCGTCACTCGTCGGATACCCGAGCCTGCCGTTCTCGTAGCCGACCACCGACCACATATCCATTATCGGACCCGAACGCACCGGCCACGCACCCGACAGCGGGCTCCAGTAGATATTTCCGCCCTCGAACTTGCTGTAGCGGCCGAAATCCTTGCTCGGGGCCTCGTCCGCGGTGGGGAAGCCGAGTTGGCTGTTCTCGTAACCCAATTCGGCGTACTTGCCCAGGATCATTCCCTGCACATGATGTACACCGGTCTTCCCGCTGTAGTAGAACGGACCGTTTTCGAAGGACTGGACCACACCGTCCCTATTGGGCGCCTTGGTCTCCGGTCCGGTGGGATATCCGGCCGGGCCACGCTCGAAGCCCTGCCTACCCCATTCGTCGAGAATCGCGCCGCGCACCACTTGGGCGCCGGTCCGCGGGGTCCAGTAGAGCAGGCCGTTCTGGAAGGCCTGCATGCGTCCACGGCCGTCCGGCAGCCCGCGTTCGTCATCGGTGGGCAGGCCGAGCGCACCGCCCGGGCCGAGCGCGGCCTGGTAGCCGCCGCCGATCATGCCCCCGACCGCGTGCGCGCCGTCGGCCTGCGAATAGAAGACCCGGCCGCCCTTGAAGTCCTGCGCGATGCCGCCGGCCACCTGATACTCACCGGTGAGGCATTCGCCGAGCCAGCCGTTGCCGCTCGCCAGGGCGGCGATCGCGCCCCCGGTCTGGCAGGCCGGTTTGTTCGGATCGACCCCGAGCGCGGCGGCGGCCTGCGGCCAGGACTGGCGCATTTCGAAATCCCAGTACGGCCACGAATGTGTGCCGGAGGGACGGTAATTCACCTGGGCGGGGATGGATAGCTTGCCGAGTTTGGTCACGAAGTTCTGCGAGGTCAGCCTGGAGAGGATTTCCAACCCCATGCCCGCGTAGTTGGTGCTGACCCCGGGAATGCCGCTGGCCTGGTCGAACGGTCCGATCGAGCCGTTACCACTGGAGATATACAGGCTGACGCCCTTGAGCTTGTCCGCCAACGCATATGGGTCGTGGCCGTCCCACTCCGGACCGCCCGGCGGACCCCACATGGCGGCCGAATCGAATCCGCCCGCATCGTGCATGGCGTACTGGATCGCCTGCGGCATGCCGAGGGTGGTCGTGGTCAGCACACCGGAGTACGACGCGGCGTATTTCGCGAAATTCGGATTGCGCCCGGCCAGGAACATCGCGGCCGTACCGCCCATCGAAATGCCTTCCATGCCACGCACATCCGTGGTGCGCCACTGACTCTCCAGCAGCGGCGGAAGTTCCTTGGTCAGGAAGGTTTCCCATTTGTAGTTGCGGCCGTTGTCCGGCTGCAGCCAGTCGGAGTAGAAGCTGGACTGGCCGCCGACCGGCAGCACCACCGTGACGTTCTTATCGGCGTAGAAGTCCACCGCACCGGCGTCGTGGGTCCAGCCGCTCTCCTCATCGGTGGCGCGCAGACCGTCGAGCATGAACAGGGCCGGGAACCTGGCCTCCGGGTGCGTGTTCCAATCCCGGGCCAGCAGCAGCTGCACCTGGATGGGTGTGGCCATCGATGGCGAATTGATCCACAGCGCCACTCGCCGATCGGTGAGCCACACCACCCGCTGCACCGTCGCGCCGACAGCCGGTGCGGCGGCGGGTTGAGCGTTTGCGGGTGCGGTGCTCGGGGAAAGCCCTGAGGCGAGTGGGATCACGATGGCGGTGGCCAGCATCGCGACCCGACCACAGGTCACACGTCCGCTACGCCGCCCGCGCCGCACCCATCTGCCGAATGCAAGTCCTGCCACAAGTGTTTCCTACCCCGGTTGCGGCGCGGTTGCGGGTAAGACACGCGGACAGGCTTATCCGCCGCCCGAATGCGAAACGGCGCCGCCGCTTCCGTTCGGAAGCAGACGGCGCCGTTCAGCGTCTAGACCCTTAGCTCACCAACCGCCGGTGGCGTCGAGGATGCCGTTGTGGGCGTTCCACAGCTCACCCTCCCAGTACTTCCACGAGTGGGTACCCGAGGCCGGGAAGTCGAACGTGGCCGGAATGCCGAGCGAGGCCAGGCGAGACTGGAACGCGCGGGTGTTCACCAGCGACAGCGCCTCCAGCGCCATACCGTTGGCGGTGTTGAAGTAGCCGACGGCCGAGTTCGGGTTGTCGTACTGCCCCGGCAGACCGCTGGCCGCCGAGATGTACATCGGCAGACCCTTGAGCTGCGGTGCGAACACGAACGGGTCCATCCGCAGCCACTGCGAGCTCCACGGCGCAGCCATCGAGTCGACGTTGTAGCGGCCCGCGTCCAGCATCGCGACGCGGATCGCCTCACGCATACCCGGCGCGGAGATGTTCAGGTAGCCGGAGAAGGACGCGGCGTACTTGAACTGGTCGCGGTGGTAAGCGGCCAACGCCAGCGCGGCCGAGCCACCCATCGAGAGACCGACGACCGCGTTCTTCGTGCGCGACACGCCGTAGCCCTCGAGGAAGGCGGGGAGTTCCTTGGTCAGGAAGGTTTCCCACTTGTAGGTGGTCTTCTGGCCGTTGGTGTTGCTCGGCGCGTACCAGTCGGCGTAGAAGCTCGACTGACCCCCGACCGGCATGATCAGCGAAATGTTGTCGTTGCCGAACTGCTGGAGGGCGTTGGTCTCGAACGACCAGGCATTGCGGTCGTCACGAGCACGCAGACCATCGAGCAGGTAGAGCGCCGCGTCACCGCCGCGCGCCGCCCACTGCACCTGGACCTTGATCGGACCCATCTGCGACGGGACCATCAGATCTTCGAAGCCGCCCGACGGCGTCCGCAACGCGGGGCCGTGCATCGGCGCCGCCAAAGCAACGGTCGGGCCCGTCACGCCCGCGGCGATCGGTAGCGCCAACGCCGCCGCACCGACAGCCAGAATTCGATTCCGCCAACCACGAGGGGTGCCTCGCCGTCCCGACTTGGTTCTCTTCGGCGCGGCCGCCCTGCCGAAACGCATGAATCCTGCTCTCTTTCTGCTGTTGTGGTGTCGCCCGTGGCCCTTGCGGACCGGGCGACACCCGTGCTGCCAACGAGACGCACGTCACATGCGAACCGGTACCCGACATTCCGGCACAAGAGACGGCGCTACAACGATCTGGTCACACTTGCGCTCGCTGGAGGTTATTCGACGTGCGAAGCCTTAGCAAGACCGGGGTATTCGAGTGGCCGAATTCCGCCCGTTCACAAGCTGTGATCGTGCGGAGACCTTATCGCGTTCGTGCGGAGATGTCGTGTCGGAACGGGAATTTCGGACAAAGATTAGGGGGTCACTAGGGAGTCCGAATCCTTACCCGAGCTACCGGCTCAGATCCGGAAGCGTCTCGAGCACTTGGCCGGCCCGGTAGCGCCAGGCGTGCACACCGCCCGCCGGGTAGCGGAAGACCGCGTTCGTCGGGCCGCGGGAATGCAGCCGGACCAGCCGCAGCGCCTCGCGCATACCGGGCGCCGAAATATTCAGGTAGCCCGAATACGAACCGGCATAGCCGAATTGGATTGCCCGTCGACCGGAATGACAACGTTGATATTCCACTGCGGCAGCACCAGGGAGATCTGCCAATGCGAATTCCACCCCCCAACCGCCGAGCTCCGCAGCCAGTCACCGGCAACTATTCAGCGCACTCCGTGATGTCGCAGCGATTCGATCTTTCGCCCATGCGAGCACCGTTGCTCGCCGCTGTCGAGCATGAGGATCGAAACTCGACACCGATACTCTCCCGCGCACTGAAGGTCTCGGCGTTATCACTCTTCTACTGGCACATGCTCGAACCAGAAGCCGCCGCGATGTCGGATCGTGCCGGGTCCGGGAATTACCGACGCGAACAGTTACCACGATCCTTCGCCGGGCATGCCGCGCCGAAACTCCCGAGCCAGCGATCATCCAGCCAACCAGCGGGCAAATGCTCGATACGGCCCAGAACAAAGCCGCCCGGTCCGTGCACCGGGCGGCTTGCACCGCAAGCAACACATGCCCGCCGGGAGCGAGCGGCGGCCGATAGACGACTCAGCCGATATTGGCGGACATGTCCGGAATCATCCGATAGGCCTCGTCCTGCCAGTTGGTCCACGCATGCAGACCGGCGGGCGGGAACGAATACACCACGTTCTGCGCCCCCAACGACATCATGCGGACCTGAAATGCCCTGGTATTCGCCAAGGCGAGCGCCTCGAGCGGCGAGCCCCTGAGGAGACGATCCGCGGCAACCGGCAACGGAATATTCAGATCCTCGGGCATCGGCAGCGCACTACCGGCGGCGACCCACACCCGGGTGCCGTTCGCGATCAAGCGCGGCGCGAAAACGAACGGATCCATCCGCAGCCACTGCGGACCCCACGGCGGCGCCATCGAGTCCACGTTGTAGCCGCCCGCGTCCATCATCGCCGTCCGAATCGCCTCCCGCATACCCGGCGCCGAAATATTGAGGTAGCCCGAGAACGCTCCGGCGAAGCTGAACTGGTCCGGATGATAGGCCGCAAGCGTCAGCGCGGCACTGCCACCCATCGACAACCCGAACACACCATTGCGATTCGGATTGAAGCCCAAGCGATCCCGCAGTGCCGGTCGCAATTGCTCGGTCAGGAACGTTTCCCAGTCGTAGCGATAGCTCTTCCCGGGCCCTGCCATAAAGGCTTCCGTCGCACCGGATCCGGTGGACGAACCCATCGAACCGGGCGTGACGCCGAAGAAGTTACTCGGCGCATTCCAGTCCGCGTAGAAGCTCGACATGCCGCCGACCGGCATGACTACATTGATATTCCAGCTCGCGAGGACCTCGGGGACGTTGGTCTCGATCTCCCAGCCATTGAGCGTTTCCGGTGCCCGCTGGCCGTCGAGCACATAGACGACGCGGTTGGTATTGCCGTCCGCCGCACGCAGCACCCGGCTCTTGATCGGACCCATCACCGGGGAATCGACCCAGAAGTCGAAGGCCGCCGGGTTGAAGCCCGCCGATGCGGTCGCGCCGCTGCCCGCTACGGAGATGCCGAGCGGTAACAGCATGGCCGTCGCCACGCCGAATACCAATTTCCTCGCCCAGGAACCCGAGGCATATCCCGGATTCGGACGCGGGGGCCTACGTTTCCAGCGCACACTTCGCATTCGACTCGACCTTTCATCCGGACGGCCAGCCAGCAAATGTCAGGCAATCTCGACTGGTCCCTCATCTGACATAAAGATGCACCGCCCTACCCAAAACGGACGATTCGACCTCTATGCATGTTCTCCGCACATCAATCACCAGCGAATGCTTCCATGTTGCTGGAAAGTGATTCACCCCACAACTACCGAAGGCATCCAGCAGCTGATTCGTTGTCAATGGGGGTTTCGGACGGATGCGAGCAAACAAAAACCGCCTGGCGTGCGAACACACCAGGCGGTTTCGAGGGGCCGGGTATTACCCGATATTGGCAGAGAGATCCGGGATCATGCGGTAGACCTCGGACTCCCAGTTGTGCCAGTTGTGGATGCCGACGGACGGGAAGCTGTAGGTGACATTCTGCGCACCCAGCGTCGCCATCCGGACCTGGAAGGCCCGGGTGTTGACCAGTGCGAGCGCCTCCAGCGGCGTGCCCTGGATGATGTCGATCGGCGAGCTCGCGTCGGCCGGACCGGGCAGTGCGCTACCGGCGGCCACCCAGAGCCTGGTGTTGTTCCGGATCAGCTGCGGCGCGAAGACGAACGGATCCATGCGCAGCCACTGCGGACCCCACGGCGGCGCCATCGCGTCGATGTTGTAGCCGCCCGCGCTGATCATCGCGACGCGCAGCGCCTCGCGCATACCCGGCGCGGAGATGTTCAGGTAACCGGAATACGAACCGGCATAGACGAACTGGTCCGGGTGGTAGGCCGAGAGCGTCAGCGCGGCACTGCCGCCCATGGACAGCCCGAAGACACCGTTGCGGGTCGGGCTGAAGCCGAGGCGATCACGCAGGGCATTGCGCAGATCGCTGGTCAGGAAGGTCTCCCACTTGTAGGTGTTCGACTTGCCGAGGGTCTCGTTCCAACCCGAGGAGCCGGTCATCGCGGACCCGGAGGACGAACCATTGGCCGAACCCGACGAACCGGTGCTCAAGCCGAGGAAGTTACCCGGCGCGTTCCAGTCCGCATAGAAGCTGGACGGGCCGCCGACCGGCATGACGACATTGATATTCCACTTGGTCAGCTCACGGGCGACCTCGGTCTCGATCTCCCAGCCGTTCAGGTCACCGCGGGCCCGCATACCGTCCAGCGCGTAGACCACGCGTCCGGTATTGCCGTCCGCGGCGCGGAAGATCCGCGACTTGATCGGACCCATACTGGAGTCGACCCAGAAATCGAAACCGTCCGGGTTGAACGCAGCCGACGCGGAACCCGCCGGACCTGCTACTGACACCCCGAGCGGCAGCAAGATAGCCAGCGACATCAGCACCGACCGCTTGAGCCACGAACCGGCTCTACGGGTTTTCAGACGTCCATTCTGCGTCCTTCGCCCGATCACGCCTCGCATCTGGTTATAGGCCTTTCGTTATGCGGTCGTACTACGGCCGCGTCTCTACGTTGACCACTGGATGGGCCCATGTCGAAATCGGACGCCCCAACGGGCGTTCCCACGTACCATATCGCTTCATCGATGCGGTGACGTTATCAAAAAGAGATAAAGCGATATGCGCCACGTTTATCTGCCCTGGTCAGTGAAAGAACTGAGCCCACGGAGATCCATGGGCTCAGTGTGACAGGAGTTGCTTCTTATCTTTGCGGTTGAGGATACGGATCCACCAGCCCGCACCGCTCGATCTCGTACTTCGGCACGCGATCGATCCGGTACTTCGCGAAGTGCAGTGCGTGGATCAGGTTGTGCTTGAAGCGACCCCAGGTGAGCGGATCACGGTAAGAGATATTCAGTGCCACGGTGTCCGGGCAGCTCATGGCGGTGCGCGCCTGGGTGACCCACTTCTCGTCCATGTACCAGGGCATCCACGGATGCCGGTCGACCATGCCGGTATCCACCACGACCCAGTCCGGATACAGGCTCTTGTCGTGGCCGATCCGGCCGTCGGTGAGCCGGTCGGTGTGCGCGGCCAGCGGATAGGCCAGGCCCATCTGGTCGATGACGCGCACGTCCAGCGGGACGTTCATGCTGGTCATTCCGAGATTGAGGAAGTAGACGGTATGCCCGGCACCACCGTCGGGAATCGGCTGCGGCGGGGGCGCGATGTACCAGAACATGAACGACGGCGAGTTCAGCAGCAGACCGCCGTCGGGGGTTTCGGCGATGTTGTTCACCATGGCCCGCACGCGCGGGTAGTCCAGGTAGTCCTCGGCCAGGATCGGATGGTCGTGGCCGGTATTGAGGACGTAGTAGACGCGCTCGTCGACGATGCCGGAGGCACTGATCTTGGTGCCGGACTTGATGGCCGTGGTGTTCGCCGCGAACAGCGCCCAGCCCGCGGTCCCGAGCAGCGCGAGCGTGATCACCGCGAAGGACCAATCCTTCGCGGTCACCGCCCGCAGACCGCCCTCGGGCAGCCGAATCGGCACCACGGCGACCGGCAGCAGCAGGCAGAACAGCTGCGGCAGCAGCATCCGGCCGTGCATGAAGTCACCGCCGACGCGCAGGGCATAGATCGTGAGGACGAATCCGCTGCCGAGCATGAGCGCGACCACCGCACTCGGCGAGTGCAGCCATGCACGGACCCGCCGCACCGTCCAGCGCTCGTCGGCTGCCTTGTCGGCACGCGCCGAGCGGCCCGCGACCACACCGAGCACCAGCAGCACCAGCAGCGGCACCCACAGGTAGTACGGACCGACCAGATCCCCAGAGGTATTTGAAGCCCTGCCCCCACTTGGCGCCGCCCGCATCCTTGGCGACCGCGGTATTCGGATAGGGCAGGCCGTAGTAGCCCATCCGCCAGACCTGGTAGCACATCGGCACCAGTCCGGCGGCGGCAACGATCAAGCCGCGCAACACGATCGGATGCAGCCGGGACTGCGACATCGGGGCCAAGAAGATCATCAGCAGCGACAGGGCGCCGACCAGCGTCATCTCCGGACGGATCAGCGGTGCGAGTCCGGCGAGGAACACCAGCCCGAACAGCGCGGGCAGCTTCACCCGCTCGGTCTGACTCCAGCGCATCAGCTGCCACCACAGCAGGCCCAGCCAGCAGATGACCAGACCGCTCTCCAGACCGGAGGTGGCGTAGTCACGGGCGGGCGGCAGGGCGATGTAGACGAATACGCCCGCCGGCAGCAGTAGCGCCGATTTGGTGCCGCCCCACAGCCGGGCAGTGCCGAGCATGGCGAAGACGATCGCCAGCATCGACACCGTCAGCGCGACGCCGAGTACGACGTACTCCAGCCTGGCCCTCGTGAGCCAACTGAAGAACCACACCAGATAGGTCCATGCGGTACTGGTATTGGTCTCGACGCGCTCGCCCTCGTTGAAGACCGGACCGTTGCCCGCCAACAGATTCCGCACCGTGCGCAGCACGATGAGGCCGTCGTCGGCGATCCAGCGTCGCTGCCAGGCGCCGACCGAGAATAGTGCGACGGTGAGCGCGATCCCACCGACGAAGGTGGCTCGGGATAGCCTGGCGAACCGCAAGGCGGAACGAGCCGACCCTTCGGCCGGCTCCTCCGTCACTTGTTCTGTTCGCTCCACTCCCTCTACCAGCAGTTCGTCAGGTGAGATAGACAGCGACACCTACCGCTCCGATCCAGGCGATTGCGAGGAACTGGAGGATGCGATCCCCCAGCGCGATCTCTTCGGGTTCACCGGCCTCGCCGCCATCGACGTCGACCGCGTAACGCAGGATTGCGATGGTAAACGGAATCATCGAGATTGCGAACCAGTTGGTGTGCTTGAGGCTGTCCTGTTGGAACGCCCACAGGCCGTAGAACACCACCACCGCGGTCGCGGCGAGAGTCCAGATGAAGCGCAGATATGTCGGTGTGTAGTACTCCAGCGACTTGCGGATCTTGGCGCCGGTGCTCAGCGCGATCTGAAGTTCCGCATAGCGCTTACCCGCGGCCATGAACAGCGAGCCGAACGCCATGATCAGCAGGAACCATTGCGACAGGTCGATATTCGCGGCCGCGCCACCGGCGACCGCGCGCAGCAGGAAGCCGGAGGACACGATGCAGATGTCCAGCACCGCCTGGTGCTTGAGGCCGAAGCAGTAGGCCAGCTGGATGCCGATGTAGACGGTCATCACCACGGCCAGATGCCAGGAGGCCAGGAACGATCCGGCGATCGAGCCGAGCAGCAGCACCACTGAGAGCAGGTAGGCCAGATTCACCGGGACCACGCCCGCGGCGATCGGGCGGTACCGCTTGGTCGGGTGCGCCCGGTCGGCCTCCACGTCGAGCGCGTCGTTGACCAGGTAGATGCCCGAGGCCGCCATGCAGAAGACCACGAAGGCGAGCCCGACGTGTCCGAGCACGGCCAAGTCGGTGGCCGTATCTGGACCGGCTGCCAGCGGTGCGGCGAGCACCAGCACGTTCTTGACCCACTGACGCGGGCGGACCGCCTTGAACAGCCCGCCGGCCAGTGTCTTGGGCGGGCCCTTGACTACTGCTTCGGCTAGGTCCGTGCTGGTCGGCTCTTCACTCATGTCAACCAAGGTCTTTTCTTGTGCGGTCACTATCGAGTCTCTTTTCGGCGGCAAGCACAACAGCGGCGGACGCGGCGCCGAGCGCGGAACCGGCGAGCACGTCGGAGGGATAGTGCACCCCGAGCACAACCCGGGAGAGCAACATCGGTGGGACGAGCACCGCAGGCAAGGGTAGCCCGGTCAGTCTGCCGAGCAACACCGCCGCTGCCGTGGTCGAGGTCGCGTGCGAGGACGGGAAGCTCAACTTGCTCGGCGTCGAGACGTTGACCTGCACCGATGGATCATTCGGGCGCGGACGCCGGACGATGCGCTTGATGACGATCGATGCCGCGTGCGCGCCGACCGCGCCGACCGCGACCCCGGCCCACTGCCGGCGCCGCGGTTTGTCGACGAGCCAGCCCGCGGCCGCGATGCCGATCCAGCCGAGCGCGTGCTCACCGAAATGCGACATACCACGCGCGGCCTTGATCACCTCGGGCTTGGTGCCGATGGTCGCCTGGACCGCGTTGATGATCTTGACCTCGGGCGGCTGCGGCGCCGACGGCACCGCCGACACCGGGCCACCGTGACCGTTCGCACTCGAGTGCACCGCGGTGTTGTCGTCCGCGGCGGTGGCTTCCAGACTCACTGCTGCTCATCCTTCGTATCGATACCGAAGACGTTCTCCCAAGCCGCCGCGCTGGTCAGCTTCGGGTGGGCGGCACGGTAGCGCTGCTGCATCTCCGGGAAGCGGGCCGCCAACTCCTTGCGCAGCCGCATGGCCTCCTTGAACAGGCCGAGGGCCTGACGCGGATCGCGCTTACGGTAGACCACGCCGCGGCCGTCCGCGGTGGTAACGGTGACGCCGTCGATCTGCGAGAGCAGGAACCAACGGGCGTCCAGCGTAGGCACATTCAGCTGCGGACGCTCGTGATGTTCGGCATGTGCCGGGCGGAAGTTGTGCACGACGCCCTTGGCCAGGCGGACCACCTTGGCGATCGGATTCGCCGGTTCACCGACCGCGCCGACGCCGATGTGGCTGGCCAGCGGCAGTTCGGTGGACGACGGCAGGATGACCGCATCCGGGTACTGCTTGCGCATTTCGTGCACCACGCCGAGGGCGCTCGGCAGCAGTTGGAACAGTCGCTCCGGTCCGGCGAGGAAGTCCTTGATGGCCAGGTTCTGGATGGCGACCGTCGAATACTCCAGGCAGAGTAGATGTTTCAGAGTCGCCTTGACGGTGTTGACGACCATGCCGCGCCCGTTGCCAGGCATATGCAGCGAGGCGACCACCAGGCGGTTGCGCAGGTGGAAGTACGCCTGCCAGTCGATCGCGTCGTCCTTGTCGCTCCAGGCCATATGCCAGACGGCGGCGCCGGGCAGCGTGACGGTGGAGTAGCCGTGATCGCGGGCGCGCAGCCCGTATTCGACGTCGTCCCACTTCAGGAACAGCGGCAGCGGTTGACCGATCTCCTCGGCGACCTGGCGTGGGATCACGCAGGTCCACCAGCCGTTGAAGTCGACGTCGATGCGCCGGTGCAGCAGCTTGGAGTTGTCGCGGTCCTTGAGCGGGTATTTCGAGAAGTCGTGGTCGTATTCGACATTCGGCGCGGAGGTCCACATGAAGATGCCGCGATCCACGACCTCGCCCATGCTGTGCAGGTGTGAGCGCTCCTGGAGGTTGAGCATCTGCCCGCCGACCAGCATGGGCGATTTGGCGAAGCGGGCGAAGGCCAGCGCGCGCAGGATCGAATCGGGTTCGATCTCGATATCGTCGTCCATGTAGACGATGTACTGGGCGTCGGTGGTTTTCAGCGCCTCGTACATGACCCGGCTGTAGCCCCCGGAACCACCCAGGTTGGGCTGATTGCGAATGGCGAGCCGATCGCCGAGAACCGCGGCCGCTTCGGCGAAGCCGGGCTCGTCGACCACCTTGCGGTTGCCCTGATCGGCGACGATGACCGCCGCGATCTTCTCGAGCACCAGCGGATCCGACCCCAGCGCGCCAAGGGTTTTCACCAGGTCGGTCGGCCGGTTGAAGGTCGGCATGCCGACCGCGATGGTGCCCGCACCGGGCGCCTCGACCGGTGCGTACCAACCGCCCGCGAGCAGCGTGACTGCCGTATCGGTGGTGATGTCGAACCAGATCCAGCCGCCGTCCTCGAACGGGCCGAGGTCGGTCTCGAATTCCACGTGCACCGATTCAGTGCCGGGCGCGACCGCGAATTCCTTGCCCTGCACGTGGATTCGCGAGCCGTCCGCCTTCGAACGGTAGACGTCCACACGGCCGTGCCCGGCGAGTTCCAGCCGCAGCACCACCGACTTCAGGATGCTCCAGCGCCGCCAGTAGCTCGCGGGCAACGCATTGAAGTAGGTGCAGAACGACACCTCCGACTCCGCGCCCACCGACAGCGAGGTGCGGGTGGTGGCGTGCGCGCGCCGGGCGTTGGTCGGCGATTCCTCCAGGTAGAGGGTACGCACGTCCAGCGGTTCACCCGGCCGGGGCAGGATGATGCGCTGCAGCAGCGACTTCGCGCGGGTTTCGGTGGTCATATCTTCCAGGATCGATTGGGAGGTCATTCGTCGCTTTCATCCGAAAGAGGTTCGCCCGACTCCAGGTGCGGCCGCAGGACATTGTCGAACATGCTGAGCGCGCTGCCGATCGCCATATGCATATCCAGGTACTGGTAGGTGCCGAGGCGACCACCGAAAAGCACCTTCGCCGCTGCGGTTTCCTTCTTCGCCAGCGCCCGGTATGCGGTGAGCTTGGCGCGGTCCTCCGGCGTATTGATCGGGTAGTACGGCTCGTCACCGGTCTGCGCGAAACGGGAGAATTCGCGCATGATCACGGTCTTGTCGTCCGGGTAGCTCTCGCGCTCCGGGTGGAAGTGCCGCGGTTCGATAATGCGGGTGTAGGGCACATCCGAATCGTTGTAGTTCATCACCGAGGTGCCCTGGAAGTCACCGGTTTCGAGCACTTCGGTCTCGAAATCGATGGTGCGCCAGCCGAGTTCGCCCTCGCTGTAGTCGAAGTAGCGGTCCACCGGTCCGGTGTAGACGACCGGGGCGTCCGGGTTCTCGGCGCGGATCTGCTCGCGCACATCGAACCAGTCGGTGTTCAGCCGGACTTCGATGAGCTCGGAGGCGGCCATATTCTCCAGCCACTTCGTGTAGCCCTCTTTGGGCAGTCCCTCGTACGTGTCGTTGAAGTAGCGGTTGTCGAAGGTGTAGCGCACCGGCAGGCGGGTGATATTGCCCGCGGGCAGTTCCTTCGGATCGGTCTGCCACTGCTTGGCGGTGTAGTCGCGCACGAACGCCTCGTAGAGCGGGCGGCCGATCAGCGAGATCGCCTTCTCCTCGAGGTTCTGCGCGTCCTTGGTCTCGACCTCCGAGGCCTGTTCGGCGATCAGCTTGCGCGCCTCCTCCGGCGTGAAGTAGCGGCCGAAGAACTGGGAGATCAGACCGAGGCCCATCGGGAACTGGTAGGCCTGCCCCTTGTGCATCGCGAAGACCCGATGCTGGTAGCCGGTGAATTCGGTGAACTGGGTCACGTAGTCCCACACCCGCTTGTTCGAGGTGTGGAACAGGTGCGCCCCGTACTTGTGCACCTCGATCCCGGTCTGCGGCTCCGGCTCCGAATAGGCGTTGCCGCCGAGGTGGTAGCGACGATCGATCACCAACACCCGTTTGCCGAGTAGATTGGCGGCGCGCTCGGCGACGGTCAGCCCGAAGAATCCGGAGCCGACGACGATCAGATCGAACTGTGAGGCGGAGTTTGCGGAGTTACCCGGGGACGATGCGACGGTCACGGGTGCCCAGCGTATCGGAAGTCCGCGCGCGGGCCAGGTGGAGTCGCGACCTGCGCGCAGTCACCGACGGATGCCATCGGGATTTCTCCTGGTGTTTGCCGAAATGACTACGCCGCGGGCACCGGGGCTATATACATATCCACACGAACTGATCATCTGTCCAGTTCGCGGTCCAGCGTTGACTCGGCGACTGCACCAACGCTGACCCGTTCGAGCGACCCACAAGCAGTCGCCAGCGGCCCGACGACATCCTCACCGCCACCACCGCGCTGCGCACCGCGGTGCCGGGCGAGCGGGTCGCCGCCTTCGACCGTCAGGTCGCCGATTTCCACGGCACCATCGCCGCGGTGCGGGGTGCATCGGGACAGGCTGCCGGTCGCGCCGGCGGCGGCGAACGAGCGCACCGAATCCTCGACGATCCGATCGTCACGCATTCGGTCAACGGCCTGTCCAGACGGCTCGACAGCGCCGCGTCGGTATCTCGGCTGACCGCGATCCGTCTACACCGAGCACGTCGAATTGCCTCGGACGCTGGTTTCGATCTGTACGTTCACATCGCCAGCGTCGCCATCCCCACGTCTATGCCCATGCGCCGCACCGCCTTCGCCTTCGTTCGTATCAGCGCCTCGCGCGGACCGCGTGCGATATCTCGGGCGAGGCGGCCCACGATATCCATCAACTCCGCCGCGGGTACGACCTCCGCGACCAAGCCGATGCGCAGCGCCTCGGCGGCATCGATGCGTCGGCCCGACAGGGTGAGAATAGGGCGCGGCCGCACCGCTGATCGGCGCGCATATCTCGGCCTCGAATCGCGAGTCGTACCGCAGGGCGATCCGGCGGCCAACACCATGAACTACTCCGGAAAGCCGATATCCGACTCGACGGTGTCGCGGTCGGTGTACATGCGCCAATAGTGGTCGCCCAGTTCGTCATTGGTCATGCGGACGATCTCGAGCCCGGCCGGGAACAGTTCCGGCTGCTCGTCGACCAGGCGCTCGGCCTTGCTGTTGCCGATCAGCACGCCGATATTGAGCAGGCCGACATAGACGCCGGTGCCCTGCAGTTCGATCGCGAGCTGGCGAATGTAGGTGCGCTGCGCGCCGAGCGCGACGCCGAAGTTGGACAGGTACGGGACCGGATACCCGTCGGAGTATCCGGACGAAAACAGCAGTGCCCCTGCGCCGCGCTCGATCATCGCGGGCGCGAGCGCGCGGGTCATCCAGATCGGTGAGTAGACCTTCAATTCCAGCGGGACGCGCAGATTGGCGGCGTCGACATCGAGGGTGGTCGGGATGCGATCGACCGCATCGCCCGCCGCGCCGTGCATCGCGACATCGATCTGCCCGAACTTGTCGGTGATGTCATCGACCACGCTGTACAGCTGCTTTTCGTCGGTGAGATCGGCGGGGAAGGCCGCGGCCTCGATGCCCTCGGCGGCCAGTTCCGCGGCATGCCCGCGGGCCTTGTCCGGATTCCGGCCGATGACCGCCACCCGGAATCCTTCCCGGCCGAATCGCCGTCCGGTCCCCATGCCGAGTCCTGGTCCGAAGCCGAAGATCGCGATCGTCTTGGTCATACTTCCTCACTAAGTTGAGCAGTGGTTCAAGTTAGTGTCGACGCTAGCATTAAGTTGAACCTATGCTCAAGATAAATCGGGTACCGGATTTGTAGGATCGGCGAATGCCCGTGGACAAGCCGTTACGCAGCGACGCCCAACGCAATCGGGACGCGCTCGTCAACGCCGCCCGCGAGGTCTTCGAGGAACGCGGTCTGGACGCGCCGCTCAAGGAAATCGCCGCCCGCGCGGGCGTCGCCATCGGCACGCTCTACAACCGCTTCCCCACCCGCGACGACCTCATCGCCGCGGCCGTCGAGGACCGCATCGAGACAGGCGGCCGCATCGCTCAGGAGGCGATGGAAATCCAGGACCCCTGGGACGCTTTCGTCTACCTGGTCGAGAAGGTCTGCGCACTCCAGGCCGCCGACCGCCTCCTCAGCGACCTCGCCCTGCGCGGCGCCCCCAGCCCCGCCATCGCGCACGCCCAGGAGTTCGGCCATGGCCTGATGCGACAAATCGTCGCGCGCGCTCAGGAATCCGGCGCGCTACGCCCCGACTGGGTCCTGGAAGACATCGCCTTCATCACCTGGTCGCACACCCGAATCATCGAGGCCACCGCCAAAATCGCCCCCGAAGCCTGGCGGCGTCACCTCGCCCTGGTCCTGGACGGCCTCCGAGCCACCGCCGCCCACCCCCTCCCGGTGCCCCCCATCACCGAAGATCAACTGATGCAAGCGCTGAAGGGTCAGCACCGCCGCGCATCCGAAAACGCATGTGGCACTTGAACGAAACTCAGCACGTCAACTTCACTGATACGGATAAGGCTGCTGCTGCGGATACTGCCCGGGCTGAAATCCAGGCTGCTGATACGGATCCGGCTGACCATACGGCGCTGGCTGACCGAAGGGCGCGGGCTGCACATACGGAGGGGCCGGTGGCTGGATGGGCTGCGCAAACGGCGGGGCAAAGGGCTGCACCGGCTGACCATAGGGCGCAGGCTGCACATACGGCTGAACCGGCTGGCCGTAGGGGTACGGTGCGCGACCCGCGGCTATCCAGTCACGGGTGGAGCCGGACGCGGCGCAGGCGAGAATGATCAGCGGGATCAAACCCACCACGAGGCTGCCGGGAGCTCCGTTTATGGCGGTGATGATAGCGCCGATCAATCCGAGCGCGGACAAAACGATCAGGATCACCCGGCCTGCAGTACTGCGGCGGAACAGGAGGATCGCGCCGAACAGCCATAGCAAAGCGATAACCGCACCGAGGCCGATCAAGCCGTAGACATAACCGGGTACTTCCGGTGCGGACGGACCGAAACTGTGATCGTTGTGCGACCTGCTCTCGCCGACCACGGCGGACAATCCGATCACCACTCCGACAAGGCCGAGCAGGCCGACGATAACCGCGATGACCCCTGCGGTCATCGCGGCCGTACCACTCGGCCGCCCCGGATAGCCGTATGCCGGTTGCGAATAACCGTAACCCGGCTGGCCGTGTGGATACCCCATCGAGATCTCCCTCCCACTCCGATCGCGAAACTGTACCGTACCCAGCCGTTTCGCTCGAAGCGTGCGATCAGTAAAGTGCGGCAGCTGGTGTGCCGGGCTGCTGTGGATGGCCGGGCTGTCCGTACGGATGACTCATCGAATCCCCCGCTTTCGTTGGGCCAGAACGTCAACGCACGAACCGCGATTACTCGACCGCAGCCCGATCGCCGGTGCTGGGCACTGCGGCGATGAGCGGAGCGGCGATCAGTAGGTCAGTGCGGGGTGGGCGGGGCGAGCGGCGGTCCAGCGAGCGGCAAATCTGTTGGCGCACAGGAGCAGGATGAGGAGGGGTTGGGTTAGGTCTATGGCGGTGCGAAGCAGGTTTTCCTGGATGAGGGCGGTCACCTGGCCGACCAGGCCGAAGAAGGGCGGTACCCAGATCGGGTGGTCGGCGGTGGACCACCAGAAGATGCCGAGGCCGAATTCGTAGTCGGTGAGCGAAACGGCAAGTCCGACAATGCCGATCGCGAGCGATAGGCCGGATGCGACGATCAGCGTGTAGCGCCCGGTTTCGTCCTGACGCCAGAGCTGGATACCGCCGAAGATCATGGCAAAGGCCATCAGCGCCGCGCCGAGCGTAGTGAAGATGACGAGCGAATTGTCGAACCGGCTTCGATTGTCGATGAAGTCGACGACGAGCAAGGTGCCCCCGAGCAGGCTTCCCAACCCGTACAGCACCGCAATCGCCGCGCCGATCTGCGCGACCACCCCACTCGGCGACCGATCCCCACTCCGGTAAAGCATGATCGGCGCTCCTCCCCGATGATTGCGGACCACCCGATCCTACGGCCGCCGGGCTCCGCTCAGTAGCGTCGCGGCTTTGCGCAATCCAGCGGCCGTTAGGCGGCACGGCACGGTTCGGCTGCTCGTCGCACGGGACATCACGGTGCGCCCAATCGGCGTTTGCGCAGCCGGCTGGCGATCGAGCAGCGGATACCGCGAGTGGGGCGCCCGCACGCAACATGCGGACGCCCCACTCGATCCACCGTCAGACGGCAGCTTTCGAACTACCGCAGGTTGGCCTCGGCGTACGCCTTCATCGCGTCACGCACGAATTCGGTTGTGCCGTCACCGTGTACGTCGTAGTTGGCCGCGAAACGCGGGTCGGCGACGTACATTTCGCCGAGTCCGGTGAAGTACTCGTACGACGGGCGGCGCTGTGAACCGACCCCGATCCAGTCGTAATGCCGCGCGACGATGGCCTGGACCTCGTCGTTGTCCGGGGCGAGTCCGGCGGCGTGCGCCCGGCCGTAGTCGGCGGCGATATCCAGGTGGGTCTGGAAGTACGCCTGCTTATCCGCCTCGCTGAGCGAGCGCCACCAGCGGTCGGCGCTTTCGTAGGCGGCCTTACCCCAGCGTTCGATCACCTCATCCTTGTACCGAGTGTGGTCGAAACCGTCGAAAACCTCTGCTGCCATGAGTTGTTCACCTCGTTCCGTCTTGTGCAGCGTGGTGGTCACCGACTCGATCTGGCGCCGGATCCGATCCTGTTCCTGCCGAAGCAGTTCCAGGTGCGCGCGCAGCGCGGCGGCGGTGTCCTGTTCGCCCGCGAGAACTTCGGCGATGACCGGAAGGCCGAGGCCGAGTTCGCGCAGCAGCAGGATGCGTTGCAGCCGAACCAGGGAGTCCTGGTCGTAGTAGCGGTAGCCGTTGGCGCCGATCCGGCTCGGCGGCAGCAGCCCGAGCTGCCCGTAGTGGCGCAGCGTTCGGCTGGTGGTACCGGCCGCCTTGGCCAGATCCTGGATGGACCATTCGGTGCCCGTTCGCATGACCTGTTCTCCCTTCTTTCTCGTCGGTACAACCAGCTTGCAAGTTGACGTTACGTCAAGGTCAACCCCTTTGATGTGCGCCGACCGGCACTCGAGGTATGACCACGGCAGGTTCGATCCGCGGCTTTGCGACCATCTGACCGAGCAGCGTGCCGCCGAGCGCGATACCGAGTCCGACCACCTGCAGCGGGCTCAATGCTTGACCGAGCGCGATCCAGCCGATCACCGCCGCAGATACCGGGCTGAGCAGTCCGAGGAAGGCGACCGAGGTCGCCGGCACCTTGGCGATGCCGCGGAACCAGAGGAAGTACGCCAGCGCGGTACCGATGACGCCGAGGTACAGGTAGCCGCCGACGGCCCGGCCGTCGAGTGCGGGCGGCGCACCCTCGATCAGGAAGGCGAGCGGCGCGATGAACAGGCCACCCGCGGTGAGCTGCCAGCCGGTGATCGCGAGCGGTCCGACACCCTCGGGTCGACCCCAACGCTGAGTGAGCACCGTGCCCATCGCCATGGACGCCGCACCGGCGAGTCCGGCGATCACACCGACCGTATCGAGTTGCGCATTGGCGCGCAGCACCACAAGTGCGACCCCGAAGACACCGATCAGGCCCGCGATCACCTTGCGCCCGTTGGGTTTTTCGGCGAGCACGACTGTTGCGAAGGCCAGCGCGAACATCGGTGCGACCGCACCCAGAACACCGGCGACACCGCCCGGCAGCCGGTACGCGGCGAGGAACAACAGCGGGAAGAACGCGCCGATATTGAGGACACCGAGGGCAGCGGCGCGCCCGAGCCAGACCCCGCGCGGCAGCACGCGGGTGATGGCGAGCAGCGCGAGCCCGGCGGGCAGCGCGCGCATCAGCGCGGTGAAGAGCGGACGGTCCGGCGGCAGGAATTCAGTGGTCACGGCGTAGGTGGAGCCCCATGCGATCGGGGCGAGTGCGGCGAGCGCCAGGGTGCCGGCGTACGAGTCGCGCGCGGCGGTGGTTGTTGTCATGTTGGTCGCTCCTCATTGATAATCTCAACGTTGAAATATCTACTCGCTGGCATATCTCGCCGTCAAGTAGATGAATGTTGAGATAATCACTATCGAGAGGAACGCCGTGGCCGACTCGATCGATCTGTTCACCGCGCACTGGAACCGGGAACGGCCGGACGTCGACGTGTCACCGATGGCGGTGATCGGACGCATCCAACGGCTGTCCCGCCTGCTGGAACAGGACCTGAAGAAGTTCTTCGCCGGACACGGACTGGAGTTCTGGGAGTTCGACATGCTCGCGACCCTGCGTCGCTCGGGCGGCGCCGACGGACTCACCGCGGGCGCCCTCAACCAGGTCGCCATGCTCACCTCGGGCGCCATCACCAACCGCATCGACCGACTCGCAGCCAAGGGCCTCGTCGAGCGCGCACCCTGCCCAGAGGACCGCAGAGCAATCCGCGTCCAACTCACCGCCGCAGGCCGCACCCTGATCGACGACCTACTGCCCTTGCACATGGCGAACGAGCAACGCCTCCTCGCCGCACTGGATAAGCAGGACCGCGGTCACCTGGCCGATCTGCTGCGAACCCTGACCGAATCGTTGGGCGACACCGCGTCGTCCTGATTCGACAAATGCCCGACCACGCCAGTTACAGCTCTTGTCGCGCAGGCGAATTCGCTAATAGCGGCACCGGCCGAGGCAAAGGTTGCGCCGCGCCAGATCGAGGCCACCTGGCCGAACGAATGCGTCACGCAACTCGAACTCGTCGTCTAGCTCCAACTCGCGTAAATAGATTCGCCGACGCGGCACCGGCCGAGGCAAGGCTGCGCCGCCCCGGACCGAGGCCACCTGACCGAACGAATGCGTCACGCAACTCGAACTCGTCGTCGCTCCGACTCGCGTAAGTGGATTCGGCGACGCTGCACCGGCAATCGCGCGGACGCCACGACTCCCGTGGCCGACGCGAATGGTCCAAAACGGCTCGGTGACTACGGCTCTTCGGTCAGCTGCGAATCCTCGTCTGTCGGCGCGACCGAGGGGATCGCGGGAGCACGTGGGGGTGGCGGGGTTGGGGTCGATGCCGTGGTCGGGGCGACGGTGGTTCCGGGCGCGAGCGCGCCCTCGGGCACGGCGCTTCCAAGCGGGACGTTACCGTCCGGCACGGCGCTTCCAGGCGGGACGTCGCCGCCGGGCGGCGCGCTCGCGGGCGCGGCATTGCCGGGTGCGGCACTCTCAGGCACGGCGTTCGTGCCACCGGGCACTGTGCTCCCGGGTGAGCTGTGCACACCGGGCGGTACCGCACTTCCGGGCGCCGCGCTTTCAGGCGCGCCATTCGCAGCACCGGGCACTGCGCTCTCGGGCGTGCCATTCGCGCCGGGTGGTACGGCGCGCCCGTTACTGCCCGGCAGCACGGTGCCGCCGGGCTTGCCCTCGTGCGCATCCGGCACCAGCTGCATCAGCGTCGTGAAGTCGACGACCTGGGCACCGAGCGTCGGTGTCGCGATGATGACGCCGTTGGTGAAAAGCCGGTAGGTACCGCCGTTTTGGGGTAGCGCCATTTCGGGGCCGAGCGGCTGGCCGACCGCGCTGCTCGCACCGCCGATCCGGCGGTATTCGGCATCGATCGGGGATTCGGCGACGAGAGTCTGCTTGCGGGGATCCACCGGATTACCCGCACCGACCACCGGGGTGCCGAGTTCGGCGGGCGTCGGTCCGACATCGAAGGCGTAGATATCGGCCGGTTCGCCACCGTCCGGTGCGGAGGAGTACTCCGAACGCAGGATTCGGCCGTCCCGCAAAAGCACCGTCCCCGCGGTCGATGCGATGGCAGCGGCCGCGCGCGGATCCTCCTTGGCAGTGCCTGGATACTCCTGGCAGTCGGTGGTATCGCAAGTCTGCGCGTATGGGTAGCGATGCTCGGCCAGCGCGTACGAACGTGCCGCGATCGCTTGTGCGCGAAGGGCTTCCGTCGCTCCCTTGTCGACCCAGTTGGCCTGCACCTCGGCCGGGACGACACCGAGCAGATAGTCCTCGACATCGACGCGATTCACCGTGCGCGCCGCACCGTTTTCCATGGCAACACCGAGTGAGCCGCGATATGCCGAACCACCGCACAGCGTCAGATGTTCGGCGGCGGGACGGTTGGGCCGCGGGTTGAGCGGATAGATCCACGGGTCGGCGGTCGCCCGCTGCCACAGCACCGCACCGTCACAGCCCATCGTGACAACCACATTCGCGCCGCCGTCGGGTAGCGCGGTGAGATGCGCGACCTGGCCGCGCGGCAGCATTTGGCCCGCGACTCGCAATCCGGCGTCGGCATAGGCGTCCAGCGTCGAGTCGTCCTGGGTGAACAGCCGCACCCCGACGGTGGTCGCCGAGATTTTGCTGAGCGTCGCGCCCGGGTAGTAGCGATCGAGGATGCGTTCGGCAGCCCAGCCTTCAAGGGCACTGTCGAACGCGCCGACCTGACTCATACCGCGCCCATGGCCCGGTCCGGCCAACGGACGGACAAGCGCGTCGGTCGGCCAGACCCAGAACGCGAGTATGGTGCTGGCCAGGACGGCCGCACCACCGGTGACCAGCATCGGACGGATGGAAATCGGAGTTCCCGATATCCGCTGCCCGCCAATTCGTTCGCGTGATGCATTCGTTTTCACCCGCAATTTTCGCTCCCCGCGCGTCGTGTCATTCCGGTGCCGTCTACTTCGCATCCGTTCACTCCCACGGTTTTCCAGGACCCGATCGGTTCGATACCTGTCGGCATGTCGTTCCATCCGGTCGCAAATCGAGAGCTACATTCGAGCAATCACATAATCCCTCAATCAGAGGTTTAGACCTGTGACAGTTGTGAACTAGTGTGATCGTTGATGCATCAGGAAGCAACCCTGACATTCATGCAGATGATCGCTCGGTTCGACCTGATTGGAGATGCTCGTGCCGTACCGCAAACCGAAACGTTCCTACGTGCTCCCGGTTGTCACCACACTTGCGGTAGCGGCTCCGCTCGCGACGTTCACGCTGAGCGATTCGACCGATTACCGCTCGACAACCGGTAGCGAGCTCACCGCAATCCCCGCGCAATTGGCCGAGGTGGTTCTCACCACGGCGCCCGACATCACCCTTCCGCTACGCGAACTCACCGGTCTCGACCTGCCTGATCTGCATCTTTCGGATCTACGCATGCTGCCGATTCCGGAATCCATTCCGGTTCCCCAGGGTTTGCCACTGCCACCCGGTGTCGAGCTACCGAAGGAAATTCCACTACCCAAGCTCGATCCCGGACAGAGCACACCGAGCCAATCCGTTCCCGGCCAATCACTGCCCGGCCAAACGGTCCCGGGCCAATCACTACCTGGCCAAACCGTTCCGGGCCAACCGCTGCCCGGCCAAACCGTTCCGGGCCAACCGCTACCCGCCCAAACCATCCCAGGCCAACCACTACCTGGCCAAACCATCCCAGGCCAAACCATCCCAGATCAGGGCTCAACCCCCGGTCAACCGACCCAAGGCCGGTCCCCAGCCGTCGCCTTCATCGCCGATCCCACCCAGCTCGAGCCCGACGTCACCCCCGACACACCGGCACTGTCACCTGGCGCCGTCCCTCCGGAACTCCTCAGCCAGGTGGGCGCGCAGGTCAAGGAGCTCAGCCGCGATACCCCGTTCAGCGTTGTCGCGCTGACCGCGCACGATCTGGTGAATACCAAGGCGTTGGTCCGGGCCCGTCAGTCCGATGGCATGTGGGGTCCCTGGTACGACACCGAGGCCGTCGATACCCGTCGCAACGATCAGGCGATCGGCGGCACCACCGGCACCGAGCCGATCTACGTCGGCAATACCCAGTCCGTGCAGATCCTGGTGACCCGCAAGCCTGCCGTGGCGGCCGCACCGCGTCCCCCCGTCGCGGGTGACGCGGAGGGCGCCGTGCCGATGCTGCCAACCCCGGCGGCCGGACGTTCCGATGATCCGGCCCAGACCGCCGCCGCACTGACGGCCGTGTTGATCGATCCGGGCCGCGGCGCGATCGACGGCGCGCTCAACAATGTCGCCGCGGCGCTCCCCGGTGGCGGACCCAATGTCATCACCCGATCCCAGTGGGGCGCGGACGAATCCATCCGCTGCGAGGAACCCACCTACGACGACCAGCTCGGCGGCCTCACCGTGCACCACACCGCGGGCCGCAACGACTACACCCGGGCCGAATCGGCGGGCATCGTCCGCGCGATCTACACGTATCACGCAAAGACCTTGGGCTGGTGCGATATCGGCTACAACGCACTGGTCGACAAGTACGGCCAGATCTTCGAGGGCCGCTTCGGCGGACTGGATCGCCCGGTGCAGGGCGCGCACGCAGGTGGGTTCAACGAGAACACCTCGGGTGTCGCACTGATGGGCAACTACGAATCCGAGGAACCGTCGGAAGAGGCGATCAATGCGATCGGCCGGTTCATCGGGTGGCGGTCCAAGATCGCGGGCCTGGATCCCAAGGGCTACACCACGATGTATTCCGAGGGCACCGACTTCACCTCGTATGCGCAGGGTGAGGCGGTCCGGCTGCCGGTGGTGTTCGCGCATCGCGACGTCGGCAATACCAGCTGCCCCGGTGACTCCGCCTACGCCGATATGGACCGCATTCGGGATATCGCAGCGGGGATATCGGCACCGTCCGGCATGTCCACCAAGCCGCAACAGCAGGCACAGGCGCCGACAACCCAGCAACCGCAGACCCAGACCGACCCGCAGACCCAGACCGATATCGCCACGCTGGCCGCACTCACGGCCAAGCTGCTCGGCATGGTGAATCAGAATGCGATCGCCAAGCACTGGGCCGATAAGGGCGGTCCGGATGGCCCGCTCGGCGCGGCGGTGTCGGAGCCGCTGCCCGCCGCGCAGGGGCAGCAGTACGCGAAGTTCGTCAACGGGTACGTCTATACCGGCCCGAACGGTCAGGTGTTCGAGGTGATGGGCGCGATCCTGGATCGCTTCCTCGCCCTCGGCGGGGATGCCGGGCTTCTCGGGCTGCCGATGAGCAACAGCTACTCGGTGCCGAACGGGCTGCGAACCGACTTCCAGTACGGCTCACTGATTCTCAACCAGCTGACCGGCATCATCACCACCGTCCGGAAGACCTATAACGACACTTACCAGCAGCAGGTCAACCGCAACCCGGTCGGCCAGGTTATCGCGCCAGGCCCCGAACCAGTCCCCGCACCGGCCAGCTGACCGGAGCGTTCACACCCACCAGCGCTCGAGCACTTGCGCCACACCGTCTTCGGAGTTCGCCGCCGCAATCTCGTCCGCGGCGGCGAGCGCCTCCGGATGCGCATTGGCCATCGCGACGCCATGGCCGACCATGGTCAGCATCGGAACATCGTTGGGCATATCGCCGAATGCGATGATCGCCGAATGTTCGACACCGAGGCGTTGGGCGACGATAGCCAGGCCGGACGCCTTCGTGACGCCGGGCGCGGAGAGTTCGATCAGTCCGTGATCGGTCGAGTAGGTGATATCGGCGCGGTCGCCGATCAGCGGTGCGAGGACCGCGCGCATATCGGCACTGGGGGCGCCGCGTAGTCGGACCAGCATCTTGATCGCGGGCGCATCGATGACCTCGGCGCGCGAAACCTCGGTGTCATCCGGATTCAGCCAGGCATGTTCGTATTCCGGTGAGCTCACGAATTGCGGCGTCACCGCGTCGTGCGCACTGGCGCCGACGCGTTCGGCGGCCAGACCACAGCCGGGCAGTGCGCGTTCGGCCAGGTCGGCGATCCAGGCCAGGGTGTCCACGTCCAGGGTCCGGCTGGCGAGCACGCGGTCGGCGGCGCTGTCGTAGATCACCGCACCATTGCCGCAGACGCACAGCGGCGCATAACCCAGCCCGTCGACCACCGGATCGATCCAGCGCGGCGGGCGTCCGGTGGCCAGCACGAACGGCACCCCGTCGGAGATCAGAGCAGCCACGGCCGTCTTCGTTCGCGCGGTGACCCGCTCGTCGTGATCGATGAGGGTGCCGTCCACATCGGTGGCAACCATCTTCGGCTTGGGCAGGTGCAGGCGCGTCACCTATTCCATCCTGCCGGAAGACCATCTCGGCGCGGTCGCGGCTATCACTGCGATGGCGGTCGCCGCCACGGGGAGTCCTCGGCCTTCATCGTCGGGTCGGACTGCCGTTCAGCCAGATCTGGTGGTGCAGAATCCGGTGCTGCCTGCGGATTCGCTCCCCATTGCGGCTGCGCGCCTGCCTGATCGGCACCTGCTTGCGGATACGGGGGAACATCGGCTGACGGACCGTATTGCGGATAAGGCGACGGCGGATACGGTGGATACCCGGCCGGTGGTACAGCAGGACCGGACGGATACCCGGCCGGAGGCACAGCAGCACCAGACGGATACCCAGCCGGAGGCACAGCAGCACCAGACGGATACCCAGCGGTTGGCACAGCAGGTCCGTACGGATACATGGCCACCGACGGCGCGGCTACCGGGTTGTAGTTGAGCCAGCGCGTTGTCGGGGGCACGAGGGCGAGCACCGCGGTCGCGATCGGGAAGATCAGCCCGAACAGACCACCGATGCCGCCGCCGATCTCAGCCGCGCTCCCGCCCGAGGTGGTGTAGTGCAGGGTTACCGCGTACTCCGTGATCCCCGCGATCACCACCACCGCGCATCCGGCAACGACGAGCACCCGACCGAGCGGCCGCCTGGTGAACATCATGACCGCACCGACCCCGAGTAGGAACGCCGTGACCACCGCGATCGAACCGGTCACCAGCAGGTAGGTCTTGATCCAGCTCTGCGCGAACAGGCCGGTCGAGTCGTATTCCGACAGATCACGGGCCAGGTCGGTGAGCCCGAGCACGATATTGAAACCACCGCCGAGCAATTGGCCCGCACTGCCGATACTCGCCAGCACACCGGCCGTGATCGCGGTGCCGCCACCAGGTGCTGGTGCCGGAGCCGATGGATAAGGCTCATATTGCGGATAACTCATGAGTCCCCCTTAGAGCGCCGGGAAAAGCCTGGACGCACCGTCTCGACAGAATAAAGGACATGCCGATCTCACGCGTGTCACGCACGCTCGCACGCACGTCCTTATGATCAGGGGCTAATACTCGATGCTGGCCCGACCAGCCGTAGGACCAGAGGACTGATGACCGGCTTCCTGCTACGACGCGCGCTCAATTATGTCGTGCTGTTGCTGCTGGCTTCGTTCCTGACGTTCAGTCTGGCGTCGCTGACGTTTCGACCACTGGACAGTCTCGAACAACGCAATCCGCGCCCACCGCAATCAGTGATCGACGCGAAGGCCGAGGAGCTGCATCTCAACGATCCGATCCCGCAGCGCTACATCGCCTGGGTGAAAGGCGTGGCGCACGGCGACTTCGGTAACACGCTCGCCGGTCAGCCGGTCAGCGACGAGCTCGGCCGTCGGATCGCGGTGAGCCTGCGGTTGCTGATCGTCGGCTCGGTGATCGGCACGGTCCTCGGTGTCCTGATCGGAGCCGCCGGCGCGATCCGGCAATACAGATTCAGCGACTACTTCACCACCATAATTTCGCTACTCATCCTGAGCACCCCCGTGTTCCTGCTCGCGACATTGCTGAAATACGGTGCGCTGGAAGTCAATTCGATAACTGGGCAGCAGATATTCCTCTATACCGGGGAGACCTCGGCCAACGCGGTCGCCGGTTTCGGCGCTCAGTTCATAGATCGGCTCCAGCACATGGTGCTGCCGACGCTGGCACTCGCGCTGGGCGGTATGGCGGGCTACAGCCGCTACCAGCGCAATGCCATGCTCGATGTGTTGCAGAACGATTTCATCCGCACCGCCCGCGCCAAGGGCCTCACCCGCAGTAAGGCGCTGTACAAGCACGGTCTGCGCACCGCGTTGATCCCCATGGCGACGCTGTTCGCGTATAGCTTCGGTGGACTGATCACCGGTGCGACCTTTACCGAGAAGATCTTCGGTTGGCACGGCATGGGCGAATGGCTGGTCGACTCGATCAACGCCCAGGACCTTTATCCCGTCGTCACGATCACCGCATTCGCCGGATTGGTAGTGCTGTTGTCCGGCCTGCTCTCCGATGTCGTGTACGCGATTCTCGATCCCAGGGTGCGTGTTTGATGACCGAAGCCGAGATCATCGTTCAGGGCGCGCCCTCGGTCGCCGCTGCGGGCAGGCGCAAGTTGGTCTGGCGACGCTTCCTGCGCAACAAGCCAGCGGTTGTAGGCACAATCATCCTCGTCGCGATGTTTATCGCCGCCTTCGCGTTACCGTCGTTGCTGCCCTACGACTACCAGCAGCTCGACTACACCTCGCTACTCAAACCACCAAGTGGCAAACACCCGTTCGGTACCAACCAGATCGGTCAGGATGTGCTCGCGCAGACCATGCGCGGACTGCAAAAGTCTCTCATCATCGGGTTCTGTGTTGCGATCTTCAGTACTGTCATCGCCGCGCTGGCCGGGGCGGTGTGCGGACTGCTCGGCGGCTGGACCGACCGGGCCATCATGTGGCTGGTCGATCTACTGCTCGTGGTGCCCAGCTTCATCATCGTGGCCATCTTTGCCCCGCGGACCAAGGGCAGTGGCTCGATCCTGTTACTCATCGTCCTGCTCAGCCTTTTCGGCTGGATGATAAGTGCACGGATCGTGCGTGGGCTCACGATGAGCCTGCGCGAACGTGAATTCGTCCGGGCGGCACGGTATATGGGGGCGCCGACCAGGACCGTCATCCTCAGCCACGTGCTGCCCAACATCGCATCGATCCTGATCATCGACACAACTCTCAATATCGGCGCGTCGATCATGGCCGAAACCGGCCTGAGCTACCTCGGTTTCGGAGTCCAGAAACCGGACGTCTCGCTCGGCTCGCTCATCGCAGACGGCACCAAATCGGCACTGACCTACCCGTGGCTGTTCCTGTTCGCCGGTGGCCTGCTGATCATGACGGTGTTGTGCGCGAATCTGGTCGGTGACGGCCTGCGCGACGCCTTCGATCCCAGCGCCGCGCGGGCCAGGTCGAAGAAGAAGGCGCAGGCATGATCCCGGAGAAGAATTCGACCGCGCCATTGCTCGAGGTCACCGATCTGCGGGTCTCCTTCCCCAGCGAAGAGGGCCGCATCGACGCGGTCCGCGGCGTGACCTACACCGTCTCCGATGGTGAAGTCCTGGCGATCGTCGGCGAATCGGGGTCGGGCAAATCCGTATCATCGCTCGCGGTTATGGGGCTGCTGCCGGATCAGGCACGGGTCAACGGATCCATCCGCTTGCGCGGTCGCGAACTGCTCGGGCTCGGCGATCGGCAGATGTCGCGGCTGCGTGGCAGTTCCATCAGCATGGTCTTCCAGGATCCGCTTTCGGCACTGACCCCCGTCTACCGGGTCGGCGAGCAGATCACCGAAGCCCTATTGGCGCACGGCTCTACGAACAAGGCCGACGCGAAGCGACGCGCGGTGGAACTGCTGGAACTCGTCGGCATCCCTGATCCAGAACTGCGCGCGCGGGCCTTCCCGCACGAGTTTTCCGGCGGTCAACGCCAGCGCGTCGTCATCGCCATGGCGATCGCCAACGATCCCTCGCTGATCATCTGCGACGAACCGACCACTGCGCTCGACGTCACGGTGCAGAAGCAAATCCTCAACCTGCTGCGCAAGGCACGCGATATCACCGGCGCAGGCGTCATCATGATCACCCATGACATGGGTATCGCGGCCACTCTGGCCGACCGGGTCGCTGTGATGTACGCCGGACGGATCGTCGAAACCGCACCAGCCGATGAACTTTTCAGCGCGCCACGGATGCCCTATACGGTCGGACTGCTCGGTTCGATCCCGCGGATGGACGGCCCGGCCCGCTCGCCGCTCATTCCGATAGTCGGCGCGCCGCCCGCAATGCACGCACTGCCGAAGGGCTGCTCGTTCGCGCCACGATGCCCCATCGCGATCGACGACTGCCGTGCGGCCGAACCACCGTTGGAGAAGACGAATCCTGGGCACGCCGCCGCCTGCATTCGCACCGCCGAGGTCGGCACCGCCGACCTCTTCCAGGCGTACCGCAGTGAGGTCGCCGAACCACAGGCAGAGGCAGAGGCAGCCGTCGATACCGGTGTGGTGCTTCGCGTTTCCGACCTGGTGAAGACTTTCCCTATTACCTCCGGCGTCGTGTTCCGACGCAACAAGGGCGAGGTGCGGGCCGTCGACGGCATCAGTTTCGAGGTGCGGTCGGGCCGCACGTTAGCACTGGTCGGCGAGTCCGGGTCCGGCAAATCCACCACACTCACCCAGATTCTCGACCTGGTCCGACCGGAATCGGGAACCATCGAAATCATGGGCAGCGACGTCGCGACCCTCACCAAGACCCAGAAGCGCGCGATCCGCAGGAAGATGCAGATCGTGTTCCAGGACCCGACCGCGTCGCTGGATCCGCGCCTGCCGATCTTCGACGCGCTGGCCGAACCGATGCGCATCGACGGGCGATCGCGCACCGAAATCGCACGTCGAGTACCGGACCTGCTGGAACAGGTCGGGCTGCGCCCCGAGCACGCCGACCGATACCCCGCGGACTTCTCCGGTGGGCAGAAGCAGCGCATCAGCATCGCTCGCGCACTGGCGCTCGACCCGGAGATGCTGGTACTGGACGAACCGGTGTCGTCATTGGATGTCTCGATCCAGGCGGGCGTGCTGAACCTGTTGCGCAACCTGCAAACCGAACGTGGACTGTCCTACCTGTTCGTCTCACACGACCTGTCCGTGGTGCGCAACCTGGCCCACCACATCGCGGTGATGTATCGCGGCAAGATCGTCGAATCCGGTCCCGCCGAGCAGATTTTCGCGGATCCACGGCACGCGTACACCCGCGCGCTGATCGACGCGGTCCCGGTTCCGGTCGTCAGCCAGTAGGGAGAGCGCGATGCGGATCCGATCGAGCGGAATGCGGTGGGCTGATCCCGCACTGCACGTAACGATCTCGAAGGTCACCGATCTGCGGGACATCGCGCCCGCCACCCACGATCGGATTCGTGAAATGACGATGTCGAACGCGCGGAACACGCCGCTGCGCACTCGATTCGCTGTGCCGCTATTCGCATTTGGGCTGGTTTTCGCCGGATGTTCCAGCGCGGATGAGAGCGCGCCCGAAGGATCGGTGGCCGAACTCGGCACAACGAGCGATATCAATCCGCATGACGTCGACGCGCTACGTGACGGCGGCAACCTGCGGCTCGCGCTGACTGCCCTGCCGGAGAACTGGAATGCCCTGCACACCGACGCCTCGGGCGAGGTCGGTGCGCTCGAGCGGCCGATGATGCCGCGGGCATTCCGTACCAGCGCCTCCGGCGAATTCTCGGTCAACACTGACTATTTCACGGACGTCGAGCTCACCAACACGAACCCACAGCAGGTCACATACACGATCAATCCCAAGGCGGTCTGGTCCGACGGCAGCCCGATCACCTGGGAGGACCTCAGATCCCAGGCGGCAGCGCTCAGCGGTGCGGACAAGAGCTACCTGATCAAGCTGACCAATGGCTTCGACCGGGTCGAGAAGGTCGAGCGCGGCACCAACGAACGGCAGGCCGTCATCACCTTCAAGCAGCACTACGCCGAATGGCGTGGCCAATTCGCGGGCAACAGTTTTCTATTCCCGAAGTCGGTCACCGAATCACCGGAGGCATTCAACAAGAGTCTGCTCAACGACATCACGCTGACCGCGGGACCCTTTCTGGTGCAATCGGTGGATCGGGCCCAAGGCCGAATCGTACTGAGCCGCAACCAGTTGTGGTGGGGCGACAAGCCCAAGCTGGACACCATCACGTTCTCGGTGCTGGCCAGCGAAGCATTGATCCCCGCGTTGCAGAACAACGAGATCGATGCGGTAGGAATCTCCTCTATCGATGACATGAGGACCGCACGCAGCACTGTCGGCATCGCTATCCGACGCGCGGCGGGCAATAGTTGGTCGCACCTGAGCTTCAACGGATCGCCGGGCTCGATCGTGGCCGATCCCGCGGTACGCGTGGCCATTTCGAAGGCGATCGATCGCCAGGGCATCGCGAACGCGGTACAGAATGGCCTGGTGGCGGCGCCGAGACCGTTGAACAACCATATCTTCGTCGACGGTCAGGTCGGCTACCGCGACAACAGCCTGCCCTACGATCCAGAGTCCGCAGCCAAGGAACTCGACGCGCTCGGCTGGAAGCTGAACGGCGATGTGCGGGAGAAGGATGGTCGCAAGCTGGAAATCCGCGATGTTATGTACAACGCCCAGCAGTGGGTGCAGATCGCGCAGATCATCCAGCAGAACTTGGCCCGGATCGGCGTAAAGTTGGTCATCGATACCAAGCCGGGCCCTGGCTATTTCACCAATGTGATCAAGCCTGGCGACTTCGACGTGGCGCACTGGATCTGGCAAGGCGATGCCTTCCCCCTCAGCAGCATCCCACAGGTGTACGGCTACAACCCGACCGAACTACAGGGCAACTACGGCCGGATCGGCACGCCCGAGATCAACGATCTGATCGAGCGGACCCTCGCCGAACTCGATCCGAACAAGGCGAACGACCTCGCCAACGATGTGGACCGCAAGCTGTTCGAGATCGGCTTCTCTGTTCCCCTCGTACAGTCCACCGGCAATGTTGGCGTGCGTGCCGATCTCGCCAATTATGGTGCTCCCGGCCTGGCCTCCTACGACTACACCAAGATCGGCTTCCTGAAGTAACTACGCAGCACGTCTGCTGGAAGGAGCGACCCATGCGGCTTCGTTCATCGGTAACCCGCCTCGCGGTACCCCTGCTCGCCATCGGATTGATAGCGACGGGGTGTGGTGCGGACGACGAGAGCGCACCCGAGGGCTCCGCCGCCGCGCTCGGCACGACCAACGACATCAACCCCCGCGATGTCGCCGACCTGCGTGACGGCGGCAATCTGCGGCTGGCGATCTCCGCGTTCCCAGCGAACTGGAACACGCTGTCCAACGATGGAAACGACTTCGAGATCGCTTCCCTGGAGCGGCCGATGATGCCGCGTTCTTTCAGAACCGATGCCGCCGGTCAGCTGACGATCAATACCGACTATTTCACCGATATCCAGCTCACCAACACCAGCCCGCAGCAGGTCACCTACACGTTCAATCCTCAGGCGGTCTGGTCCGATGGCACTCCGATGACCTGGGAAGACATTCAATCGCAGGCCAACGCGCTCAGCGGAAACGACAAAGCTTTCCTTATCGCGAACAACAGTGGCTTCGATCGCGTGGAGAAGGTCGAGCGCGGCGTCGACGATCGACAGGCGGTCATTACCTTCAAGCAGCATTTCGCCGAGTGGCGGGGCCAGTTCGCGGGCAACTCGTTCCTGTTCCCCAAGTCGGTCACGGGCACACCGGAAGCATTCAACAAGAGTCTGGTCGATGCCATCACGCTGACTGCCGGTCCGTTCCTGGTGCAGTCCACAGATAGGGCACAAGGCCGGATTGTGCTCGGCCGCAACCCCAAATGGTGGGGCGCCACTCCGAAGCTCGACACCATCACCTACAGCGTTCTGGATTCCAAAGCTCAGCTGCCCGCGCTGCAGAACAATGAGATCGATGCGATCGGCATCGGCACCCGCGACGAACTGAAAACCGCGAAGAGCACCCCCGGTGTGGCGATCCGGCGCGCGCCCGGTAACAGCTGGAGCCATTTCACCTTCAATGGTGCGCCGGGCTCGATTCTTGCGGATCCGAAACTGCGCGTCGCCATCTCGAAAGCCATCGACCGCCAGGGGATCGTCACCGCGATGCAGAACGGACTGGTCGAGAACCCGAAGCCGTTGAACAACCATGTCTATATCCAGGGGCAGGCCGGATACCAGGACAACAGCCTTGGCTTCGATGCCGCCGCCGCGGCAAAGGAACTCGATGACCTCGGCTGGAAGCTCAACGGGGATGTCCGCGAAAAGGATGGCCGCAAGCTGGAAATCCGCGACATCATGTACAACGACGACACCTGGGTGCAGATCGCCCAGATCATCCAGCAGAACCTGGCACAGATCGGGGTCAAGCTCAACATCGTGACCAAGCCGGGCAAGGGCTACTTCACCGAGGTGATCCAGCCCGGTGATTTCGATGTGGCGCAGTGGATCTGGGTCGGTGATCCGTTCCCGCTCGGCAGCCTCAACCAGATCTACGGGTACAACCCCGCCGATCTGCAGGGCAACTACGGCCGGATCGGTTCGCCGGAGATCAATGCTCTGATCGAGCAGGCGGTATCGGAACTCGATCCGGCAAAGGCGACGGAGCTGGCCAATCAGATCGACCGCAAGGTCTTCGAAGAAGGCCACTCGCTGCCGCTGATGCAATCCCCCGGAAATGTGGCAGTTCGGGACAATCTCGCCAACTACGGCGCGGCTGGCCTCGCTTCCCTCGACTACACGAAAATCGGCTTCTTGAAGTGAGTTTCGGAACAGGCCACCCACTGGCCTATCCGATCTGCGTGACGATCGGCGCCCTGGCGACTTCCCTCGCCTGGGCGCCGTTCGCCGATCCGGACCAAGTGGCGGCGCTGGCAGTCGTGGCGTTGGGGATCATTGGTTACACGGCATATCGACTGGCGGTCGCGCTGTGGATTTTTCGGATCGGATCTATGGAAACCCCACGCACCGTTGATATCTCACGGGTGCGGCAACAGCATCGTCTGGTCAGTCGATCCTGGCTCGAAATTCACGATACCGCCGAACCGCGCTGGCTTCCCGTCTATTTCGAACCCGTGCTGATGACCATTACCGCCGGGCAAGCCGACTTCACCGACCGATCCGTCCGGATCGCAGGTCATCGCGTCTACCCCTCGGGCCGCCTCCGCGATACCGAGCCCCCCGGGCGTCTCCTGGACAACCCCACCCGTCCCGACCCCGATGCCACCGCACTGACCACCACCGCTACCCGGATAGTCCGCCGCCTCCTCCTCGATGCACAAGCAACTGTCGCCGCTCCCTTCGTCGGCCTGTTTTGGGTTTACGTCGCCGGTGGTGGTCTCGGTGCCTTCACCGGCGCGGTATGCATCGCCGCAGCATCGACCATATGGTTCGCCGCTATCAGCGGCTCCGACCCCAGCTGACCGCCATTGTGCGAGAGCCTTCAACCCTCGAGCACTAGTTTTATGAGTCTGGGGTGTAGCTTTCCCGTCACCCATAGGGTCCGTTCGCCCCCGGACAGATCCACGATCAATCCATTCGCCCCGTAGCCGCTATTATCGGGCGCATTCATGAATAGGTCCCACAGATTGACCATGCCGATGACAACCCCGGTTTGCGGATCGATCTCGAATAAGCTACAGGACTGCACCTTATTCGCCCACAGAACGCCGCCGCCATAGGATAACGCGTTGAGGCCGCTGATCAGTTCTCCGCTCGGTATATGCGCCGAGATCGAGCGCACCGGACGAAGGGACCGCCGATCGCGGACGGCTATCTCAGCAGTACCATCCGATGTGTAACAGTAGTTGCCGTCTGTACACATGCCCCAACCTTCGCGGTCATATGGTACTTTTTCGATCAAATTGAGATCCGGCAGGCTCCATCGCAGGGCCACTGAATCTCGCCACGTCAACTGGACCAGCTGGTCATCAATAACACAGATGTCTTCGCCGAAAAGGTTTCCGCCGAGACGAACTCTGTTCACCACAGCAGGCCCCGTGCCGCGGTACCGGTATATCTGCGAATCACCGTGACCGCCGCTGCTCTCCAGAAGATCACCGTCGAACATCTCCAAACCTTGCGTAAAAGCAGTCGGGTTATGCGAAATCGACTGGATTACAACCGGATCGTAGATTATCAAGCTCATGCCCCCGTGGGTTGTCGACTCGTGGAGCGCAATCGTATGAACTCGGCCAGGTCGAAGCCCACCGGTCGACATCCGGCGTTGCGCAACATCAGCTCCTCGAACAGGTCGTACATAACAAGCATGTACTTCGTCGGAAGCGCCACGCCCAACGGATGAGCTTTGATGTAGTCATCGGAGACTATGCATTCACAGTACCGAGCGAAGCTTGCGGCGTGGCGCACTCCGCTCGCCGGAAAGCCTTGCTTCCGACGCCTGAGCACGGACGCCGCGGATGCGCCGAGTCTATTTTGGAGCAACTCGCGGAGCAGAACCTTTTGAGTTCGCGATTCAACATCCACCTTGGCGCCGACCGGGACCGCCATTGCCGACTGGTATACCGCGTTGTCCAAATACGGGACGCGGAGTTCCAAACCAACCGCCATCGAATACTTGTCGACCACTTCTAAATGTCGACGAACCAATGTATTACCGAGATTCGCATGAAAAGCGTGCACCCTACGATCGCGGTCCGGTCCAGCGGCTGCCTTCATTTCGACGAGCTCCAACGCGTCGTCACTGGGCCTCAGCCCCGCGTCGGCGAGCATTCGGAGCCTGCTGGAGGAGTCATCGAGATACAGCGCCGGATCCATATACTCACGGTAGCCACCGAAGAGTTCGTCAGCACCTTCGCCGATGACCGCACACTTGACATGACGCGACATGGTCAAACATAGGAAATACAGCGGAAGCCCGCCCAATGCAGCCGGCTGTTCCTCGATCAAGACCGACCGAACGATGTTGTCGAAATAATCCTGTGTGTTTATCAGGTGTTCGTGATGGTCGAGACGTAAAGATCGAGCTATGGCACGAGCTCCGGTGAGGTCACCGTCGTCTTCCCGTTCGGCGACGGTAAAGGATCGGAGTCGCTGGGGTGCCATAGCCGCGAGCAGACTGGAATCGATTCCACCGGACAGGGCGATACCGACTTCGACGTCCGCTTCGATATGCGTTCGCACAGCGGACACAAGTTCCTGTTCGAAGACTTTCTCGGCTACGGAATCACGGCCCTCCGCTACGTTGAGTACGACATTTTCCGTAGTCGAGATATGTTCGTAGCGAAGTTCACCGGCATGAATAGTCGCTCGTATTCCCGTTCCGGGCGGCACTGCCCGAACTTGTTCTACGAATGTCCGGTCGCCACACGGATGGCCGACCAATAGCCAATCCGCTATGGCGGTCATATCCACAGAAGGCCGATGGACCGGGGATTGCAGCAGCGCCTTGATCTCCGAGGAGAATAGCAGTGTTCGGGCATCAGGAGAGCGATAGATGTATAGGGGTTTAATTCCTAGTGGGTCGCGTGCCAGAAATAGCCAGTCCGGTCCTGTGATACAGAACGCGTACATACCGGACAGTTCACGAAGGCCCTGCGGGCCGTATTCAAGGAACTGCTGCAACACCACCTCTCCGTCCGTGACCGACCGGAAGTGACGCCCACGTCTCTGCAATGACGCGCGCAACTGTTGGTGGTTGTATATCTCGCCATTGAAAACGATGCAATGTCGACCGTCGGACGAGTATATAGGCTGCGCACCGCCTTCGATGTCCACAATCGCCAGCCGTGCAGCGCCTACAGAAACGTTGGGCTTGATATGCAGTCCGGTACCGTCCGGACCACGATGAGCAATACTCGACAACATCGCTGAAGTTGCAAAAGGGCGAAGTTCACCGATACCGCCTACAATTCCGCACACAGTGTCTCTCCTTGCTATCTAAAAGTCTGGCATGACGAGACCTTACGAACCATGGGCCACCTCACCGGATGCGATGTGGGATCCCGCCATGCTCGACCGAGGCTCGGAGGGCAAGTGTCGGCGCCGGCTGGCGCCGCTCAGCGACCACAATATTCCTGGGATAAAATTGACCATCGCAAAAATCCAGAGGGCGTTGCGGTCGCCGAACTGCGAGCCTGCTACACCGCCGAGCAATGCGCCGAACGGAATTGTGCCCATAAGCAGAACCCGGAAGGATGCGCCGACGCGCGCCAGCATATCGTGCGGACAATATGTCTGCTGGAAGGTTATCGCTATCACACTCGAAACGGTGATTCCGCATTCCAAGAAAAACAGACCCAGGACAAAAAAGGCAATACCGGTGCCATGCCAAGCCAGTGGTAAGAAAACGCCGAATGGACCCAAGATTGCAAGCCCCAGCCAGATCGACCAGCCGTCACCTATTTTACGCGACAACCAACCGGCCGTAGCCGCCCCGATGATTCCACCGACGCTGCCGACCGCAACGATAACACCGACGGCAGACGAGCCGACATTCATCTCGTTGAGCAAGTACGGAATTTCCACAGTGCCGATCGCGCTCAGACATAGGTTGGCAATGGCCGCGCATATTATGATGCTACGTAGTTGTCTGTCGCGGTATACCAAGGACATTCCCTCGGTGATCGACGACAGATAGGTCGTATCCCGGCGGGCTAGCGACTCCGGCGGCTCCTCGGCACGGATGACGCTGAGCGTTCCTGCTGAAATCATGAAACTGATGGCGTCCGCAGCAAGAGCGAACGGGGCTCCGAACGCGCTGATCAATACGCCGCCGATACCCGGGCCGACCACTCGCGCTGCCGATCCGCTGGCCTGCAGTCGTGAATTCGCCTGCTGTAGAGATCCCTTCGGCACCAGGGTACGTATATAGCTCGAGGAGCTGAGTTGGGATATAAGACTCAGCATTCCAATGACCGGCGCCACGAGGTAGAGCTGGTAGATGGACAACCATCCCCACGCCGCAGTAATCGGTATGCTGCCGATAGCACATGCTTGTCCGATATTTGCTGCGATCACCAGGGGTCGTTTCTTTCGGCGATCCACCCAGGCGCCCACGGGCAGAGTAAGTATCAAAGCTGGCAGAAACTGCAACATTCCGATGAAGCCGACATCCAATGTCGATCCGTGCAACCACGAAACAGCCGCGACCGGCAGAGCTACGGTCGTGACCATGCTGCCGAGCTGGCTAACGGTCTGACCGGACCAGAGCAAACGGAAGTTACGTTTCGTGTCGGACACAGTGGGATCTGTCACGCCTACCCACCCCGCCGATGTCGGATATCCAGGCACGGCCGACCGTCAGTGCCGCGATGGTGTCGCAGAGACGCTGGTTCAGGATCCGACATGGCAGTCAGACCTCGAGACCCCGGAGTTGACCCGCAAAGCTACCATGCCGTCGGCCCCGCTAAGGGATACCAAATACTTTTGATGATGTTGAATCGCTGAAGATTCTCGATCGCCGCCGACACTATGGTGTCGGCTTCGGAGAATTCGTCAGCCAAACCGCGGAGGATTTCATCCGGACTGCGAGTGCCATCACATGACTGCAAGAAACTCGCAACAGACTCGTGTACGACGATGAAGTTCCCTTCGAGATTGCCTTGCTTGACAACCAGCACGGAATGTGTTCGCTGCCCTGATTCCAGCCCATCGAGATTCGTCGCCGCCGACTTTCCACGCGCCGCCTCAGATGCTTTCCGCTTGTCGAGGATGTGTCGAACGGTGTTTGCGGAGTAACGCCGATAGCGAATCGAGTTCGTAGTGAGCCAGCAGCGCTTGTATCGACCGTCCGGCGCTGACCATGTCGACGGCGCGGCAATATTATCCGGCAAAGCACCGATTGGCAGACTGAATCGGGCAGCACCCTGTACGGACTCGATATCACATGACATCCACAGCAGATCGGATTCCGAGACCAGGATGTCGTAATCCGCATGACCGGTCCTGGCCGCCACCACCTGATCGACTGCGCCAACGACGTGTGTCAAGAAGTATGCGTCTAGCGGCCAGGCATGGTCGGCAATCTGCCGTCGTATATCATTCCCAGCAACGCTGTCGATTGTCGGCGCATAGCGCTTCAATAATTCATCTACATAGTTTCCGACCGCACTCGGCGATTCAATGCTTGTCACGGACGAGCGGTAATTCTCGCCGATAGGTTTCTTCGCGAACGCCGCTATCTGTGTGGCTAGTTCCGACAAACGCCGGTCCGCTGTGACGATCCTTTCGGGCGTAACTCGATCCATGTCGACAGTCGGCAGCACTTCATTGCCGACCAACTGGAGAATAGTCTTGGCCAGCAAGGCAATGTCGGTTGGATCCGGAATTACGTGAATATTCGGGTTCTCCGCGACCTCGGTTGAATTCTTGGCAGCTATTTCACCCGAGACCAGACCCTGCCCGCCGCATGCAGATATCTCATGGAGAATATTCGGACCGTGCTGGGGGATCGCGAACTGTCGCTCGAGAAAGCATATCAGCTTGCATGCGCGAATGAACTCAGGTACGCGCCAATGGGGCATGAACGGTATAGTCCAGACCTCCGAATCGAGGCCTTCGCGGGCGATGAACTCGCGCACCTTCGACATGAGCGGGCCACCACACATCAGGACCAACTGTGCTCGAGAACGCAGTTCAGGCGACCGAGCGAAGGCTTCCAACAGGTCGAACGTGCCCTTCGTTCGGCCAACTTTCCCGTAGGCTCCGATAATTGCCTTGTCGGCGGAGAGAGGCGCGTTGTTGGTGACAGCCGCATTACCGTAGGCGCCGAATCTCTGTATCTCCACGTTGAGGTCCAGCGGCTTCGCACCATTGGAGAACTGCGGAGGAATGTACTGTTCGGCCGGGCCGTCGATCAGCTTGTCGGCCTCGACAGCCAGCCCGAGCAGAGGATCGCCAGTGGTGATCACTCCGTCCGCCGCCCGCAGGACGTGCTTGTAGTAGGTACCGAGTTCGGGGTTGTTCAGCAGGCGGTAACGGTCACTCCCAGCATGTTTGGTCAACCAGCGAACGCCGGTTGCCTGTGCCGCGATTGCGGCGGCCTGGCCGTACGGTTCGAGGTAGTACGACAGGATCAGGTCGGCCTGCTGCGCGCGGACAGCGTCGATCGCCAGTGATGCCAGCTTGGAGAGCATCGGATTGCTCGACGGGATGTGGTGCCAGCGCCATTCATCCCAATACTCGGTCCACAGGACCCGCACCGAGCCTCCCGTTTGATAGCTACCCTGAAGGTCGCGCAGATCGTCGGGGCCGAGCCACATCCGATATTCAGGCTCGACCTCTGCCGCGTTGGTGACGACGGTAACCTGATTTCCCTGTTCGGCCAGCCGTCGACACAGCCAATAACTCTGTGCACTCACACCGCCTTGTATAGGCGGATATTTGACCACCGCTACAATTTTCATTCCTGACCGTCACAATTCATCGAATGAGTGATAGCTATCGTGCGAGCACGAAATGCCGCAGCGAGTAGACTTCGCCCGAAATCATCTTTCGGCATTGCGGCTCGAGCACCATGGTCGACGTGAACGGTTCCCGGGATCGACTGAAGAAGGGTCGCCTCCTGTCTACCCAAACGGAACATCCGAGGCTTTCCCTCGCTTGACGGTGCCACCAGCAGTTCGATCGGCTCGGCACGCTCGACGCACAGTCGATCGAGGTCTTCCGGCGAAGCCGCCTGACGCGCAATCACGGCAGCACGGACCGCCGCTACGTTGAATTCGGCGCTTACGAGATGCACCGAACGGGCCAGCGCGATGGTCGCGGCTGCACAAAGGTGGAAGTGGCCGTCGGTAACAACGCAGGTATCGGTCGGACAGTCGACGGAAGCGGGTCCCGGCAGCTCGACCAAGGTGGCCGCAGCCAATGCGGCCTCGAAGGAGATCACCACCCTCGCTGCCGGCGACAGCTGTCGCGCTTCGGCCATGACCGCGGCGAAACTCGAAAAGCGACTGATCTCGGCGATCTTGAATCCGACATCCTCATCGAAGGCACGCACCCGCGGATGTTGCATAGCGAACTCTTTGATCAACGCTGCTTGATCGCTTCTCGGGCCAAGCAGTATCAGGGTGGCGGGAAAGGCCATATCCACGAGTTGCCTGCGTTTTTGCAGGACCTCGGCACCGAACCTGCGCAATTCGCGCCACTGTCCATCGGCGAGGTATGTGCTCGGAGGACGCCGCTCGTCCAAGTCGCCACCCGCTGCCAGGACAACGCGCTCGACTGTGCTTTCAAGCTGTTGCTGGGAGGCAACATCGACATGGGGAGTGGTGATGGCTGGTACACCCGTGAACGGTTGCACGAAACCCTGTGGATCGGCCAGGATATTCCTGGCGCGGCTCAGTTCCGCGAGTAGTACTCCGAAGTCGGTCGGAAAGTTCGCGTCGCGCTCAATTAGCACCGCGTTGATAGTTGTACGCGCAGCGACATGAGCCAGCAGTGACCACACATCGTCAGAGACGGGCTGATCGTGGGTGTCGCGGAGATGCCCCTCCTGCCATTTCCCACCGGCAACATGGATTTGGGTCACGCGGTCCAGATCGAGGCGGTCGAGGTAATCGAGGACATTCCATCCCAAGCTCATGCAACGACCGATCAGATTGGCGATATCGAGCAAAATGCCACAGTCAGCCTGCGCGGCGACCTCATTCAGAAAATCGACCTCATCCAAATCGCCGCCTGGATCGATAGCACCAGCAACATTCTCGATGAGAAAAGGTCGCCCCGCACTGGCTTGCAAGCTGCGGACCCGATTCGCGACCCGATGTACGGATGAAAGGTCGCGGAATGGTGGTAGGAAAGAACCGGTATTTATCAGCCCGAGTCGATTGAATGCCAAATGATCGGAAAACCAGGGAGCCGCAAGGAACTCCGCGATGTCCAGGACCGATTGCCCGTAGTCCGCCGGCACCGGCGCGATCGAAGCCAGGGATAATTCCAGGCTGTGCGACACACACGGACTACCGCGGCGGAACTCAGCTAGTCTCAATCGGGTGGCGTTATTGAGCGGCATGAACTGGTCGGCAATGATTTCCAGCCAATCAATGTAGTCCAACGATTGCATGATGTTGTCGTGAATCGCTGTGCGATAACCCAAACCAGCACCCAATCTGGGCAGCCGTTGCTTGGAGAAGCCATTCGTAGTGCTCACCTAAATCCGCCAATATCCAGGGCAACAACGGGCGGTGCTGGGCCAGACCTTGGGCTACGCCAAGCACCGCCACATTGCAGCGGCTATTAAGTAGTAGGCCGGGTCAGAGCATTAGCCCGAGGTCGGGTCGGAACACACTACTGAGCACACCGGCTGGTAAGCCAGCTCAATGAAATCGGCAGCATCGGCCAGAAGTTCGAACACGATCGGCTCCGCGGATCCCTCCGTGGATTTCTGTAGTACAGCCGTATCGATGGACATGCATTTTCTCCTATGTCGAGATTATCACTAGCAGAGCCGGTAGCGTTTGATTCAGGCGCATCCCCGTATCACACTTCGGCGACCGACCCCAGACAACTTGTTACCGATGCCCCCTTTCGTCCGTCAAAAGGAATCCACTCGGACTCCGACTATACGAGAACCGCCTTCTAGAGAACCCCTGGTAATCGGCAATATTCAGCCTTGCGATCTGCAGATATTTCGGATCTTGCTACAAATTATTTGCGCTCCTGCCCCAGGATCTGATGCGGACACCCGCACAGTGGGTGCATTCACCATTGCAGTCACAGGTAGAACTATGTTCCTGAGGCAGAGCATTCATCCTCAGCAGTACCCTGGCGCATGGGATATCCCCACAAGTTTGTCTTTAATACCAGTGGTAAGCCATATGCTTATCGTCCCCCGTGCAGGTGTCGACGTGATCAGCCGAGCACATCGTCTCTGGATTATTCCGCCGGATTCGGCCCTGATCGGACCAAAGAACCACGTTGAGAAGAACGATAGGCAGTCTAACCGAGCAAACACAACCGGTTGATGTCAGCGCGCGGTGGAAACCACAGCTCACCGCCGAGAAATTAGTGTCCGGTCCGGACAGAACCGAGTACCACGGTCGGTCCGCCGCTCGGTGCGCAGCCGCTGCAGGGCAACCAGATGTTTGCAGATGAGAGCGTAGAACCGATGACCCAGCAGGTCGCCCTCGATTCATCGAAAACGTTGCTACCCAGTGGAACCTATACATGATCTACTGCGTCCAATGGGGTAGTTGGCAATGCAGGGGGCCGGACGGAGAACGGTCGACTGCTCGTACCGGAAGTCTGTTGGGGGTTGAAATGGATACGACCGATTCGGGTACCCCGTCAGGACCTGGCCACCACCCGTCACCACGCCGGGAGTTTGCGCTGCGGTTCAATGCCCTCTATCTCGCCGGCGGCAGCCCCCCGCTGCGGGTACTCGCATCGGCGGCGCGCAAACGAGCACAGCCCACCAAGCGCGCAGAGCGATCGGTATCAGTGTCCGCCCAACGGATCAGCGACTGGAAAGCGGGCCGAAATGTGCCCTCCCGATTCGAGGCGATGCATCCGGTCCTGCTCGTCCTCATAGAGGGTGTCCGACACCAGGGGCACTTCGTGCGAGCGGATCTCGTCGACATCCGTTTGTGGCGAGAGTTGTGGCGGCAGGCGCATGCCCCCCAATCCGGCCGAACACCTGTCGCCAGCGACTGCCCATTTCCTGGTAACGCTCCCTATTCGAGCCGAGAGGCACCGGGCCTTGCCGGCAGGAACGTCGCGATCGAGGCACTTGTGGAGCATGTGGCCCGAGCCCGGGACGCACGCGGTACCGACCGGATTATCGCGGTGAGCGGCGCTTCCGGCGTAGGGAAGACGTCTCTGCTTGCGGCGGGATTGATTCCGGCCTTGCAGCGGAGCGAGCCCCGGACCGAGACAGTCCAAATGGTGACACTCGGCACTGATCCGGTGAACGACCTCGCGGAGGTCCTGGCCACGACACGAGCTCTACGTGATGCTGCGACCGTCCGTGCTCGCGAGCCGCTCGAACATCGCGACGCCAAAGAATATTTGGTGATCATCGACCAATTCGAGCGGTTCTTCGCAGCGCCGATCGACCGAGATACCCGCGAAACGGTTCTGGCCTCGGTGCGGTGTCTCGCGGATATCGCCGTCGTGTTGATTTCGCTTCGCACAAACTGTATTTCGAACTGCACCGATCATCCGATCCTGATCGACACGATCAAACATCGCGGATACCTGCTGGAGACGATGAAATCCGATGAGCTGAGGGCGGCCGCATCCGGCCTGGCTCACCAGTGCGGCATCGGTGTCGAAACCGGCCTCGAAGAGGTGTTGCTCGCGGCGATCGAGGGCATCCGCAGCGACACCGGCAGGCTCGGCCATGAGCCGGGCGAATTGGCGGTTCTGTCGCAAACCATGAAAATGATGTGGCCGCAACGAGAGAACGCTCGATTCACGGTCGGCAGCTACCGCAGAATCGGAGGTGTCGAAGGAGCCGTCCACGCTGCAGCACACGATGTATGGAATTGCCTATCACAGTCCCAGCGTTCGACCGCGCGGCGAATCCTGCTGGGTCTGGTATCGGTCCGCAGCGACGCCGATGACGCGCGCCGAAGGCTCTCCGGAGACGAACTGCGCCGCCTCGTCGGCCGCGAGCCTGGAGCCCAAGCGGTGCTCGATGCGCTGATCGATGGACGGATCGTCACGATGGACTGGGATGAAACATATCTGAGCCACGACCTCATTCTGACTTGGGAACCGCTGGCAGATTGGCTCTACATCCATCGGCCGGTGCTCCTCGTGCAACGCCGAACCGCCGTTGACGCGTCTGAATGGAATACAGCCGACCGGCACTCCTCGCTTCTCTATCGTGGTCGCCGACTGGCAACTGCGATGAAGCACATCGATACGAACGACGATGTGGTCACCGAATTTCTGCACGAGTCGATCCAATCCGAAAAGCGCGAGCGGACCGCAAGCGCCGCGACTCCCTGAACCCTCTGCAGTGCCGACCGCTGCCGAGAGACGCTGACGGAATCTCGGCTTCGGCGCGGCCTCGAACCACCCGCTCCCGTACCCGATAGCCGTGGACATCGGAGCGCCGCGATGTCGCATCTTGTTGCACTGGTCTGACCACTTGACCTCCTGACCTTTTTGGCGCAGAGTGGCGGTATGGCGTTGCAACCTGTGGTCAAGCGGTCGGTGTCGGGCGATGTGTTCGAGCAGATCGCGGCGGATGTACTCAGCGGGGAGTTGGCACCCGGGGCGACCCTGCCGAGTGAGCGGCAGTTGGCGGAGGCACTAGGTGTGTCCCGGCCCGCGGTACGCGAGGCACTGCAGCGGCTGGCGGCTGCCGGACTGGTGGCGGTGCGGCAGGGCGACGCGACCACCGTGCTGGACTATCGGCGCGGGGCTGGGCTCGAGGTGCTGCCCCGGCTGCTGATCCAGGCCGGGGAGCTGGAACCGAAGGTCGCGCGCAGCATTCTGGAGGCGCGGCTGCACAACGGACCCAAGGTGGCCGAACTCGCGGCGATCCGGTTCGGCGGACCCGAGTCCGCCACCGTACGCGCCGCCTTGGATCACACCGTCGAAGCGCTTGCCGCCGAACAGGATCCGATCGCACAGCAGCGGCATGCGATGAAGTTCTGGGATCACGTCGTCGACGCGGCCGATTCCATCGTCTTCCGACTGATGTTCAACATGTTGCGCGCCGCCTACGAACCCGCGCTGGCGGCGCTGGCGCCGATCATGTCCGCCGAGGTGGGCAATGTCGAGGCCTATCGGAGCCTGGCCGCCGCCATCGAGGCCGGTGCGCCGGAACAAGCCGCGAGCATCGCTCGCGCGTTGCTCGAGCCGGCGACTACGGCCCTGATCGAAGTATTGGAGGGTACCGAAAACCTCGAACGCTGACGGCGGATCCGCGATCCGGCGTCGGCAATCCCCGGATCATCGCAGCGGTCCGGAATATCGCTCGGTGCGCCACCGAAAGGATGGCACCGACTGGCTCCACCAAGGAAAAGAACATGACGAAACCCCGATCATCCAGCAAGGATTCGGCTACGGCGGGCGAGCACGCGCGTCAGGACGGACGGCCCCTGCGCCGCGGCCTCACCCTCGCCGCCGCCTTCCGCGAATTCATCCGGCACCCCTCACCATGGCTGATCGGCACCACCCTGGTGGCGGCGCTGGTCGCCCGAATCGTCGTGGGCGACTGGCAGTCGACCGATGCGCTGGTGCCCGCGGTCATGCTCGCGGTCTTTCCGGTCTTCGAATGGATCGTGCACGTCACGGTATTGCATTGGCGGCCGAGGCAACTCGGCCCGATCCCGATCGATAGCGAACTGGCGCGCAAACACCGTGAGCACCACGTGGATCCGCGCAATATCCCGCTGATCTTCATCCCGACCAAGACGCTTTCGGTACTGGTGGTCGTTCTGATCGCGATCGCGACCCTGGCCTTTCCCCGCCTCGGCCTCGGCCTGACCTTCCTGCTGATGATCACCGCCCTCGGCCTCGGCTACGAGTGGACCCACTACCTGATCCACACCGACTACAAGCCGAAAGGCTCCCTCTACCGGGCGGTTTGGCGCAATCATCGCCACCACCACTACAAGAACGAGCACTACTGGTTCACCGTGACCACCTCCGGCACCGCCGACCGTCTGCTCGGCACCTATCCCGATCCGGCGACCACGGAAACCTCCCCGACAGCCCGGCACCTGCACTCGGCCTGAAGCCCGGGCACCACCAGCGCGGCGCTTCCAGCCTTCGCCGCCGCGCACCTAGTGGCCGTCCGGGCCACGGCCGAGGTGGTCGACGTCGCCCAGGCACGCCGGCCCCGGGAGATCGTGCGGTGGTCGGCGCGACCGTCAATGCCGGCGGGCAGATCATGGTGCACGCCAATTGAATCGGCGTCGATACGCAGCCAGGCGGATCGCTATCCGCCGACAGTCTCAGCTCGCGGCGAGCAGACGTTGGGCGATGGCTCGGGCGCGGTCGGCGGCGGCCGGGGTCGCCTCGCGAACAGACGTGACGATTGCGCCATCGACGAGGAGAGCGAACTCGGCCGCCAGTTCGGGAGCGTCGGAACGGCCTGCGGCGGTAAATAATTCGGCGAGGTAGTCGATGACACGTCGCTTGTGCCGATCGGCGGCCTGATGGGCGGCCGAGCTCGGATCGGCCACTTCGACCATGGTATTGATGAAGGCGCAGCCGCGGAAGTCGTTGCGGGCGAAGCGTTCCGAGAGTGCGTCGAAGACCGCGAGCGGACGGTCCACCGGGTCGCTCGCCTTCGCTTCGACGGACTCCCGTAACCACGCCAGCCAGCGCCGATCCCGGTCCTCGAGTACGGCGACGACCAGGTCGTCCTTGCTCGCGAAGTGGCGATAGAAGGAGGCACGGCCGACGCCGGACTCCTGCAGCAGGCGATCGACGCCGACCGCCCTGATGCCCTCGGCGTAGAAAAGCTCCTCGGCCGTGGTGAGTAGTCGCTGTTTGGCCTGTGTTGCCATGGCATCACCCTACCAGGACGGCACCGATCGGTACCATCCGACTTGACGCATTCGGCACCGATCAGTACCGTTTCAATCCGGTACCGATCAGTACCATCCCGTTCGAGTTTGGAGTCACGATGTCTCGGCTACCGCTTGTATCGACCGAAACCGCCGACGCCGAGCAGGCCGACCTGCTCACCGAGGTGCAGCGCCAACTGGGCCGGGTTCCGAATCTCTACGCCGCCATGGCGAACAGCCCCGCGACACTGCGCGGATACCTGAACATGCGCGACGCACTCACCCGCGGCAAGCTCTCGGCCCGCATCCGCGAACAACTGGCCCTGCTGGTCGCGAGCGAAAACGGTTGCGACTACTGCGTTGCCGCGCACAGCATGCGAGCGGGGCGGATGGGTTTCACCGAGGAGGCCATCGCGGCCACCCGTGCGGCGCGCGCCGATGATCCGCACGCGGATGCGGTACTGCAGGTCGCGCGCGAGGTGCTGCGCTCGCGCGGCCGGGTCGACGATCACTTCATCGACTCGGCCCGCGAGCGTGGCGTGAGCGATGCCGAGTTGAGCGAGGTGGTCGGTCATATCGCGCTGAATGTCCTGTCGAACTACTTCAATCACGTCGCACAGCCGGAGCTGGACTTCCCTCCCGCCGAACCCACGAAAGGCAACACGATGAACGCGAAATGGCGTAAGGCCACCGAAGTCGCCCTGGTCGATGGGTATTCACTGCTCGACCGGGATGGACAGCCGGTTCGGACGATCGATGATGTCGAGGTATCGATCGAGGGTGGATTCCTGCACGTCAAGATCGCAGGGGCGGCAGAGGTACAGGTGGTTTCGGCGCCCGCGGTGGCGCTGGTCACTTACCGCCCCGAAGCCTGAGCATCGCAGCCGAGAGCCCGGCCCGGTCCAGTACCGAGCCGGGCTCTCGTCTGCATACCCTCACCCCGTACCATGTTGACAATGTACCCTAGGGGGGTATGGTAGATCCGAGTTCGACGGGACGGTCCGCCGAATGAATCCGAACGGAGCCTCCTGATGAACGCAGCAAACAAGTTCACCGGCTTCACCCTCGGTCTCGCGGCGGTCTTCGGGATCGCACTGGCCCTCGGTGCCGCGCTCGGGCCGGAACCCACCGAGTCCGCGCACGACTCCAAGGGACACGAGGACATGGGCGAGTCCGACGAACTGCCCGCTGGACTCATGGCCAGCGAAAACGGCTACACCCTGCGCTTGGATACCCCGCAGACCACCGCAGCGGCGAATGTTCCGCTGCGGTTTCGCATCCTGAACCGCGACGGCACACCCGTCACCAGCTATGTCCGCAGCCACGACAAGGATCTGCACCTCATCGTGGTCCGCCGCGATATGGCCGCCTTTCAGCACGTGCATCCGGTACTCGACCAAGCCGGAGCCTGGAGCGTCCCGCTGGATCTCACCCGCGCCGGTGACTACCGGGTCTTCGCCGACTTCACACCCGATGGCGGTAAGAATCTGACGCTCGGTGCCGATCTGCGGGTCGCGGGCAACTACGACGCCCAGGCGCTGCCCGCGCCGTCGGCTACCGCGCAGGTCGGTGCGTACACCGTCGCGCTGAACGGCACGGTCACGCCGGGCCAGGCCTCGAAGGTCGTGCTCACGGTCAGCCGCAATGGCAAACCGGTCACCGATCTGCAGCCCTACCTGGGGGCCTATGGTCACCTGGTGGCATTGCGCGCCGCCGACCTCGCCTACCTGCACGTCCATCCGGAGGGCAGCCCCGGCGACGGTGTGACCCCGGCCGGACCAGGCATTACCTTCTACGTCGACGCGCCGAGCACGGGCGACTACCGACTCTTCCTGGATTTCCAGCACGAAGGCGTGGTTCGCACCGCCGAATTCACCCTCTCGGTCGCCGGCTCCGCGCCCATCCCGGCAGCGGAACCTGCCGGACACGGCCACTGATCACTACCCTGAGTCGCACAGAACGGAGCACACGATGACCACCGCGACACAACCATCCGCCGGACAGGTCGAATTGGTGATCGGTGGCATGACCTGCGCGTCCTGCGCCAATCGCATCGAGAAGAAGCTGAACAGGCTCGACGGCGTCACCGCGACGGTCAACTATGCGACAGAGAAGGCGCGGGTCGACTTCAGCGGTGACATCTCACCGGAGCAGCTGATCGCCACCGTCGAGCAGGCCGGTTACACCGCCGCGCTGCCGAGGATCGAGGAACCCGCGGAAACCGCCGCCGACGAGGATCCGACGGCGGCGCTGCGGACCCGACTGCTGGTTTCGCTGATGCTGACGGTTCCGGTTATCGCGCTGGCGATGGTGCCCGCGCTGCAGTTCGACAACTGGCAGTGGCTTTCGCTGACGCTGGCCGCGCCGGTCGTGGTGTGGGGCGCACTGCCCTTCCACCGCGCCGCGTGGGCCAACCTCCGGCACGGCACCGCCACCATGGACACCCTGGTGTCGATGGGCACCCTCGCAGCGTTCGGCTGGTCGCTGTATGCGCTTTTCTGGGGCACGGCCGGAACGCCCGGCATGAAGCATCCGTTCGAGTTGACCATTGCGCGGATGGACGGCACCGGCAGCATCTACCTGGAGGCCGCGGCCGGCGTCACCACCTTCATCCTGGCCGGACGCTACTTCGAGGCGCGCTCCAAGCGGCGGGCCGGGGCGGCGCTACGGGCGCTGCTGGAGCTGGGCGCTAAGGAAGTTTCGGTGCTGCGCGGCACAGGGGGACGGCAGCCGACGGAGTCGGCGGGGTGGGCAAGCACAGGGGGACGGCAGCCGACGGAGTCGGCGGGGTGGGTAGGCACAGGGGGACGGCAGCCGACGGAGTCGGCGGGGTGGGTAGGCACAGTTGAACAGCGAATTCCGGTCGAGCAGTTGAGCGTTGGCGACATCTTCGTGGTGCGGCCCGGTGAGAAGATCGCCACCGACGGTGTGGTCGTCGAGGGTTCCTCGGCGGTCGACGCGTCGATGCTCACCGGTGAATCGGTGCCGGTGGAGGTCGGTCCCGAGGATGCGGTGGTCGGTGCGACGGTCAATGTCGGCGGGCGGATCGTGGTGCGCGCCAATCGCATCGGCTCCGATACCCAGCTGGCTCAGATGGCGAAACTGGTCGAGGACGCGCAAACCGGAAAGGCGCAGGCACAGCGGTTGGCGGACCGCATCTCCGGGATCTTCGTGCCGATCGTGATCGCACTGTCGGTCGCGACGCTCGGATTCTGGTTGGGCACCGGCGGTTCGGTCGCCGCGGCGTTCACCGCCGCGGTCGCGGTCCTGATCATCGCCTGCCCATGCGCCCTCGGACTGGCCACGCCGACGGCGCTGCTGGTCGGCACCGGTCGAGGTGCGCAACTGGGCATTCTGATCAAGGGTCCGGAGGTGCTGGAGTCGACCCGGCGGGTCGATACCGTGGTGCTCGACAAGACCGGCACCGTCACCACCGGCAAGATGACCCTGCTGGATGTCATAGCCGCTGCGGGCGAGGACACTGCCGAGGTGCTGGCGCTGGCCGGGGCGCTGGAGGATTCGTCGGAGCACCCGATCGCCCACGCGATTGCCAAGGGTGCCCGGGATAAGGTCGGTGCGCTGCGGCAGGTCGAGGAGTTCGCGAATATCGAGGGCCTCGGCGTGCAGGGTGTGGTGGACGGCCATGCGGTGATCGTCGGGCGGGCAAGGCTGCTCGCGGACTGGTCGCAGCAGTTGGACGCCGACCTCGAGCAGGCCATGCACACTGCCGAAACCGATGGCAAGACCGCCGTCGCGGTGGGTTGGGACGGTAAGGCACGCGGCGTGCTCGTGGTCGCGGATGCGGTGAAACCCACTTCCGCCGAAGCGATCTCGCAGTTGAAGGCACTCGGTCTCACCCCGATCATGCTGACCGGCGACAACACCGCCGCGGCGAAAGCCATTGCGGCACAGGTCGGTATCGACGAGGTGATCGCGGAGGTGCTGCCCGCCGACAAGGTCGACACCGTCAAGCGGCTGCAGGCCGAGGGCAAGGTGGTGGCGATGGTCGGCGACGGCGTCAATGATGCCGCTGCCCTGGCCCAGGCCGACCTCGGCCTGGCGATGGGCACCGGAACAGATGTCGCCATCGAGGCCAGCGACCTGACCCTGGTCCGCGGTGACCTGCGGGCGGCCGCCGATGCGATCCGACTGTCCCGCAGGACCCTCGGCACCATCAAGGGCAACCTGTTCTGGGCCTTCGCCTACAACGTGGCGGCGATTCCGCTCGCCATGGCCGGACTGCTGAACCCGATGCTCGCGGGCGCCGCGATGGCGTTCTCCTCGGTCTTCGTGGTCAGCAACAGTCTGCGCCTGCGCGGCTTCCGTTCCACCGCTCAATAGGAATCGGGCGGGGCGGCGTATATGCCGTCCCGCCCGATCCCATGGCTCACTGCAGAATGCCGCTATTTCCCAGACCCGCCGCGGCACTTCCGGTGGCCCATGCAGCAGCGGCACTTCCGGTCATGGCCAAGAGGGAGAGCAGAATCATCGGTTCGACCTTTCGTAGAGCAACGATCAGCAATCGAAAACTACTGCGGCCCAAAAGCGTCCACAATCAGCTGCGCGATACTCTCGGCAACCTCTCGCGACATTGCCAGTCAATTCCCAGCAAGAAATTTCGCGTTTACCTGAGCGCGGTCGACGCCCTCGAACCCGGTTCGCCCAGCGGACTATCGCCTGGACGCCTGTGCGCCTGTCGAGGCAGTGTCGACAGGCCGGTCACCACACGCGCCTCAGGAGCCAGCCGATGCCCATCATGGACAACCCCGAAGTCCCGCCCGCCGTATACGTTCAGATCGACCGCGACGTCGATGCCATTCGTCCGATAGGTCCGATCAAGGTGACCGTGACAACGGAACTGGTCGACAAGTTCTCCAGCGGCGCACGCCAATTGGTTGTGCGGTCGGCAGCAATTCCCGACGAAGGCGATCCCCCGGGACCGGTTCGCGACGAAGGCGATCCGCCGACCAAAGAACTGTAAGGGTCTCAGCGAGGTGGGTCGGTGCATAACAATGCGGCGGCCCGATGGAGGCAGCGGAATTCTTATCAATGTTGCGGAAATAGAGCTACGCCCGCACCGGTGAGCTGGTCCCATGCGTGCTGGCGACCGGTAACGATCAGGAGCAGGGCGGCGACCGGGCCGGTGATGGTGGATCCGTCGCCGGCGGACCAGTTGGTGTCGGTTGCGGCGAGGCGGTAGCCGGCGAATTTCTTGCGGGCGTGGAAGGGGGCGCCCATTGTCCAGATTCGGTGAATGGCTGCTCGTGCGGCGGCGACCGGCATGTCGCGGGTGACGCCGAGTGGGACGGCGATGTCTTGGCCGTGAACCAGCAGGTCCATCAGGCGATCGGCCGGTGTGGTGCCGACCGCCGTGACCCGTGCGTCGATGCTGTCGCGCAACTCGCCGAGCAGCTGCTGGGTCGTGATGCGGTCCGCGTGACGGATAGCGGTATCGCGAATCGCCCGGTCCAGGCTGCCGCGGGCGCGGATCACATTGATCAGGATCCAGCCGATGGAGGCGCGGGCGGACAGCACGATATGCGCGACGACGTCGCGGATTCGCCAGCCATCGCAGAGCGAAGGATGGTCCCAGTCGGCTTCCGACAGCGGCTCCAACAGTTCGACCAGACTGGCTCGCTCGGCGGCGACTGCCCGCCAGATCTGGTCGGTGCTCATCATCGTGTCCTGGGCCATCCGCGTATCTCCTTGTCCCGGTGGGTGTTCCAGTAGGGTAGGAACTCCACCGAGGTGGAGGTTCCAGCGAATGTGACCGAGAACACACACCGCGACGGCCTCGTGAGTATCGGGGAGCTGTCGCGAGTGACCGGGGTACCGGTCCGCACGCTCCGCTTCTACTGCGACAACGGGGTTCTGGAGTCGCGGCGCAGCGGGGGCGGGCACCGGTTATTCGATCCGGCGACCACGGTCGATCAGGTGTTGCTGGTACGTCGCCTCCGAACGCTCGGCCTGAGCCTGTCGGCCATCATCGAGGTTCTCACCGGCACCCTGTCGATCGCCGATGCGATCGCCGCGGAACGCGCCGCACTCGACACCGAACTCGGCGTGCTGTCCTGGCGGCGCGCATCACTACGCGCCGTCGAGGATGCGCCACCCGCCGAACGCGCCCGACGGCTGGAACTGCTTGCGTCCGTCCAAGATCGGGACCGCGCACACGCCAGTCTGGTGGCGTTCTGGCGACCACTGCTCGCCCCGATCCCACCGGCACTGTTCGACGGATTCATCGCGATGAACGTCCCGCGGCTACCCGCCGATCCGACCCCTGAGCACATCGTCGCCTTCGCCGAACTCACCACCCACATCACCGATCCCGCATGCACCGCCGTGATGTCACGACAGCTCTGGCGGACGAACCCGACCCGAATCCACGACAAACTCGCACTGGTCACCGGGGTCGCCGAAGCATGCGCGGTCGTGGCCTCGCTCGGCACACAACCGCACCCGGGCCCAGAACTCGACCGGTTCATCGACGCGCACGCCACCGCCCGACGCGACCGCGACACCCCGCGCCTGCGCCACCGACTCCTCGACAACGCACCCGATAACGACCCGCGCATCCATCGCTACTGGAAACTCACCACCCAGATCACCGGAACCACCACCGCGGGAACCGCCCTCTACTGGCTGTACCAAGCACTTGCGCAGTGGGCCGAAGACGTTCGCGTCTGACCACCGGTAGCTGAACCGGAATGCCGACGATCCGCACTCGGCAGCTGCTCGGCGATAGGCGGCGGCTCGTTCGGCAAGCACTTCCATTCGAGCGAGTGGCACGGAGAATCGTCGCCGGCCACGACAACTGGTTGCACAGTGAGATCAGCCCAGGTAGATTCCCAACCGATTGCACATTGCAACCAGAAGGGATTCCGATGACACAGCTGGTCCGAGTTCAGAACTTCAGCGTCTCCAGCGATGGATACGGCGCAGGCGAGGGACAAACCCGCGAGCACCCATTCGGCCACGCCGATCCGAGCGAGCTCTTCTTCTGGGCAGGCGCCACCGCCCACTGGCCCAACCGAACCGACCCCGGCGGCACCTACGGCCTCGACGACTACTGCGCCCGAGACTTCACCAACAACATCGGCGCCGAGATCATGGGGCGCAATAAATTCGGTCCGCAGCGGGGTCCATGGGAGAACTACGACTGGCAAGGCTGGTGGGGCGACGAACCCCCGTTCCACACACCGGTCTTCGTCCTCACACATCATGTGCGCCCCTCGATCACCCTGGGGGACACCACATTCCACTTCCTCGACATGTCTCCGAAAGACGCACTGGCGCAGGCATTCGACGCCGCCGAGGGCAAGGATGTGCGAATCGGTGGCGGTGTCGCCACAGTCCGGGCATTCCTCGACGCCGATCTCATCGACAACATGCACATCGCCGTCGCACCGACCGAACTCGGTCGCGGCGAAAGGCTGTGGACCAGCCCCGACGAACTCATCGACCGTTTTCATCTGGAGCAGATCCCGAGCCCGAGCGGCGTGGTACATCACTTCTTCTGGCGAAAGTGACACAACTCTCGGTCACACCACCCCCAGGACTGGGGGCTTCCGGCCGCAACCGGCGTCCGATTCGATCTACGGTAGTAACGATTGCCCATTTGGTGGATTACCTAAACGGGCTTACACGTTGCGCGGATGCGATTTTCAGGAGAGACGCGGTATGCGATTCAGAGTTCTCGTTGCGGCGGCCGCCGCTGTGACGGTCGTCGGCACGGGAGTGAGCCTGGTGGCGCCTGCGGCCTCGGCCGCACCGATCAACAGCGCGGCCAAGGCACCCGACGGTTCCTACATCGAGAAAGTAGAGACCCTCGGCGACCGCAAGCTGCAGCTCGAGGTCCACTCCACAGCCATGGATCGGACGTTCCCGGTCCTGGTGGATCTGCCCGCGGACAACTCGGTCTCGCGCCCGACGCTGTATCTGGTCAACGGCGGCGGCGGTGGCGTCGACGGTAACGCCTCTTGGGACCAGAAGACCGACGCCAAACAATTCCTCGCCGACAAGAACGTCAACGTCGTCGAGCTGATCGGCGGCCGGTGGAGCTACTTCGCCGACTGGCGCGCGACCGATCCGGTGCTCGGCATGAACAAATGGCAGACCTTCTACACCGAGGAGCTGCCACCGATCATCGATGCGGCGCTCGGCACCAACGGCAAGAATTCGATCGCGGGCTACTCGATGGCGGGGACATCGGTGCTGATGCTGGCGATCACCAAGCCCGGCCTGTTCCAGAATGTCGGCGCCTACAGCGGCTGTGCGCAGACCAGTGATCCGATCGGCCAGAAGTTCGTGCAGACCACGGTCGAAACGTGGGGCGGCGGTAACCCGGACAATATGTGGGGACCCGCGGACAACCCGCTCTGGCAAGCGAACGATCCGGTCCTGCACGCGGACAAACTGCGCGGAACGAACCTCTGGGTTGCGGCGGGCGGCGGTCTGCCCGGCGCGCACGACGCTCCCGGTGACCCGTTCATCATGGGCGACGACAAGTACAACCCGATCAGTGTGGCCAACCACGTCGTCGTCGGCGGCATCATCGAGGCGGCGATGAGCGCCTGCTCGCACAACCTCCAGAACCGGTTGAACCAGTTGGGAATTCCGGCGACATTCGACCTGCCCCCCACCGGCACCCACACCTGGGGCTACTGGCAGGACGACCTCAAGCAATCATGGCCGGTTCTGTCCAAAGATCTCTACTGACCGACCCCGGCCGCAACTACCAACCCATCTGACGGTATTCCTCGCCCCGACCTCGCCAGCCGCAGGTCGGGGCGAGCTGTGTCCGATGCCGCAGTGACCGGCCGCCACATCCCGGTCGCCGATTCGCAAGCCGTAGCGGCGGAGTCGTAACCGGGCCGTATCACGCCGGGTAGGTGTGGATTTCGGTGGCCTTGACCGCGGCCCACAGGGGCGCGCCGATCTGAAGACGTAAATCGGCGACGGTCGCGGGGGTGACGTCGGCGAGCACGGATGGGCTGCCATCGAGGCGAATCCGGGTGGTGTTGGCGTGCTGTTCGAGCCCGACCACGGTGACCGGCCAGGTATTTCGCGGGCTGCCCGTTGGTTGTTCGAGGTGCAGGCTCACCGCGCTCGGCGGGAACGCGACATGTACAGCGCCCCGGGCGGGCTCGGCGACAGTGAGGGCGCCGCCGTCGTCGAGATCGATGGTATTGCCGTGGGCGCTGCCGCGATAAAGGTTGAGGCCCACCAGGTTTGCGACATAGTCCGAGCGTGGTCTGCGGGCGACCTCGCCGGGCGGGCCCTCCTGAATGATGCTGCCGTTTTCGACGATGACGAGGCGGTCGGCCAGCACCATGGCATCGAGCGGGTCATGGGTGACCAGCAAGGTGTGTCCGGTGTAGTCGGCGAGGTGGTGGGCGAGGTCGGAGCGAACCTCCAAACGGGTGCTGGCGTCGAGTGCCGCCAACGGTTCATCCAGCAGCAGCAGCCGCGGATCGGTGGCCAGCGCACGGGCCAGCGCGACACGTTGCGCTTGACCGCCCGACAGCGCACGCGGTTTGGCGTGCAGGTGCTCGGCGAGGCCGACTCGGTCGAGCCAATACTTCGCGCGGTCGCGCGCGGCCCGGCGGTGGTGCCCGCGGGCGCGCAGCCCGAAGGCGACGTTGTCCTGGGCCGACATGTGCGCGAACAGCAGGTAATCCTGGAATACGACGCCGATCGCGCGCCGCTCGGCCGGGATGAACAGCTTCGGCGGTGCGTCCCAAGTATTTTCGTCGAGACGAATGCTGCCACCGGTGAGTGGGGTGAGTCCGGCCAGCGCCCGCAGCGCGGTGGTCTTGCCCGCACCGTTGGGACCCAGCAGTGCGACGACTTCGCCCGGTGCCACGCCGAGGGCGATATCGAGTTCGAATTTGTCCCGGGTGACGCGTATTTCGGCGTCGAGTGTCATAGCGCTCCTCGCGTCCACCGGTCCCGCAGCGCGGCCAGTACGACCACCGACACGGTGAGCAGCACCAAGCTGAGCACGATCGCGTCCTCGGGATCGGTTTCCAATGCGAGGTAGACCGCCAACGGCATGGTGGTCGTCTTACCCGGGAAGTTGCCCGCGAAGGTGATCGTGGCGCCGAACTCACCGAGCGCACGGGCCCAGCACAGCACCGCGCCCGCGATCACACCCGGCATCGCCGAGGGCAAGGTGACCCGCCGGAAAGTCAGCCAACGCGACGCGCCCAGGGTGGCGGCAGCTTCTTCGTAGCGGGGATCAACTCCCCGCAAAGCACCCTCGACGGAAATCACCAGAAATGGCATCGCCACGAATGCTTCGGCGACGACGACCCCGGCGGTGGTGAAAGGCAGTGAGACACCGAACCACTCATACAGATGACGGCCGATGATCCCACGCCTGCCCAATACCAGCAGCAACGCGACACCGCCGACCACCGGCGGCAGCACCAGCGGGACCGTCACCAGCGCCCGCACGAACCCGAGCCCGGGGATCTCGCCGCGAGCGAGCAACCACGCCAAGGGAATCCCGAAAACAAGGCAGACGACAGTAGCCGAGCTCGCACACACCAGCGAAAGGCGCAGCGCCTGGCCGACTTCGGCGCTGAACAACCGGTCGGGCAGACCGCGCCAAGGCGCGCGCACCAGCAGCCCGGCCAGCGGCAACAACAGAAACGCCAAACCGCAGACGGCGGGCAGCACGAGAACGAGCGGTCGCCGCCCGCGCGCTACCCGCCGCCGCGCCGACGTTCGGATCACGGGTTGTCGAATCCCGCCTTGGTGAACACCGTGCGCGCTCGGTCGGACCGGACGAACTCGACGAACGCCGCGGCGGCCGCGGAGTTGGGTGCCTTGGCCAGCGGCGCTACCGGATAGTCGTTGATCGCCTTGTCCGCCTCGGGGAAGTCGATGCCCTCCACCTTGTCACCGGCAGCCTTGACATCGGTGCGGTAGACGAGCGCGGCATCCACCTCACCGAGGGTGACCTTCGTCAGTACTGCCTTGACGTCGGCCTCACGGGTGTCGGGCTGCGGGTTCACGCCGGCGACCTCGAATACGCTCTTCGCGGCGGCACCACATGGCACCTGTTCGGCACACAGCGCGATCTTGGGTTCGGTCTTGCCGAAGTCGGCCAGTCCGGTGATGTGGCCGGGATTGCCCTTGGGGACCGCGATTTCGAGACGGTTGCGAACGAACGTCACGGGTTTGGCGGTGATATCGCCCGCATCGACGACCTGCTGCATATTCTTCGGCGCCGCCGAGGCGAATACGTCGACCGGGGCGCCCTGCTTGATCTGTTCGGCCAAGGCCGAGCTCGCACCGAAGCTGTAGACGACCTTGGTGCCGGGGTGTGCGGCCTCGAATTGCTTGCCCAGTTCGGTAAAGGTCTCAGTCAGCGATGCGGCGGCGAATACCGTCACCGTTCCGGCGATCTTGTCGGTGGGGGCTGAGTCGGACGATTTGTCCGATCCACAGCCGGCCAGTGTCAATGCAACGGCGCCGGTCAGAGCGACCGCGCTCAGCGAGCGAATCATCCTCGTCAACTTTCCGGGATTTCTACAACAACATGGGTGGACTTGACCGACGCGACCGCGATGCTGCCGACCTCCAGGCCGAGTTCGTCGACCGAGTCCCGACTCAGCAGCGACACCAACCTGAACGGCCCGGCTTGCATCTCGACCTGAGCCATCACCGTGTCCTTCACGATGCGCGTCACGATCCCGCGCATCCGATTCCGCGCCGAGACCGCCACCGTGGCACCCGGCTCCGGGGCCTCCGAGTTGGCCCGCAGAAATTCCGCCAGCTCGCGGCCACTAACACCCTTGCGCCCGTTGTCCAGCTGAATCGCGTTGAGTCGGCCCTGATCGATATACCGCCGCACGGTGTCATCGCTGACACCCATCAAGGCGGCAACCTCACTGATCCGCAGATTCGACACGATTGGCAGCATATTGCCGCATCCACGGAATGTATAGCCGAATGCACACGCGCCAGCGGATCGTTATAGATACCTTCGCGCTGTGCTCGGGCCGTGAGAGTTATCCGAAACACGACGTCACCGACGACCCACCCGGTGCGGTTCCGGTCGGCTTGCGGCTAGCCGACCGGCACGGTCACGCCGGAGGACGACGGGGCGCCGTGTAGGACCAACCGGCTCGGGGTGTCGTTCTTCTTGTCGTTTTTCTTGCCGTTCTTGTCCTTGCCGGGGAGGTCGAAGGCCAGCCGGATCGTGCGGGTACTGCCGGAATCGATCTGGTCGACACCGGTGCCGGACGGGTTGAGTTCGGTGGTCGCAGTCGCGTCGGGGACAAGGGAGCGGCCGGCGGCGGTGATCAGGCGCTGGTCGGCGATGCGGAAGACTTGCCCGTGTTGTGAGACGTTGGTGACCGACAGCGTCACGATGGTGTAGGAACCACCCGGGGCTACCGAACCGGTGCGGCTCACATTGGACGCCACCTCGGTCACGGTGAAAGCAAAGTTCCCGTCACGAACCGCACCAGCCGGAACCGGTGATTGTCCACCGGTCGAGGGCGGCGGCGAATCGGTCGAGGCAGCAGCGGTCGTCGCCGCGCCTGGAGTGGAGTCGGACCCGAGGTCGCTGCTCAGCAGCCACAGTGCCGCTGCAGCGACAAGTGCTAGGCCGGTGGCGATCGGTAACCATCGGCGCACCAACAGCTTTCGCCGAGGCGCTGGTGAGAATGTCCGGGGCTGGGGTGATTGCGGCGCCGACAGGGGCTCGACCAAGGTCGGGGGCGGGCCGGAGGCGGTCATAACGCGAGTAAGCGGGTGACTGCCCGATCTCGCAGAGGCCGGTTGCGCCGAAACGGGCCCGCCCAAAGCCGCACCTGCGGCGGCGGCGAACTCCCCCGCGCTGGCATAGCGTTGCCCCGGTTCCTTGGCCATCCCGCGGGCGATGACAGCGTCCAGCGCCGGCGAGACGCCTCCGGCGGCCCGCGACGCACGCGGGGGTTCGGACATCAAGTGCGCATGCATCTGCTGCGCCGGGTCGCCCTCGCCATACGGCAGCTTCCCGGTGAGGGTTTCATACAGCACGCAGGCCAGCGAATAGACATCCGAACGGGCATCGGCCGTGCCGGTGAATCGCTCCGGCGCCATATAGCCCAACGTGCCCACCACCAAGCCGGTGGCCGTGAGGGCGCTGCCATCCGCGGCGCGGGCGATACCGAAGTCGATCAGATATACGAAACCGCTGGTGTCCTCGAGGATATTGCCCGGCTTCACATCTCGATGAACAAGCCCCGCCGCATGAGCGGCATCCAGCCCCTGCGCCGCTTGGGCGATGACCTCGACCGCCCGAATCGGCACCAACGCACCCGATCGCAACCGCGTGGCCAGATCGATGCCCTCGATGTAGTCCATCTCCAAAAACAGATGACCATCGACCTCACCGAAAGCGTGAATCGGCACGATGTGTGGGTTGCGCACCTGGGCGCCCAGCCGCGCCTCCCGCTCGAAACGGCGCCGATAGCCCGGATCGGCGGAATACGCCGCAGACAGCACCTTCAACGCGACGCTGCTACCGGTGCGGTCGCGCGCCAACCACACCTCACCCATACCGCCACGACCCACCAAGCGTTCGAGGTGGTAATTCCCGAACGAGCCGCCAGCGCTCTGCACCGACACACTCTGACCGTATCGCTGCGAATAGATGCCCCCGCGACCGGGAGAGCGGATGACGGATGCGTTCTGACTCGGTCGGCGGCGATTCGACCTGAGACCGCTCAGAATCAGTGCGCCACTCCGTCTACCTCCATATGAAGCTCACCGTTCAGACGTTCCTGACCCTCGACGGCGTAATGCAGGCCCCCGGCGGACCCGAGGAAGACCCCAGCGACGCCTTCACCCACGGCGGCTGGCAGGCCCCCTTCCCGGACCAAACCGTCGGCGAGTTCGTCACCGAACTCAACAGCCACGCCACCGCGTTCCTGCTCGGCCACAGAACATTCGACATCTTCCGCGGCTACTGGCCCGATCAAACCGACCCCGGCAACCCCATCGCCACCGCGATCAACTCGCTGCCCAAATACGTCGTGTCCAACTCCCTCAGCGAAGCCGAAGCCACGTGGCGCGGCGAGCACCCCGACACCGCTCACCTCCTGACCGGCGACGTCGTCGCGGCGGTGCAGGCGCTCAAGGACGAACCCGGCGACGAGCTGCAGATCTGGGGAAGCGGCAAACTGCTCCAGACACTGTTGCAGCACGAGCTCGTCGACCGCTTCCGGCTGATGACGTTTCCGCTGGTGCTCGGCTCCGGTCGCCGCTTGTTCAACGACGGCATCCTCCCGGCGACGATGCGCCCCCTCGAGCTCACCGTGACCGATCTCGGCATCGTCCTCGGCACCTACGAACCAGCAGGCCCGGTCCGCCACGGCCAGATGTAACCCGGCTGGGAATGGCTGTGCCGGGCCGTCGCAACACGGCTGGCCATCACCGTGGCGATGACGGCGACGCGCACCGGTCTGATGTCGTCCTGATTTCCGTCATCGGCATTGCGCCGTGAATGATGTTGGGTGCCTGCCGATTCGCGTTCGACGCCCTCACAAGAGGAGCATGTCGCGTTGGTGGCGAGGCAGGCCGAGGTGATCGAGCGGCTCGAAGCTCGGTTCGTTGGAAGCAGAGAACGCCGAGTTGCGGGCGGAGAACGCCGAGTCGAAGCGCCGGCTGGGGATGAACTCGACGAACCCCCGTCCTGCGACAGCCCGTTCGACAAGCCGGCCCCGAAGTCGCTGCGCCGCAAGTCCGATGGGCAGTAAGGGCATCCGGGATCGACGCCGGCGATCGTCGACAAGGCGAATCGCTATGTGCGACGTGGGTGACGCGGTCGGCGAACGTGCTACGACTTCTTCAATCCGTCCAGCGCCCTGCGGGCTTGGTTTTCGGCGATCGTGGCGAGCTCGTCCCGGTTCACCGGGGCTTCACCCTTCGCGCGCAGGACAGCGACTTCCACTCGTACCGAGACATTGCTGTCCTGCACGCCCACGATGTAGGTCATTCCGTTGCTGGTGTCCGTGGTCGCGATATGCCAGTAACCCTGGGCGCCGATTCCAGTTATCTCGCCCGAGGCCCGCCCCGATCCGGTGGCGGCGGTGTCGGTCTGTTTCCAACGGTCGTAGGCGGGGGCGGCCACGGCGCCGGTGATCTGGGCCTGGAGGCCGATGCCGGCTTCATCGACGGTGGCATCGTCGGGGACGGTCGAGGGGCTGGTGTAGCGGAGGGCGCAGTACAAGTTGCCGCCGTCGGAGTTATTCGCCGGGAATTCTTGATGCACAGGGGCTTCCCTCGGGGTGGACGACCACCTGTGCAACGGCGAGGGATCGACAAGATCACACGCGTTGGTGATCCCACTCATCGAATAGATCCCCGGCGCCGGTTGGGATGTCGTGGCCGCAGCCGCACTGGACGAGGCCGAGGTGCTGGACGGGGCCGGGGCAGCGGCGGACCCACTGTCTGTGTCGCCGATAAAGACACCGATCACCACCCCGAGACCCAGCACCACCACCAGCCCGAGAACACCGACGACGATCAGACCCGTTCTGCTGCTGCCGGTCGGCGGCGGATACGACGGTGATGGCCCGTACCCCCGACCAGGTGGGCCGTATCCGATAACGGGCTGACCGGGGGCGGCCCCGAGCGCAGGCGTGTACCTGCCCGAGTCCGGGATGCCCCAGCCGCCAACGGGCGGATCAGGTTGTCGCACAGCAGGATCGGCGCCCTCCGGCATCGACCGATCGTCAGGTCCGTGCTGGGAATCGCTCATCCCCATAGCCCCTCCGGTTCCGCAACGGGCTCCCCGTCGACCTCGACTCCGATCCGATCGTATTCCAGCCACCGTCCGCACCGTCCCGCTCGAGTCGCCGGTCTCTACTTCTCTCGCAGACCGTCCAGCGTCCTGCTGACCTGGAACCTGGCGATCGAATCGAGTTCGTCCCGCCGCACCGCGGGAGAACCCTGCTCACGCGTGAGGGAAATCTTCACCCGCACCGAGACATTGCCATCCTGCACACAGACGACGTAGGCCATATTCGCGACGAGGTTTCCTCTGACTTCGGAGTACCAGTAGCCCTGATTGCCGATTCCGGTGACCTCACCGGAAGCCGACTCCGCTTCGGGTGTGGCGACATCGGCGTGCTTCCAATGGTCGTAGAAGGGCGGCGCCGTACCGTTGGTGAATTCGGCCTCGACGCTCATGCCTGCCTTGTTCATGGGGAACTCGCCGGCGGTCGCGCTGGTGTATCCGGCATCGCATTTCAAGCTGCCGCTTCCGTAGGCGGTTGGTCGCGTTTCCCTGTGCTCGAGAGCACCTTTCGGCGTGGGCGACCACTTGGTCAACGGCGTGGGATCGACAAGATCGCATGCGTTGGTGATCGCATTCATCGAATAGGTCACCGTTTCCCGCCGGGCAGTAGCCGAGGCACCGGCGGACTCACTGCTACTGTCGCCACCGCTGACGACGATGCCGATCACCACACCGAGCCCAAGCACCACCACCAGCCCGAGAACACCGGCGATGATCAGAGCCGTTCTGCCGCTGCCGGTCGATGGTGGCGGATACGACAGTGTCGGCCCATATCCCTGGCCAGGTGGCGCGTAAGGCATGCCCCAGCCGCCTGTCGGCGAATCTGCTTGCCGCGCAGCGGGATCGACGCCACCCAGCATAGGAGGCCGACCACCAGGTCCGCGCTCGGAATCGGTCATCCCTGTAGCCCTTCGATTCCGCAACGGGCTCCCCCGTCGCCCCGCAACTCAGAGCCGATCGTATTCCCGCCACCATCGTCACGGGGAGCAACGGTCGGTGTCGCTCCCGGCACGTCGGGCTTCCTGGGCAGAGGCTTTCGTGGATGAGGCGGAAGTGACCTCGCCATCGATGAACACGCTGTCACCGAGCGCGTCAGGCTAATGGCAGAAGACCCCACTTGTGCCACAACGGTGGCAATACGTCAGATCAACTGGCAAAGGACAGCATCGAGCGAAAGGTGTGCGAGCCTGCTCGGCCGAGTGGCTCTGTCCGTGAGCTATGACGGCAGTTATTCGCGAATCCTGGTGGCGTGTTGCCACGTGTATACACCGAAGATATTCGCGAATGGACGAACAGGGTCAGGTCGGCATCTCGCGCTTGGCCGAGCTTCTACCCCTCTCGAACATCCGATTATGCCGGATGCCCATTCGCCACATATATCAGCGTTATTCGCGCGAGCGCACCGGTTGCCGACCTGATCCCGGGGAAGCCGTCTGTCCGTTCAGATCTCCGGTGATCATTTTGTGATGCCGATAATGTGCGAATTCGCATGTAGCGCAGTATCGTCGGGCGCGGTGCGCAGTAGTGGCCGCTCGATTGCTGTCAATTCATCAGCACAGCAAGAGGCAGTCTCCCCCTGATGAAGTAGTGGAACTCGGTTGTTCCGAGGGCCCGAAAGGTTAGGAAAACAATGTTCCGTTCTGCCCTGATCAAGACGAGTCGCGTCCTTGCGGTGAGTGCCCTGCCGTTGGCTGCGGCCGTTGTATTCGCAGGCGCATCTTCCGCCTCCGCGGATCAGGCTGCTGCTCCGGCGGCTCCGGTTGTTGCCCAGCCGATCGCCGGACTCCCACTGGAGGATGTCACCACCAACCCCGACGCGCAGTACCCCGATCCAGTGCTGAACGGCGCGGCCGCGGGCGCTGCGATCGGCTCCGCCACCGGTTCCTTCATCGATCCCGTGCCCACCGTTATCGGCGCCCTGATCGGCGGGATCGTCGGCTCGGTCAACCCAGGCGTCATCCCCCAGGTGCTGCCCTGATCCCCTAGGACACAACCCTTTTCGTCGAGTCCGAGCAGCGCGCGCTGCTCGGACTCGACTCGTTCACCGCCCCTGCATTCACGTTGTCTTTGCGGATAGACACCGCGTTCCGCTCGCACCAACGGTGAACTTCGTGGTCACTCGATGTGGTGGAACGGTCATGGGGAGGACTCGTGGGCCGCTTTCGGCGAAGTGGCCACTTCGCGCGGCTTGGAAGAAACATGTGGGCCGTGCGTTCGGGTGTGCCGGTCGCGATCTCGTCGGCGAGCCACTGGTCGTCATCGACGACGATTCGCTCGATGTGGAGGGCACGAACGGTAAGGCCCGACTATTGATGTGTAGTTGCTGAGATGCCGAAGTCGTTGCCCTGTGGCAGCGTCCGTCAATAGTCGAGAGCATGTTCCGGTTGGCAGACGTGCATGGGAGACGGCAGATACCGGACGATGGCGTCCAGGAGCGGGGCGATGTCGTCACTCCACGTCGCCGCATCACACAGGACGGGCACAGCGTCGCCGATACGCGTGAGACAGCGGATGCGCTCGTGCAAGTGTTCGGGCGGGATCTGTCGCAGGCCGAGGATAGCGCCCGAATCGGCCGCGTCCTGTTCCATCACCGTGGCCACGAGGTTGCGGTACCACTGCTCGGCGACTTTCCAATGACTGCCATAGAATTCGGCGGCCATCGGTTCGAGCGCCCACATCGGGACCAGATCGATGACGCCTTCGAACTCGGTGCCGATGCCGATAGGAATCTGCAACGTCAACGGCACCGCCCCGCGCGTCTCGGCGATCGTGCGGACGCAGCGGTCGAAGTCGGCGGCGGGATGACCGAGTCCGGTCACCAGACACAGCCGCGCGACCTGGTGGTCGTCAGCAAGCCGAAGAATCGTCTCGAGTCGCGGCGTGCGCTCCATGGCAGCGCTCACGACCGCGATCACCCCGTCGGCTACCCGGACGGATCGCTCCAGGTCCGCGATGGGCGCCTGGCTCGACAGCTCGGCGATATGGATCGTGTGATCGACGCGGCCCGTCACCCAATGGACCGTGGCCGCCGTCCTGGCGAAACGGCGGCACAGGCGGTGGACGACTCGCGTCGTCTCGTCGGGGTCCCCGATGATCGTGACGTTGCGAATCGACTGCGGGTCAATGGCTTTGGTGCCCATCGGCGTTGTGGTACTCCAAGTCGACTCGAGGGTCTCGTCGCGTCCTCGATCCGCACTCACCGTACCTCCGCGCGTATATCCCCGGAGCAGATTTCAGCCCCAAAATAGAACATGTTCCTATAACGTCGGGTTCGTGCAGAAAGAACAACGCCCCGCAGTGGCAGGCTGGTTCACTGCGGACGACGGCGCGGTACGTCTCGTGGGAAGTCGCTGCGATGTGTGCGGCACACCGTATTTCCCGCGGAACACGCTGGCCTGTCGCAACCCGCAGTGTGCAAGTCCGAAGGACGGCTCCGAGCTGGTCGAATACCTGTTCTCCACGCGTGGCCGGATCTGGTCATACGCGGATGCCCGGTACAAGCCGCCCCCGCCCTATGTCTCGCCCGATCCGTTCGAGCCGTATGTCGTCGCGGCGGTGGAGCTCGAGATCGAGCAGATGGTGATTCTCGGGCAGGTCCAGCGCGGCCTCACGGTGGACGACCTGGCCGTCGGCATGCCGGTCGAACTGACCCTCGGCGTGCTGTACGAGGACGAGGAAGCGGAGCACACGGTGTGGATGTGGAGGCCGGTCGATGCCTGACAGGAATGATCGCGACATTGCCGTCCTCGGTGCGGGCATGCACCAGTGGGGCAAGTGGGGGCGCAATTTCGTCGAATACGGTCTGGTTGCCGCTCGCGCGGCGCTCGCCGATGCCGGAGTGGACCACCTCGACGTCGGCTACATCGCCGGTGCGGACACGATCCGCAACGGATACCCCGGTTTCGTCTCCGGTGCGACATTCGCCCAGGCCTTGGGCTGGTCGGGTGCGCAGATCTCGAGCAGCTACGCCGCCTGCGCCTCCGGTGCGCAGGCCATCGCCAATGCGCGTGCCCAGATCCTGGCCGGGTTGACCGATGTAGCGCTGGTGATCGGCGCGGATGCCGCCCCGAAGGGCTTCTTCCAGCCGGTCGGCGGTGAACGCCGCGACGATCCGGACTGGTTGCGCTTCCACCTGCTCGGTGCCACCAACCCCATCTATTTCGCGCTCTATGCCCGCCGCCGGATGGCGCTGCACGGCGCCACGCTCGACGATTTCGCCGCGGTCAAGGTGAAGAACGCGAAGCACGGCCTGAACAACCCGTACGCCCGCTACCGCAAGGAGGTTTCGGCCGAGGAGGTCGCGGCCTCAGCGATCGTCTCGGACCCACTGCGGCTGCTCGACATCTGCGCGACCAGTGATGGCGGTGCGGCACTGGTGCTGACCTCGATGGAGTACGCCCGCCGCCACGGCGTCACCGACCCGGTCCGTATCCGGGCGCTGTCGACGGTCACGCCGACGTTCCCGAAAACCGTCCTCGACCTGCCGGATTTCGCGACGGACTCCGCCGTGGCCGTCGAGCCCCCGCCGCACACGTTCCGTTCCGCCATCGCACACGCCGCGTATGAGGAGGCCGGGCTCGGGCCCTCCGACCTGTCCTTCGCGGAGGTCTACGACCTCTCGACCGCTCTGGAGTTGGACTGGTACGAGGACATCGGGCTCTGCGACACGGGCGGCGCCGAGGACCTGCTGCGCAGCGGCGCAACGACTTTGGGTGGACGCGTGCCGGTGAACCCCAGCGGTGGGCTGGCCTGCTTCGGTGAGGCGATCCCCGCGCAGGCGATCGCTCAGATCTGCGAGCTCACGTGGCAATTGCGCGGCCAGGCCGACAGCCGCCAAGTGGAGAACGCCCGCGCAGGCATCGCGGTGAATCAGGGCCTCTTCGGTCACGGCTCGGCAATCATCGCCACCCGCTGAACCGACGCCGATCCACGCTGCGAAAACCCGGGCATGACCCGGGGTTTCGTATATCGACCGCGATGAAGCCGTGGTCGCTGATTGCTGGATCGGCCCCCGCCGATCTCGTCGCCCTCGACGCCGAGATGATCGAGGTTCCGGCTCACCACCGGTCGGCGAGCGCGTTGCGATCGATGATGATCAACGTCGATCTGCGGCGGGCGGTGCACCACAGAATTTCTGACGACCGGCCGTCTCCCGCAGGGCTGCAACAGTTCTCGATCATTTCAAGGACGGGCAAAGGTATTGGTGGAGACATCACCGGATCAGCCACCCGAACACCTGCACCAACCGGCGACTATCAACGTCCGGCAATGCCGCTTTGTGCGCTGACCGAATCGCAGAAAGGCCCGGGAAGTCAGCTGCAGGAGACGAATTGCTGGACGAAGATGCCCGCGGGGTCGGTGGTGTCGAAGCCGGGGCGGGCGGCGCCCGCACGGACTCCTACGCCGAGCTTGGTGACGTTGCGGTCGAGGATGTTGTCCTTGTGGGTGGGGCTGTTCATCCACCAGGTGACGGCTGCTCGGGCGGTGGTGAAGGTGTTCGAGCCCCAGCCTGCGTAGGTGTTCTCGGACCAGCGGTTCACGTCGTGGCCATCGCCCTGGTAGTAGGTGCAGGGGTTGTAGGACTTCACGCGGCGCTGGACCTGGGTGACCACCGGGACACCGGCGAGGTCGGGATCGTCGTGAGAGTTCGCCCCGTCGGTCCACCATTGGCGCCCCTCGGCGTGGCGGGCGAAATCAGCTGCGCTGTTGCGCAAGTCGTCGCTCCATTTCAGCTCGGGGACACCGGCATTGGCGCGTTCGATGTTGGTGAGGCAGAAGACGGCGCGCTCGATCTTGTCGAACTGGTCGTTCAGGGCGAACATGGCGCCGAGGCCGTTGTTGGGGTACTTGTTCGCGAAGTACTGGTAGCCGTGCACAGGGTCGTCGGCGTTATCGCAGGTGGGGGCGGCGGTGGCGGGCGCGGCGGTGCGCGGGAGACCGGTGACGGCGGTGGTGGCGGCGATGGCCAGCGCCAGGACGGCACCGCCGATGATCTTGCGGCTCATGGTCTTTCAACTCCGTACGCTCGAGGAACCAATGGGCTCCTCGAGCATCGGCGCCGAGACCAACAGTCCACCAACGGAATACCAATGGGCGTGAAATGGGTTACACCGCATCACGTCGGCGGGTGCTGTCTCGTCCTCTGGTCGAAGACATCCACCTGCCACGGAGTACCTCATGCGATTCGGCATCCGCTTCCGCCGCCTGGCCCTCGGGCTCGCCGCCACCCTGACCGCGCTGTTCGCGCTGGCTCTTCCGGTCGCCTACGCCTGGGAGCCGCCGAGCTCGGACCTGCCCTCGCACTACCTGACGCGCGTCGAATCCCGGTATGTCGAAACTGATCTCGCTCGGTTCCACTACACGGTCTCGGGTAGCGGATCACCCGTCGTCCTGATCGCAGGTGGCGGCCTGTGGGGCTACTCCTGGCGGGAGGCGGCCCCCGCACTAGCCCGGCAGCACACCGTGTACACGGTCGACCTGCCCAGCCAGGGCTACACCGAATTGCACAGCGCCGGTTTCGCCTTCGACCTGCCCGCCATGGCGGACGCCATCGCGACCTTCCTCGACGCCGTCGGCTTGAACCGCACCGCGCTGGTCGGGCACTCGTGGGGTGGGGCCTGGAGCCTGTACTTCGCCGAACAGCATCCGGAACGCGTCGAGCGGCTCGTGCTCCTGGACTCCCCCAGCCTGGACGCCGAAAAAGCTCCGATCACACCACTGTTCAAGACGCCGGTGATCGGTGAACTGACCACCGATCTCGCGACCCGGTCCTTCTACGCCGACAGCATCCGCGGCACTTCGCGCACCAGGATCTCGTCACCGACGAACTGATCGACGAGTTCTACCCGCCGTTCTCCCGGCCCGCCAACCGTGACGGCTTCCTGGCCCTGTGGCGAAATCTCGACTACCGCCGCACCGACGCCGGACTGAACCAGGTGACCGCACCCACCCTGGTGCTCTGGGGCGGCGACGACCAATGGCTGCCATCCGCACAGGCAACCCGAGTGGCCGACCGCATCCCCGACGCCGAGGCGGTCATCCTGCCCGGCTGCGGCCACACCGTGCACGAGGACTGCCCCGCCGCGACGATCCCGCGGATCACCACCTTCCTGAACTGATCAGCACGTACGAGCTCAGCCTCGCATCGAGTGTCCAATCAGTCGTAGGCCGCGCAGCCATGGTCGGTTCCTGCGACCCGTCATGGCTCGAGGTCGACCACACCTTTGCCGCTCGGGATGTCGAGCGGCACCGACACCTGATCATGCGCGATCAACCAGGTGTCGTCGATCTTCCGCATGCCGTACGTGACCCGGACCCACATACCGCTCGTTGTGGCCCCGTTCTTCAGCGTGCCGCTGAGCCGGGCAAAGGCGTGCCCGAATGCCACATCATCGCCTACGGTGAACGTCAGGTCGCGAAGCTCATAGGTCACATTCTCGAAGACCGTGAAGACTTTCGCCCAGTTCGCGAGTTTCGCCGCTACCCCGACATGCTGGAGTGGCGGCTCGACATCGAAGGACACGACGTCAGTTGTGTACAGCTGTTTCACGGCCTCGAGATCCTTGGCGCGCAGTCCTTCGACTACCTTGTCGATTTGCTGGCGAATCTCGACGTCATCTACCGCGATACGGTCAGCGCGTGACTGAAAGTCGTTCGGGCTCGTCATGATTGGTTCCTTCGGAGTTGATGTGCGGGGTATCGGTGGCGGGCCGCCGTAGCGGCGCCAGGGCGGTGCTCCATGCGATGAGCTGATCCAGCAAGGTGTTCAGCGCTGTGGTGTGGCGGTCGCGCGGTGTGAAGGTGGTGTGGTTCTCGAAATCGGTGAGCACCGAGATCTCCACCGGACGGCTCACATCGGCCATGCCAAGCGTGCTACAGACCACCCGCAGCTGCGCCACCGCTCGGGCGCCGCCGCTCACGCCGTAGGAGACGAATCCGACCGCCTTGTCGGTCCATTCCGCGCACAGGTGGTCGATGGCGTTCTTCAGCACCCCGGGCGCGCCGCCGTTGTATTCCGGGGTCACCACCACGAAGCCGTCGAACGGGGCGATCCGCTCCGCCCAGGCGCGGGTGTGCGCATGCACCGACGGGCCGAACATCGGCGCCACGGGCTCGTCCAGATGCGGCAGCGGGTGGTCGCGCAGATCGATCAGCTCGAACTCGGCGTCGCCGCGCAGCGATGCCGAGTCCACAACCCACTGGGCGACCTGCGGGCCGTTGCGGTTGGGCCGGGTACTGCCGAGGATGATGCCTACTCTGATCATTTCCGGAACTCCTGATTTGCTGAAAGTGTCACGACCTTCCGACGACACAGCCGTCCGGAATGTCAGGCCGCCTCACAAATCGGGTCGCTGATTCGTCGATTTCGGTGAGGGACGCACAGACCGAAGGAGCCGACCATGACTGACCCGCACCTGCCCGGGGTGATCGGTGAACGCCGTCAGCTGATCAATCTCGCCTACCGGCTGCTCGGCTCCCTGGCCGAGGCCGAGGATGTGGTGCAGGAGACTTACGCGCGCTGGTACGCGCTGTCCGAGCGGCAGCGGCGGGAGGTGGCGGCGCCCGGCGCGTGGTTGACCACGGTCGCCAGCCGGATCTGCCTCGATCTGCTCGGCTCGGCACGCGCCAGGCGGGAACGTTATGTGGGCGAATGGATTCCGGAGCCGGTACCCGGCCGGTCCGAATGGCTCGATGGTCCCGACTCCGTCGATCCCGCCGACCGCGTCACCCTCGACGAGTCGATCAGCATGGCCTTCCTCGTCGTGCTGGATTCCATGACACCGGCCGAGCGGGTGGCATTCGTTCTGCACGACGTCTTCCGCTACTCCTTCGCCGAGGTCGCCGACATCGTCGGGCGCACCCCCGCAGCCTGCCGCCAGCTCGCCTCCAGCGCCCGCCGTCGCATCGATACCTCGCGGGGCCCGTCGAGCACCGAGCGCACCGAAATGGTCCGGGACTTCAAACGGGCTTGGGAGACAAAAGATATCGAGGCCCTGATCGGCCTGCTCGACCCGCAGGCGATCGCGACGGCCGACGGGGGCGGTCTGGCATTGGCCTTCCGCGACCCGATCAACGGCGGCCAGCAGATCGCCCACGCCTGGATGGAACTCGCCACCCATGGCCCCGCGCTAACCCTGCAGGAGCGTACGGTGAACGGCCAGCCCGGCCTGGTAGCACAGCTCGACGACACCATCGTCTCGGTCTACGCCTTCGACATCGCCGACGGCCGGATTACTCGCATCTGGGCGATCCGGAACCCGGAAAAACTGCGGCCATGGGCGGCCAGCTGAACCGCGGATCCGCAAGCTGTTCCAGCGGATGGGCCCTGCACGACCCGCGATGCTGCGCGGAATTGGTTGGCCGCGAGTTCACTCTCGCGGCCGGGAGCGGTGGGTAGTCCGACGGTCATGTCGTGGCCAGTGGAACGCCTACTCCGCAGCGGCTTCGATCACCGGCGGTCGGTCGGGGCCGAGTTCGGGCAGATACTTGTAGATCGTCGAGCGAGAGACACCCAGCAGCCGGGCGATCGATGACACGGACGAGTCATTTCTCGACGCCCGCACCAGGGGGAGCTTCACCAGGGCTGCAGAGGGTGCATCGTGGGTATCGGGAAATCGATCGACTCTCGACACCCACGGCTGAGCCCGATCGTACTTAAGCGAGATCGTCCAAGGTCGGGAGGTTTGTGCTGGTCTGCAATTCTCGTTCGCCGTGGGAGAGGTTGCGGCGGATGCGGGAAAGGTTGTCTTCCAGCACATGCCCCATGAGCTGATCACTGACGGGGACGATGATCCCTATCAACTCCCGCCGGTCGGTGACCGCCACGGTTTGGCGGGTCTGCGCTGATTCCCGTATCACCGCCGCGGAGAGATCGCCGATCCGGACTGTCCGATGGCTAGTGCTACCGCTGTCGTGCTCGTCTTTGCCATGACCTGGTAGCGCCGGCATGAACGCCGCGACGGCATCCTGAAGCGCTTCGAAGGGGTTCCACATTGCCGTTTGGTGATCCTGTTCTGGTGCGGCATCGTCGAGCGAATCCAGCGCGGGCAATCTATCGAGGTTGGCGAGATCCTTCTCGCCCTCCCGCAGACTTTGCTTCAAACGAGATCTGTTCATGGTCAGCATCTGCGCCAACCAGTCCTGGGTGATCGGGCAGAAGATACCGGCCAGCACTCGATTATCGGTGATCGCTGCCGGCGTGCCCTCGGCAGCGAGCTGCCTGAGCTGAGGTGCGCGGATATCCCGAATGCTGATCGTCTTCATGAGCCTTCTCCGTCTGAGGGTGAGGTCCGATGTACCTAGAGTTCCAGGACCGTCGACGTTTGTCAACATTTGTCTTCACTTGTCTACGTTTGTCGACGCTTGTCGACAGAGAGGGCATCGGCGTCTAGAGTTACCTCACAACAGCGGCACAACGATGAGATAGACGGATTCGATGGTCACCACGCCGGGTAGCAGGTCGTATGCGGATGCGACCGAGAAGTTGAGATCCGCGGCGAAATGGCTGATGACCGCAGCCGCCGGTGTCGGCGGTGTTCTAGTGGCAGGCTTGCAGTTGGGCAGCCTGGGCGAGCTCTCACCGGATCACTGGCAACGACTCGTCATCGCTGTCGCCGGCCTCGCGCTGGCACTCGGCGGTGTAGCGGTGGTGGTGGCACACGCTGGCCGGCTGCTGACCGAGGACTGGATCACCTTGGGTGAGTTGAGTGTCGAGGACTTCGAAAGCAGGCTCAACCGCAAAGAAGACAAGTTGCGCAAAGGGGATGTGGCAACGATTTACGCCGACATCGCTTCCTACGGAGAGGAACTGTACGGCCGAGTCGCGACTTCACCAGAACAGCTGTATCACCTGCTGTGCGAGGCGAACCGTCGAGCACGAGATATCGGCGGCCCGTCGACCACCCCCGCCTCCGCAGCGGGCGTCGGAGATTCCGAGATCAGGGAAGCCGTCAACGCTGTAGTCGAGTTCGCGAACTATCGCCGGACTCGCGCCGACTTCGAGCGACTCCAGCGTGTCCTCGCGATCGCCACCGCGGCCGTGCTGGCAGGCATTGTGGCATTCGCGATCGCCGCCCACGCACCCGAAAAAGGGGGCGACAATCATCCGGGTAGTACTCCGACCAGCCAGACGAAATGACCCCGCCGGGTCTGTCAGATGATGAAGCCGTACACGCTGTAGAGCGCCGACCGCGGGTCGAGCAGGTCGAACAGCACGATCTTCTTCCCACGCGGATGCAGCAAGGCGCGGGCGGGATCCTCCCGGAAGACGACGACCCATCCGTTGCTCAAGATGGCGGCCATGTAGGCCCGGTCCTCGAAGTCGAACTTGTCTGCCACATTGATGGGCGGATCCAACTCGCGCCGAAGACAGTCGAGCATTTCCTGTTTCTCGGTCGCAGTGAGGGAAAGGATGATCTCCCGCACCGCCTCCAGCGGCACGATCTGACTCGCCATGATCATCGCCTCTGTATCAACTAGGCCCTCACGTTCTTGTCCCCCGATAGTCGAAACCATTCGGTCGGACTACCGGCAACCTAACTCGACGGGCACCGAAGCGAACGAGTAGCTGACTACTCGTATTCCCGATGTCTCAGCAGCGCTCCAGCCCGCCACACCACCCCAGGCTCTAAGCCGTCCCACCCAGCAGCCACGCATCTGAACAGCAGAATCCCCACCCGATTCTGCGGCGATCAGCGCATCGAGGGTCACCCCACCGCCAGCGTCGGGGCCTGTTCCGGAAATGTTGCTGCACATCCACCTCCAGATGACCGACAACGCGAATCTTCGGCTGCCTCCCCCACCTCGACACGGCTCGAACGACGGCCCCGAACCGCCATCGCCAGGCGCGCAACATGTCGATGTCCTTACTGTCGGTGCGCACAGTGAGGTTGCGCGGTTCGGGGAAGAACGTAGAGGGCAGGGGTGCAGCATGCTGCAATGCTCAGCCCGGGATCACCAAATCTATTGGGCTACAACACATCTGCCAGCCACGGCAGAGTCGGCAGATATTGATGCGACTCCGACGACACTGGATACGGGGTTCCGCGCGGTCCGGTCTACCACTCGCTGCGAGCTCTCCCGATCCGTCGCGCCCACAGGTGCATCAACTTCTGCGCGTCGCATCCACTACACAGGCATCCACAGCTCGCACCCGCTCGTCTGCCGGCGAAATACTCAGCGGTGACGACGAGGCTTTCGGGAATTGCGAGTTGATGCGTGCGCCACCGGTGGAGGCGAAGACGACGTGGTCGCGCAGGATCCACACGTCCGAACGCTCTTCCATCTGTCCGGATGCGTCGAGGGTCGTCGCACCGAAGAACGTGAGACGACCGTCGATGATCACCGTGGCATTGGTGAGCCGGTAGCCATCCATGGTCAGGCCCGCTTGCACCTGCGCGACGACACTTTCCGACGCTGGCACGCATCGCGGATCCGACAGAGACACCGGCGCAGCGGCCGGCGTGGTTGGCGGCGCGATAGGGGCTGAGCTGCTCGTTGTACTCGCCGCAGTTGATTCCGAATCTTCGTCACCCAAGCCGAGCGCCTTTGAGATGAGCACGACGACGACTATCAGTGCGAACACACTGACAACGCTGGTGATCAGGGCGTGCACCACAGCATTGGCTTGCCCGCGTATGCCGAGGCGTTCGTCTGGTTCGATGGACATGGGAATCCCTTTGTGCGATTGACGGATTGACCGCGCCGCGAGCACCTGTTGCCCCTGCGCACGAGGCGCAGGAATCAGCCTTTTCACGGCAGGCCGTGGCTACGTTAGCGCCATGGGAACCCGAGCGGCTCGCTGATCTCACTCATGAGAATCGTTCCATGGCGCGACCAGCAACGAAGTGCTACACAAGTTTGGCCGTCAGTCGGCTGCCAGTGGAAGGGTTATGCGTGCCGCGTTTGTGGCCCGAGCATCTGCGCAGCGGTTGGGTGGCGAGCTTTGGTGGTCCGGAATCTGGTGCGGGAGTGAGTTATCGGCGATAGCGTGTACGGCGGCCGTGTGCTGTCTGCCCTGACGGGAGCGGGCTGACGAAAGTCTTTCCGAGTCATTCGAGTCACAACGGAGCGGTCTGGTTGTTCTGACAGCGTCGGGTGAAGTCGGCAACGGCGTTGGGCTGCTGCTGGTTTCATGTCCGGCTGTGCGTGATGAGGGCGCGCCGGCTCGGGGTGTTGTCGCGGGTGGAGCTGGAGCGGTATTTCCATGTGCCCGAGCCCGTTTCCAGTCGGAATCATGAAGTGCAGCAAACAGATCCATGAACCCCCGGTCGTACGGGCCCACGCCGAGAAGCTGACCGGGAACGCCCACATCGAGCGACAGGCCCTAGGCCCGAACGCGGAGAGGGAGCTCGTTGACCGGCCTGTCCCCAGGCTGTCCGATCGCGGCTGCGACGTCGACGGTCGCCGGGAGGGGCGGATCGACGATCCTCCTGGGCTCCGGGTGAACTCAACCGGCCATATTCGAACACACTTTCGATCGTATGCGATAGAGTGGGGGAAGCTCCGCACTGGCGCCGATAGCCTTCTAGCTGGCCTTTTGCGCCGCTGCTCGCCGGTAGAGGCTGAGCACGAGCGCCAGGTTGACCAGGGACAGTGCCAGTGAGATCCACTCCATGTCCGTGCCTGCTTGTCGGGTGGGTGGTGGATATACTTTCGGAGGGAAGGTGGACGCGCCTGGATTGACGCGCCCACCGGGTGTTGCTTCCTCCTAGCTCGGTTGGCAGCCGCTCACACAGCGGCCCCACCTTCGATGGAGAGGAATTAATATGCGCGCCATCCAGATCGAACAGTTCGGCGACCCCGCGCAGGTGCTCCGCGTCGTCGACATCGAGGAGCCGCCGCCACCGGGTCCGCATGAGGTTCTGTTGAGCGTTGAGATCTCGCCGTTGAACAAACACGACCTGCTGGTTGTCACCGGCATGCTGGCGCGACCACCCCTGCCCCACATACCAGGCGCAGAGGGGGTCGCCCGCGTGCTTGCCGCTGGCGTCGAGGTCGATGGACTTCAAGTCGGCGATCTGGTCGTGCTACCCCTGTATGCCGGTGCGTGGCGTGAGCGGATCGTCGTGCCCGCCGACGGCCTGTTCGCACTCCCCGCCGGCGGCAACATCGAGCAGTACTCGATGCTGGGCAGCAACCCCCCGACGGCAGGGTTGATGCTCAGTGAATGCACCCCCCTGCAGCCCGGTGACTGGGTGGTTCAGAACGCCGCGAACTCCGGTGTGGGACGGTCATTGATCGCGCTAGCCAAACTTCGTGGACTGAAGACGATCAACCTGGCCCGTGACGACGCAACGTTCGCCGAGCTCACAGAGGCCGGGGCCGACGTGGTCCACGTCGACGACCCCGACGCGGTCGGCGATGTTCGAGCAGTGATCGGCGACGCGCGAGTGGCGCTGGCAGTGGAAGCCGTCGGTGGTCCGGGGGTAGCGCGGCTGCTCGAATTGCTGTCCGACGGTGGATGGTTGGTCAGCTATTCCTGGGCCAGCGACGAACCCATGCGGGTCGCCACCTCGACACTGGTCGGCAAGCACCTCACCGTCCGCGGATTCTTTGTCGGCGACTTCGACTACCGCGACAAGGTGCTGCCTGTCATTCGTGAGGCGGCACCGCTGGTGGCCGACGGCGCCCTCGTTGTCCCCGTGGCGGCCGTGTACCCCCTCGAGCATATCCAGGACGCGGTGCAACATCTCCTCCGTGGCGGCAAGATCCTGCTGAAAGTGGCTGGGCGATGAAGGCGACGAGCGCGCGACGTCGGCACGGTGCGTTGACAACATGTCTACGTGACAAACCGACTTGACGCCCGGCATCGCGCGGAACAAGCCGAACGCATGGCGGCGACTGGCGCGACATGGCAGGAAATCGCCGACCAGTTGGACTACCGGAGCCACCAGGCGGCATCCCAGGCAGTGAAGCGGCTAGGTAATCGAATCCCGCCCGAGACCGTGGAGCAGGCCCGCGCCAAGCACGACAACGCCCTGCGGCTCCGAGTGCCCGCAACCTCTCGAGTCCGAGCAGCCATGTCAGCGCCTGTCCGGACCGCGTCTCAGCTCTGTGCGACGTTCGCCTCGGCCAGCCATGCGTTGCCTGCTTCCAGGATGGCCGCCTCCTGCTCGCTGAAGCGAGTCGGGTAGGTGCCGGTCACCGGGTGCCCGGCGGTTTCGAGCAGGTAGGCCAGCGCCGCGTACTCCCGAGGATGACGACCGGAAAGCGACTCCGCGCCCACCGAGCCGAACTGGAGGCGAAGGGGCGTCGTCCAGCAACCGAGGAGCAGGTCAAGGTCTGGCAAGCCTGGGGGGAGTCGGAACTGAAGCGTATCGCTCGGGAACAGGGAGAAACGACGGAATAGAACCGGAATCGGTTGCACCGCACCATGGTCCGGTCGACCGCCCGGTAACGTCGACGACGCGCGCACCGGAATCAGAGCCGCCGCGGTGGGCACGCCCGGATTCGATGACTGAAGCCGACGCCAACCAATCTCACGCGCGGCCCGATGCTCGCTCCGAATACTCCGAAAATGGCTCTCTCGCAACAGAACACGCGCCGACGCCCACTCGAGCCCCGTCTCTGGAGCCGCCACCGCCACGTCCAGGCTTCGATCCCGAAGTCCACAGATACGTCGCCCGGTTCGACGACGGCCGCCTCATTCCGATGGACCCGTTCTATAGCGGCGAATACAACCCCCACATCGGCCGCTACCAACCCACCCAGCAAGAAATCGCCGCCGCCCGCGCCCACCCACCGGGCGAGAGCCCACACGACATCCAGGTGCGCAACTGGCTCGACACCCGGCGACAATCGCACCCCCACGATCCTGCTCCGGAGTCCCCGCCTCCAGCACCACAGGAACCATGGAGGTCGTCGCGAGCACCGGAATCGCTGCCACCGATAACTCACGCGCCGACGCACGAGCCGACGACACTACATCCGCCGACCACGCCCGACCCGGCCCCACGGCAGCCTGTATCGCCAGATCATTCACAGGCGCAATCGCATTCGGTGTCACAGCACGCTCCCGAGTCACCCTCGCCGCACGCGCCGTGGACATCCTCGCGTGCTCCCGAGTCACCACTGCCGACACCACATGCGCCTGCGCCGGAGTCGCACTCTCCGACACCGCCGACGCAACATTCCCCTGAAACACAGCGACCCGTCTCACCGGCGCCGCATCACTCGCCAACGAATGTGGCGCCGGCGCCTCACAATTCGCCCACTCATACGCCGACACCACCACACCAGCCGGTAGCCCGCACACCGTCGACACCACACCAGCGTTCACCAGAACTCAGCCCGCACCAGGTCCCGCCACCGCACCCCCGCACTCCGGTGGCGCCTCCCGAATCCCCTCGCAGCTCAACACCCCCGCAAGTCATCGAGTCACACACACCGGTCCCGCCAACACCGGTACGACATGCGGGTCCAGCGGAACACTCAGCGCCGCAATCGGATTCGCGCGCACCGCAGCAGCGCGGTCCGCAGGCACATAGCTCAAATGATCCCCAGCATCCAGGCAGAGCGCCGAGGCCGGATCAGCCTGGTCCACACCAGGGTCCGCAACGGCTGTCGCCTCAGGAGTTGCAGCAGGCACACCAAGTGCGACAGATACGTGAGTGGTACCGCCAGCAGCTGCCCGAGGGCGGCCATACCACTCAGGTGCCCACCGAGCATGGGGCGAATACCAAGCCCGCCTACGACTTCCGGCGCTACCCCGATGAGCACCAAGGTTCCGTCGCGGTAGCCGGCATCAAGGTGCATGTCACCGCAGACCGCAGCGTATCCCCGGAACAGGTGGCGCGACTGTGGGAAAGGGCGCAGCTGGCAACGGATCTGACCTTCAATCACGGTCAGCGGTTGTTATCCGGTGACCGGGTCCTGATCGACTTGGTGCACACGCCGGATCCGGCGGCGGCGAACCTCCACATCCACGTCAGTGAGACCGCCGGTCCCTGGCATCCCGACGCCCACCCCGACGCGATCGTCCAGCAGCTACGCGACCATATTGGACTGCAAACCGAACCAGGCCAGCGCGGACACGGGTTCAGCCCGGACGAGATTCGCCAGCTCAGCAACGACATCGCCAAGGCCAATACTCCAGTCACCCGCGGCGACATCGCGGATAGTCGGGTGATCGGAGAAGGCAACCTCAACGACATCGAGGATCCCGCGTATCAGCACGTAGTCGAGGATTCCGTCCGCGCTGGCAATCGATTCCTTGTTGGTGCCGATCCTCACCTGTACGCAGAGCACATCAACGATGGTGGCCCCACGAAACCGGGTCGTAGCAACGACTGCAGCGATTGCACGATGGCCATCCTGTCCACGCACAACGGTCGGCCGATGGCCGCTGCCCCTCGATGGCCGGATGTGCTGCCTGACGGCAGCATCGACACCCGCAGAGGTGAAGCGCTCGGTCTACAGCGCGCCGAAGCGTGGATCGGCGGCACTTGGCAACATTTCAACGACGGCGGCAGATCGATACCCGAACAGTTCCAGGCATTGCATGACTGGGTAGCTCAACAAGGACCGGGTGCCTCGGCATACGTGCACAATGCCTGGCATGCCCTCGACCCGAAAACTGGGCAAAAGCTCTACAACCCGGACGGCAGTCCGATCATGGGGGGTTCACACGCCACCGCGATCGTCTACCCGCACGGGGCAAGCGGGCCGATGTGGGTCGACGCGCAACCGAAGCCACCGATCATCTCCGATAAGCCCCCAGCGCACCTGGTCGACAGGTCGTTCGGGGTGCGATTCATGATTTGCGACCCGAATGGAGGATCACATGGTGGCACAACGGTTCCAAACCGAGGAACAGGTCCAGCAGTATCTGGCCCAAGCATTCCCGAGCCTGCAGTTCGAAGAGCCGATTTCGTTCCAGCACGGATGGGTGTGCCGTCCGAAACTCACCCCGGAGGAGATAGCGCGGGGCATGGATCTGGGCCTGACCAGTTACGTGGTGAACCGGGAAACGGGCGTGGTGACGGTACACCCGAGTCTGCATCCGTTCACGATCGGGGAGATGTACGACCAGGCGATCGAAGCGGGCCAACCGGTCCAAGGCGCTCAGATCTACCCACATCGCACCCGGACGACAATTCAACGCACACACGAGGACTCGGAGACGATCCAGTATCAAGTCCGGATCGAGTCGCTGATCCAACCCCCGGAGCCGACCGAGGAATTCCAGCTGACCATCACCAAGCACCCGCTCCGTATTCGGCCGACCTGGGCGCGCGCGACACGCGCAGCGGCGTGGGCGGAATGGAAATCCCGTCAGGACGGGACCTGGCCGGAACAGGGGACCTTCGAGGACTAGGCCCCGACCACACGGAGCTACCGCGAGATGTTGAAGCTCCAACATCGGTGTCGGCACCCGACTGGGTACCAGCTGGCACAGAGGGGTTCGACGTACCCGGGGCCCGTATCGAACCGCCGGACCAGCCGAGTAGTCGATCCGGCTTCGACGAACACCAGCAATTTGAAGCACCGCAACATCGCGACCAGTCCCACATCGATCGCAGCGACCCGAGCCTTACACGGAATCCGGTACAGGACAACCTCAATGTCGGCAAGCCCGAGCACACCACCCAACCCACCCGTGAGGCAGAGGGCTCTGGCGGCAATCAGTCCCGCGAGCCGGTCGACAAGGGCGAACTCAGTCGCCGCATCTCCGACGACCGATCACAGACCCCTGCCAAGGAACTCATCGACAAGGTCCGGGACCGAGTCGCAGGCGATCCCGAGAAATTCGCGCTCAGCTACAGCGACCGAGAGCTCAACACACTGGTCGAGCAAGGGCGCCAGCATGGGCTCAGCGATCGCAGCATCGCCGATCTCATACAGACCGGATCGCGCATCGCGAAACCCGTTGCCGCAGACACCCTCGCGCGCCACATGGATAACTGGGCCAACGTTGTTTCGGAACGCGGCTACCCGTACCGCTTCGACAGCGCCGAACATTTCAACGCCTTCGCTCGAGATTTCCACGAAGCTCTCCACCGCGCAGGGCTCGGCGACCTCGACCCGTACATTCAAGGGTCTGCGCTGCGCAAACCCGAAGCGAAAGATGTCGATTTCGCGCTCGTTATCGATCGGGACCGGTTCTATGAACTGCTTGCCGATCGCTTTGACGGTCGGGCCGCAATCTGAGCCGCTGATGCAACGCCGACAGTGCCGTTGAAGCTGAAAGATCTCACCCGATCCGAGATATGGGATCTAGCCCAGCAAATAGATGCCAATAAAAACGCTTACAACAGCCAGGCAAGAACCTTCTCGAACGCTGTCCTGAAAGGAGTTGTCAGATCCACATCCGATATCTCCAAGCCACTCAAAGCGGCAGGTAAGGAAATCCAGTCAAAATATCCAGAATTGAACATCGAGGACATATCTTTGATCGTTCCGGATAGTGCGTTCGATTCAAGTCCCGAACTTCCTGTCGTCGAAACAACCGATAAGGATCGGGCACAAGAACTCGCCGACCGGTTGAACGGAGCCCGAGAGCGCGAGTCGCAGCGCGCGATCGAGGACCTCTACCGCTTCCAGGGTGAGCTCTCAAACGACAAACCGGTTCCCGAGGTTGCCGAAAATCTCGACGGCAATCAGCGCGCCAGCGCTCCCCCACGCGACCTGATCACGCAACGCGGGCAGGAGCTGGCCCGAGATTTCGCGGCCCAGCGCGAGCAGGCGTTGGAGAGCCTCGCCCCCTATTGGCGGGAGAGTGTGGAGCTGGTCGTCGAGCTGGCGAATGACCGACTGCCGGATATCGAGGCAACGATCGAGCGCGCCCAAGCAAAGGAAGCTCTCGACCGGGCATGGAGCGCACTGGAGCGGGGAGGTCCACTGTCCGGGGTGAGCAGGGATCTCGTTTTGGCAAGAGATCATTTGACCACGGGGCAACGGCTCGAACTCGAAAGCCGCCTGGACGTGCTGCGCGACTTCGATCTGGGCAACTCGGCAAAAATTGTCGAGCACCTTCTGGAAATCAGCATCTACGAGCAAAATCATTCGGTAACAGCTGAACTCGAAGTCACCGACCGACACCTCCTGGAGACTGCCACTCAGAAGGTATTGGAATTCCGCGAAGGACACCTCGAGGAACGTGCACGATTCGTCCAGCACGAACTGAACAGGGCTCATGAATTGGAGCGCATCCTTGCTGAGGGCAAGGCCCCGGAACTGGCCGATGTGCTACAGAACTACGATGCCGTGGAACGCGTCATTCGGCATGAGCGAGAAATGGAAGCTCGAGCGATTCAGAAATTGGGACTGGATCCGAAGCATGAACGAATTGTCGCTCACGGGCTGGAACTCGATCGCGCCAGCACCCTCGTCAAAGCAAGCGATGCGTTCCGAAACGAATTCGTCCGGCAGGCTACCGAAAAGGTAATGGAGGCTCGCGAACCGGAGGAACGAGCAACTGCACAATTCATGGAACTAATCCGCGAACGGGCCCGGGAACTCGAACAGGCCGCCGCGCTGGGCAAGGAACCCGATCCCGCGCAGGTGCGCGAGATGTATAACCAGATTCACCGTGCTGTGGAACATGAACGAGCAGTCGATTCACGCGCGCTCGAAACGCTGGGGCTGAATCGCGTGCAGACCGATATCACGACCCGGATTTTGGAGGCCGAACGCGCCCGGACATATGAAAATGTATTAGATGTTTTCGGTCGTGAGCTCGTTCGGCAGGACCACAACGAGTCCGTCGGGCAGGCAAAGAGCCTCGAGCTGACCGCGGATAAAATGCGGACCCTCGATCCGAACGTCTATCAATTGGTCCGCAATCACGATCCGATCGGAAGGTCTGTGGAGAAGGGGGTGTTGATTTACCGGCAGCCAGGACGAGAACCGGTCGAAGTTCCGTACGACTCGCTCGCGCGCCGCTATGCGGAAGCTGCCAAGGGAATCGACCGCGGGTTCCCGAGCGAAATCATTGTCCAACGCTTCCTTTGGGAAGTCAGTCAAGGCCACGATGCGCGCGAGGCTGTGCGGGAGCGTCCCGACGAGGCTCCGCACCGGACAAGAGCCAGAGAGAGCGAGGCGCGCGAGCGAGGGCTGGAGCGCGAACGCTAGCGTGGACGGAAGGATATCGGATGCCGCTGTTGGCCAGGGATCGAGCAACTAAAGGTGATCACGTGATGGAATGGCGTCGATCGACGCCCTCGAATGACGATGACAAGTCTCTGAGCCTTCCCTTGCTGGGACCTAATTGGATCGATGCGACGTGAAACTTCTGAAAAGACAACTGACGCTGGTCCTGCACGATCGGCTCGACCCATCCCACCTCGACCAACTGCGAGACTGCCTGGGGCTCAGCCTATCCGGAAGCGGGGCCGGCCCTGTTGGCACCGAATTGGGCCGCCGCACCGAACACCACCCCAAATACCGAACGGTCACCTCGATGGTTCTCTCTCTGGTGCGCACCGGCACCAAAGAATGGACCATCACCCTCGATGCCATACCCGGCACAAAATACGCCAAGTGGCTCTGTCTCGCCGAATTAGGTTGCCGTGCAGTAGGGTTCACTATTGCCGAGCGTCGACGACCAGCTGCCGAACCTCCCTCAGCCAAGACCGAAATTGCATCACCGGAACGCTCGGCTACCTCTCCCACGCTGATACCCACACCCGATGACGCCACCGCGGTCGCCGATCAACCGCTGCCACCTTTCGATCCCTCTATCTACGCGATCCACGACACCATCCCGTTACGGTCGACCGTCGTTGGTAATCCGGAAAGACGTCGAAAAGCAGACAAGATCGTTGAACGAGTACTGCGTGACGAGACTTCGAGCTCAGCGTTCGAACCGTTCGTATACAAGGTCGATCTCGACGACCGACCGATGCGGTCTGCCAACGAAAACCAACCCCGCACCCCACCTGTTCGACGATCAGCACTGGAGGATGATGAGATTGTCGAACTAGCCGGTGAACTCCGTAACATGGTTTGGTCGTGGCGGATGGATGACCTGCTCGGCCTCGGTGGCGCGGCAACGTTCTGGACACTGGAAACCGTCGAATCCGACCAAATCACCATGGACACCAGATCCGTTCCTGGTTACTGCTACATCGGTGGCAGCGGTGGCGATGCCGAATTCATTGATCTGCCGGTCGCCACCCTGACTGAGGATGCCAACAGTAGCTCACAACTAAATGAAACCTTCACCCGAATGACAACGGCTCTTACCGCAAGCTACGGCGAGCCGACCAGGCGCGTCACGGGAACAAGAACGTGGGTCCAATGGGAAGGCATCGAGAATACGTTGACACTTTCCTACCAGCCGCCCTCGATCCGAATGATCCTGCGGCAGGGCCCAGCTATCACAACCTTCTACGATGAGGACTAAGCCAGACACCGCTCGGTAGAATAGGTGAGATTACGATTGTGAGATTGGAGTAGATTCGTGCCGAGTACGTCGTTCCACGGAAGCTTCGAAACCGGTGACCCGGAAATTGTCGAGCAGATATTGAGATCGTGGCTTTCGACCGACGATCTACGTGTGCAGCCTCGCCGAGGATGGGAAACGCATTACGAAACAGACGGCTTCGAACTGCTCTGCTATGAGGCATCACCGCAGAATCCCCCGAATTATTTCCTCCTCGAAGGCCATATCGATGGCGCCGTCGAGGACGCCGTCGCCCGGCTGCATGAACTTGCCGAACAGTGCCGAAGCGCGAAACTCGAATTCAGTATCGACTATGAGGAAGTCGATGCGGCCGGTAACCCGTTGAGCGAGGAACGTACCATCAACTGATCCAGTGGCCTCGAGATAGATCCGTATGCGCTGGGGGCTATTGCTGCTGAAGCGCGTCTCTGCGCCGGCGCTAATGCATGGCCATGACCGTGACATCGATCGGGTTGGCGATGATCGGATCTCCGGTCTCCACCGGCGCCAGCCGTCCGATCCGGCGATATAAATAAGGTGAATCCATGGTGGTATGGCGTGCGCTGACCGATGACGAGATAGTCGAATTGGCTACCGGATTGCCGTCATTGGACTGGTCGTGGCAGCTGCAAGAGGTGCCCGCGATAGCGGCAAGGTTCGACTGGAAGGTATTAATGACCCGAGCGGATTGGGTCATGCTCGACTGCGGTTTCGGGCTGAGCAGCGGTGCGGTAACAGGCCGCGACGGGGTGGCAGAGTCCATCAAGCTGATGGTGACAGACTCCGCGAGCGAGGACGCGACCGGCCAAGCATTGGTGCGTGACGCGTTCGTCAGGATGTCCGGCGCTATAACCGCCGCTCTCGGCGAGCCAACTTCCCGCATGCCGGGGGAAGCCGCAGAAATCCGTTGGGCATTTTCGGAAACAACATTGCGCCTGAAGAATCTGAGTCTCGCACATACTGTCCAGGTGACGTATCAAACGAACGCCTCGCTGGCGGCTTTTGATAGATCCATCGAATTCGAACGGCAGGGCCTGACATGACGAATTGGACGGGATTCGCCGAGCGACTGGCCGAGCAGTTAGCGGTACTGCCCGCAGGCGCGATTGTGAAGATCGTCGAAGCGGGACTTCCTCCAGGCCACCAGCGGTTCGCGCAGTTCGCGCAGACCGACAGCGAGCTACTGGCCGAATTGGTGGGCGATGAGTTCCTCGAACCCACCGCACGGCCTGACGAAACGGGATACCGCCTGATCACCGAGTCAGGCTGGCAGGAACCCGATAACGACCATGGCCCCTACTGGTGGATCGAGCTGCCTTGGCCGGTCAATTCAGCCATATACCGCCAGTTGGCGGCAATGGTGGTGACCGGACTCCGTGACGCGTTCCGAATCAGCGACCCAGAGTCGTTGACCTACACCGCATGGAACAAGAACGCGGACGAACGCGAGCTTCACCTGCCACTGCTCGGGCTGGCACGCCAGGACTGATCGGTTGTCATCCGAGCTTTGGGGACACGGAGACCATGCCACTCAACGGACCGGGTTCAGTTCGCCTCCCGTCTCGGCCCGGACACCGTCGACATCATCGGCTTCGACGGCGACGCGGTACGCGTCGAAGTCACCGTCAGCACCCAGGCAGCTGATACACCGGACGGCCGCGATGACACAGTGGCGGCGTATGCCCGGATGGCGGACGTACTGACCAGATCCCTCGGCGAACCAACCGTTCGCCTCGACGACAGGGTTTCCGAAATCCGCTGGGCCGGTCCGGAAACACCCCTGCGGCTGATCGACTTCCACCACACCGTCCGATTACAGCTGGTAACCAACGACTGGCTCAGCGCCCTCGACCAAGAGGATTGACAACACCCGTCGACCAGCGAACCGGAATTGGCGGATCAGGCCAGGGCGTGCGAACGTGACAGTGTGGGCAGGCTCGGAATGGCCGTGTTCGAGAGTAACGATAGGGCGGGGTCATGACGGGTTGGCGGGCGCTGGACGACACCGAGACTATCGAGCTGGCGCTTCGAATGCGGTCGTTGCATTGGTCGTGGCGGTTGGCTGACGTGCCGGACCTGGCCGCGGAATTCGGTTGGCGCATCGAGCGGATCGGCCCACATTCGGTACGCCTCGACGTCGGATTCGGGCTGGCGAGTGGCCGTATCGACGGCTTGGATGGACAAGCCCACCACATCATGCAGTCGGTGACCGACATCGACTCCGATGAGGCCGACAACGTGTGGGACGCGTTCGTGCGCATGACGCGTGCGCTTACTGAGGCGCTCGGTGCGCCGAGCACGCGGATCCCGGGTGAATACCCCCAGGTGCGGTGGGCCGGACCACAGCAGACTCTCGCGCTGAAAGCCTTTCCTAGCGTGGTGAACCTGGAGCTGGTGCCCAACGAGCAGTTGGCTCTCGACGACGAAGGCGACGCGCTCGCCGAGGCAGAACGGTCATGACCGGCTGGGACGAATTCACGGATCAATTGGCCGCCCAGTTGGGGTCGCTGCCTGCCGGCGCGGTTGTGTCTATCAGGGAGGCTGTACCGAACTCGGACCGACGCCGGTATGCGCAGTTCTATCAAACCGATACCGAGCTGTGCGCCGAACTACCTGGCCCCGGCATGCTGGACCCCGAGGTGCGAGCCGATGCCGCGGGCCTTCAGCACATCGCTGATCTGGGCTGGCAGCCGCCTGTCGGGCGCGACAGCTACAACTGGTCCTACAACGTGGCGTGGCCCGCGCTACGGGCCGACTATCGCAGGCTGGCGACGATGATCGCGTCCGGTTTACGGGATGCGTTCGGGATCGCTACCCCGGCGCAGTTGACCTACAAGGCATGGAACGAGAACAAAGGCAACGCCGACCTTGCCCTTCCCCTGCTGGGGCTGACGCCAACCGAGGATGAGCCGACATCGGCGACAGACCCGAAACTCCCGGTCAGGCCGAAACGCCGGTTGCTGCTGATCCTTTCAGGAGAACTCGACCACGATCAACTGGAACAGTTGCGTGACACGCTCAGCCTGAGCCGCCGCGGCCGTCTCCATGACCCGGATGACATGCAATTCGGTGCACGTGAACTCGGCGCCGACGGGGATGCCTCGGTGCTGGCCAAGCTGTGGCGCGACGGTGAAAACCGGTGGTCCATCAGCGTAGAGGTCATGCCCGATGTTCTGATAGACAGCACCGACGTGGACCAGTGGCAGGAAATGTTCGAAACCGCCGCCCGGTCCGTCGGCTTCGACGTTGTCGAAGTCCGTGAATTTCCATGACCTTTTGCGCCTGCTGACGGTCACACCGTCGCACGGGCAAGGGCTGTCCGGGGTTTCGGGTGTGGCTGGGTGCAGTTTGTGCCGCCCGCATGCGCAATGATGGTGTCCCGTGGGTGATTACACGCTGGTCTTCGACCGAGTCCGCGGCTCACTGCTGGGTGGGGCGATTGGTGACGCGCTCGGATGGCCTATCGAATTCTTGCAACTAGCGCAGATTCGCCAGCGGTACGGAGCCGAGGGCGTGCAGGGCTTTCTGCCTCAGCACGACGCGGGTGCGCCGCAGCAGATTACCGATGACACCCAGATGACGTTGTTCACTGCGGAGGGTCTGTTGCGGTCCGTTCCGGGTGTCGACCCGGTGCCGGCGCTGCGGAAGGCGTATCTGCGCTGGTTGCAGACCCAGACACCGGATGCTCCCGTACCAGACAGTGATGGCTGGCTGGCGAGTCAGCCGTTTCTGTATGCGGCGCGGGCACCGGGGAATGCCTGTATGTCCGGGCTGAACAAGCAGACACTGGGGTATCTCGCCCCAGGCATGCTCGACGAACCCGGTCCGGTGAATCCGGGCTCGAAAGGTTGCGGCACAGTAATGCGGTCGGCACCGTTCGGACTGGCCGGAGCGGGCGGTGATCTCGCATTCACCACGGCCGCTCGGAGCGCGCAATTGACCCACGGGCATCCCACGGGATACCTCGCCGCGGGTGCGTTCGCGGCACTGATCGATCGTGTTGTCAGCGGTGTCGAACTGCCGATTGCCGTGCAGCAAACCATTACTCAACTCGCGGCATTCCGCGCAGGTGCGGAAACCATCGCGGCGCTGACCCGCGCTGTCGAACTGTCCGAGGGCGTGGCGACCGCTGAAACGGTCGAGCAGGTCGGCGCGGGGTGGATCGCAGAAGAGTGCCTGGCCATCGCGGTGTACTGCGCCCTGTACGCGGTCCGGACCGGCGATGTGCGCGCAGCACTGCTGTTGTCGGTGAATCATTCCGGTGACTCCGATTCCACCGGTGCGGTCGCCGGCAACCTGATCGGTGCCGCCCAGGGTGTGTCCGGGCTGCCGATGGAGTGGGCATCCGTAGTCGAGGGTCGCGATGTGCTGATCCAAGTCGCTGACGACCTCGTCCTGAACTACTTTGTCGGCGACCGGTCCGCGTTACACGACCGGTACCCCTTCGACGAGTGACCGTAAGGGTCGTTCGTTGGTTCACGTGACTGGTCTGCTGGTTCTCGGAGATCGCCAGACGAATTCCGATTCGGACGGCAAGAGGATGGCGCCGGAGCCGACGTCTGGGCATGGTCTGACCTGGCTTGATGCGGCAGGGACCGCGTCGTCCGCCTTGCCCCACAGACCGCTCACCCGGCCTAAAGCCAACCGGCTGCCCTGCCGTACCAGGCAAATCCTGTTGAGGAGACTCAGGGGCGCAAGAAATGAGAAAATGATCGACAACCCCGAGTACCCCGTCCTCGATCGACGTCATTCGCGCTGTATCCAAGCCTTGAAGCTCGATGTGCGCGATGTGGCGCACGGGGCCGGAATCGCGCTCGAACTCGACGAGCCACACACCCCGCCAACCGGAAGCAGCTCTCCTGGGCGCGAGCAACGCAAACACGTCACCGAACTCATCCGCGCCCTTGCAGCGTCGAACCGACATCCACGGCCGCCGTTGAAGATTCAGACACACATTCGCCATCCGCGTAGATCGTCTTCCCCTTGGCTATCATCAGACGCAATGCATGTCGACTTGATGCTTGATTCTTTGGATGGACTGTCCGTGGGGGACGCTTTGGGCCAGCAGTTCCCGATCATGCGCCGATCCATCGCAGATCTTCGGGCAGGTAATCTTCCTGCCGGACCGTGGGGGTGGACCGACGACACCGAGATGGCCTGCTCAGTGGTTACCGAGCTGAGCAGTCGCGGCGGGATCGACCAGGATCGGCTTGCCACCGCTTTCGCGCGACGCTTCGACCCGGCCCGTGACTACGGCTTCGCCACGGTCGGCACCTTGCGCCGAGTCCGCGATGGCGTGCATTGGCGCAAGGCGGCCGCAGCCGCGTTCGGTGACGAGGGTTCCTGTGGCAACGGTGCGGCCATGCGGGTTGCCCCGTTGGGTGCCTTTTATGCCGGCGATCCGGAAAAGGTTGTCGCCGAAGCGGTCCGGTCGGCCCAGGTGACGCATCTGCATGCCGAAGGGGTCACCGGTGCCGTCGCGGTTGCACTCGCCGCAGCCCACGCCGCACATGCCCGCCTGAACGGGACACGGCCCACACCAACCGAATTCATCACCAGCGTCCTGGACCACCTCGACCACAGTGACACGACCCGGCTGATCCGCCGCGCCCGCACCCTGCTCGGAGCCCCCGCCACCGAAGCCGCGAACGAACTCGGCAACGGATCCCTGGTCACCGCACAGAACACGGTGCCGTTCACAATGTGGGTCGCGGCAACATATCTGGACGACTACCCGGCTGCAGTCGCCACATGTATTGCGGCAGACGGAGATATCGACACCACCAGCGCCATCGTCGGCGGGATCGTCGCCGCCTACACCGGCAACCGCCCGGGCCCGATCGTTGGGATACCCCAGACATGGCTTGCCGCACGAGAGGCGTTGCCCCGCTGGTGCAACTCGATCGATCGAACACGTGGACGCAAGAATTCTGTATTCGGCCGCGCTCGACGATGGCTGTCCGGCGCATCTTCGAGATGACCACGATTGACCGGCCAGTATCCGCCGCCTGTCATCGCATTCGTGCCCAGGCGCCCCGGGATCGGACTCGGCATGCGCGGCCAGGAAATTCAGCCAACGCTCTACCGCGGCTGGTCTCCATCGTCCTCGGCAGACTTTCCGCGAACGCTCGGCCAGTTCGCGCAAATTGCTGGGTGCCCGGGAATCACGACACCAGGTGTCGAGCTGGTCGGTGAGGTGAGCCAGGGGCATCTTGGTCTGCTGCCACGCGAGCTCCGCCTCCACCCCAGCGAACGCTTCGAGAAGGTGAGCCACCTCATCCGACTTCGCCCCGTCGGGCACCGAAAAACCGGTGCGGCGCAACGTGTTATCCGTCGCCGACAGCCGTTCGCCGTACTCGAGAATTCGACCGAGCAGGGTCCGCGCCGCCCGATGCGCGGCGACCCGATCGCGCAGTGCCCCGCTCTTCCGCATCGGCATCGGCCACGCGGCATCGAGCCGACCCAATAGGCGGCGGCAGGTCTCAGTTTCCAGAAACACCAGATGCCCGCCCCGGGTCGGGATCCGACCGCCTACCCGAACATGTTCGAACAGCGGCTCGTGGCTGCCAGGACCGCCGTCACCGTTGCAGTGAGCACCTGCGAACCAACCCGGCCTGGTCCGCCACGCCAGATGTAACCGGCCGAGGCAATGGCCGTACAAGGCCGTCACATCAGGGCTGGCCATCACCGTGACGATGACAGCGACGCGCACCGGACTGATGTCGTCCTGATTCCTGACCACGGTCAGCCGGTTGATCGACAACCCCGAGCACGTCCTCGATCGACACCATCCACGCCGCCGCCGCTCGAGCCCTGAAGCGCAACGTGCGCGATGTCGCGCACCGGTCCAGTATCGCGCTCGAACTCGACGAGGCATACACCCCGCCAACCCGGAAGCAGCATTCGCAGCATTCCTGGACCGAGAACAACGCAAACTCGTCAACGTCCTCATCCGCGCGCTCGCGGCGACGAACCGACATCCACGACCGCCCTTGAGGATTCAGACCACCGGAGTTGTCGTCCTATCCGGCGACTAGCTTGTTCACGAGTGACCACCGATGCGTGGTTCGGATCGAGAGGTCTCTGATGGAACCGAACGTGCGTGGTTCGCGTCTAACCTACTGAGACCAACACCGACCGACGACTGAGAGAACGTGCATGGCTGAAGGTTCATCAACCACCGGCTCACCATTTGCGATTGTGCCCGAACATGTTTCCGATGCCGGACAGTATGTGCAGCGGACCGCGCAAACTCTCGTCAACGGTGTGCGCTCGGCCGACGCAGACGTGCAGGGGCTGATGTCGAGCTGGAAAGGCACTGCGGCCACCGCCTATTCGACGGGGTGGGAGGAGACCCGCGACGGCGCCTTGCAGGTGCTCGAGGCCCTGAACACCATGGCTGAGCTGCTCGGTGTGGTAGGTGTCGAATACACCGGCACCGATACTGCCAACGCCACCGGGCTGCGGCAATCCTCGCTGGATCTCCCGTAGCTGGTTCCGCCGTAACCGAACAGGACTGTGGCACATGAGGTATCAGGTCGATCTCGACCACCTGGACGACGTAACCGCCCGCATCGGTGGACTGAACGATTTCCTACGGGAATCTCTACGCGAGATCGATGAACGCATGGCCGTGATGCAACAGAGCTGGAACGGCCACGCCGCCGACAAGCAAGCCGAAGCGCACCGGGAATGGGCTACTGCGGCGCAGGAGGTTCGGGAAGGAATCGAGGCCATGCAGGCCGCAGCCCGCACCGCGCACACCGCCTACGGCGACGCTGTCACGGCCAACCTGCGCACCCTGGGCCGCGCGTGACCGTTCTCGATGTCGACACCAGCGTCTACTACGACGCCGGTAACAAGCTCGTCTCTCTGGCCTCCGACTGGTTCGCCTCCGTTGATTCGTTCTGGCCGACCCTCAACCAATGCCACGCCATGACCGGGTCGTACGACGAGGCCAAGAAATGGGCCAAGACCTACGACATGCGCGCAGAAGAGCTATTGGACATGTCCAATGACCTCGCCGAAGCGGTGCACGCCTACGGGTGCGTGTTGCTGGAAATCGGCTACAACCACGCCGTTGCCGAATACAACGCGACGGTCGGCACCGACACCCCGGCACCGGATAAACCGGCCACCCCTGGCCCCGTGGCATATCTGTGCCGGGTGCCGCTGCCGAGCGCCGGAGGACCCGGCCAAGGGCTCATAGACGGCGGTGTGAAACTGGCCGAAGCCATCGGGATCACCATCCCGGACGGCAATGTCGATCTACTCGCACGCGCCGCCGACACCTGGACCAAGATTGCCGACGCCGGACCGGTGGCAAAGATGGCGGGGGAGTTGGAACGGGTCGCCTGGTCGTTCGAGGCGATTGTCAGCCCCGAATACGAACACATCGATGAAGATCTGCGCGCCCTGCGTGACGCCGCCCTGACCACCACCGCCGCATTCTATGAACTGTCCGCCAGCGCGAAAGACCACCACGACGGCCTGGTCGAGCTGCGCGAAAACATGAAAAAGGTCCTCGAGGACCTGGGCGAAGAGCTCCTCAAAGAGCTGCTCATCACCGTCGCAATCGCCATCGCGGCAAGCGTGGTGACCTTCGGTATCGGCGCCGCCGTGGCCAGCGCGCGTGTCGTGGCCATCGCCGCCCGATTCGCGCGCCCGATCCGCGCGCTCATCGATGCGTTCAAGGCCAACCGGGCCATCGCAAAAGGAGTGAAATCCGAACAAACCCTTGCCAAACATGCGAAAGAACTGAAACGCATCAAGGACTTGAAGGCCAAGGCGACGCCGAAGGTGGAGCCGAAAACGGCACCGACACAGTTCACCGGTGAGATGTCCAACGAGGAACGATGGATGCTGACCCGCGGCCCCAGCCGGGACCTGATTCGCGGGCTGCGTGAAGGGAACCTCACCGCCGATCAGCAGGCGGAAGCTCTCCGGATCAATGCCGCGTTGGACAAGTTGCCCCCGTACCAAGGTCCGGTGACCCGGAATATTCAGATGACGCCCGAGGAACTCGCGCGATTCCAGCCCGGAGAAGCGGGACCGGTGAACGGGTTCATGAACAGTTCCAGTCGCGGCGGTAACGAGCTCATGACCAACACCACGAACACCGAATTCCAGATAGTGAGCAAGAGTGGGCGGCAAGTCCACGACTACGGCGGGACTCCCGACGAAGTCATGTTCAAAACGGGTACCGAATTCTACTGCGAGAGCAAAGTGACCGATCCGCAAACGGGTCGCACCATTATCACGCTGACCGAACGATAGGAGACACACCCATGCCGGAACCGGAATCGGAAAAAGTAGGCCGCTTCACCTTCTACAGTCGCGAGGAATCGGAAGCGCGAGGCTTGATCCCTTCTGATGAAGAACGGGCGCGCAATCGCGAGATACTCGCCGCATTCAACGAGAAACGCCGCAATGCCCCACCCGAACCTGCACGGTCCCCCTCACTCGGCCTGGGGGAACGCTGGGGGGTCGACAGCCTGATCGGCACCGAATTCGAAGGCTGGACCCGCGACACGAACGGCCAGTGGTACGACAAGGACGGCCACCCCACCAGCCACGACCGCGACGCCAACCCCGGCAACTGAGCCGAAATCAGCGCCGAGAACAGCACGGCGGGCCGTTCGGCCCGCCGTTTTCGCGTCCTGACCAGGGCGACCGTGGCGGCGCCCCAGCCACCTCGTCCGGCACGAACCCCGGCCACGACAGCGTGCCCAGCGTCACCGCCGGCCCGAGCCGGACCACCAGGCCCCGGCCACGCGGCGCGAGGAACGCCAGATCCGCTACAACCACGCCGTTGCCGAATACAACGCGGTTGGCGACGACCTATGCTGATGCCGGAACGATGGCGTCTCCCTTGTCATGGCGCCGAAGGGTTTTCGAGGTCGCGGAGTTTAGCGAGCGCTTCGCTCGTCCACGCTCGGCTATCGGCCAGGACCGCGCGGCGATATGACGCCTTCGCAGCCATGAACTCACCGTCACCGGCCAGCAAAGTACCGAGCATGACGAGGGCGCGAGGAGCCCACTCGGGATGCCCGCTGCGGGCAGCCTGTTCGTATAACTCCCGTGCCGCCTGCGTTTCGCCCCGCTCAGCGAGAAGATCAGCGAGATGGTTGGCCGCAGCCGGCGACCAGGTCGAGTGCGAGGCGCGCAGCGCTTGCCGGAACGCGGTTTCCGCATCGTCGAGTGCTCCGGTCGCGACAGCCAGCTCACCGAGGCGTACCGCTGCGCGCGGCGCCCACTCCGGATGTCCCGATGCGACAACGTAGTTGTAGGCCGACTTCGCTCCAGCAATGTCGCCGTCGGCGTGCAAAATGACGCCCAGTAGATCGGCCGCCAAGGCACTCCAGTCACCAGCGTTGCTGTCCACCGCCCGTTTGTATGCCTCGCGCGCAACCCACAACTGCCCCGATCGCTCTGCCGCGCGTCCTCGTTCAACTTCTTCCCGCACCGCGAGAGAGACTCCCAGCAACGGGCGCGGCCGGCTGACCAGCGCTGAGGTGCGAGCCGACCCCGGCCCCGCAGCCGACGGAGTCTTGGCAAGCGCGATCACGTCAACCGCAGCGGCAAAGCTGCGTTGGGGACGAGAAAGCTGTCGCCGACGCATTCTGTCGGACACATAGGTGTATACATCCTCGATGGACAGGTACCCGTCGCCATCACTGTCCTCGGCCTCGGCCGCCAACGCCTCGATCAGGAATCCGGTGAAGGGACTGGTTGTTTCGTCTTTCCCGGCATCCGGGGCAAGCTCGGCACCGCGGGACGCGGTCAACACGAACCGTCCCTCACCCGCGAGCCTGCCCGGCATGTTCTCGCCGCCTTTGAAGCTCCCGGAATAGCAGCAGTCCAGTATGAGGATCTTGGCGCCAGCCGGAGAGGCGTCCACAATGGTGCTTATCGCGCTCGTACCGATCGCACTCGACACCAATCGATCGGCCGTGGTATCAGCGGCACAAAGGTGGAGCTCGTCGAACAGATTGAGCTTGCCGTGCCCGCTGTAGTACAGCAGCAGTTGATCATCGGGATCGGCGTCCTGGAAGAAGTCCTCGATCCGCCGGAGCACCGCACCGCGGGTCCGATTCGCGAGAATCTCCACGTGCTGAGGATCGTGCAAACCCGTGCGCTGACTGATCAGCACGTCACGCAGTTGCCTGGCATCTTCACTCGGTCCGCTCAACGGCGGCAACTGATCCGGGTCGCGCGGGAAATCCCAGTTGGCAATGAGGAGAGCCTTGTGGACACGCTCACCCATCGCCGCGGTTGCGCTCCAACGCCGCAAGCATGATCGATTCGACAGTCGAATCGCCGGTACTGCTGGCATTCAACGCGATCGTCGTCTTCTTCCCCTCGGACTCGATCGTCAGCTTTATCTCCCGTGAACGGTCCCGGCTCAGCCAGCTGCGAAAGATCTCGACCGCCGCGGTGATCGCACCCGCGCTACCGAGGGCGATGATCACTTCGTCCAGCGTTCCCTTGCTTCCGTCGGCGCTGCCACCGACTTTGCGGACGGCGCCGATGTTCGCGGCCGAAAGTGAAGTGCTCAGCGTGCTCGCCTGCTTGCGCCATCCGATGTGGTTCGCGTCGTACACCGAGCTGATCGGGTCGACCCGAACCACGATCGTTGCTCGTTCTGACCGGCCGTCCACATCGATCAGCATGACACGCTGAGGTACCCGATGGAATGCTGATCAGCGGCGACCACTGGAAAGAAGCGATGACAGATCCCCTCCTCGACACTCGACGCTTCCAAGATCTACTCGAACAGGCGCAACGCCATGTCGCGCAACGCAGTCGCGGACTCCAACCGGTGTCACAGCAAGCACAGCAGGCATTGCTCGAGGCCACCGCGATGGTCGTCGATCAGCTCGTCTACCGAGTCAACCAACTGCCCGATCGACTTCATCGGTCATTGCTCAATCTGGTTGGAGTTCAGCGGCACCCACCGACCGCTGCCACAGTGCCTGTGACGATCTGGTTGCTCGACCCATTGAGCCACGAAGTGGTGATACCACGGGGTACCGAGATCTCCGACGAATCCGGCACCGTGGTGTTCACGACCGACAAGCCGCTCAACCTCGTCCCGATCTCGTTGGTCGCGTGCGCCGACCAGGCGGCAGACGACAGTACAGTGACCGACCTGACCAATACGCTCCTCAGCGGTGAGCCGGTCACGGCTTTCGGTGAACAGGTGACAGCCGGAAACGTTCTGCTGCTCGGCCTTTCGGCCACCGCGTCGATGTGCGCGATCTCGCTGATCATCGATTGCCAGCTGTCAGGAATCGGCATCGATCCTCGCAACCCGCCGATCGTGTGGGAGGCGTGGTGCGGCGATGGATGGCTCGCATGCGAGGTAGAGCGTGACGAAACCAGCGGCCTGTGCGTGAGCGGCGAGCTCGTGCTGCACCTGCCGCGGCGCCATGCGATCGCGAACTTCGCCGAACGCGAAGCCGGTTGGGTCCGCTGCCGGGTGACCGCGTCCGAGCCCGGCCAGCCGACCTACACCGCTTCCCCGACAATCAATTCGATCAGGGCGGCGACAGCGGGTGCCACGTGTTCGGCGGTCCACGGCAGACTGATCGAAGATGAGCCGTTAGGTGTCTCCGATGGGACTCCCGGCCAACGGTTCACCCTGCGGCACCATCCAGTAACGCTCAATTTCGAGCCGCCCGTGATAGAGGTCCTCGAGGACGATGACTGGAAACCATGGCACCTGGTATCGACCTTCGCGGATAGTGGCCCGTACGACCGACATGTGCTGATCGATCCAATGTCCGGTCAGGTGATATTCGGTCAATTAGTCCATCAAGCCGACGGAGCCGCGCACCTGCACGGAGAGTGCCCACCCTCAGACGCGCTCATTCGTGCTGTCCGGTACTGGTCGGGCGGTGGAGTAGCCGGCAACATCGCCGTTGGCGCACTGAGCAAGCTACAGACACGCGTCACCGGCCTACCGGCACATCGCGTGGAGAATCTGTCCCACGGGATAGGCGGCACCGAAGGAGAATCCGACGAGCAGCTGCGGCAGCGTTCCGCGCTGGAGTTCAGGACCCGCGATCGAGCGGTCACCGCTCAGGACTTCGAACAGCTGACTCGCAATATCGCCCCGGAGCTCGCACGAGTGCATTGCTCCACCGCAGACGACGGCACAATCCGGCTGCTGTTGGTACCCGCTGTAGCCAGAAACCGTTCGGGCCGTATCGAATTCGACCAGTTGCGGATCAGTCCGGACACAATGGACAGGGTCGTGTCGTTTCTAGAGGAACGACGGGTAATCGGTGTCAAACTCAGCATGGAACCCGTTTCGTATCAGGGGTTCTCGTTGGTTTGCAGGGTAGTCGCAAGCCCGTTCGCTGATCGCAACGAATTACAGCGGTCGGCACTCGCGGCGCTATACAGCCATTTCGACCCGCTGGAAGGCGGAACAGACAGTACCGGTTGGTCTTTCGGACGTCCTGTCGGAATCGGTGACGTGTATGCCGTGCTGGAACGGGTTCCGGGAATCGACTATGTCGACGACGTTCACATATTTCCAGCGAACCCGGTCACCGGAAGGCGGTCCGAAGCCGTCCGGCGAATCGAAGTCGCTCGATACGCGTTGCCGTTCGGACTTGATCACCAGATCCGGGTGATAGAGCGATGACCACACCGCGACGCTCGGTCGCCAGGGAACTCCCAGCCGAACTCCGCGACGATCCTTCGGTTCGTGCCGCTGCGGCGGCCATCGACGCGATACTCGCGCCGATCTTCGACGTGGTCGACGGTCTCGATACCTACCTCGACGCACAGACGGCACCCGCCGGAATCGTTGACTGGCTAGCCGGTGTCCTCGGCGTGTACACATACCAACAGCCATCACTGGAACAACGCCGCCGCCTCGTCGCGACCGCACACGAGATCTCTCGATGGTGGGGCACCCGCCGCGGTCTCGCGGCCCTGGTTCGTGCCGACACCGGCCTCGAACCCGTGATCATCGAGGGATTCGAAGGCCCACGGCCATGGGTAGTCGTCCAATTGACCGTTCCTCCTGGGATCGAAATCGATCACCACCGCCTCGAGGCACTGGTCGCCAACGCCACCCCCGCACACGTCACAGCCGACGTCGAGTTCATTTGACGCAGACAAGGTCCGGTCCTCGGGAGGGGCTTTCAAGTCGACCCGGCGGGAGTTTGTTCGAACCGGACCGATCTGCTCGACGCAGTTCCCGACCATCGAGTCCTGTCGTCTTAGCACGTGTCGGTCAGTGGTGTCTTGCGTTTCTGCTCATCCGACAGGGCATTCCACTGGTTCTTCCTCGTGGTTTCCTCGGTGTCGGCCGCTTCCCATTTCGCGATCGCATCAGCGGCTTTGGTTTGCGCGGCGGTGACCTCGTGGTACCAGCCGTCGAGCACACCCGATGCCTTGTGCATCGCATCGGCGCCCTCCCACCACAGCTTCGGCTGCTTCGCGAACTCGGTGTGAAACTCCTCCGCCGCCGACCCGGTCCAGTCCGCGGTGTTCACCGTGCGGAGCGCGTCGCCGGTCTTGCCGATCGAGTCGCCCATCTTCTGCAACGCTTCGACCGCGTCGTGGATTGCCGAGGGCTCACCCCGGATCAGCTCTGTCGGGTCGGTGGTCTGTCCGAGTTCGCGTTCTTTGATTTCACCGCCAGCCAGATCGGCGATCTTGTCCCCTAGGTCGTCGAGGTTCTCCGCGACCCCGTCGGCACCGACCTTGCGCGCCAGCCCCGCTGCCGCGTCCAAACCAGCATCGGCGAGCTCACCGGCCTTCTGGGTGACCGATTCGACGCCGTGCTCGACCGCGTCACCAACCTTGTTGACGAAATCACCGAGACCACTCACCTATTCGCCCCCACCTTGGCCATTCATGATCTCCGCCGCCCGCTCGGCAGCACCGGTATTCCAATGCCGCGGGATCCCCGGTATCGGACCGTTGTTCCGGGCCCACCGCCTCGACCACCTTGACGTTCGTGCCGATATGAGTGAAGGCATTCTGGAACGATTCGGCGCTGTAATCGGTATGGCGGATCTGGTTGAACTGATTGTCGGCCAACGTCTCTCCCCACGACCGCGCATCGATCTCTTCCTTCGACAGATGCGGGTTGCCCGTCAGCTGCGTGAACATCTCCTTGAACGTGTTCGAGAACTTCTCATCCATGATGTGATAGCGCCCCGCCGCCAACCCCAACGTCTTCGCGATCTCGTTGCCCGCGTGCACCAGCGCCCGCACACCCCATGACCAGCGCTCAGTGAAGGTCTCGAACGCAGCCTTCACCGGCTGCGAGCAGCTGAAAACCGCTCGATAAGCGGTGTCGGTTTTGGCGTTGGGCCACACCTCGCCCTCGACGTAGTCGACGATCTTGTCCCACCACGATGGTGTCCCCGAATCCCCGCCATACAAGTTGGGATCTCGGGACGTTTCATCCGCTCCAAAGACCCCGATGGAAACGCGATGTCATCGGGGGCGCCACCGATGACCGAGAGCTGGTTGAGCCATACAGCCGATAGCAGAATCATCCGTATTGAGCAGGGTCCCAGGTACGGGTCGGCTTGTTGGTGATGATGAACCGCAATGCCTTGATCATGATGTCACCTCCTTCCTATGGCTCGGTCGGGCGCGGACAGGGCTTGTGGGGGTACGCCGCACGGTGAACGGCCTGGGGGTCGCGGCATTGGTCACGATCGGGCGGGTATCACCGCCGCCGATGACGCGCAGAGAGGTGTTCTCGACCAGGGTGGTGGCTGCATCGGTGACCAGATCGTGGGCGACCGCGGCGCCGGCGCAGGTGAAGGGGCCGGAACTGAAGGGCACAAATGGGCCGTGTTCGCGCGGTCGAATCCAGCGGTCGGGTTGGAATGCCCCTGGTTTGGTCCAGTGTTTGTTGTCGTGATGGAGCAGATAGGGGCTGACGGACAGCAGGTCGCCGGTCTGGAAGGCGATCCCCCCGAACTCGGCGGGATAGGGGACGGGACGGCTGACCATCCAGGAGACCGGCCGGTGCCGCAGGGCCTCACGCACCACCCAGTCGACGGGCCAAGGCCATGGTGAGCCGGGCGAGTGGAGACTGCCCAGCAGCACCGACCACGCGAGCGAGTAGCCCAGCGGTCCCACAATGGACCGGAACATCAGCACATACAGCTGCGCCACCGTTGTATCGGCGACGCCGTCGGGACAGGCACCGATCACGGCATCGAGCAGATCCCGTGGTTCGGCTTGCGCAGTGCGGCCGGTGGCGCTGCGCCGGTCCCGGATCTGCTCGTTCAGCGCGGTGGACAGCTTGGCGCGCAGCAGCTGCGCCCGCGCCCGCTGCGCCATTCGGGCCGGGCGAAGCGCGCCCACGCGTGCATTTCGCTCCAGTAACTGCCGCAACTCGGGAGAACCATCGGGGTGCAGCAACACGTCCGCGGTGCACCGATACACCAGCTCGACCCCCGCTGCGGGCCAGCGGGTGACGGAGGGCATTTCGATCACCGCCGCCGCCAGGGACTCGCGATACTCGGGCGTATGCGTCCGCAGAAACGCGCGCACCGCGCGGCCGAAATCGACCTGAGCAGACCGCGAAGGCAGCATAGAACCGAAGAACCCGGACTTCCCCGCATTGAAAGCGCGGTCACTCAACACCGTCAGCGCCAGACCCGTATCGCCGACACACCACCCGCCCCACGGCAGCCCGAACACCTCTACCGGGCTGGTCCGGCGCAGATTCTCGAGGAAACCCAACGGATCACGCCGGAACCGGCGCATTTCTGCAAAACCCATCGGACGGTCCTCTCATAGAGAGGGTGAGCGATTCATCAGATGTTTTCGAGCGGATTCATCCACTGGCTGTGCGTACAAACGCAGATCAAGCGTAGTCGCGACTACGCATTTAACAAGCGAGGCCGTGGAGGTCGACCACGAGCCGAGTACCCCGGCCGGGGCCTATCGAACACTGTGCCAGCAGTGATATCGGTTCACGATCACCCGCGACCGCCGGCAACCGGTCATTGAGGTCTAACCGGTGCAAACCCGATCCGCCTCGGCGAGGGTTCCCGTTGCCAGGCGCGCGTACATGAACATGTCGCGGCGTCGATTGCCGACCTTCTGCCACGATCTGAGGAGCCCTTCGCATTCGAAACCGGCTCTCTCCGCAGTGCGGATCGAAGCGCGGTTCCAAGGTTCCACATAGAGCTGGAGCCGTGGGATATGCAGCTCTTCCAGCGCCCAGGTAGCCATTGCCGCCAGAGCATGCGCGGCGACGCCATGGCCGCGGGCAGAGCGGACCACCCAGTAGCCGAGCGATGCGCGGCCTTCGTCGATGTCCTTCAACCACAGGTCGATACTTCCCAGTGGTGTGTTGTCCCGTCGCCGGACGATCACCATCGGATATCCGGTTCGATCGGTCGCTCGTTGCCGCTGGCGTTCGACAAACCGCGTTGCGGCCTCGCGCGAGAAGGTCGCCGGCACCGTGGTTATAGGAATCAGGTCGTCGGCAGAGGCTTCCCTAACAAGCTCGAGGTCTGCCGCAGACAACGACCACGGGCGCAGTTCCAAGTCTGCGGTGGCTCTCAGACGCGGTATTTGCAGGGCATCGTCCATGGTCAGCCTCCCCACAATATGCACAGGATATCGGCCCGGTGTCACCATTACCACTTCCATTTCCGAGTACCGCAGGCACGATGAATGACTCACCGCTGCTGCTGGCCAAGGCACCCGCGAACGCACGCCGCATGCTCCGTCTCTTGAACCTGCTGCCGGGCATGAAACGCTCCACTCGCATCGTCCGGTTCCGGTTCTAATAAAACGACCTTCGACACGAAGAGCCATCGATGAGCGCCGCCACCGAAATCATTGCCCGTGCGATCATCCGCGATGGCGGTCGGCTACTCGTGGCACGCGAACGCGGCAAAACCTGGGCCTTCCTCCCCGGCGGACATGTCGAACCCGGCGAACCCGTCGAATCCGCACTCATCCGCGAACTCGCCGAAGAACTCGGAACCGCAGGCAGGATCACCGGCTTCGCCGGGGTAATCGAGCACCGGTATACCGATCACGGCAACACACACCACGAACTCAATCTCATCTTCGAAGCAGAACTCGACAGCACACCGGCCAGCCAAGAAGACCACCTCGAATTCGACTGGCTCCCAATAGACCAGATCGACACCACAGACCTACGCCCCAGCGCTCTGAAAGCCGTCATCGCCAGCGGCACAAGATCGTTCTGGCACAGCTGGAACAACGACAAATAGCGCGGCCGCGGTCAGCAGACCGTCCTGCGGCACCTTCCTCGATCACTCGGCGTCATGCGAAGATCGCGGCGAAGAAGCCCAAGGCGTATGTGAGAGCGAAGAGAACGGGGATCCACTGCTCGATGTGGGACAGCGGCCAGTACCGGGAGTGGTCGGTTCCTTCGCCGAGCGCCCACCATTCCGCCCGCCAGAACGGCGAGGTGGGCAAACGTTCCTCCAGTGCGCCGACGACTTGGTATTTGGCGCTGTTCAGCAGCCGGTAGCTACGCACCAGGTAGAGCCAGGCGAAGCATTGGCCCAGCATTGCGAGCAGGGGGATGACCAGCCACCACGCGGCGCGCTCAGGTGGGGTTTTCCCGACCGTGACGGCGAGGGTGACGATGCCGGTGTTCAGTGTGAGGAAGAACGAGTTCGCCAGCCCGCGCCGTGCGCTGACCCGGTCTGCCATCTCGACGTAGAGCCGATACTGTTCGAGCACGGCGCTGTCGTATGTCGTGGTTTGCCCATCGGATCCGGTCGTTTCGGGTGTGTCGTTCCAGAGTCTGGAGCGAAGCTCGGACCGGGGATCGTTCACGTGCAATTCGACCTCCTGTCGTGGCGCACAGTCTCATTCATTCGGATGGCTTCCTGGGGCGGATCCGAGTGCGGCGCTAAACGGAATCGAATCCCAGTGGTTCGAGGAGGTTCACTGCGCATAGTGGCACGCCAGCGTCCAGTCCTGCGGCAGGTACGGCTGCATTTGTTCGCGGGTCACGTAGCGGGCGGCGTGCTCGCACGCTTCATCGATATCCCAGAGGCGATCCCGCAGCCGCACGGTGCCGTCCATGCCGGCCGAGGCCAGCCGACGCCCGTCGGGACTGAATGCGACGCTCAACACCGATTGAGTGTGGCCGGTGAGCGGGGCGCCGACCGGCGCGCCGGTGGCCACATCCCACAACTGCACCGTGTCACTGAACAGGCCGGCGGAGGCCAGTAGGGTCCCGGCGGGATTGAACGCCACCGTATATACGAATTCGGTGGGGCCGGTGAGCGGGTCGCCGACCGATGCACCGGTGGCCACATCCCACAGCCGCACTGTGCCGTCACGGCCACCGGAGGCCAGTCGAGTACCGTCCGGGCTGAACACCACGTCCAACACCGCGTCGGTGTGGCCGGTGAGCGGTTGACCGACCAGTGCGCCGGTGGCTACATCCCACAGCCTCAGCGTCTTGTCGTCGCTGGCGGAGGCCAGCCGGGTGCCATCGGGGCTGAACGCCACCGCGTACACCGAGCTGGTGTGGCCGGTGAGCGGTGCACCGACGGGCTCACCGGTGGCCGCATCCCACAGCCTCAGCGTCTTGTCGTCGCTGCCGGAGGCCAGCCGGGTG
>NZ_BAGN01000007.1 GCF_000308835.1 Nocardia vinacea NBRC 16497 | reverse complement strand
CTTCCGCGCGATTGACCGGGGCTGGGCGGAATACAACAGCGCTATGCACAGGGGCACAACGCAATCGACCGGCCACCGGAGGCATCCCAGTGGCCGGTCGATTATGGTCGGCGACTAGTCGGTCAGGGTGGTGCGGCGGATGGCGGCGAGGGGGTCGGCGTAGATGGCGCTGAGTGAGGTGACCACCGCGGCGAATTCCTGGACCTTGCCGCCGAATCCGCTGATGCGGATGTCGGTCGGTGGGAGTTGGGAGGACTGGGTGAAGGCGCGGGCGACGTGGGCGACCGCGGGGCGGTAGCCGGTAAAGGCCTGGCCGCCGAGGATCACCCGGTCCGGGTTGAGCATGTCGCGGACCATCGCGACGGTGTGTCCGAGGATGGTGGCGCGCTCGGCGAGCAACTCCTGCGCATCCGCCGCGCCGGCCTCGGCGGCGCGGTACAGGTCGGCGATGGTGGTACCGCCGGTGCCCTTGTGCGCCGGAATGATCCCGCGCCCAACGGCTCTGGCGTGCAGCGACCGATCACCGACGGTCACCTCGAGGCAGCCGCGCCGTCCGCAGGTGCATTCGACATCGGAGCCGGTCGGGAAGTGCGCGATCGAACCGGGGCCGCTGCTGGGAGTATGCACGCGGCCATCCAAGGTCACTGCGATACCGGCGGTTTCGCGAACGTAGAAGTACAGGCTGCTGCCGGGACCACCAGTCCCACGCGGCTCACCGGTCGGCAACAGCAGTTCCGACGCGGCCATCGCCTCGACGTGCGGCGCAACCGAGATCGGCAGCTCGAGCACCTCGCCGAGCACCGAACCGACCTGCGCCCCTTGCCAAGCCAACTTGGGATGATCGACGACACCGGTCGCGGAATCGACCCGTCCACCGATAGCCACACCGGCCCAGAGCGGTTTGCGCCGATGCCAGCGCTGCAGGAAGGCCTTGGCGCTGCGCGCGACGGTCGTGGTCGCGAAGTCCTGACCGGTCTGCGGCGTCGCGATCGCCAGCCCACCGAGGATGCGCCCGCGCAGATCGGCCGCGACGATCTTGGTGACCGCGGCGCCGATGTGGATGCCGAGGGTCAGATAGGCCTCGTGGTCGATTTCGAACGGCACCCGCGGACGGCCGACCGCACCCGATGCGGTCAGGTCGGGACGCTCGCGCAGCAGTCCGGCGGCCAATAGCGCCGAGACTTGGCGGTTGACCGTCGCGATGCTCAAACCCGTTGTGCGCGCGGCATTGTCACGGGAAACGGGACCGCCGGTCGCGGCGCGCAGCACGGCTGCGGCCGGATTGTCGGCGATGCGGAGTTCCGGCGCGACGACGGGGCGCTGGACACGGACACGACCGGTTACGACCCTGGAGGCGGATCGATCAAGGGTGAGGGACATATGAAGATTCCTTGCTGAAGTCCCGTACCCGGGACGTGCCTACACGTGCGGCGGCGGGGCAGCGCACGAGCCGAAAGAGCGGCTCAGCTGCAGCAGGAACAACACAGTTCGCGAGTCAACGGCAGTCGCAGACCGAGTGCGGCGGTCACGTAGGTGACCCGCAGTGCGGTCGGACGGCTCGAAGACATGGGATCAAAGTTAACACCGAAATCGCCGTGTACCAAGCCCTGCCAGTGGCGCGCGACCTCGCCGAATGCGTGATTCGCATCGAAATCCTTGCCGCGCAGCATGTTCCGATCATACTGTGGCCCAGCGCACGATATGTCCGAAAACGCCGAATGGGGGTCGCAATTTGGCGACCCCCATGGGGTGACTGGCTCGCCCGGTTACGGGCCGTTCGCTCGCTACGGTCAGGCCGCTTCGGCGACCAACTGACGACGGGCCAGCAGCGCGGTGGCCGAGGCGATCAGCCCGACCAGCGCTACCACGGTAACCAGGTACAGACCCGGCCGGTACTGCGCGATGCTGGTGGCGGCGCCACCACTGATCAGCCCGGTGACCACGGCGAGCACGACCGCGCCACCGATCTGACCGGAGGTCTGCACCAGCCCCGAGGCCAAGCCCTGCTCGTGGTCGGCGATGCCCTCGGTGGCCTGCACCATGACCGAGGAGAAGCCGAGCGCGAAGCCCAGGCCGAGCAGCAGGAACGCGGGCAGGTAGTCCACGACGTAGGTCGGGTCGGCGCTACCGCCGAAGGAGATGAACCAGACGTACCCGATCACGAACGAGGTCATCGAGGCGATGATCATCGGCGTGGTGCCGTAGCGGTCGATCAGCTTGCCCGCGACCGGCGACAGGATCGCAACGATAATGCCCGTCGGAGCCAGGGCCAGCGCCATCTTCAGCGGCGCCCAACCCAGGGTGTTCTGGAGGTACAGCGACACGATCGTCTGGAAGCTGATGTAGGAGCCGAAGATGGCCAGCGCGGCCAGGTTCGCCCGCACGATCGACTTCACCTTGAAGATGCTCAGCCGCACCAGCGGGTGGGCCACCTTGTTCTCCACCACGAAGAACGCGCTCAGCAGGGCGACGGCGATTACCGCGGTCGCGACAACCGTTGCGGTGAGACCCTTTTCGGGTGCGGTGACGATGGTGTAGACGGCGGCCAGCATGCCACCGGTCAGCAGTGCGGCACCGGCGAAGTCGATGCGCCCCTGTTCCTTCTCGATATTGCGCGGCACCACGAAGTAGGCGGTGACCACCACGGCCGCGACGACCAGCACCGGGACGTAGAAGGTCAGTCGCCAGTCGACGCCGGTGAGCAGACCCGAGACGATCAGGCCGGAGGCATAACCGGTGGCGCCGAAGACCGTGAAGATCGACAGCGCGCGGTTGCGGTCGTGACCTTCCTTGAAGGTGGTGGTGATGATCGAGAGTGCGGCAGGTGCGGTGAATGCGGCGGCGACGCCCTTGATAATGCGGCTGGCGATCAGCAGCGCGCCGTTGTCGACCAGACCGCCCGCGAGTGACGCGAGCCCGAAAACCACCAGGGCCGTGAGGAATACCTGCCGACGACCGAGCAGATCGGCGGCTCGGCCACCGAGCAGCAGCAGGCCGCCGTAGCCGAGGATGTAGCCGTTGACGATCCACTGCAGGCTCTCGGTGTTGAGGCCGAGTTCGGATCCGATGGACGGGAGGGCGACGCCGACCATGGAGACGTCGAGTGCGTCGAGGAACATCGCCAAACCGGCGACGAACAGCACGGCCCACAACTTCGGACCCCAACGGCCCGGGGTGTGCTCGGTAGATGCGGCGGTCCGGGTCTCGGATGCGGTAGCTGTCATAGTCACGTTCGGTAACTTATATGCACACGCATTAAATGTCAACGCAAGTAATGCGCGGGCATAAAATCCCTGGTCGTGATCCTGCTGGATAGCGCAAGAAGGCCCCGCCTGGTCGAGAGGTACCGGGCGGGGCCTGTGTCTGTGGCGACGGTGCGGCGGTGGGATCAGCTCGGATAGACGTAATGCTTGGGCCCGAAGTGGCCGGTTTGACTGGAGCCCGCGTATGGCACGTCGAGTGGGGCGATGTCGAGCTTATGTGGGTTGCCGTCGAGGTCTGCTTGCCAGCAATCCTGCTGTACGCCATGGAAGCTGGTGCAAACGATCCGGGTGCTGGTGCCGAACGGTGAGGTCAACCGGTTCCGATCGGACAGCGGATTCCAATAGTCGGGATCGGATTGGACCGCGAAGTCCTTGGTCTCATAGACCTGGAGTGCGCCACCGCCGTCCGAGGGCCAGTCATCGGCAGCGGCAGCACCCGCACCGATCAGTAGTGTCGCGCCGGCCATTGCGAAGGGTAGGGCGATCCGCAGAACACGCTTGGTCACGAAGCTCATCTCTATCCTCTTCTGCTTCCAGGGTCTCTGAACAGCCTGAGCATCCCAGTCCCGGTTCGGGCCGATCTTCCCGGCCAGAAGAAGGCCCGCCCGATCGAGAGGCACTACTCGTTACTGATCCGTGGATGCTTTCGGCGATACGCTGGGCATTAGCGAAAGGTGAGTGCATATTGCCCGGTATCCGGAGAGATGCTGGTTTGATCACACCCGACCGATGACCGATGATGATCCGCTGCGGACGCGCCGTGACGCGATGACGCCTGTTACGGCCGAGTTGGCCACTGCTGGTTTCGAGGACGCAGTGGAGATCGGACGCGGTGGTTTCGGTGTGGTGTATCGCTGCACGCAGGCGGCGCTGGACCGGGCGGTCGCGGTAAAGGTTCTGACCGCGGAATTGGACGGAGATAATCAGGCGCGGTTCGTACGGGAGCAGCGCGCGATGGGCCGGTTGACCGGGCATCCGAACATCGTCACCGTGCTGGAGACCGGTACCACCGAGAGCGGACAGCCCTATCTGGTGATGCCTTATCACCCACTGGATTCCCTGGACGCGTGGATCCGCGAGAATGGTCCGCTTCCTTTGGAGCGGGTGCTGCAGATCGGGGTGAAGATCGCCGGTGCGCTGGAGAGCGCCCATCGGCTCGGTATCGTGCACCGGGACGTGAAGCCGGGGAACATTCTGCTCACCGACTACGGTGAACCAGCGCTGACCGATTTCGGTATCGCGCACATCGCCGGTGGGTTCGAGACGACGGCGAGCATTGTCACCGGATCACCGGCATTCACCGCACCGGAGGTGCTCGAGGGGAACGATCCGACCCCGGCCGCAGATGTCTATGGACTCGCCGCCACCCTGTTCTGTGCACTGACCGGGCATGCCGCGTTCGAGCGTCGCAGCGGTGAGAACATGGTCGCGCAGTTTGTCCGGATCACCACCCAACCATTGCCCGACCTGCGGGAGAACGGTATCCCCGAAGACGTGTCGGCGGTGGTGGAAAAGGCGATGAGCCGCGACCGCCATGAGCGGCCGTCGGCGGCGGCGCTGGGGGAGACACTTCGGCAACTGCAGCAGCGCCACGGGTTCTCGATGGATGAGATGGCGCTGCAGAGCGAACCGGATCTCGAGCATCCCGACCAGAAGCCACCGATGCGGGCACGGCGTAAGCCGACAGCGGCTACTCGGGACCACAGTGGCAATCTGCCGCTCGAGCTGACCAGTTTCATCGATCGGCGTACCGAGGTATCGGAGCTGAAGAATCTGCTGTCGAGCGCGCGGCTGGTGACGTTGACCGGAACCGGAGGCATCGGCAAGACACGACTGGCGCTGCGCGCCGCATCCAGCGCACGACGCGGTTTCGCCGACGGTGTGTGGTCGATCGAACTGGCCGAGCTGTCCGACCCGGCGCTGCTGGTCGACGTGGTGGCAGCCACCCTCGGCGTGCGCAACGAGTCGGCCAGTCCGCTGCTCGAGGCTCTCATCGACTTCCTGAGCCCGCGAGAAACTCTGCTCGTTGTGGACAACTGCGAGCAGGTCGTGGAGGCCGTGGCCAAGCTGACCGAGACGTTGCTCCGGACCTGTCCGGAGCTGCGGATTCTCGCCACCAGCCGCGAACCGCTGAACATTGCCGGGGAAACGGTACTGCGAGTTGCACCACTGACCGTCCCAGAGCCCGACCTGGAGCCGACGGTAGCGGGGCTGCCCCGCTACGACGCGGTGGCGCTGTTCGCCGACCGCGCCGCGGCAGCAGTGCCGGGCTTCGAGCTCGACGAGGACAACAGGGCCGCCGTCACCGGAATCTGCGCCCATCTGGATGGGCTGCCGCTGGCGATCGAGCTGGCGGCGGCCCGAATGCGCACGATGTCGCCGCAGCAGATCCTGGCTCGGCTGACCGACCGGTACGCGCTGCTCACCCGTGGCAGTCGCACCGCGCCGCAGCGGCAGCAGACCCTGCGGTGGTGCATCGACTGGAGTTACGGGTTGTGCACCCGAACCGAACAGCGGCTGTGGGCCCGGCTGTCGGTGTTCGCCGGCAGCTGCGAACTCGACGCCATCGAGCAGGTATGTGGCACAGACCTGGCACCGGACACCCCACTCGATGTGCTGTCCTCCCTGGTGGACAAGTCGATCCTGGTCCGGGAGGAATCGGAGACCGTCGTGCGTTTCCGGATGCTCGAGACCGTTCGCGACTACGGCCGGGAAAAGCTACGAGAGTTCGGCGAAGACACCGAGCTGCGCCGACGCCACCGCGACTGGTACCAGCAATTGGCGCTGGACGCGGAAGCCGAGTGGATCAGCGACCGGCAACTCGACTGGATCGCCCGGCTCGAACGCGAGCTGCCCAACCTGCGCGAGGCGCTCGAATCCTGCCTGTCCGAGCACACCGAGGAAGCAGCTGAAGCAGGGCTGCGCACCACTGCCGCACTCTACGATTTCTGGAGCTTATGCGGCCTGTTCGGCGAAGGTCGATCCTGGCTCGATCGCGTTCTCGCCCACCCCGGCGGGCAACCGGTACCCGACCGCATCAAGGCGCTCTGCGTCGACTGCCAACTGGCCGCGGCACAGGGCGATTTCCAGTCCGCGGCCGCCCTTCTGGAAGAGGGACGAGCGCTGGCCCAACAGGCCCCCGACGCTGCGATCCAGGCGCGGATCACCTACGCGGCCGGCATTCTCGCACTGGCTAGCGGCGAAACAGCCAACATACTGTCCGCCCTTGAACATGACGTCGAGATGCTCGGTTCGGACAGGACGCAGGCACTTCGCATCGGTAGTCTGACCATCCTCGGCTGGGCATACGAACTACGCGGCGACGTGGCTCGAGCGAGCGACTGTTACCGCCGAGTTTTTGCCATCACCGAAGCCCGGGGCGAACTGCTCTGGCGTTCGGCGGCGCTACGCGGCTTGGGCGTGGCCGCATGGCAGCAGGGTGAACGGGACAATGCCCAACAGCTGCTGTTGGAAGCGCTGCGAGTAAACCGACGGCCGAATAGCCCGGTGCTCAACGCATTCAGTCTGGAGGCGCTGGCGTGGACTGTTGCCGACCAGGGCAACGCGGATCGCGCAGCTGTGCTGCTGGGAGCGGCGCAGGGAATCTGGCTCGTGGGAAGCAGCGTTGGAGCTGTCTTCCCGGAAATGTCGCGCTTCCATGAGGAATGTGAGCGGATAGCGCGCCGTGCACTCGGCACCCGCGGATTCGACGCGGCCGTCGAGCAAGGTCGGGCGATGGGTATGGGGGCTGCTGTCGCGTACGCACTCGGGGAACAGCCCGCCGATACGGTGCGTACATCCGCGAAATTGACCAAGCGTGAGCGGCAGGTCGCCGACCTGGTCGCCCGAGGACTCAGCAACAAGCAGATCGCCGCCAAACTGGTGATCTCGCAACGCACTGCCGAAGGCCACGTCGAACACATCCTGACCAAACTCGGTTTCACCTCACGCGCTCAGATCGCGGTCTGGATCATCGAGGAAACCAAACAAGAGCGTCCTTGACCTCCGTCCGACATCCGGCAGCGAAACGGCCCCGCCCAGTCGAGAGGTAACTGGGCGGGGCCTGTTTCCGTGGCGACGGTGGGGCCACGGATGCCGTACGACCTACTTGGCCGGGACGAACGGCTGGTTGATGGTGGTGAAGTACTGGATCGCCGCTCCGATCGCGACCGGGGCCGTGATCAGGATCTGCCCGGCCAGGGTGCCCAGTGCACCGATGGCGATGATGCCGCCGATGCAGCCGATGGCCGCGGCCGGGATGAAGGCGCCGAAGAGGCCGACGATGGTGGCCGAGGCGACGGTCGCACCGGCGATACCACCGAGGACGCAACCTGCCGCACCGCCGATGAGACCACCCACCAGCGTGCCGACGGTGGCCCCCGCCGAGATGGTGCTCGTCAGTCGCGTCCAGGCCGCGACCTCACGGTCGTATTCGGTCTTCCACGGCGCCTTGTCCTCATATGGCAGCGCGACCGGCTTGTAGACCGCGTGCTCGCGATCGATCTGCGGGGTCAATGTCGCGGTGCGATCGGAAATCTGTGCGGCGATAGGGAATTCGAAGTCATCGATCTGGAACCGCAGCGGGGTGCCCGCGAGTACGGTGCCATCGGCGGCCTTGATCTTGAAGACATCGCCCTCGACCACCAGCGAACCCGCGTCGGTCTTGATGATCGATGAATCGTTTACCGCTTGCGCGGTGAAATTTATCGCGCTGTCGTCGCTTTCGGTCGCGGCCGGGGCGGCGCCAGAGGTTCCCGCGGCCACCCCAGTAGCCATGGTTACCAGCGCCGCGACGACGGCGAGCTTCCTCATCCTCATGTACTGCATTCCCTCATCTCGGTGTTGCTCTCGAGGGAAAGCATCGGCGAGAACTCAATCGGGCACGAGGAAAAAATGCAGACAGATTCGAATAGGCAAACCCGGAGCGATCTCAGGACTTCTTGGCCGCGGCCTTCATCTGCTTCTTGAAAGCCCTTACTTCCAACAGGGATTCGCCGTCGACAATATCGGCGGCCGAGCGCCGGGAGCCCGCTTCGGAGTAGGCGCCGGCCGCGGCTTCCCACCCCTTCGGCTGCACACCGAGCTGCTTGCCGAGCAGCGCGAGGAAGATCCTGGCCTTCTGATCGCCGTAGCCCGGCAGGTCCTTCAAACGGCGCAGCACCTCTTTGCCGTCCGGATCGCCCTGGGTCCAGATGCGTTCGGTCTTGCCGTCGTAATGCTCGACCACATAGCGCGCGAGCTCCTGGGTACGGCGGGCCATGGACCGGCCGTAGCGATGAATGGCGGGCGGGGTAGCGCACAGTTCTTCGAACGCCTCGGTATCGGCGTCGGCGATCCGCTGGATATCGAAGCCGTCCATTCGGTCGGCGATCTTCTTCGGCCCGCGGAAGGCATGTTCGAGCGGGAACTGTTGATCGAGCAGCATGCCCGTCAGCAACGCGAAGGAATCCTCGGAAAGGAGTTTGTCCGCCTCCGGCTCCTGGGCGAGACACAGCTTGACAGTCGCCGACTTCGCTTTGGCCACGGGACTTCCTTTCGCTGGCACCGGACTCCTCCGATCATCTCACTCGGCGCCGTCGGCGACTGCTCGCAGGTCGCTCGAAAAGGTCGGCCACGTGGTCCGGCCCACTCGGATCAGCGGTATACCCGAATCGTGACCCACCTCACAGTCCTGCCGTGCGATGCGGTCGGCGCCGAAGTAGGCTCAGCGCCATGCCTCAGACGACGGCAATACCTAGAGACGGAATCGGGCCCATGAATATGCAGGGGTTACGCCCGGATCGCTTCGATAGCGCGGGCCAGGATCAGTTGGTCGACGTGCGGGATCTGCAGGCGGCGCTGCCGGGCATCCGCCGACTGCGCACGTGGGCACATGAAGCATTGGCGCTACAGCCCGGCGAGAGTGCGGTCGATGTCGGATCGGGCACCGGCTCGGAGGTCATCGCCTTCGCGGATGCGGTCGGCCCGACCGGCACCGCGATCGGTGTCGAACCCGATCCGCAGCTGCTCGCCTCCGCCGAACGCCGCGCCGAACAGGCCGGTTCGACGGCCAAGTTCCATTCCGGCGACGCCTACGGGCTGCCGTTCGGCGCGAAAACCTTCGACGCCGCGCTCTGCGAGCGGGTGTTCCAACACCTGACCGCACCGAGTCGCGCCGCCAACGAGATCGCCCGGGTGCTGAAACCCGGTGGCCGTGTCGTTGTGGTGGACAGCGACTGGGGCACGGCAATCGTGCATCCCGGCGACCGTCAGGTGGTTCGCGAGGTCGTCGACACCCTGATCGCCGCAACCACCAACCCGTTCTCCGGCCGCAGGCTACCCGGCCTGCTGACCAAGGCGGGCCTGGTTATCGACGAGGTCGGCTCACACGCCCTGGTACAGGACCGGACGGTCGGCGCGGGCTCGCTGGTCAACCGCATCTCTGCCATGGCGGTCGCGCGCGGTTCCATCACCGAGGCACAGCGCGACCAGCTCATCGCGGATCTGAAACGGGGCGCCGAAACCGGTGACGTCCACCTATCGGTAACCATGTTCGCCGTGCTGGCACATAAGCCGCACTGATATTCGAGTGAAAGCACAACGGGCGCATACCGATTCGGTATGCGCCCGTTGTGTGTCGAGCTATTTGTCGAGCAATTTCTCGGTGGCCGCGAGCAGTACGCAGGTGGCCAGACCGTCCATCGCCTTCTCCAGTTCCGGCAGCCGGGGGAAGCTGGGGGCGATGCGGATGTTCTTGTCCTCCGGGTCATTTCGGTACGGGAAGGCCGAACCGGCCGCGGTGAGCGCGATGCCCGCATCCTTGGCCAGTGCGATCACCCGGGCCGCGGTGCCCTCCAGGACATCGAGGCTGATGAAGTAGCCGCCCTTCGGTTCGGTCCAGGACGCCACCTTGGAGGCGCCGAGCCGATCCTCCAGAATCTTCAGCACCAGTGCGAATTTCGGTTCGAGGATGGCGCGATGCTTCTGCATATGCGCGCGCACGCCGTCGGCATCCTTGAAGAACCGCAGGTGGCGCAGTTGGTTGATCTTGTCCGGGCCGATGCTCTTCTTCGCCGCGTGCTCGAGGTACCAGTTCAGATTCGGCGTGGACGCACCGAGGAAGCTCACCCCCGCACCGGCGAAGGTGATCTTCGAGGTGGAAGCGAAAACGATGGGGCGGTTCGGGTTTCCGGCCGCGGCGGCCATACCGAGCACATCCTGGACGGGTGCGGCGGTATCGGTCAGCGGATGCACCGCGTAGGCGTTGTCCCAGAACAGGCGGAAGTCCGGCGCCGCGGCGGGCATCGAAACCAACTCCTGGACAACCTCTTCGGAGAAGATGACACCGGTCGGGTTGGAGTAGTTCGGCACCGCCCACAGACCCTTGATCTGCGGATCATCGGCCACCAGTTCGGCGATCGCGCGCACATCCGGTCCGTCGTGACCGATCGGAATCGGAATCATCTCGAAGCCGAGCGCCTCGGTGATCGCGAAGTGCCGGTCGTAGCCGGGGCTCGGGCACAAGAACTTCAGCGTGGGCTCGGCCACCCAGCGACGCTCGGAATCCGGTGTGCCGTACAGCAATGCGTAGCTGATCACATCGTGCATCAGCTCGAGGCTGGCGTTATTGCCCGCGATCAGGTTCTCGACCGGAATGCCGAGCAGCTCACCGAAGATCGCGCGCAATTCCGGGAGACCGTGCAGCCCACCATAGTTGCGGCAATCGGTGCCGGTGCCGTCCTTGAAATCGCCCGGACCGGGCAGCGTGAGCAGTTCCGCGGAGAGATCGAGTTGTTCCGGCGAAGGTTTACCCCTGGTCAGATCCAGCGTGAGCTTCTCGGTCTTGAGCGTCGCGTAATTCGCGGTCTGGGTCTCGTGTTCGGACACGAGCTCCGGGGGGCTCATCAAACCGATCTGCGTTTGCCGGGGCATCCTGAGCAGCCTTTCGAAGCAGCGAATTGGCGATTGACGTCCGAGCCGATTTACCGCGGTCGGACCGTTGATCCAGCCGAGCGCGTTCGACGTCCGGCGGACCGTGTTCACGTTACCCGGCGGTTGCTCCGAATTGGAGTGAATATAGGGGACCCCGCGCACCCGGCAGAGCCCGTTGACCCTTGCTGCCTTCCGGCCCTGGGGGAGTTCACAGGATGCGCGCCGCGCGGGATCCGTAGGCCAGTGTAGCGGGCGGATCCGACAATGATCACCACGGGGTGGACCGCAACCGGTCAAAAGGGGACCGAACTGGGAGTTCCCCACCCCGACCAGCCCCAATTTGGTAACCGACCGGGGGCACCCGGTATGCTCCTGCACGGAGGATTCGCCTAGTGGCCTATGGCGCTCGCCTGGAACGCGGGTTGGGTTAACGCCCTCAGGGGTTCAAATCCCCTATCCTCCGCCAGGGAAACACCTGGTCAGGGACGGTTTTTATCGTCCCTGACCAGTCCCGGTCAACACGCGCGGTCAACGGAACGCATCTGAGGGGATACTCCACAGCGAACGCCAATCCGTCGGCCCCGATTGATGCGACGCGTTCCTCGAGGGTGGACACCACCCGCACCGATTCCGCATCGTGGGCGGCGCGTCCGATCACCGCAAACCAGCCCCGCGCCGTCGCGGTCTGCTGATTCGGAACGGAAGCGAGTTCCGTACCGCTGCAACGGCTGATGCGTGCTGGTGCGATCCTCGCGCGGCCCTTCCGGCCGTGACGCACCGAAGGTGATCCCGTGCGATGTCCTCACGCCATGCTCAACAAAAAGCACCCTTACCGCGCGCTGCCGCTTGACGAAAGACATAGGGACCCCCCGGGATCCAACTCCGACTGCTCTGCAAGTCCGACCGAGTCATATTCATTGTTGCGGCATGGCTGGTTGATGGTGGACATGTTCACCGTGGTGACGGCCGTGCTTCGACCCTGTCACAGCATGCTCGGCCATCCAAGCCGCCCCGGGATCCGAATGCGAATCAACAAGGTCTCTCTGCACTGCGAAAGGTAATAGATGGGCACAGGCAAGCACAGAAAAGTCAGTTCGCGTCAACAGAAAGCTGGGTCGATGGTCGTGGCGGGAGCGGTTCCGGTTGTTCTCACTCTGGTGGGTAGCGGCGGTACCGCGAACGCTGAGCTCGGCCGGTACGTTCAGGTGAGCCGGATTGAGCACGGCGGCGAGGTTGCCTTCGTGGCCGACGCCACGGATTCAGGCGAGTGGACCCCCGCCGTGCAGGCAGAGCAGACGAAGCAGTCCTCGGACTGGCCCGCCGCCCAAGCGCCGAATGTGCGCCCGTACCGGGGAACGCGAATCCCGGACGACACGCGCAGTTCGCTGCAGTGGGCGCGACCGGTACCGAAAGACGAGTATCTGTCGCCGGTCGAGTCCCTGCACGGCCCGGTCCTGGTCGCGCCGGTGCCGCCGATCGCGCCGCCGTCGGGCATGTTGCGTTTCGGCAATGTGCAGGTCGAGGCACCGGATTGGCTGCCACGGGAGCCCGCCATCCAACTCAACGACGCCGCGTCGGTCACCGAAGCCGATCTCGCAACGTTCTTCGACTCGGTCGGTATGGAACGCACTCGCTCCGATCGTGTTGCGAGTCAGACCGTCGGCTCCGCGGCGCTCGGTGCTGCCGCAGGCGCAGCGGTTGCGAGCCCGTTCGCACTGATCGGCGCAGGTGTCGGCGGTGCACTCGGTCTGGTGATCGGCTTGCCGTTCGCACCGATCGGTCTCGCCGCGGGGCCAATCGGCGCCGCATACGGCGCGGCCATCATGGCGGCACCGCTCGCCGCCATCGGCGCGGGAATCGGCGCAGGTCTCGGCGCAATGCAGGCCCTCACCGCACCCCCACGAGCCCTCGGCCCAGCCGAGGCCGCCGAAGACGAACCCGCGACCGAATAACAGACGTGGAGAACCACTCCCGTAGTCCGGCCGAGGAGTGTGACCGCGACGTCGCGGTCCTGGGTGCTGGCGGCGGTACCACGACCGCAGGCAGCAGCTCATGGCGCCAGTGGCGATATGGCTTTTGCGGACACGGACGCAACCGGCACTCGGTGGGATTTGACGGTTTGGGCCGACACCGATCGCTCAAAGGCGCAGACTATCTCGCAGAACGGTCTAGCGCTGTTGCCGATTGCCACCGTGTTCGGTGGTGCACGAGCCGATCAGTGGAGGTCCGCGATGTCTATTTCGTCGACCGTGGAAGCATGCTTGCGCAAGGCGGGCGTCACGTACGAAGTTGTACGTCATCCGCACACCTTTACCAGCGCCCAGGCAGCGGAAGCGGCACATATCCCCGGCGACCGTCTCGCCAAGACGATCATGCTCGAAGACGAGCAGGGCTACGTCGGCGCGGTGGTGCCGTCTACACATCACCTGCGTTTATCGAAGCTGTGGTCGCAAACCGGACGACATCTGGTGCTGGCCAAGGAATCCGAGCTACGCAACGTGTTCCCGGATTGCGAGATCGGCGCGATCCCGGCCGTTTGTAGCGCGTACGGCGTACAGACGCTGATGGACGAAAGTCTCACCACGGTGCCCGATGTCTACTTCGAGGCAGGCGACCACGAGGAGCTCGTCCACCTGGGTACGGATCAATTCATGCGTCTGATGGAACAAGCAGAAAAGGGACACTTTTCGCACCGATCGAGCGCCGGCGAACAACACTGAGCCTTCTCCAACCGCTGACGCAGCCCACGGGCGTCAGCGTGTAGCACCCACCCGACCTCGCTGTTACCGTTGCCGCCCGGTCAGTCGCCGAAGACCGTGGTCATGATCTGGGTGGCCCATTTGTTCATCGGCTGAATGACATTCAGGTAGGTCCAGCGGGTCGGGCGGACGACGGTGGTGCGCCAGGCAGCGGCCAGGGCTGTGAGGATGGGGCGCAGGATTATGCGGTAGATGGCGCGGCAGGGGGCTACTACGAGTGCGCCGACAATGGCGGTTGCGCCGAGCCAGCCGTAGATCAGGGCGGTGCGGAGTAGCCGCCACAGGGGGTGCAGGATCCAGTGCCAGAGTTGGTAGGCGGGCCAGGCGATCAGGTATTTGCACGCCAGGTACAGCACGCGCAGGGTGATGGCGGCGATCGGGAACAGGATGGTTTTCGTGAGCCAGGTCAAGGTTGGGCGCAAGATTCGGCGCCAGAGGAAGGCCTCGATGGCGCGGCGAAGGGGCCGCAGGAAGTAGTCGAGAGCGAAGGCGGCCAGTGGGGTGAGGACCAGGCCCCAGAGGACGTAGTGCAGGAGCCAACCCCAGAGGAAGTCCTTGACGAAGGCCCAAGCGGGGCGGAGCAGCCAGTGCCAGGTGAGGTGGCAGATCGGGTCGACCAGGTGGTTCCAGATGTAGGTCAGGGCGGCGGCGGTGATGCGGCCGAGCAGTCCGACGCCCTCCCACAGCAGGCGCAGTGGAATCAGGATCACGATCGCGATGACACGTGCGATCCACTGGCCTACCGAGATCGAGTCGGTTGGTGAGTTGGTCATCGGTTGCGCCCCCGCTCGATTGCCGCCGCAGCTGTCTCCGCCCGAATGTGCAGGCGTTCAATGCATTCGAACATGTCGATGTCGCTCGGACATGAGTAGAAGTACTGCGTCGGGCTGCGGTGAATCACCCGGTTGAGGTTTCGGAGTCTCCCAATTCTGCTATGGCACAGTCGAATATCTCGTTCAGCGCATCGCATAGCAGGTCGACGTAATTATCGATGTCCGGTACTGCGGCGGTGTCGGCGTGGATCGAGACGGTGACGGTGTCGCCGAGGCCGTGTATGCCGTGAGTCAGGTGCATGACCGAGCCGATTGCAGGGAAGCCGCCGGTGAAGCGGACGGGTGCGCCGCCGAAGGTCAGGTCGGCGGGGCCGCGGTGGACACTGGAGACCACGGTGTGTCCGGCGATGGAGTCGGGGACGGTGTCGAGTGGGTAGCGCTCGATGTCGCGGCGTAGTAGCCGGGCGGGGGTGACGGCGGTGACGCGGTCCTGTGCGGTGAGCAGTGGATGCTGGGCGCGGGTTCGGCGATCGGCTAGGTCTGCGGCGATCTTGTTCGCGCGGGCCAGTAGGTCCGGTTCGTCGATGAACAGTTCGACGCCGAGGCTGCGGTAGTTATTGCGAGCCGCTATCCGATTGCCGGACAAGGCCATCGGCACTTGCGCGCCCAGGCGGTCCGCTCGTTCACCTCGCGCCGTCAGGTAGCGATCGAGTGCGATCGACACGGCGGTCAGCGCGACCACGGTCACGGTGCAGCCCGGGATGCGCAGCCGTTCGGCATCGCAGACGATCATCCGCACCTGATGGGCGTGCATATCTGTCGAATCGCTCCGGTTCACCGGACTCGGTGTGAACGCTGGCCCCGGCCCCGGAAGCCTTCCCGCAGTGGTCAATTCGGCCAACTCCTGCTGCGCCCGGAATGCCTGATAGCCACGAATCGCCGTGCGCGCGAACTGAATCGGCATCCGAAGCAGCGCCAGCACCGAATTCACATGTATGGGATCCACCGGCGCCGCTTCGACTGCTGCCACACCGAGGCGTCGACCGATGCAGGCGGCCTGCCCGCCCACCGCCCTAGCAACCGCCGCGGCACCGATAACCGAGGCAACCGGCGCGGCGCAGGCAACCCGCTCGGCCACAACGCCCCGCTCGGCCCTAGCTATCGGTAATCTCCCGGCCACCGACTGATCCCGCGCAACCAACTCACCCCCACCAACCTCAGAAAACAACCCCCTGGCGATCTCGGCACCCCGCCGCCCATCGGCCAACGCATGCGACATCTGCAGCACAACCACCATCGCCGGCCCAGCACCCCCCGGCGCACCGACGACACCCCGGAACACATGCAACCGCCACGGCCACACCGCGGCGTCCACCCCGGTACCGAGCAGTTTGCCGAGCACCTCACACACACTCGGCCAATCCGGTTCCGGAAGGATATGTTCCACAAATTGCTCGGCACGGAATTCACACCGAACCCATGCCGGATAGTCCAGATCTCCGGGCAGCTCGCGCAGCCGCACCGACAGGTCGGCAATCTCCGCACTGCGGCGCGCGACGAACTCGCGCAGTTGCGCACCGGAACGCCGGGAATCGTCGAAGCAATACAGCATGAAGAGGTCATTTCGGGTACGGCCGGACAGCCAGTACATCGTCGCGTCCTGGGCGGCCACCGTACTCACGACTCGACGATATGACACCGGGTTACCGGCGGCATTGGCAGGCACCGGGAAACTGAATGATCTTGTTCCACATTGCGGTTCTGGGAAACCTATCGATTCCTGGCCGATCCCCTGCTACCGTCTGTAGTAGAACATGTACCACCTCTCATCCAGAGCGGGGTGTCGGCCATGGCTATTGACGTAGGTCGTAAGGCAAGCGAACAAGCCAACTCGTTCGACGAGCGATATAGGGCCGCGGCGTTCGTGAAGCGGTCGATCAACAAGGTCTTCCCGACACACTGGTCGTTCCTACTCGGCGAAATCGCGCTCTACAGCTTCATCATTCTGGTGCTGTCAGGTACCTATCTGACGCTGTACTTCGACCCATCGATGGCCGAGGTCACCTACAACGGCGCCTACCAGCCGCTGCGCGGGGTATCCATGACCCGCGCCTATGAGACGGCGCTGAACATCTCCTTCGAGGTCCGCGGCGGTCTGTTCGTGCGCCAGGTCCACCATTGGGCCGCACTACTTTTCGCGGCCTCCATCATCGTGCACCTGTTCCGGATCTTCTTCACCGGCGCATTCCGCAAGCCGCGCGAAGCGAACTGGGTGCTCGGCTCGCTGCTGCTGATCCTGGCCATGTTCGAGGGGTACTTCGGCTACTCGCTGCCCGACGACCTGCTCTCGGGCACCGGCCTGCGGGCGGCGTTCTCTTCCATCACGCTCGGCATTCCGGTCATCGGCACCTGGATGCACTGGTTGATGTTCGGCGGCGACTATCCGGGCGAGATCATCCTTCCGCGCCTGTTCATCGCGCACGTGCTGCTGTTCCCCGGCATCATGCTCGCGCTGATCGCCGCGCATATCGCGTTGGTCTGGTATCAGAAGCACACCCAGTTCCCGGGTCCGGGCCGCACCGAACGCAATGTGATCGGCACTCGCATCGTGCCGGTGTTCTCCCTGGATCAGGGCGCGTTCTTCGCGTTCACCCTCGGTGTCGTCGCACTTATGGGCGGCCTGCTGCAGATCAACCCGATCTGGGCCTTCGGCCCCTACAGCCCGGCCAAGGTATCGGCGGGCACCCAGCCGGACTTCTACATGATGTGGACAGACGGCATGATGCGCCTGATCCCGCCCTGGGAGCTGTATCCGGGCCGCTATACGGTGCCCGCACCGTTCTGGGGCGCGATGATCATGGGCCTGGTGTTCGCGATGCTGATCGCCTATCCGTGGATCGAGCGTCGCCTGACCAAGGACACCGCGCACCACAACCTGCTGCAGCGCCCACGTGACGTGCCGGTACGCACCGCGATCGGCGCCATGGCGATCACCTTCTACGTGGTGCTGACGCTGTCCTGCGTGAACGACATCATCGCTTACAAATTCGACGTCTCACTGAACGCGACGACCTGGGTCGGCCGGATCGGCATTCTGACCCTGCCTGCGCTGGCCTACTTCGCCGCCTACCGCATCTGCCTGGGCCTGCAGCGCAGCGACCGCGCGGTGCTGGAGCACGGCATCGAGACCGGCATTATCAGGCGGCTGCCGCACGGCGAGTACATCGAGATCCACCAGCCGCTCGGTCCGGTCGACGAGCACGGTCACCCGATTCCGTTGACCTATCAGGGCGCAACGGTGCCGAAGAAGATGAACAAGCTGGGTTCTGCGGGCAAGCCGGGCACCGGCGGATTCTTCCGACCCGATCCGTGGCAGGAGTCCCGCGCCCATATGGCGGCCGAACACGAGGAAGAGCGCAAGCAGATCGCCGTGCTACGCGCAGTTCAGGAGCAGACCGACGGCCAGCATCACTGAGAATGGGGCCACTGAGCACCTGCGAAGGCCCCGAGTCCGTGCCGACCCGGGGCCGTGCTGTTTGTTCGGACGTACCTGTTGTTCAGGCGCGTCCGAACTCCCCCTGTGACATTCCGTTTAGGAACGCGTTCCACTCGCCGGGCGTAAACGCCAACAACGGACCGTAGCCGTTGTCTTTGGTGTCGCGGACCGCCACGTTGCCGTCGACGAGAAATGCGACTTCCACGCAGTTCCCGTCGGGGCCGCTGTATGTGCTCTTACGCCACACAGCGCCCGTCAAGTCAACTTCCACGGCACTAGCTCCTTTGCTGCGTCGAGAACGAGATTATTCTTCTGACATCGTTCTAACTAGCACCGGCATCCGGCGCGGAACGCCGAATCCCGCGGTGCGCCTTGCCAAAGCGCGCGACTTTCACGGTGCGTCGTGATCGCACTGCACTTCGAGGTGAATTCACCTCGCGGGGTCGCCCCCGCGCGGTAAAGACTAGCAGGTTCCTTGAGAATTTGCCGATCTCTTGCCCATTCAATGCTTGCATTTGCCAATCTTGCGAAGATTGGGAGTTGCGGAAACATTGCCGGAAGATGACATTCATTCCTATGTTTGCTGGGCAGCAAACTTTTTGGTGATGTGATTGCTCCGTGATCCGTCAATTAATCATGATCGAACCAACTCGGGTGGACGCCTTCGGCTCCGTCCATGGATGATGGGCAGCATGGTCGAACGCCCGCGCGACGAGGCAGGTCGCGCACGTAATCCCCGCCCACGCGACCGGTTCGGGCGGCCGCTGCCGGTCGGCAGCGTAGGCGTGCCACGAATTCCGGACGACCTGAATCTGCCGCCCCAGCAAACCCTTTCCTACGCCCAGCAACTGCTGGATGACGGCCTGGCATTCAACGCACACGAGGTATTGGAGGCCGCGTGGAAGAACGGGCCGTTCGCCGAAAGGATGCTGTGGCAGGGTCTGGCGCAATATGCGGTCGGGCTGACCCACATCCAGCGAGCGAATCCGAAGGGCGCGCGCACCCTGCTCACCCGTGCGGTGACCCGGCTGCGCGCCTACCAGGCCGATCCGGACACCGACCGAAACACTGCTGTGCCATACGGAATCGACCGTGCGGGTCTCATCGCGCACGCCGAGGACCTGCTGGCTGCCCTCGACAGCGGAACCTCGATTCCCGAAGGCCGACTCAAGCCCCGTCTGCTGATCCGTGCCCCGCGCCGGAGCCCCTAGCATGGCAAACGTGCCAGTAATCAGAAATCCAGCAGGCAGGTACGCCCCGAGCCCGTCCGGCGATCTGCACATCGGAAATCTGCGCACCGCGGTGCTGGCCTGGTTGTTCGCGCGATCGACCGGACGCCGCTTCGTGCTCCGGATCGACGATCTGGATCGCGTCCGGCCGGGCGCTGAACAGCGCCAACTGGCGGATCTCGCCGCGATCGGACTCGATTGGGACGGTCCCGTCGTCCGGCAGAGCGACCGGCTGCCGCACTATCAGGCGGCCATCGATCGGCTCACGGCCGACGGTCTCACCTACGAGTGCTATTGCACCCGAAGGGAAATCCAGCAGGCCGCGACCGCACCGCACGGGCCGCTCGGCCACTATCCGGGCACCTGCCGTGATCTGACGGAGACCGAGCGGGCCGCACATCACACCGACGGACGCCCGGCCGCGCTGCGATTGCGTGCGCACGCGCGCGAATTCGAGATCACCGATGAATTGCACGGGCGCTACCGCGGCCCCGTCGACGATGTCGTACTGCGCCGCGGCGACGGAATTCCGGCGTACAACCTCGCCGTCGTCGTCGACGATGCGGAGCAGGGCATCGATCAGGTGGTCCGCGGGGACGACCTGCTGCCGTCGACGCCACGCCAGGCCTATCTCGCGACGCTGCTCGACCTTCCGGTTCCGCATTACGCACATGTGCCGCTGGTGCTGAATGCCGCGGGCAAGCGACTGGCCAAACGCGATGGCGCGGTGACACTCGGCGATCAGCTCGCCCTCGGTAACACACCCGATCGGGTCGCGGCCGCGCTGGCCAGTTCCCTGGGCTATCCCCCGGTTTCGCCCGCCGAACTACTCGACGGGTTCGACCCGGCCTATCTGACCGAGGAACCGTGGATACTCGATGAGAATGGGTTGTTGCAACCCGCGCGATGTCCGTAACGTACGCAATCGACCGATCTACTGATCACTGACGAGGACACATATATGACAAGCGGTGGGTACGACCCCAACCAATATCCGCAAGGCGGGCAACAATACCCAGGCGGCCAGCAGTACCCGCAGGGTGGACAGCCCCAATACGGCCAGCAGCCGCCGCAGTACGGACAGCAGCCCCAGTACGGGCAGCAGCCGCCGCAGTACGGACAGCAGCCCCAGTATGGACAGCAGCCGCAGTACGGGCAGCAGCCGCAGGATCCGTACGGCCAGCAGCAGCCCTACCCCCAGCAGCCCTATGGCGAGCAGCCGGGATACGGATACGGCGGACAGCCCGGTGATATCGGAGCCCGCATCGGCGCCCGCGTCATCGATCACCTGATCGTCAGCATCCCGGTCTACGTCATCATCTTGCTCATCCTGGGCTCCGGGCTCGGCGGGCAGATCGTGACCGGTCTGGTGGGCGCGATCGCGTTGCTCGGGTACTTCGTCGGCATGGAGACCTCACAGGGCACCACCCTCGGCAAGAAGATCGTGGGCCTCAAGGTCGTCGCCCCCGGCGGTGCGGCGAAGATCACCCCGGAGGTTTCGCTGAAGCGCAACCTCTATGTCGCCCTCGGCATCATTCCGTGCATCGGTGGCCTGGCCGAGCTCGGCCTGATCATCTACATGATCATCACCACCTCGCAGGACCCGAACAAGCAGGGCTGGCACGATAAGTTCGCCGGCGGCACCCAGGTCGTCAAGGCCTGATCGCAGACCCTGGATACACATCAGGGGCGCTCCCGAATTCGGGAGCGCCCCTGATGTTTTCGAGTCTTATGTCGTCGAAAGCGCGACGTTGAGAATCACGTAGACGATGGCGAGCACGATACCGCCCGCACCCACCCAGATACCGGCCAGCGCCAGGCCGCGGCCCTCCTGTCCGCGCTCCTTGATCTGGTTGAGCGCGATGACACCGAGCACGATCCCGACGATCGAACCGATGCAGGTGCACAGCCCGACCACCGAGGCGACCAGCGAACCGATTGCGAGTCCATTAGTGCCCTGGGCCTGCTGCGGATAGCCGTACGGCTGATACGCGCCCGGATAGGCCGGGGTCTGCGGGTACGGCTGCTGCGCGCCGGCGACCGGCTGCTGCGGGTAGCTCGGGTACTGCGACTGCGGCTGAGGTGGCGGCGTCGGAGCCGGCTGCTGCGGGTACTGCGGCGCGGAAGGGTACTGCGGTGCCGAGGGGTACTGCGGTACCGACCCCTGGGAGCCAGCCTCCGGCGACACACCTTCGCCGCCGTACTGTTTCCACCATTCGTCGGAATCGCCGGGATTCGTCATTGCTACAGCCTATTCCACAACCTGGTTGGATGAAGCGCGTGAGTGAGTCCAAAACAGTTGAAGAACACCCAGAATCTGGGGGCCCCGCGGCGGCCCACGCGGCATTCGCCGTCGCCGCGCGGGGCTACTACACCCCCGTCGTCGCCCTGTTCACCGCGACGCTGATCATCTCGAATATCTGCGCAACCAAAGGCGTTCAATTCTTCACCGATCATTCGGTGAAACTGGGCCCCATCGAGATCCTGCCGATCTCCACCGACGGTGCGTGGTTCCTGTTCCCCCTGGCCTACATCATCGGCGACGTGCTCAGCGAGGTATACGGCTTCAAGGCCGCCCGCCGGGCCATCTACTACGGCTTCGCCATCCTGCTGCTCGCGGTCGTCTGCTTCAAGATCGCCATCGAGCTGCCCGCCGCGACCTTCTACGACAATCAGGAAGCCTTCCGATCCGTCATCGGCACCACCCCGCAGCTGGTCGCCGCGGGCCTGGCCGGGTACTTCGTCGGCGAGATGCTGAATTCGGCCTCGCTGGTACTTATCAAGGAGAAGACCAAGGAGAAACACCTGTGGGCGCGGCTGATCGGCTCCACGATCGTCGGCGAATTCGGTGACACGCTGATCTTCTGCTCGATCGCGGCCACCGCCATCGGCATCGACAGCTGGGGACAGTTCGTGAACTACGTGATCGTCGGCTTCGTCTGGAAGACGCTCGCCGAGGTCATCGTGCTGCCGATCACCTACCGCGTGATCGCCTTCCTGAAGAAGCACGAGCCGAGCTACGCGCCGCGCGAAACTCCCGCGCTCCTGAGCTGAAAGTTATTACGCCGCAGGCCCGCTCGGGGCGCAATCACGACGGAGCGAGTCTTACGAGCGACCTTTCACGGCCCGTCTCGCGTCCGAGTCGGCGCTCCCGACGCATCGCGAGGTGCTCGAGCGGACCCGGGGTAATCACCAGAAGTGCCGAAGCAGTAAGGATCCAAGCCCTTCCCAGCAACCACGGAGCGAGTTTTACGAGCGACCCGTTCGCGGCCCGTCTCGCGTCCGAGTCGTCGAAGCGCATGCGACGAAGTCGCGAGTCTCGACGGCTCGGACGCGAGACACAGGGGGCCGCGAACACGCAGCGCCGCAGGCGCTGCAATCAGACACCGCCTTTCCAGCGGCCCAACGTTTCGGCCTTGTACTCGTCGAAGTAGCCGCCCTCGATGCTCTCGCGAATCCGGTCGACCAGCCGAATCGTGTAGCGCTCGTTGTGAATTGTGCACAGCGTCGAGGCCAGCATCTCCTTGGCCTTGAACAGGTGATGGATATAGGCCCGGGTGTAGTTCGCGCAGGTGTAGCAGTCGCAGGTGTCGTCGATCGGGGTGAAGTCGCGGCGGAATCTGGCGGTATTGATATTGAATCTGCCCTCGGCGACATAGATCGCCGCATTGCGCGCAACCCGGGACGGGTTCACACAGTCGAAGGTGTCCGCTCCGTTCTCCACCGCGACGAACACGTCCTCCGGTTCGCTGATGCCGAGCATATGCCGCGGCTTGTCCTCGGGCAGTTCATCGCAGCACCAGCCGACGATAGTTCCGAGATTGTGTTTCTCCAGCGCACCGCCGATGCCGTAACCGTCGAAACCCGTTCCGGCACTGCCGCGCAGCGATTCCAGCTCCCGGCAGGCCTTGCGCCGTAGGTCTTCGTACTGTGCGCCCTGGATCACCGCGAACAGCGCCTGATACGGGCGATGCGCGCGCGCGGCGGTCAGCCGTTCGTGCTCGTCGATGCAGCGCTGCGCCCATTCGTGCGTGCGCTGCAGCGACTTCTCCTGGTAGGCGCGGGTATTCAGCAGGGTGGTCAGCTCGTCGAAGGCGAACATGATGTCCGCGCCGAGTTGATGCTGGATGCCCATCGAAACCTCCGGGGTGAACCGGTGTTTCGAGCCGTCGAGGTGCGAGCGGAAGGTGACGCCGTCATCGTCGACGGTGGCCAAGCGCTCTTTGCCCTTGGCGATCACGTCATCACTTCGGACGTCGACCGCCTCCATCGCCAGCACCTTCTTGAAGCCGACACCCAGCGACATCACCTGGAAGCCGCCGCTGTCGGTGAAGGTCGGGCCGGGCCAGTTCATGAATTCGCTCAGCCCACCCGCCTCGTCGACGATATCCGAGCCCGGCTGCAGGTACAGGTGGTAGGCATTCGCCAGCAGTGCCTGCGCGCCGAGTTCCTTCATGGTCTCGGGCAGCACCGCCTTGACCGTTGCCTTGGTGCCGACCGGAATGAATGCGGGCGTCGCGATATCACCGTGCGGTGTGCTGATCACGCCCGTTCGACCGTGTCGCCCCGGGATACGGGTACCAACGGTGAACGAGAAAGCTCCAGGATCAGCCACGCCGTACATCCTCTCAGGCACTCCGTAGTGCCCCACACCACGCTGTCGCACAGCCAACAGGCATCGCGCTCCCCGCACCCACTGCACACGATGTGTCTCACCACCATCCTGGCAATGGGCGCACCCGTTATGCGCGATAGCTGCCGGGTATGCGGCGCCGCGGGTCAGGCTTCGGCGGCGGCCGCGGCGAACTGGGCGTTGTAGAGGCGGTAGTAGGCGCCGCGTTCTTCGAGGAGGCGCTCGTGGTTGCCGTGTTCGACAATGCGGCCCGCCTCCATGACGACGATCAGGTCGGCGTCACGGATGGTGGACAGGCGGTGGGCGATGACGAAACTGGTGCGGTCCCGGCGCAGGGCGGCGGTCGCGTGCTGGACCAGCGCCTCGGTGCGGGTGTCGACCGAACTCGTCGCCTCGTCCAGGACCAGGATGGACGGCTTGGCCAGGAAGGCGCGGGCAATGGTGATCAGCTGCTTCTCACCAGCGCTGACGCCCGAACCCTCCTCATCGATGACCGTGTCGTAACCGTGCGGCAGCGCGTGTACGAAGCGGTCGACATAGGCGGCGCGGGCGGCCTCGAGAATATCCGCCTCGCTCGCATTCGGATTGCCGTAGGCGATGTTCTCCCGGATGGTGCCCTTGAACAGCCAGGTGTCCTGCAGCACCATGCCGATCCTGGAACGCAGGTGATCGCGGGTGATATCGGTGATATCGACGCCGTCGATGGTGATGGTGCCCGCATCGAGTTCATAGAACCGCAGCAGCAGATTCACCAGGGTGGTCTTGCCCGCACCGGTCGGACCGACGATGGCGACCACGTGTCCCGGCTCCGCGACCAGCGACAGCCGCTCGATGACCGGCGTCTCCGGTTCGTAGCGGAACGACACCGCCTCGAACTCGACCCGGCCGCGATCGACCGGACGGGTGTTCTCCATGACCGGATCCGCCGACTGCTCCTCGGCATCGAGGATCTCGAAGATCCGCTCGGCCGATGCGACGCCGGATTGCAGCAGGTTGGCCATCGCGCCGATCTGGGTCAGCGGCTGGCTGAACTGCCGGGAGTACTGGATGAAGGCCTGCACCTCACCGAGCGACAGATTGCCGGTCGCCACTCGCAGACCGCCGACCAGCGCCACCAGCACGAAGTTCACATTCCCGAGGAACATGATCGCGGGCATGATCAGCCCGGAGATGAACTGCGCCTTGAAACTCGACTCGTAGAGATCGTTGTTGCGCTTATCGAATTCCTGACCGACCTCGCGATTGCGGCCGAATGCGGTGACCACCTCGTGCCCGGTAAAGGCCTCCTCGACCTGGGCGTTCACCATGCCGGTGTACTTCCACTGGTTCACGAAGTGCGGTTTGGAGCGTTTGGCGATCTGCGTGGTGACCACGATCGCGGCGGGCACCGTGAGCAGGGCGATCAACGCGAGCAGCGGCGAAATCCAGAACATCATGATCAGGATGCCGACCACCGAGAACAGCGAAAGGATCAGCTGGCTCATGGTCTGCTGCAGGGTCTGCGACACATTGTCGACGTCATTGGTGACGCGGCTGAGCAGGTCACCGCGCGGTGTGGAATCGAAGTAGCGCAACGGAAGTCGATGGATCTTGTCCTCGACATCGCTGCGCAGCCGCTTCACCGTGCGGTTGATGACGATATTGAGCAGGAAGGACTGCAGCCAGCTGAAGACCGCGGCGCCGATATAGAGCAGCAGCACCAGCATCAGCACCCGGCCGACCGCACCGAAATCCACACCGACACCCGGGGTGACATCCATCGCGCCGAGCATGTCGGCGAGGGTGTTGTTGCCCGCGGCCCGCAGGCGCTGGATCGCCTCTTCTTTGGTGATGCCACTCGGCAATTGGCGGCCGACGACACCATCGAACACCACGTTGGTGGCCTTGCCGAGGATGTAAGGGCCGAGCGTATTCAGCACCACCGAGATGATCGCGAGCGCGACGATCACGCCGACATACACGCGCTCGGGGGCCAGCCTGCGCAACAGCCGCTGCAGCGACGGACCGAACGATTTCGCTTTCGCATCCGGCGCACCGGGATTCACCGCTCCGGGTCTCATCGGATCTCCTCCCGCCGGGTCCGATACCCGTCACCGCTCGCATCGGGCGGCGCTACGTTGCGCTTGGCGAGCACGACGGCCTCGTCGGCGCCGAGCTGCGAGGCGACGATCTCCTGGTATTCCGCGCAATCGCGCATCAACTGCTCATGGGTACCGATCCCGGCGATGACGCCGTCCTCGAGCACCACGATCTGATCTGCATCGCGGATGGTGGTAACCCGTTGCGCCACAATGATTACCGAGGCATCCCTGGTCTCCGGCCGCAATGCCTCGCGAAGTCGGGCATCGGTGGCGACGTCGAGTGCGGAGAACGAATCGTCGAACAGGTAGACCCGCGGCTTCTTCACCAGCGCCCGCGCGATGGCCAACCGCTGACGCTGCCCACCCGAAACAGTGGTGCCGCCCTGCGCGACCGGTGTCTGCAAACCCTGTGGCATATCGCGCACGAAGTCGGCGGCCTGGGCGATCTCCAGACATCGCCACAGTTCCTCGTCGGTGGCGTCCGGATTGCCGTAGCGCAGATTGCCGGCGATGGTGCCGGAGAACAGATATGCCTTCTGCGGCACCAGTCCGATCTGTTCGCGCAGCAATTCGAGGTCGATGTGACGGACATCGGTGCCGCCGACGTAGACCGCACCATCGGTCACATCGATGAGCCGGGGAATCAGATTGAGCAGTGTCGTCTTGCCCGCGCCGGTGGAGCCCACGATCGCCGTGGTCGTACCCGGCTCGACCTGGAACCGGATCGCCGACAGCACCGGTTTGTCCGCACCGGGAAAGGCGAATTCGGCGAATTGCAGATCGACCTGGGCCGGATCGCCCTTGAACGCCTGCGGCAGCCGCGGCGGCAGCACCGAGGTCTCGGTCTCGAGCACCTCACCGATCCGGTCGGCCGAGACGGCCGCGCGCGGCGCCATCATGGCCAGAAACGAGGCCATCATGACGGCCATCAGGATCTGCATGATGTAGGACAGCATCGCGGTGAGCGAGCCGATCTGCATTTTGTCGTCATTGATGAGGTGTCCGCCGAACCAGATCACCGCGACGGCGGTGATATTGCTGATCAGCATGACCAGCGGGAACATCAGCGCCATCAGCCGCCCGACCCGCAGCGAGGATTCGGTGAGTTCGGTGTTGGCCACTCCGAAGCGCCAGGTCTCCTGCCGTTCGCGCACGAACGCGCGCACCACCCGGATGCCGGTGATCTGCTCGCGCAACACCCGGTTGACCTCATCGATCCGATGCTGCATATCGCGGAAGCCGGGCACCATCTTCGCCACGATGACACCCATCGAAATGGCAAGTGCGGGCACCGCGATGAGCAGCAGCCAGGACAGCCCGAGGTCCTCGCGCAGCGCCATGAAGATGCCGCCGATACACATGATCGGCGCCATCACCAGGATGGTCGCCGACATCACGATCAGCAGCTGAACCTGCTGAATATCGTTGGTATTGCGGGTGATAAGCGAGGGCGCGCCGAACATGCCGATCTCGCGCGCGGAGAAGGTGCCGACCCGGTGCAGCACAGCGCCGCGCAGATCCCGACCCGCGCCCATCGCGGCCTGCGCGCCCAGATAGACCGAGCAGGCCGAGGCGATGATCTGCACGCCGGTGACCGCGAGCATCCACAGACCGGTGGTCCAGATGTAGCCGATATCGCCCTTGGTGACACCGTTATCGATCAGGTCGGCGTTCAGGGTCGGCAGGTACAGCATCGCGATGACCGAGATGAGTTGTAGGCCGACGACGCCCGCCAATTGGGCCCGGTAGGGGGCCAGATGAGTGCGAAGCAGTCTGATCAGCATGATGAAAAGGAGGCTACCGGCAATCCGCACGGTCCGTCGCGAACATTCCTGACCAGCAGCGATGTTCGCGCGCGAGGATTTCGGCCGGTGTGGTTCGATTCGAATTATCGTCGCGCCCAGGCACCGGGATCCTCGGTGAGCGTCCCGATGAATCCGGGCAGCCGGTCCTGCGCGATGTCATCGATGGAGACATTCTCCAGCACCACACGAATATTCACCCGCAGCGCGATCCACACCCGCTGCAACGGTTCGGCCGCACCCGGATACCGCACATCCTCCGGACGCTCGCCGCGCACCGAGGCCAGCGGGCCCTCGATCGCGCGGATCACGTCGGCGATGGAGATCTGCGCGGCCGGGCGGGCCAGCCAATAGCCGCCGTCCGGGCCGCGCCTACTGGTCACCAGATCAGCTCTGCGCAATTCGGCGAGTACGGTCTCGAGCACCTTGGGCGGAATATGCTGCGCGGTCGAAATCGCCTCGGCCTTCACCACCGGGGCGACCTGCACGGCGACGCGATCCGACGCACGGTGGATCTGCGGTGCGCGGGCGATCTCCAATAGGGTCCGCACCGCGTAATCGACCCTCGCGGTGATGTGCACGGCGGCTACTCCCTGGCCTCTTCGGTGTTCGAACGAATCTACGCGGTATGGCAGCCGGTCAGAACACAGGTGGCCGCGTCCAGAAGTGTGCGCTCCACCACGGAATCCTCCACGCCGGGCACGAGTTCGGTGGACAACAGCGCGACCCCGAGTACCTCGAGTGCCGCACTGGCGCGCAGCTTGGCCACATCGTCGGCGCCGGGTCCGGCGAGCCATTCGCGCAGCACCCGAGTCGAATCCAGCATGTCCGGATACCGGTCGGCCATGACATTGATGATCGCGACGGTGTCGCGGACGCACAGCGCACCCGCGTCGCGATGGCGGATCATGCCGCGCAAATAGGCGCGCAAAACGGCTCGCACGCCCTCCTCGTCATGCGGGACCGCATCGATATCCTCGATCACCGAGCGCAGGTGATCCACGATCGGATCGACGATCGCGAGTAACAGATCTAACTTCGAGGCGTAGTGATAGTAGAGCGAAGCCTTTGTGATTCCTACCGCATCCGCGACCTCGCGCAGGCTCGTCTGTTCGAAACCCTTGGCCCCGAACAGCTTTACCGCAGCGTCGCGAATTGCCATTTTTGTGCCGCTACCTGCGACAACAGCGTCGCGTGCGTCACGAACAATCATGGGATGATCCTCTCACCACTTATGCGCCGAGCTAACGTTGCCACCAGAATTGAGGTTGTACCTCCGCTTAGCTCCTGGGTAGTCTACCTACCGCACGGTAGGCAGAAAGCGTCAATGGAGGCGGGGGTCGGCAGGGCAATCCCCGCGAGTGCTGTCTACGCGCCACGAACCAGCACGTAACCAGCCATCGCCATCGCTAGGAGAACCCCTTCGTGTCCGTTTATCTGTATAGATGGGGGAAGTTCGCTTTCCGCCGGAAATGGATAGTGCTTCCGGTCTGGATTGTCCTCTTCCTGCTGCTCGGCGGCCTCGGCGCGCAGCTCAAAGAGCCGATGACCAATGACTTCAGCATGCCGGCGCTGCCGTCCGCCCGTGCCAACGACATTCTCGACAAGCACTTTCCCGGCGCCTCCGACGCCTTCAAATTCGACGCCGTCACCGGCACCTATGTCATTGCCGCACCCGATGGCCAGAAGCTGACCGATCCGGCGAACCGGGCCGCGCTGGAGGCCTTCATCGCCAAGCTCGGCACGCTCGACATCGTCGACCACAGCAAGCCGGTGATGGATCCGGTCGAGGCCGCCGAGAAGTCGGGCTGCATCACCGACCCGGATCCGTCCAAGTGCAGTGGCGCACCGCTGAACGTGCTCAGCAAGACGGCGCCCGACTCGGTCGCCTTCTTCAGCGTCCCGTTCACCATCAAGAAGTTCACCGACGTCACCGACGAACAGCGCGAAGCGGCCTACAACGTCGCCAGCGATGCCCGCAATGCCGGGCTGCAGGTGGAGATGAGCGGCTCGATCGCGCAGAAGAACGAGGGACCCAGCGGTAAGTCCGAGCAGATCGGCATGGGCATCGCGCTGGTCGTCATGATCATCGCCTTCGGTGCCATTGTCGCCGCCTTCGTGCCGATCATCACCGCGATCGTCGGCCTCGGCGCGGCCACCTCGCTGATCTTCCTCGGTACCTCGATCATCGAGGTACCCAGCTTCACCACCTTCCTCGCGTCCATGATCGGCATCGCCCTGTCGATCGACTACGCGCTGTTCATCGTGTCGCGCTACAAACACGAACTGGCGGTGCAGGATTCGCCGGAGGAGGCGGCCGGTACGGCACTCGGTACGGCGGGCTCGGCGGTGGTGTTCGCCGGTCTGACCGTCATCATCGCGCTCGGCGGACTCAGCATCGTCGGCGTCCAGTTCATGACGTTCATGGGCCTGGGTGGTGCGATCGCCGCGGCGTTCGCCGTGCTCACCGCCATCACGCTGATGCCGGCGCTGCTCGGCGCGTTCGGCCGGTTCCTGTTCAAGCCGAAGCTGCCGATCGTGGCCCAGCACGATCCCGAGGACGACAAGTCGGTCACCAACGGCATGCGCGTCGGCCGTTTGATCGGCAAGGCGCCCGCGGTGACGCTGCTGCTCAGCGTGGTCGTGCTGGGTCTGCTCGCCGCACCCGCCGCCGGTCTGAACCTCGGCCTGCCGGGCGACGACAGCCAGCCGAAGACCTCCACCATCCGCAAGGCCTACGAGCTGCGCACCGAGGGCTTCGGTGAGGGCAGCAACGGCGTGCTGAATGTCGCGGTCGACCTCACCAATGTGCCCGCCGACCGGCGCGAGGCCGCGGTGACCGCGCTGCGATCCAAGCTCGCGTCCTACTCGGGCATGGATTACGTGACCGAGCCCAAGTGGAGTGGTGAGGACAAGGCGGGCGCACTGCTCGACGGCGTGCCCAAGTCGGGTCCGAACAACCAGGCCACCAAGGATCTGGTCAGTGACGCCCGCGATGCCGAGGCGCAGATGCAGTCCGAGTACGGCATCGAATACGGCATCACCGGCACCACGGCGATCTTCGCCGATGTCGACCATGTGCTGCTGAGCAAGATCGTGCCGTATCTGGCGATCGTGGCCGGTGCCGCATTCCTGCTGCTGATCCTGGTATTCCGCTCGATCCTGGTGCCGCTGACCGCGGCGCTCGGCTTCCTGCTCTCGATGGCGGCCACCTTCGGTGCGACGGTGCTGGTCTTCCAGGAGGGCAAGCTCGGGCTGATCGAGGATCCGCATCCGCTGGTCAGCTTCCTGCCGATCATGCTGATCGGCCTGGTGTTCGGCCTGGCCATGGATTACCAGGTGTTCCTGGTGACCCGGATGCGCGAGGAGTTCGTCAACGGCAAGTCGCCGAAGGATGCGATGGTCGCCGGTTATCACCACGGCGCCCGGGTCGTCACCTCGGCCGCGATCATCATGATCGCCGTATTCGGTTCCTTCTTGCTGGAAACCGATATCACCGCGAAATCCATGGGCTTCGCGCTGGCGGCGGGCGTATTGATCGACGCGTTCATCGTCCGGATGGTCGTGATCCCCTCGCTGCTGGTGCTGATGGGTAAGTGGTCCTGGTGGATTCCGAAGTGGCTGGATCGGATCCTGCCGGATATCGACGTCGAGGGCGCGAAGCTGCGTGAGCTGCAGCAGCGGTCCGCGGAGACGGTGAAGGTGCCGGTCGGCGTGAGCTGATCGGAATAAGCGGCTCGGCCCCGCACCCGGATTCGGGTGCGGGGCCGAATGCGTTTCGGGGCGACTGTGTTTTCGTGACAGCAGGCGCCCGACGAGATGCGACAGCCGGTATGGGGCGGCTGAGCTTCGAATTCGGCACGCTCCCACTGGAATTCGCCGATGACCACTCGAATTCCGATGGGAGACCGGGTATTACTGACTGGGCTGCGGGAGGTTACACTCCTCGATCTTCGGGTTCACACCCATGTAGTTGAGCGGACCGGCCAGCGCCGTCACGGCAATGGTGCCGAAACCAGCACAGTTGATCGGGGCGCTGTCGAAGTTGTGACGCTGACCTGCGGCGACAACGCCGACGACCAGCCAGATCAGCAGAAGCATCGCAAAAAGTCGCGCACCAGCGGAGGGCGCTGGTCTCGGGTGGGTCACACGCTCGCGCATCGTCATCGCTTCCTTTCGCACTCGCGTACCAACTCGGATACCCGCACGCGAGACGATCACTCTCCGGCCGGATGAGCGCTTGTGCCGATCACCACAGATCGGGCGTCGATCGGCAAGGTAAGCACCGTTTTCGAGAAACCGACCAGTCCATTGTCATTTACTTAGGACACCTAGCTTTCGGCTGTAAAGGTTCAGCCACGCGCGGCTCGCGCGGTGCCCGCGCCCATCCTCATCCTCGCCGCTATGGTCAGTATCCAACTGGGTGCGGGCTTGGCCAAGTATCTGTTCGAGATCATCGGCGCCAGCACGGCGGCAAGTGTGCGTCTGGCCTTCGCGGGCGCCATCGCACTGCTGCTGTGGCGGCCCTCGCTGCGCGTCGACCGCGCGGCACTGCCCGGCATCATCGGTCTCGGTGTCGCCGTCGCCGCGATGAATCTGTGCTTCTATGCCGCCATCGAACGCATACCGCTCGGTATGGCGGTCGCCCTGGACTTCCTCGGACCGCTCACCGTTGCGGTCATCGCCTCGCGTCGACCCCGCGATCTGGTGTGGACGGTGGTGGCCGGGCTGGGTGTGCTGTTGATGGTGAAGACCGGCGGTCCGGTGTCGTGGACCGGCGTACTGTTCGCGATTGCCGCGGGCGCGGGGTGGGGTGCCTACATCGCGTGCAGCGAGTGCCGCACGCCATCGAACTCGAAGCGCTGCGCCGGATTTCGGCCGCCACCTTCGGTGTGCTGATGAGTCTGGAACCAGCGGTCGCGGCCGCGGCGGGACTGCTTCTGCTCGGCGAAGATCTCGCGCTCGTTCAGTGCGCCGGTATCGGCCTCGTCATCATCGCGTCGGCGGGCGCTTCCGGCGCCGGTTCTACGAAAACTCCTGAACCACAGCGGGATCTGGAGCCGGTGCCGCTCTAGGGACTCGGTTGCGGGACATTGCAATCGGCGATCTTCGGGTTCACGCCCATGTAGTTGAGCGGGCCCGCGAGGACGGTCAGGGCGATCGAGCCGAAGCCCGCACAGTTGATCGGACCACTGTCGAAATAGTGCCGCTGCCCCGACGCGACAACGCCGATGATCAACCAGATCACGATCAGCACGCTGCCAAGTTTCATCTCGCCCATATCTCTCCCGCGAACCGCGCACACGGAATTTCAGCGAATTATCGCATCGTGACGGGCGCGGGCGGGCGCGCCCGACCGCACGGCATGTCGCCGCCCGGCAGAGCACGCCCTGAGCCCTGAGGGTGGCCGAACCCTCGGAACTCAGCCCTCACGCACTACTGACTGGGTTGGGGCACATTGCAATCGTCGATCTTCGGATTCACCCCCATATAGTTGAGCGGACCGGCGATCACCGTCACCGCAATCGTGCCGAATCCGGCGCAATTGACCGGACCGCTGTCGAAGTAGTGCCGCTGCCCCGCGGCAACGACGCCGATCACCAGCCATATCAGCACCAGCAGACTGCCGAATCGAAAATAGGGCTCTCTCATCTAACTCTCGCGAATCAATCGGGCGCGGTTCGTACTGCACCGCATCGTCGCTGCGCACCCTCCCCGCGCTTACCTAATCGCCGTATACCCGCCCGCCGCTTACTTACCCAGGAAGTCCACAGTCGGCGAATTCGTTGATTCGGAGCAGCAACCCGGCCGCATCGCGCGGACCGAAATCGGTTGCGCGATCAGCGAGCATCTTCTGCAGCCATGCGGATTACCATCGAGGTATGGGTGGTATGAGGATCCAAATTGCCGTCCGACGTCCAGAAGTGGTCACGTTCATCGATGCACACAGCGACAATCGGACCGCGAGCGTCGTGGAGGCACTGATGCGTGTCCAACGCCGCAGGTTGGGCGAAGCCGAAGCGATCACCTTCGGTGTGCGCCAGGCTTTCCCGGACGCGAACTAGAGACGATCGGTCCCCCGGACCCGGCCGGAAAGGTGCGCCGGGCCCACGCGAGAACTCGTGCGCCCGGCGCTGAATCAGGTGGCAGCAACAGCGATTACAGCCACGACTCGCAGGCTGTCCGCCAAGTTGGGTCGACGATCTGGCGCGGCGCGGTGAACTGGAGCCAAAGCTGCATGCAGTGGATCGGCATTCCGACGGAGTAGTCGGCCAACCATTCGCGCTGCCGCCGCACAGGCACGCTGCGGAATGCCGCCTTGGACAGCCGGTGCCGTTCAGTACTCCCGTGCCGTGTCCGGAACCATGCGGCCCGCGTCGATCAGCACTTGCCTGGGCGCTTTCTTGCGCGGGCATTCCGCAGCGTCCGCGATGGCGCTGCATGGTCCACCACGCTTCGGACACGCTCGGCGGCACGTCCGGGCTTCATGCGGCCACAGTCCGACTACCGAGAAGTCCGAGCCTGATCATTCGACCCGGTTGCGCTTACGGGAGCCGGCTGCCCTGGCCGAACGGCGCGACATCGGTCGGGCCTCGGCCAAGATCTTGCGGAGCTGTTGGCGGAGACGCGGCGACTCGAAGACCAAGTTGGCTCCAAACTCGTTCTGCCGCTGGGAATTCGACAGGACTTGCCATCGAAGGCGATGAGGCCGAACTCGACCAGGCCGCCGACCGGATAGCGCGGGGCGAGCTAGAGACGAATATTGCCGTCATCAAGCAGGGCGAGCAGTTGCGCAGGCTCGTCCGGATGGCAGCCGCCGCTGAACCCGGAGTCGGCAAGAAAAAGCCCCACACCTGTGCTAACAGGTGCGGGGCTGTGGCGGTGGCGGAGGGATTTGAACCCTCGGAGGGGGGTTACCCCTCACACGCTTTCGAGGCGTGCTCCTTAGGCCGCTCGGACACGCCACCGCCGACAACCATACCGGACGGTGGGCGGATCGCTAAATCGGCTGTCGAGGGACTGGGTTGGTCAGCGTTGGGTGCGGAAGAAGACGTCGAGCAGGGCTGCGCATTCGGCTTCGAGGACGCCGCCGCGGACCTGTGGGCGGTGATTGAGACGGCGGTCACGAACTACGTCCCAAAGGGAGCCGACGGCACCGGTTTTCGGTTCCCAGGCGCCGAAGACCAGGCGGCCGACCCGGGCGAGTACCAGGGCGCCCGCGCACATGGTGCACGGTTCCAGGGTTACCGCGAGCGTGCACCCCTCCAGACGCCAACCGTCGCCGACGACGGCGGCGGCGCGGCGCAGGGCGAGGATCTCGGCGTGCGCGGTCGGGTCGCCGAGGGCCTCCCTGGCATTGGCCGCGCGCGCGAGCTCGCGGCCGCTGGCATCGAAGACCACGGCACCGACCGGTACGTCGCGATCGCCCGCATCGGCTGCGGCGGAGATCGCCGCGCGGACCATGTCGGTGTCGTCGGTGAGCAGGCCCACGTCAGCGAGGCAGCTTGTCCAGCACAGCCGTGAGTTCGTTGGCGAAACCGAGGCGCTGGGCGATCATGCCGAGCTGCTCATCCGGATAGAGATCGGTCTCGGCGAGGATCACGCTGAGCACGGGCTCGGGCAGGCCGAGGTCGGCGAGGACGCCTAGGTCGCCCTCCTCCCATGGCTCGATATCGTCGAGTTCGTCCGGATCGATGTCCGGAATTTCGACATTGAGTGCCTCGAGGACATCGGCGGCGATGTCGTAATCGATCGCGGCCGTCGCATCCGAGACCAGCATCCGGGTGCCGCTCGGCGCGGGCCGGAGCACGATGAAGAACTCGTCATCGATATCCAGCAATCCGAACACCGCACCGGAACTGCGCAATGCTTTGAGTTCTGTTTCCGCCGCGGACAAATCGGTGAGCGCGGCCTGACTCAGCGGACTACACCGCCATTGTCCTTCTTCGCGGACAACCGCCACTGCGAACCCTTCCACGTCGTCGTAATCGTCCGACGCAGCCTTGTTCGTGCCCGAGCGCTGTGCTGCCATGGCCGCAACGGTAGTCGGCTCGAGCCGAAATGTTGAAGTCGTATGCGAATCTGTTCCGATGACTCCTGACCAGAAAGCACCGGTGTGTGTCCTCGGGACAGGCTTGATCGGCGGTTCACTGCTGCGCGCCGCCGTCGGCGCGGGCTATGACGCGTGGGGTTACAACAGGTCAGAGGCGGGTGCGCAGGCCGCGCGGGCCGACGGATTCGATGTCACGGGGGATCTGCTCGGGGTACTGAGCCGGGCCGCCGATACCGATGCGCTGATCGTGGTCGCGGTGCCGATGCCCGCGGTGGACCACATCCTCGCCGAGGTGGCGACCTTCGCGCCGCGCTGCTCGCTCACCGATGTGGTGAGCGTCAAGGCGCCGGTGGCGGAGGCGGTGCGTCGGCACGGGCTCTCGGCTCGCTATGTCGGCGGGCACCCGATGGCCGGTACCTCCGAATCCGGTTGGGCGGCTACCGATCCCGGCCTGTTCCGCGATGCGGTGTGGGCGGTCGGAGTGGATGAGGGCACCCATCCTGAGCCGTGGCTTCGGGTGGCGCGGCTAGCGCTCGCCTGCGATGCGGTGGTCATCCCGGTGGTCGCGGACGAGCACGACCGGGCAGTGGCCCGGATATCCCATCTGCCGCATGTCCTGGCCGAGGCGCTGGCGGTGGCCGGTGCGGCGGGCGGCGAGCTGGCGCTCGGACTGGCCGCGGGTTCGTTCCGCGACGGCACCCGCGTCGCCGCCACCGCCCCCGACCTGGTCCGCGCCATCTGCGAACCGAACGCCACCGCCCTGCTGGACGTACTGGAGGAGACGCTCACCGTGCTCGGCGCGGCCCGCGACAGCCTCCGCGACGCAGGCACCCTGGTCGACCTCGTCGAAGCCGGGCACGACGGCCGCGAACGCTATGCAACAGCCCAGCGCTGGGAGATCACCGATATCCGCCCCGGCGACCACGACTGGCTGGAGGCGCTGCGCGAGGCAGGCCGGCGCGGCGGGGTGATCACCAAGCTGGACTGATCGCAGCGCGAGGCCCCGAACACCGAGGAGACAGCCTCATCGAGGCGCTCGCGAACGCGGCTGTGGGAATCACCGTCCGCCCCGGACGGGAGCGTTTGCGGCAAGCAGGCCGACGCGGCTGGGTGCTCACGAAGCTGGGAGCGACCCGCGCGCACCACATTGCGCGCCACGCCACAGTTCGCCCGGCGAATCCCTGCGCGGCGCGTGAAAATGTGCGCGGCGCCGCCGCAGCGATTCACGCGTGCAGGTGCGAGGCGCCGGGTCAGATGCGCTCGGCGAGACCCGGGTAGTCGAGGAGGAAGCCGTCGGCGTCGACGGTGACGGTGGCGCTGGAGACGGGAGAAAGCACGCTGATGCCGGTGGCGCCGCTGCTGTAGGTGAGACTGGCTTCCTGGACCAGGAGGTCGGGGAGGCGGACGTAGACGACCGGGACCTGGATGTTGTCGACGCCGTTCTGCAGGCCGAAGCGGCGGATGGGGAGGGTGTTGAAGAACGGGCTGAGTACGACGTCGACGTCGAGGGCGCCCGCGAAGGTGGAGCGGACGTGGCCGCCACCTGCATCGACGAGCCAGTAGTTCTCCTCGTCCCTCGCGATCGAGGCCTGGCGTTCCCCGGCGGCGGTGGTGCTGCGCAGGGACAGTCGCTTCGTGACGCCGTTCTCGTCGGTGACCAGGTCATACGACGCACTGAACGCTGGATGGTCGGCGCATTCGCCGCCGATCATGCGACCGGCGGCGCGGATGCGGTTGCCATTGAGCGTCACGCGGACGGACTCCATCCGTGACGCGTTGTGCGCGCGCCACGTGAGGATCGCCGGCCACCGCGATGTCGCCGGTTGGCTGTCGGGGCCGAGGTCTGGGTTCGTCACGTATCTACCGTAAGCGACGCACGCGCCTTGCCCGCATCACACCAGTGACTCTCGCCATGCCGCGTGCAGGCTGGCGAACCGGCCGGTGCCCCCGATGAGCTCGCTCGGCGTGCCGTCCTCGACGATCCGACCCGATTCCAGCACCAGCACGCGGTCGGCGATGGCGACCGTGGAGAGCCGGTGCGCGATGATCACGGCGGTGCGATCGCGCAGCACCGTCTCCAGCGCTCGCTGGATCTGCCGCTCGCTCGGAATGTCCAGACTCGAGGTCGCCTCGTCCAGCACGATCACCGCCGGATCCGCGAGGAACACCCTGGCGAACGCGACCAGCTGCCGCTGCCCCGCCGACAATCGCCCACCGCGTTTGCGCACGTCGGTGTCGAAGCCCTCGGGCAGCGCGGTGACGAACTCGTACAGCCCGACCGCGCGCGCCGCCGCGAACACCTCCGCATCACTGGCCTCCGGCCGGCCGAGCCGAATATTGTCGGCCACCGATCCGGAGAACAGATACGACTCCTGCGTAACCATCACGACATTGCGCCGCAGATCCGCATCGGACAACCGCCGCAGGTCGATACCGTCCAAGGTGACCGTGCCGCCCGACGGGTCGTAGAACCGCGTCAACAACTTGGCCAGCGTGGACTTGCCCGCACCGGTCGCACCGACCAGCGCGATCACCTGCCCCGCCGGAATCTCCAGGGAGAACTCCGGCAATACCGGACGCGCTCGACCGCGCTCCTCGGATTGCGGCACAACACCTTCGATCTCTGCCGATGCCGCGCCGCTCGGCATCGCGCCAACCGTGGTCACCGGCGTCGCACCCGGGCCGTCCGAAACGGACTCGGCCGATGCCGCGCCGCTTGGCATCGCTCCAACCGCGATCGGCTGCGCAGTCCCAGGGCTCTCCGAACCGGCTGGAGATCCGTAGCCGAACCACACCTGGTCCATCCGCACGGCACCCGTTGCCTTCGCCAACGCGATCGGCTCCTCCGGCTCCCGAACCGAGGGTTCCTCCTCGAGTACACCGGAGATCTTCTCCAGCGCAGCCGCCGCGGACTGGTAGGCGTTGAATACCTGGGCGAGTTCGTCGAGCGGGCCGTAGAACTCGTTGAGATACAACAGGTATGCCGCGAGGACGCCGACGGCGAGGTTGCCCTCGATCACCTGCCAGGCGCCGACCACGATGACGATCGCCGTCGTCAGATTGCCGAGCAGCCGGGTGAGACCGGCATAGTCGCCCATGCCGCGCATCGCGGCGGTGGTGGCCTGGAAGTATTCGGCGTCCTCGGTTGCCAGCACCGATTCGTTGCGGGCCTCGCGACGGAAGGCCTGCACCGCGCGCATGCCGCCCATCGACTCCACGAACTGCACGACCACTTTCGCGATGGCGCCGCGGGTGCGCCGGTAGCCCGCCCGCTGCCTGCGCTGCGCCCAGCGGGTGACCAGCGCCAATGGCACGAATCCGAGCAGCACGATGGCGGCGAGTGTCTGATCGAGGTAGATCAGCAGGACCGCGATGGTCAGCACCGAAAGGATCGCGCTCAGTGCCTGATTCAGCGCGCTCTCCAGCAACTGCTGCAGAGTTTCGATATCACCGGTCAGTCGCGCGACGACCTTGCCGGAGGTGTACTGCTCGTGGAAGGCCACGCTGAGCCGCTGCATATGGGCGAACAGCCGGACCCGCAGATCGAAAAGCACACTCTGGCTGAGCCTTCCGGAGATCCGCAGGAAGACGAAGGTGGTGAAGACTCCGACGCCGACCGCGCAAACGTAACCCGCGACGGTGCGCGCCAAGGGCGCCCAGTTCCCCGCGACGCCCTCGGCGATGCCGGTGTCGAGCCCGTGCGCGACGAACAACGGTGCCGACACCATCGCGGCATTGTCGAGCACGATCAGCAGCAGGGCGAAGACCGCGAGTTTGCGGTACGGCCGGACCAGGCTCAGCAGCAGGCGCCGAGATCGACCGGCCAGCACCAGGTTCCCGGTCTCGGTGACCGCCTTGTCCTCGTTGGCGATGCCGCGCCAGTCGGCGACCTGGTCGCGGTCGGCCGAATCGTCTGCGGGGACGGCGGTTTCGGTGGTGGTCATGATTCACCGCCCATCAGTTCGCGGTAGCGACCGCTGGTTTTCAGTAGTTGATCGTGGGCGCCCTCCGCGACGATCCGGCCGTCGGCGACCAGCGCCACCCGGTCGGCCAGTGCCGCGGTCGAAGGTCGGTGCGCCACAAGCAATGTGGTTGCACCGGCCAGTACCGTGCGCAGCCGTTCCTGTACGCGCTCCTCGGTCTCCACGTCGAGTGCGGACAGCGGGTCGTCGAGCACCATGATCCGAGTCCGCTCCCCCGCGCTTTCGCGCGCGAGCACCGCGCGGGCCAGGGCCAGCCGCTGGCGCTGACCACCGGACAGGCTCAGCCCCTGCTCTCCGATTCGGGTATCCAGTCCCCACGGCAGGTCGTTCACGAAATCGGTGGCCTGGGCGACATCCAGCGCGCGCCGCACATCGTCGTCGGTGGCCTCCGGATCGCCGAGGGCGACGTTCTCCCGCACACTCGCCGAGAACAGCACCGGTTCCTCGAATGCCACCGAGACCAGCGAACGCAGATCGGAGACCCGCATCGACGCGATATCGATGCCGTCGATGGTGATGGCGCCGTCGGTCACGTCGTAGAGCCGCGGAATCAGGTTGAGCAGCGCCGTCTTGCCGCTACCGGTCGCGCCGACCAGCGCCACCGTCTCACCCGGGCGCACCTTCAGCGAAATATCGTGCAGCACTTCATCCTTCGCGTCCGGAAAGGCGAAACGCACTCCGTGCACAGTCAGTTCGCCGACGATCCGCTCCGGCAGTGCCACCGGATCCGTGGGATCGGCGATTTCGACGGGGGTGTCGATGATCTCCCAGAACCGGTCCGCCGCCGTGCGCGCATCGTTCCACTCGGCGAGCAGGAAGCCGGTCCAGATGATCGGCCACTGCAGGAAGGTCGCCAGTGTGATGCTCGCGACCAGGGTGCCGAGCGTCATCGTCTCATTGGCGACGGCGTAACCGCCGTAGCCGAGCGCGAAGGCGATGGCCAGCTGCGGCAGGCACACCATCGCCGACCAGAGCGTGGCGTCCAGCCGCACCTTGAGCAGTTCGGTCTGCTGCAGTTCCCGTGACTGCGCGGTGAACCGCCCACCGAAGAACGCACCGCGACCGAATGCCTTCAGCACCCGGATGCCCTGCGCGGACTCCTCGGCAGTGGTGGCGAGGTCACCGGCCTGATCTTGCGAGCGCCGCGAGGCCACACCGTAGCGCCGCTCGAATCGCAGGCAGACGTAGGACAGCGGGATCGCGAGGAACGCGAAGGTCAGCCCGATCTGCCAGCTCAGCGCGAACAGCACCACCAGACCGATCGGGATCACGATGAAGTGGATGATCAGGAACGGCCCCGCGAATGCGACGAACCGCTTCATGGTGCCCATATCGTCGACCGCGCGGGAGAGCAGCTGGCCGGACTCCCAGGCATCGTGCCGCCCGATCGAGAGCGTCTGCAGCTTGCGGAAGATCTTGGCGCGCATATCGATCTCGAACTGGGCCGCGGGCTTCGCGATCAGCCATCGCCGGCCCCAAACGCCGCACGCCTCCAGCAGACCGAGCGATAGCACCAGCAGCACCGGAAACACGACGCCGCCGAAATCGCGCCGCTGGATCGGGCCGTCGATAATTCGCGCGATGACCAGCGGAATCATGATCGCCGTCAGGGTGGCGAGCACCGCGAGCGTGGTGGCGCCGAGCAGCATGAACCGATGCGGCCGCAGATACGGCCAGAACCGAAGAAGCGATTGCAGGCGGCCCGGCACCGCGGCGGCGGGCCGCTCCGGTCTGTCGACCTCCGTGTCGGCCAATGGCGTATCGAGCGTGACGGACAAAGCTCCCCCTTGTGATCGTCTTGGATTGGCTGTGTCGCGAACGGATCCCCGGTGATGTTCGCATCGGGGTCCGACATTTCAGCGTGGCATCAGTCCCGAGATCGACCAACCGATTTTCCGCCACGTCCACAGCAAACAACCTCGAGTAACCTCGAGGTCAAGAACCCCCGCGACACCCCCGATCCGCGCCATAGACGCACCGCACACGACATCGGCGCCCAGATTCCCAGGCGCCGATGGCCGTTGCTTCAATTGTACCGTCATATAACCCGAGCTCAGACGGACATTTGCTCCGGTTCCACCGGTGCGTCCGGAAAGTCCTGCTGCTGATAGCCGCCACGCAATGTGCCCTCCAAATACGCGGTGCGGCAGGCGCGCCGGGCGATCTTGCCGCTGGACGTGCGCGGAATCGAGCCCGCCGGAACCAGCAGCAGATCACGCACCATGACGCCGTGGCGCTGTGCGATCGCGCCGCGCACGATATCGGCGATCGGCTGCGGATCCAGCTTCGCCGCACCGGTGCCGCGCTCGGCCACGATGACCAACTGCTCCGAGGTGTCATCGGCATCGAAGGCGAGGCCGGAATGGCTGCCCTGTTCGAATACCGATGCGGGCAATTGATTCGCGGGCACCGAGAATGCCGCGACGAATCCGGGCCGCAGTGCGGTGCTGGATTCCTGCGCCGAGAATTCCAGATCCTGCGGATAGTGGTTGCGCCCGTCGACGATCACCAGATCCTTCACCCGGCCGGTGATATACAGCTCGCCCTCCAGGTAGACACCGAAGTCGCCGGTGCGCATCCACTTCGCGTCCGTATCGGTGCCCTGTGCGTGACTGCCTTCCGATAGTCGCTGCGCCAAGATGTTGTGGAAGGTCGCGGCGGTTTCATCCGGCCGACCCCAGTACCCGATGCCCATATTGTCGCCGTGCAGCCAGATTTCGCCGACTTCGCCGTTACCGCGCTCGATGCCGGTTTCCGGATCGACGATCACCGCCCACTGCGATAGCGCCACGTAACCGCACGACACCTGCGCGATCGAATTCTCCGCGCCCTTCGGCACTTCCACCATCCGACCCGCATTGAGCTCATTGCGATCGACGTAGACGACCTTCGCCTCATCCTCGGCTTTGGTCGCGGAAACGAACAAGGTCGCCTCGGCCATGCCGTAGCAGGGCTTCAGCGCGGTCTTGGGCAGACCGTACGGCGCGAACGCCTCGTTGAATTTCTGCATCGACGACACCGAAACCGGCTCGCTGCCGTTGATCAGCCCGATCACATTCGAAAGATCCAGTTCCTCACCGGCTTTCGGCTTACCGCGGGCCGCCGCATGCTCGTATGCGAAATTCGGTGCGGCCGCGAAAGTTCCGGCGCCGTCGGAGGCGGCGGCCAGTTCCTTGATCCAGCGATACGGCCGCCGCACGAAAGCGCTCGGCGACATGATCGTGATGAATCCGCCGCCGATGGTCGGCAGGATCACGGACAGCAGACCCATATCGTGGAATAGCGGCAGCCAGGTGACGCCACGCGAATTCTCTTGCACCCCAATGGCATCGATCATCTGCAGCAGATTGGTGCCGACCCCGCGGTGGGTGATCTCGACACCGGCCGGGGTCCTGGTCGAGCCCGACGTGTACTGCAGATAGGCGACGCTGTCGATATTGATTTCCGGTCGCACCCAGGTCGAGCCGACGCTGTCCGGAATCGCGTCCACCGCAATAATCCGCGGACGTTGGACCGCCGGGAGGTGCCGGAAAAAATTCCGTACCCCCGCCGCGGCCGAACCGACTGTCAGAATCGCCGACGGCGTGCAGTCATTGAGCACCGCATGCAGGCGATCGGTATGACCCTGCTCCTCCGGATCGAACAGCGGCACCGCGATATTGCCCGCGTAAACCGCCGCGAAGATCGAGACGACGTAGTCCAGCCCCTGCGGGGCCAGCACCGCCACCCGATCACCCTGCCGAGTCACCTGCTGCAGCCTGGCCGCGACGGCACGCAGCCGCACGCCGAATTCGTGCCAGGTCAATTCGATGTACTCGCCGTCACGCTCGCGCGAGTAGTCGATGTAGCGGTAGGCGAGGTCGTCGCCGTTCTCCGCGCTGTGCTTGTCGACGAAGTCGATCAGGGTCTTATCGCCACGGATTTTGATATTGCCCTGATCGTCCAAATAGTCGTCGAAGGTCTCGTCGATCATCGCCTTATCCTTTTGCCAACGCAGGCACTCAGGCCGTGCGATTACACCGAACACAGGTCGATAACGAAGCGTCGGGAAGGCTAGCAGGTGCGCCTTCCCGACTTATTCAGTACCGCCCGAAGGCGATCGCGACATTGTGTCCGCCGAAACCGAACGAGTTGTTCACGGCGTAGTCGATTCGTCCGGGGCGGGCCTGGCCCTTGACCACATCGAGCTCGATTTCCGGATCCTGATTGTCCAGATTCAGTGTCGGCGGAACGATGCTGTCGCGCACCGAGAGCACCGTCAGCACCGATTCCAGGGCGCCGACCGCGCCGATCGAATGACCCAGTGCGGATTTCGGTGCGTAGACCGAAACATGGTCGCCCACGGCGGCATTGATGGCCTGCGCCTCGGCGGTATCGCCGATCGGCGTCGCGGTCGCGTGCGCATTGACGTGGCCGACATCGCTTTTGCTGATACCGGCCTTCTGCATGGCCCTGGTCATCGCCCGCGCGGCACCCTTGCCCTCGAGATCGGGTGCGACCAAATGGAAGGCGTCGGAGGTGATCCCAGCACCCATCAGCCGTGCGTGAATCGTCGCGCCGCGTGCCTTGGCGTGCTCCTCGGTTTCGATGACCATCATCGCGCCCGCCTCACCGAAGACGAATCCGTCGCGATCCTTGTCGAATGGTCGGGAGGCGGCCCTCGGGTCCTCGTTGCGGGTGCTCATGGCGCGCATCATGGTGAACGCCGCGATCGGCACGGCCTGGATGGAACCCTCGACACCGCCGGCGACCACCATGTCGGCATCGCCCATCACGATCATCTGCCAGGCATTGGCGATCGCCTCCGAACCCGACGAGCAGGCCGAGACCGGCGTCACCACACCCGCTTTCGCGCCGAGTTCGAGGCCGACGCAGGCGGCCGAGCCGTTGGGCATGATGCGCTGCACGGTCAGCGGCGACACCTTGCGGTAGCCGCCGTTCTGCAGCCGGTCGCGCGCGTCGGTGATGAATTCGCCGCCGCCGAGGCCGGTGCCGATGGCGACGCCGAGGCGGTTCTTGTCCACTTCCGGGCTGCCCGCATTGCGCCAGACTTCACGGGCCAGCACCACGGCCATCTGCTCCACATAGGACAGCTGTTGCGTCTCCTGCCTGGTCAGGCAAGCCGACGGCTTGACCTTCAGATGTCCACCGATGCGCACGGGTAGCTCGAACTGCTCGATAAAGCTGTCCTCGAGGACATCGATACCGCTCTCACCGTTGAGCAGGCCCTTCCAGGTGGAGTCGACATCACCGGCGATCGAAGTGGTCGCCGCCAGACTGGTCACGACAACGTTGGGATAGTTTCCGTTCTTGGTGGACGGAATCTGCATTTCGCTCACTTTCCTGGCGTCACTCTTGGGGTAAACCGGGAACTGCGCGTGGAAGGTCATCGAACGACCGAGCAAACCGTGATTCGACCGTGGGCATTGCTCGGGCAAACCGGTCGGATCGGGTGCTCGACACAATACCGTGGCGGTCGCTGGTCGTCGCATTCAATGCTCGAGTAACCTGCTGAGCGGATACGCAGCGCTGGTGGTTCCGAGCGATCCGCGAGCAACCGCGAGAAGGGATGACTGTGACGGGCGGGCGGATGGTCGGGCTGTTCGCCGGTATCGGCGGGCTGGAGCTCGGCCTCGGCCACCACGGCTGGCACACCGAGCTGCTGTGCGAGATCGATCCCGGTGCGCAGGCGGTGCTCGCCGCGCGCTTTCCCGGGATTCCGTTGCAGGGGGACATCACTCGGCTGCGTGCCCTGCCCGCCGGGACCGAGCTGGTCGCCGCCGGATTTCCCTGTCAGGACCTGTCGCAGGCCGGACGGACCGCGGGCATCACCGGGAAGCGCTCCGGTCTGGTGGACGAGGTGTTCCGGCTGGTGCGCCGGCAGCGTGGACCGCGCTGGCTGTTGATCGAGAATGTGCCGTTCATGCTGCAGTTGGGTCGTGGGGCCGCCATGCGGCACATCACGAGCGCGCTGGAGGAGCTCGGCTACACCTGGGCATACCGGTTGGTGGACGCGCGCGCGTTCGGGCTGCCACAACGCCGTCAGCGGGTGCTGATGCTGGCCTCGCGCACCGAGGATCCGCGCCGGGTGCTGTTCGCCGACGATGCCGGACCACTCGATCTCGGTGACCCGGAACAGGATCCGTGCGGGTTCTACTGGACCGAGGGTGTGCGCGGGCTCGGCTGGGCGGTGAATGCGATCCCGACGCTCAAGGGCGGTTCGGCGCTGGGCATCGCGAGTCCGCCCGCGGTGCGGCTGCCATCGGGCGAGCTCGTCACACCGGGCATCGTCGACGGCGAGCGGCTGCAGGGCTTCGACGCCGACTGGACCGAACCGGCGACCACGGTGCCCGGAATTCGGCACGGGCACCGGTGGAAGCTGATCGGGAATGCGGTGAGTGTGCGGATGGCGTCCTGGGTCGGCGCACGACTGGCCGAGCCGCTGGACCCGATTCCCGGCGATGAGCCGTTGCCGCAGGGGCGGCCGTGGCCGGTCGCCGCGTGGGGGCGCGCGGGTAACGCCTATCGGGTGCCGGTTTCGACCTGGCCGGTGCACGAGCCGTACGAGGACCTGCAGCATTTCCTCACCGATTCGCGACTGCTCTCGGCGCGTGCGACCGCCGGGTTCCTGCGGCGCACCGGAATGGGCAATCTACGGTTCCCGCCCGGATTTCTGGCCGATGTGGAAAGTCATCTCGACCGGATGGGCGGCTGGGCGGCATGAGGTTCGGTGCGTCATGAACCCGGCTCGGCGTCCGCTCACCGATGCCGCGACCAGTGCGCGGATGGCCCGCCAGCGGCGGACCGGAACCCGGCCCGAACTCGCGCTACGCCGGGAATTGCATCGGCGCGGACTGCGCTATTACGTCGATCGCGCACCCTTGCGCGGACAGCGTCGGCGGGCGGATCTGGTGTTTCCCCGGCTGCGTGTCGCGGTGTATGTGGACGGATGTTTCTGGCATCGATGCCCGCAGCACGCGACCGATCCGAAGAACAACGCGCAGTGGTGGGCGGACAAATTGAGCGGAAATGTGGCCCGTGACCGGGCCACCGATGCTGCGCTGGCGGCCGAGGGATGGCTGGTGATCCGTGTCTGGGAGCACGAAAATGCCGTTGTGGCGGCGGACCGGATCCAGACCGTATTGGCCGCGCGAGGCGCTGGCTGACCCTTTCGAGCGACCTGCAAGCAGTCGCTAGCGGCCCCTTTCGAACGACCTGCAAGCAGTCGCTAGCGGCGCTCCCGCACCCGAACCAGCGAGCGCGGCGCGTGCGCGGCCAGGTAGCCGGACACCGCCATTACCGTCAGCACCAGCATTCCGGCGATTGCCGTTGTGATTCCGATCATGGGGACCTCCTCAGGTCTACCAACCATCGTCGACGGAGCTGACAGAACCCTGTGTTCGAGTTGGTAATGAGGTGTGTGAAAGACCGGTCGGTGCGGACACACGCACCTACTGTTGAACACCGGACCAACGAGGAGACGGAGAATGGTCCAGTGACTGATAGCCGTAGGCTCGCCGAACGCCACGTCCGGGTGGCCTGCGGGCTCATCGCGGCCGCGATCGCGATCGCCGGACTCTGCTATTCGTCGTGGTTGCTGGAATTCGTGCTGAAGATCGACGTCGATCCGGTCAACTCCTTCCTCAGCGAACTCGATGCCGTGGGCAAACCGCATCGCGAGTTGTTCGCGACCGCCGACAAGATCGTCGGCGCGTTGCTGATGCCGGCCGCGATCGCCGGGCTGCTGTTATTTCCGCGCCGCAGATTCACCACCATCGGCTGGGTCGCGCTGTTCTGCTTCGGCGCCGCGACCATCGGCGACGTGCTGCTCCCACTCCGCGACTGCAGCCCGCAGGACAACGCCGAATGCGGCGGCGGTGGCAGCGAACTGTTCCCGCAATTGCATCAGCCGCACGCGCTGACCAGCACCATCGCGGTCACCGCTATCGCCATCGCGACCTTCGCGTTCAGTGTGGCCGCCTTCCGATATCACCGGTGGCGGATCCTGCGCGAGGCCGGTGTGGTGGTGCTGGTGATCGGGTCGGCGGCGACCGTGTGGATGTTGGTCGCCGACAACCTGACCGGCAATTACGCGCTCGGCATCGCCCAGCGGATCCAGGTCGGATCGATGTCGCTGTGGCTGATCACATTGGCGGCCGCGGTGATTCTGGAAGGCCGCGAGTGGGTCGAGAGTGATTCGAGTTAGTCGACCTTGATCTCGACCGTGTGAGTGTCGAGTTTCGCGGGCAGTTCGGTGGTGTCGACTTCGAGGATTTCGCCGGTGTCCTGCAGACCGTTGGGCAGCGTCTTCGGCTTCAGGCCGAAGGGTGGCTGGTCGCCCTTGCCTGCGGCAAGGCCGAAATCGCTGTCGTTGGCGATGTAGAGGGTCTTACCGCCGTCGAGCGTCGCGACGCCTTCGATCTTGTCGTGACCGAAGAACTTGCCGTCGGCGTTCAGGCTGGTGACCAGGGCGGCGAAATCCAGGTTCGCGGTCTTCGCGGCTGGGGTGACGCCCACTTTCTTCAGCGCCACGGTTGCGTCATTCGTCGAGACGGTGCCGACCAGGGTTTCCAGCGGCTTGCCGTCGATCTGGAGGCCGCCGCGTTCCGGATCGTATTGCGCGCCGGGGACCTTCGACTCCGGGCCGATGTCGGTGGCGCCGGAGATATCGATGGTCCACAGCTTCTTATCGGCCTTCGGAGGCAGGTTGCCGTCGCGTTCGTCGACCAGGAAAGTGGTGGCGCTCAGCGCGGTGATCTCGGAGACGGCCAACTTGCTGGTCTTCGGATCCTGCAGCGGGAGTACGAATTCCTTGATCGCCTTGGTTTTCAGATCGACGGTGACGATGCGGGTCATCGGCACATCTTTGGCCGAACCGCCGAGGCCGGGGGTATTCAGGCCGCTCTGGACGACGCCGACGAGGGTCGCACCGTCGGGTGTGATGGTCAGGCCCTCCATGCCCTGGTTCGGGGTGCGCAGCGAAAGTTCCCTGGGCAGACCGGATCCCGGGGCGAATCGTTCCAGTTCGCCGCCCTTGGCGTCGAAATGCACCAGGAACGGGCCGTATTCGTCGGAGATCCAGAAGGTGCCGTCCGGCAACGCGACCAGCCCCTCCGGGTCGAGGCCGTGGTCGGTGGGCGGCAGGACGTTTCCGGCGAGGTCCTTGATGGTTTCGCCGGTGCTCGCGGCGACATCGACCTGGCCGTTGAACGGGGTGCCGTTGGCGGTGTGCAGATCGATCGTGGATTGCAGGACCGCGCGATTGCCGACCAGCTTGAATCGGCCGATCTTCGGCACGAAACCCGGTGTCGGGGTGAGCTTCTCGTTCTTGCCGGGACCGTCCACATTGGGGCCGCGATCGGTGAGTCCGTAGAACTCCCCCGGTGCGCCCGGCGCCGGGGTCCATGCCGAGCCGTAGCCGCTGGCCTGCACGGTGGTGCCGCCGAATTCGCCGAGCGGCGGAATGTCGGTGGTGTACAGGCGAACCGCGTCGGTGGTGGTGACCTTCAGCTCGTCGGTGCCGGTGTAGCCCGCCTTCGGCTGGTAGACCAGTGCGCCGTCGAGGCGGCGGGTCAGCGTGCCGTGTTCCGGATCGGCGATCGTCACGGCGGCGGTGCCACCCGTGGCGGCCAGCAGGTCGTCCAGGGAGATCACCAGCGGCTGGTCCTTGGCCACGGTGAAGTCGGCCTTGGCATCCGAGGACGAGCAGCCTGCGGCCAGCACGCCCACACAGAGGACGGCGACCGCGGTGATACGAGGGTGCGCTTTCATCGTGTCTGCCTATCGCAGACAGCCGACAAATGCCCTACGTCCGAATGACCAGTTGGTGTCATGCTGTCGCCATGGGTGATCGGATGAATATCGCGTCGGTTTCGGAGTTCGAGGATATCGTCGGCTACTCGCGGGCGGTTCGCGTCGGCAATACCGTCGCCGTCAGCGGCACAACGGCCTCGCTGCCCGGTGGCAATGCGGTCGGCGGCGACGATATCGGCGAGCAGACTCGAGAAGCGCTGCGCCGCATCGGCACCGCACTCACCGAGGCGGGTGCGAGCCTGGCCGATGTTGTTCGGACGCGGATCTTCGTCACCGATATCGCTCGCTGGCCCGACGTCGCGAAGGCGCACGCCGAGGTATTCGGCGATATCCGTCCGGCCGCGTCGATGTACGAGATCAAGGCGCTGATCACGCCCGCGCTGCTGGTGGAGATCGAGGCGGACGCGATTTGTGCGGCGGTTCCGAGTTCGGATCGCTAATGTCGGTTCGGTGACCAGCGACGCGCCGGAGACCACCGTTCAACTCGAAACCGTCGCCGCGGCGACGAACCGTCTGCTCGACACCATTCGAGGGCTCGACGATGACGTGACCGTGCCCTCGCTGCTGCCCGGGTGGACCCGGGGGCATCTGCTCGCACACATCGCGCGCAATGCCGACAGTCTGGTCAATCTGCTGCTCTGGGCGCGGACCGGGATCGAAACACCGCAGTACGCCAGCATGTTCATCCGGGATGCCGATATCGAGGCGGGTGCGCCGCGGCCACTTGCCGAGCAGTCGGCCGATAACGAAGCGGCGGCGAATCGCTGGCTGGCGCTTGCGCAGACCGCTCCCGAGGAGGCGTGGACGGCGACCGTTCGGACCCGGCAGGGGCGGCCTATTCCGGCGAGCGAGGTCATTTGGATGCGGCTGCAGGAGGTGGAGATCCATCATGTCGATTTGGCGGCCGGTTACCAACCTGGTGATTGGCCGAAGGATTTCGTTGCTCGGCTGCTTCCGCGGGCGGCTGCTGATTTGACAAAGGGGTTTGCCGCTGAGGGTGATCCGGCGGCCGCGTTCGAGGTGCGAGCCACTGATACGGGTTTCACCGCGACCGTCGGGAGTGGGTCTGCGGACCACACCGTCAGCGGGCCCGCATCTGCGCTACTCTCCTGGCTCCTTGGTCGTTCCGAAGGCGCAGACCTCAGTGGCGTGCTACCGACGCTTCCCTCATGGAAATAGCATCCCGAGATCCTCGGCGGGACCGGACGGCCACAGCGTGGGCGAGGAAGACCAGCGACCACACGAGGATCAAGGCGACTGCCAGTCCGACAGGATAGTTGCGGTCCAGGACGGTGGGATTGCTCGGCATGCCGTCGCCACGGTCGAGGACCGGGAGGGCGATCAGTACCAGCGCGACCGAGCAGATGGCACCACAGGCGGTGACGGCCCACCAGGTGCGTGGCAGTAGGTGGCGAGCTGTGAGCCCGAGTGCGGCGCAGATCGGGGCGAAGACCGCGTCGTGCAGCAGGATCCCGCCCGCGAACCAGATCGCGATCGAGTCGAGATCTGTTGGGGGTAGGTCGAATAATGCGCTGATGCCGTACCAGCCGAGCCAACTGCCGACGAGGAGCAGCAGTATGCGGGCCGCGATCATGGCAGCACCTCGATTTCGGACAGCCATTTCGTTTGCAGGACGCCGGGTCGGTTGGGTGCGATGAGACGGCATGGGTAGCCGTGGTCCAGATCGAGGGTTTCGCCATTGATGGTCAGGGCGACCAGGGTGCTGTCGTCGACCGCATGACGTTGCGGGAGAATCGAACTCCCGTAGATGCCGGTTTGCTCCAGCGAGCGGAAGCGGATATCGCCACCGGAATAGTCGCCGACCGCCGCCAGCAAATCCAGCAGGCGCACCCCGGACCAGTCGGCTCCCGCGCTCCAGCCTTCGACGCAGGCAATCGGCAAGCGGGCCCGAGTCTGCGGCAGGGAAAGCAGTTCGTCCCTGGTGAATTGGCGCTGCCGATCGCCAATGGTGACCGTCAACCGGTACTCGGGATCACGGGCCCGGTCACCGACCCCGGCTGCCGCGGCCGATCGGTTGACCGGAACGCCCTGTGGCCCGTGCCCACTGCGCGGCGCGAGCACCGCAGCCCAGCGCAGGAAAGGAATCGTCTGCCCGGCAACGGCCAACCCCGCTGCGACGGCAGCGACACCACCACCCGTCAGCACCGCACGTCGCGAGATGTGCGACCGCGTACTGGTATCGGCAGGCGGCTCGGTCGGGGATTCGACCAGCCGATATTGCAGAGCGTCCCGGATGACGGGAAGTTTGACGGCCAAATGCACGGCCAGTGCGCCCACGGCGACGTAGGCCATGGCGTAGTGCGCGGTGGGGAAGAAGAACTTCCACGGGTAGTACTGGGCGATATTGAGGAGCCCGGTCGACAGCTGGAAGATCGTCGCGCCGACCAGGATCGCGATGGAGCCGCGTTCGAGGATTCGCAATGGCGAACCGATGATCGGGCGGTGGAACAGTCTGGGGTACACCGCCCAGAGCTTCACCAGCAGCAGTGGGATCGCGGCGACACCCGAGATCACATGCGCGCCCTGGGTTACCCGATACAGCCAGACAGGATGGGCGGGCCACCAGAACCAGCTCGGTGGATGCTGAATCCAGTGGCTGAGCAAACCGGTGCTGAAGCACAGCAATATCGCGCTGCCGAGAGCGATTCCCACGCGACTCGCGACCGCGGGTCCCCGTGCGGATGTCACCCGTGGGCGCGCGGAAGTCACCTGTTCCCCTATGCCCTTCGTGACGCCAGACCAACGGGCGAAATTCGTACGAAATCGCGCTGGCGGTTCCATCCAGCTGCCGCGCTTCATCACAACCCCCACCGACTACTCGAAGCGGGCCTGCCAGATCGCAACCAGGCGATATGCCGACCGGACACCTCCATCGCCGTCACCATGCGGAACCCGGCCGCCGCGGCGAGCTCTTCCGCGCGATCGATCCCCACCCGCGCCCACGGAAACCATTCCCCCACTCGGTCTCTCGTCTCGAGCCGAATCGGATTCGACACCACACCCGCACCGGGACGGGCGAATTCGACCACCGCGATGCCATTGCGAGCGAGGAGCTCGCCCGCGCGGGTCAACAAGCGGACCGGATCGCCACCGATCCCGATATTGCCGTCCGCCAGGATCGCGTAGGACCAACGGCCGGAGCCGGGCAGCGGTCCGAACAGGTCGCGCCGCAATGCGGGCGCTCCACGAAATCTGGTGGTAGCCACGGCCATCGGCGAGATATCGACACCCAACGCGATGACGCCGCGCTGCAGCAGTGCCGTGACCAGCCGTCCCGGACCGCATCCCAGGTCGAGCGTCGGTCCATCGCAACAGCAGGTCAGCGCGGAATCGGCCGGACGGTCGGCGGCGTCGAAGCCCAGCCAGCGCCGGGTGCGCAGGGGATGGCGTCGTCCGTCTGTATCGCGCACCCAGCAGTCCTCACCCGCCAGCGCGAGGTCGAAGATATCGAAACCGCTCATCGGTGTGCCAGCAGGTTGTGGTGCAGTCGCTCGATCAAGCGCGCGAACCGCCCGTCGGATTCGCGCGCCGCCTGGAGTGCGTCGGCGAAGGTATCGACATCGTTGTAGCGCGGCAGTGAGCGCACACGAAGTCCACAGCTCCGCATGGCTTCTAGGGTGAGCTCGCCGGTTTGATCGGTCGACATGGGAACGTCGACGAGTGTGCGCGCCGCCTGGGGTGTCGGCAGCCCGAGTGCCCACCAGCCGCCGTCGTCGGCGAGACCGAGCAGTGCGTCGCCGCGCAACACCAGCTCGCGGGCGGCCCAACTCAGCACCTCCGGGCCGACCTGCGGTGTGTCCATGCCGATCTGCAAAACCGGCAGACCGTACCGCGCGGCATCGGCGTGCGCGTTGGCCAAGCGTTCGCCGAAAGACCCACCACGCTGCGGGATGACGTCGAAATCAGTCAGCGCCCTCGCCACTTCATCCGCACACTCCGCATCCGCGAGCTCGCCGGTGAACGCGACGACATGGTGCGCGACCGGACTCCGCGACATCGACTCCAAGGTATCCAGCAGCGATGCCGCAGCGACTCGGGCCGCATCCGGAGGCGAAAGCGGCGGTGTCAGACGCGTTTTAGCGAGACCAGCAATCGGGGCCTTGGCCAGCACGAGCAGTGTCGCGGCCACCGGCGACGGTCGAAAGTAGTTCATCGCAGCACCGCCAAGAAGTCGCGAGTGGCGCGCAGAGTGCCGAGCCACGATCCGGATACCTTCGAAACCCCACCTGCCCGGGGCCGGTACGCGATATCACGTTCGACCACGCGCCACCCCGCTCCCGCCGCGCCGATGAGCAGTTGCAGCGGATAGCCGGAGCGGGTGTGCAACGGTCCGAGGGAAAGCAAAGCGGTCCGGCGGGCCACCCGCATGGCACCGATATCGTGCACGGGTAGCCCGTATCGTCGACGCAACCGCCCGGCGATGACCAGATTGCCGAGCCGCGCATGCCACGGCCACACACCGCGACGCACCGGCTTACGCCGTCCGACCGCCAAATCGGCACCCGCCCGCACCAATTCGACCAGCGGCGGCAGCTCCCCCGGATCCATCGATCCGTCACCATCGAGAAAGGCGACCAAATCTGTGCTGGCCGAGTCGATCCCGGCCTGCACGGCAGCCCCGTACCCGGGGCTCGCCTCGGATACGACGGCGGCGCCGCACCGGCGGGCCACCTCGGCCGTCGCATCGGTCGAGCCATTGTCCACGACCAGCGCATGGAACCCGGCCGGGATGGCCGCGAGCACACCTGGCAACGCCTCAGCTTCGTCTCGGCACGGGATGACAACGGTCACGCCGCCCGGGTTGTGGAGGGTCTCGGTCACCTTTTCGACGCTAGGCCAGGCAGGCCGAATCGAGGCCGCAAAACTGGTGACGAAACAGTGACATCCGCGTTCAGAACCGCTCGAGCACGGGTTTTCCCGGGTCCGCGGCCCTATCGTGAGATTCGTGCATGATGTGACGGAGGCCGCGGTGCGGCCACGCGGCCGGATAGGTGGCGAGTATCTGGGAGCCGGATTTGCCGCCGCACTCACCCTGGCAGCATTTGTGGTACCGCGAATTTCCAGCGAACATTGGCGGAGCAAGCTCTACGCGGGTTCCGCCCCGATCTTCGGCAATTGGTTGCCGCATGTCGGCTGGGGTTCGGTACCGGCCATCGCGATCGCGGTGCTGGTCGTCCGGTTCGGTCCCGCGATGGCCGAGTCGCTGCCCTGGCGACGGCTACTCGCGGTGTCTTGGGCGATGGCTCTGGCCTGGGCATTCGCATTGGCCATGATCGACGGCTGGCAGCGCGGATTCGCCGGACGACTCACCGACTCCCACGAATACCTGCACGAGGTCCCCGGCGTCCGCGATATCCCGGCCACATTGCGCGGATTCTCCGGCCGCATCCTGGATTTCCAACCGGATTCCTGGACGACCCACGTCTCCGGGCATCCACCCGGCGCGCTGCTGTTCTTCGTCCTGCTCGATCGCATTGGCCTGCGCGGCGGCGGTTGGGCGGGCATGGCGTGTCTACTGATCGGGTCCAGTGCGATTGTCGCGGTCGCGGTCACGCTGCGTGTACTCGGTGCGGCGGATCGAGCACGAAAGGCATTGCCGTTCTTGACGATAGCGCCCGGCGCGATATGGATCGCGGTTTCGGCGGACGCCATATTCGCGGGTGTCACGGCATGGGCGGTGGCGCTGCTGGCGATCGCGATCCGGCGGCCGTGGGTCGCGATCGCTTCCGGTGTGCTTTTCGGTCTCGGCATCTACCTCAGCTACGGCCTCGTGGTCATGGCGCTACCCGCGGGCGCGGTCCTGGTCGCGGGCCGAACAGTCCGGCCGCTGCTACCTGCTGCATTCGGCGCGCTGATCGTCGTGGCTGCCTTCACACTGACCGGTTTCTGGTGGCTCGATGGCTATCACCTGGTAGTCGAGCGGTACTACCAGGGCATCGCCTCCGAACGTCCGTACGTGTACTGGGTCTGGGCGAATCTCGCCGCCACCATCTGCGCGGTCGGCCTGGCCACCGCCGCCGGGCTACCGAGTGCACTGCGCAGACCATTCGATGCGACCGCGCACTTGGTAGCGGCGGGATTGTGCGCGATATTGGTGGCAGACCTCAGTGGCCTGAGCAAGGCGGAGACCGAGCGCATCTGGCTGCCCTTCGACATCTGGCTGCTCACCGCGACCGCGTTTCTGCCGCGGTCCACCGTCCGAGTCTGGCTATTCCTGCAAGCGCTCGGCACGCTCGTACTCGCCCACACGATCCTGACGAATTGGTAATCCATGTCCATTCTGATCGCCGACGACGACCCGCTGGTCCGTGATGTGGTGCGGCGCTACCTCGAACGCGACGGACTGACCGTCGTGGAAACCGCGGACGGCGCCTCGACCCTGGCACAACTCACCGAACCCACCGGCGACCCCGTCGAACTGGCCGTCCTCGACGTCATGATGCCCGCCCCCGACGGCATCGAAATCTGCCGCGCGGTGCGTTCCGGCCCACGCCCGGACACCCCGATCATCCTGCTCACCGCCCTCGGCGACGAGGACGATCGCGTACTCGGCCTGGAGGCGGGTGCCGACGACTACGTCACCAAACCGTTCAGCGCCCGCGAGCTCGCACTGCGGGTCGCCTCGGTGCTGCGGCGTTCGCAGGCGACGCGGCAGCCGAGCACGGAGGTACTGCGCGACGGCGCGGTCGAGGTGCGGCCGGATTCGCAGTCGGCGCTGGTGGACGGCGGGCCGGTCGACCTGACCGCGCGCGAATACGATCTGCTCGTCTTCCTGCTGCGCCACCCGCACCAGGTGTTCAGCCGGGAGGAACTGCTGGCCAAGGTGTGGGGCTGGGATTTCGGCGACCTGTCCACGGTCACCGTGCACATCAAGCGGCTGCGGGCGAAACTCGGTGACCGGCATCGGATCGAGACGGTGTGGGGCCGCGGCTACATCTGGGGCCGGAATGGAGAATCCAGTGCCTGAGAACACCCTGCAATTGATCGGCTATGCGCTGGCCTGTTCGCTGCCGATCGTCGCCATCGGTGCGGCGATCCTGCGCGCCACCAGCAATCGCTCCATGACCGCGAGCATGGCTGTGCTGGTGCTGATTCCGACGCTGTCCACGCTCGCGGGCATTATCGGGGTCAGCGGGTTGATGTTCACCGATGAACTCGAGCGCACGGCGGTCGTGCTCGCGGTCGTCGCGGCGGTCACGGTGCCCGCCGCTCTGCTGCTCGGACGAGAACAGGCCCGCAAGACGGTCTGGGAGAAGCAGATCCGCGAGCAAGAGCGGATGGCGGAGCGCTCGCGCCGCGAACTCGTCGCCTGGGTGAGCCACGACCTGCGGACCCCGCTGGCCGGTATCCGCGCGATGGCCGAGGGACTTTCCGACGGCGTTGTCACCGGCACCGACGATGTGGCGCGTTACGCGGAACAGATTGTGCGCGAGACGGATCGGCTGTCGGTCATGGTGGACGATCTGTTCGAAATGTCGAAAATCAATGCGGGCGCGTTGCGTTTGGAACTGGAGCCGGTCGATCTGCGCGAGTTGATCGATGAGGTGCTGGCAGCGAACCGACCGAACGCCGAACGCGCCGAAGTCCTCCTGCGCGCGGACCAGCCCGACTCCGAAATCGTTGTCGCGGCGAGCGATCGAGCCCTCGGCCGAGTGCTGACGAACCTGGTCTCCAACGCGATCGCGCACACCCCACCCGGCGGCCAGGTCGCGATATCGGCAGGCACCTCCAACGGCCAGGCTTGGGCGCGCGTCGACGACACCGGCCCGGGTATCTCCGAGGCCGATCTGCCACGAATCTTCGAGGTCGCCTATCGCGGCACCGCCGCGCGCTCCCCGGTCGCCTCCGACGGCGTGTCCTCCGGCAGTGGTATGGGGCTCGCGATCGCCGCGGGTCTGGTCGAAGCCCACCACGGCGATATCACGGCCGAGAACCGAGAGCAGGGCTGCCGCTTCGAAGTTCGGCTACCGCTCAACGAAAACTGAACTACGCGACCGGCGCACCCGCCCCGGCAACCGCGCGCAGCGGCGCGAAGGCGAATTCGGCAAGGCCGTCGAGCGGATCCACCTGCGCGGTGAATCCCAGAACGCGTTGCGCCTGTTCGGGGCTCGCGACGATATGCCGCACGTCGCCGGGACGATAGCGTCCGGTGATCACCGGTTCGGGGCCACCGCGCGCCGCGGCCAACGTGGTGGCTACCGCGCCGATGGTGATCGGACGTCCCGAGGCGATATTGAGCGGAACGAAACCGGTATGCGCATATTCGACCGCCGCGAGATTCGCCGCGGCGATGTCACCGACATGCACGAAATCCCTCGCCTGCCTGCCGTCTTCGAAAACCTGCGGCGGCTCACCGGCCTCCAGCGCGGATCGGAAGATCGCGGCGACTCCGGAATATGGGGTATCCCTTGGCATATCGGGGCCATAGACATTGTGATAGCGCAATGCGGTGACCCCGGATTCGGTTACCGCCGCCCACGCGGCCGCATAGTGCTCCTGCGCCACTTTCGCCGCCGCATAAAGACTCCGCGGCCGTAACGGAGCATTCTCCGGTACCGCCTCCCAACTCATCACCTCATCCGAATCCGGGTCCCGATGCTCGAACATCCCGTTCTCGAGATCCCCGCGCCTGCGCACCCCGACCTCAACGGCCCGAGCCCCGCGATACCGCCCCTCCCCATAAACCACCATCGATGAAGCCAACACCAACCGTCGACACCCGGCCCGATCCATCGCCGCCAATAGGACCGCGGTCCCCAGGTCGTTATGACTCGCATAAGCAGGCGCATCCTGCGCACTCACCCCCGCCCCCACCACCGCCGCCTGATGACAAACCACATCGATCCCCCGCAACACCGAATCCAGCGCATCCGCATCCCGCACATCAACCAACCGCACGTTCTCCGGAACAATCGCACCAACCCCGTGCGCCGCAGGCAACATCACATCGATCGCCACCACCTCATGCCCCGCATCAATCAACTCCCGATGTACTCGCACGCCGATAAACCCAGCCGCGCCGGTCAGTAGCACCCGCATATCACCACCACCCCAGGTTCCGGTGCCGTACCCGCCTACCGTCCACGCCATCGTTTTCCGAGGTCATGCCCCCGATTCTGCGGCTAATTGCGCAACAATTGCCGCAACCCGGCCACGTCGTCAGACTTTCGTCACGTTCCCGGACCGGCGTATGCCGTCTCATTCCCCCGCGCCGATCCGGACCTTCCCACGACAACCGCCCACGCCGAGCGCGTAGCGGCACCTAGCGAGGAAGCTGACTCCGCCGCAGCACAGGCACCCGATGATCGAGAGTGCGTTGGACGCGCGGCTCGTTCCGACCAGGAGTGACGCCCCCTGGCCTTACCGGTCCGACTTTCGGGCGGATGGTGGCGGCAGGTGAAACAGGCCTTTGATCCTGCGCAGGGCTTGTTTGTCGCCGGTCGCGGATGCGACGCCGGTTTCGATCGCCTCGGCGAACGTCCGGCCTTGACTGGTCAGGCGGAGGAACTCCTGCTCACTGATAGTGATGATCGCGTCAGGGTGTTGAGCGGGTCCGTGCAGTGTCTCGATCGTTTCGTCATCGATGCGGGCGTGGAAGACCTCGTCGTCGATGCGGAACTCGTACACCGCGCGGAGTCCGGCGGCGGCCTCGGCATCGAAGCAAGCCCGTAGGCCGAGGACTGCCCAGCCCGGGTGGAACGTCTCGGTGGGATGCGGTTCGCTCATCGCCCACTTCAGACCCCACCGGGCCAGCGCCAGGATCGCGGACTCGAGTTCCGCGCCTGCCTCGGTGAGGGCGTATGCGGGGGTGCGAGCCGGGGGCGGGAGGGTGATCTTTTCTGCCAGTCCCTCACGTTCCAGATGTTTCAGGCGTGCGGCGAGCAGACCGGTGCCGAGACCGCGAAGGCTGGCCTGCAGGTCGCTGAACCGTTTGGGTCCGGTCAACAGTTCGCGGATCAGTAGCAATGTCCAGCGCTCGCCGACGAGATCGAGGGTGCGCGCGGTCGCGCAGTACTGGTTGTACGATCGCTGTTCCACTTCATCACTCTAAACTTTGCGCTTCTTATTTTTGAACAAGCACGAGGTCAGGAGCATTTCGGCAAGTGCCTCCGGTGCGGTCAGCATGACATTGTGCCGGCCGTTCAATGCGAGGGTCCGGTATCCCGCTGCTGCGGCGAACCGGTCGAAGGGGTAGGTCTGTGGCCGGCAGCAGATGGCCGTTCCGACAATCCGGTCGACGGCTCCGGTCCCCGTCGGCGTTGCAGTAGCGGGATGACGCGATCCCAGACCCAGGGCCGCGCCAAGCGCCGTGTACCAGAACGAACGTGGTCATTGGTGAATCTCCTTGCGCAGCGGGGGCAGAACTCGATCGGCGGATTCGGCCGGTATCGCGCCCTCTGGGTTACCAGATATCAGACTATTGACTTCCTGTTTTTGAAGTGCAAATGTTCTATTCTGTTACCTACGAAGGGAGTTCGAGAATGACCACTGCGCTGTACACGGCCGAGGCACATGTAACCGGAGGCCGAAACGGCCACGGGCGCACATCCGATGGTCGATTGGATCTGGACCTGCGCCAGCCCAAAGAACTGGGCGGAGACGGGGAGGGCGCAAATCCTGAGCAGCTCTTCGCGATCGGGTATGCCGCCTGTTTCGGCACGACGCTCGCTCTGATCGGGCGGCGAGCCGAACTCGAGGCGAACGACGCGCTCATCGACTCGTCGGTGTCACTGGTTCCGATCGACGGCGGCCGCTTCCAACTCGGTGTCGAACTGCGTATCACGCTGCCCTCGGTCACCGACGAACAGGCGATCGAGCTGGTCGAAACGGCCCACCAGGTGTGCCCGTACTCCAACGCCACGCGAGACAATATCGACGTGGCACTGGTGGTCAACGGCGCCCGGCTGTGACGCGCGCCGGATCAGCGTCAGCACGCCATCGATCCGCCGCCCTCAGCGGCGCATCCGCCCCACTCGCGAACCTGTAATACGCTGTAGTCCAGGCGATTACAGCATTGGCCGATTCGGGTGGCAGCCGACCCGGATCATGCCTTCGTGGGCATCGTGTCGGTCACGCCGAGTGTGTGCAGGGATTCGCCCCTCTCGAGCGATTCAAGCGCCGCGCGAAAGGAAACGTACGGGAGGCGGGGTTCGGTAACCGAAGGCTTTGATGAAGCGGGCGCCGATTTGGGCTTGGCCGGCTTCGAGCGCCTCGGCACCTACGGTATTCATTACTCGGTTGATGACGTTGAAAAGGGTTGCCACCCAGACAGCTTCGTCGAAAGCCTCGGCGGTGACGCCGGCCGCACGGACTTCATCGGCGTCGCCAGGGGCGAGGCCATCGGGATCGCGGACCATTTTGCCGACGAATTCGAGCATGGCGCGAGCTTCAGGGCGCAGGGGGGAGTTTTCGCCGTCGGCCAGGGCTTCATCGACCAGATCCGCGGCAATATAAGCGCCTGCGATGCCCCGGTGGGCGGAGTGGCAGAAGGGGCATTCATTGGACTGGGAGACCCTGGTTGCGAAGATTTCGCGTTCGGCGACGGTCCAGAAGGACGGTCCGCGCATGGCGACCTGGATGAGATCGGAAAGCGGGGTGCCGAAATAGCGGTGCCGGTAGCAGATGACCTTCATGACCGCGGGAACCTCGGTGCGACCCAACCGCTGCATGGTCGCGAACATGATTCGGGCCGGGAGTTCTTGGCCGGATTCGACTGTGTCGAGCCACATTTTCAGCGCCCCTCCCAGGAGCGGCGGGCGGCGCGAAGCCGTCGGTCGGCCGCACCGTAGGCCGCGACCACACCCGCCTCGAAGATCTCGTCATCGCTGCGTCCCGCCTCGGCCAGCGTCGTGATGTTCTTCTCGGTGAGCCGATACGGGCGTTCGGCGACCAGCTCGACGAAATCGGCGAGATCATCGGGGACCCCGGCGGCACCTTCTTCACCCGAGGCCCGCGCCCGAATCGACCGCCGCACCTCGACCGGCAGCCGTCCCGGCGCACCCTCGAGATGTGCGCCGAATTCTTCCCATTTCGAGCCCATGGAACGCCGTGCCATGGCCCCATTCTTGCCCATCAACCGCACTACCGCTGCCGAACAAAGATCAGATTTCGCCTTCCCCACCGAAGTCCCGCCGCACGAAATTCGGGCGCAGATCCGGCTCGGGTTCGTCGTAGTAGCGATGGAAGGTCGGGGTCACGCCAGACGAAATCGGCGGATTGATCCAGCTCCAATCGGTCGGGCATTTCCGGCCCGCGGCCTGCTCGCGGTTGACGTGGTCGCAGAACTGCTTGGCGACCGTGTGATGGTCGACGATATACACTCCGGCCTTCCGAAAGCTGTACAGCACAGCGCGATTCAATTCGACCAGGGCCTGATCGCGCCACAGTGAACGCTCGTATCTGGTATCCAGGCACATCATTTCGGCGATGAGCGGCAACATGTTGTATCGGGTGGTGTCACTCAGATTGCGTGCGCCGATTTCGGCTCCCATATACCAGCCGTTGAACGGTGCGAACGGGTAGGTGATGCCGCCGATCTCCAGGTTCATATTCGAAACCGCGGGCAGTGCATGCCATTTCAGGCCGAGTCCGGCGAACCAGTCGAATTCGGGGTGTTCGAGTTCGACCTCGCGGGCCAGTTCGGGCGGTATGTCGAACCAGCGGATCGGCTCGTCCGGAGTGCTGATGAGCACCGGCAGGATGTCGAAGGGCGTGCCCGCGCCGCGCCAGCCGAGCTTCATGGCGAATTCGGTGATCGTGATATTGGCCGGGTCGCCGGTGACGGTGCCGTCGCCGTTGCGGTAACCGGCGTAGCGGATGAGTTGTGGGCTGACGATGCGGAATTCGCGGCCGTCGGCCTGGCGCGGTGGTCCGACGGTGATCATCGATTGGATGGCGCCGCCGTTGGTCGCCATATGCAGGTGCTGCCAGCAGACCTCGGCCAGATCGCGGGCCGAGCGGACCCGTCGTGCGTCGAGCAATTTCAGTGATCGCCAGTGTTTTCGCCCGACGCAGCGGGCGTGGTTGCGCCAGGCGAGCTTTGCGCCGATCAGGATCTCCTCGGCGGTCTGCACGTAGCTGCCGGTTTGTTGGAGTTGCTCCAATGCGGTGCGGCGGCGATTCGCGGACAGATGCGCGAGTTCGGGCAATCGGAAGAACTCATCACACTCCCGCATCCGCCTTTTCAGATCGAGTCCGAAAGGTTTTGTGTCAGCGGCACTTTCGAGTGACATGACGGGTAACGCTTGATTCACGGTTTTCTCCGGTCGGGCATCAGGTACTGCGGCTAAACAGACAGGCATTGATCGAGCAGAGAATTTCGCGCGCGGAGCGCAGCTGACACCTGGCCACACCGGAGGTCCGCGCGGTAGCCTTCGCGTTGCGGGGAATCCGGATACGGCAGACGGTTTCGGCAGCGGAGCTGTGCAGGCTGCCGGGTTGCCGAGCACACGCACAGCATCATGACCTGGCTGCCGCCGTTTGCTGTCCACGATCATGCTCGTCCCAATCGACGCCTGAAAACGCCCGCATAGCAGCCTAAGACCGGTGTGCTGGCCGTGTGCCCGAATTCGACGTAATGCCTGTTCGGAATCTGCCGGGCACTGGCAACTGTGTGCCGATCCGCCCGAACCCGACCGACCTGTACGTTGCGTGCGCAGTACCGTTGTACGAACGGTTCGTCCAGCAGTGAGGATTGGCTCGTGCGCAGCGTTGTCGGTATGGCGGTGACCGTTCTGGCGCTGCATGTCATCGGCTGGGGGACTCTGCTGTTATTCGTGGTGCCCGGACATCACGTGGTGCAGGGCGCGGTCTTCGGCGTCGGTCTCGGTGTCACCGCCTACACCCTCGGGATGCGGCACGCCTTCGACGCCGACCACATTGCCGCGATCGATAACACCACTCGAAAGTTGGTGGCGGAGAACGGCAAACACAAGGCGCAGACGGTCGGTCTCTGGTTCGCGCTCGGCCATTCCAGCGTGGTGTTCATCCTGGTCGCGCTGCTGGCCTTCGGGGTGCGGGCGCTGGCGGCGAATCTGGAGAACCAGGATTCGAGGCTGCAGCAGTGGACCGGGCTCTGGGGCACCAGCATCTCGGGCACCTTCCTGATCGTCATCGGTCTGCTGAATCTGGCCTCGCTACTCGGCATTTGGCGCGTCTTCCGCCAGATGCGGCAAGGCGACTTCGACGAGGCGCAACTCGAGCGCGAGTTGGACAGCCGAGGCCTGTTGAACCGGGCGCTCGCGCCGGTCGTGCGGCTGGTCGAGAAGCCGTGGCAGATGTTTCCGGTCGGGCTGTTGTTCGGACTCGGCTTCGACACCGTGACCGAGGTCGGTCTGCTGGTGATCGCGGGCGGCGCGGCCGCGACCGGACTGCCTTGGTATTCGATTCTTGTTCTGCCCGTGCTGTTTTCGGCGGGTATGGCGCTGTTCGATTCGCTCGACGGCTCATTCATGAGCTACGCCTACGACTGGGCCTTCGCCAAACCAGTCCGCAAGATCTACTACAACCTGGTGATCACCGGACTGTCGGTGGCGGTCGCACTGCTGATCGGCGGGCAGGAGATCGTGTCGATCTTCGCCGAACGGCTCGAAGTCGAATCCGGGATCGTCGCGTGGATCGGGAATCTGGATCTGGGTGATCTCGGCTACATCGTGGTGGGTCTGTTCGTGGCGACCTGGATTGTGGCAGCAGCGATATGGCGCTTCGCCGGAGTTGAACAACGCTGGCAAGGTGACCTTGCCACGAAGTAGCCAGGCCGGGCGCCGCATACCACATACCGTCCGGCATGTTTATGGATCGCGCGCCTACTTTCGCATTTCTGGCAGGATGGGCGCCATGCTGTCTCGGCGCGAGGTGCGGCGTTGGGTCTCCAGCGCCATCGTTGGCGTCGCACTGATTGCCGGTGCGGCGGTGTTCGGCCCACCCCCGGTGCTAGCAGCGCCGGGCGATCAGCCCCGACCGAACACCGGCTCGGCAGATGGTCCATCCCCCGCGGAGCCGACCGTCCCCGGCGTGAAGCAGGCTTCGATCGATCGGATCGTGCCCATCAACGACCGGTGGCTGCGGGTGTGGGTGAATTCACCCGCGATGAGTCGCGCCGTCGAGGTGCAGGTGTTGCTGCCGCGTGAGCAGAACCATCCGCGGCCGACCGTCTACATGCTCGACGGGCGCAGTGCCGAGGCGGAGAGCAACAACTGGACCGAACTCGGGCACGCGGACAAATTCTTCGAAGACAAAGACGTCAACGTGGTGCTGACGGTCGGCGGACCGGCCAGCTTCTACACCGACTGGCAGCGCCCGGATCCGGTGCTCGGCACCAATATGTGGGAGACCTTCCTGACGAAGGAACTGCCGCCGCTGATCAATGCGAAGTTCAACGGCAACGGACGCAATGCCGTCATGGGCGTCTCCATGGGCGCCGAGGCCGCGATGATGCTGGCCTTCCGGCAGCCGACGCTGTACACGGCGGTGGCCGCGCACAGCGGATGCTTCTCCATGGGCACCGACCTCGGACAGGCGCAAGCCCGCGCGGTGGTCGCGACCTACCGTGGCGGACCGGACAATATGTTCGGCGATCAGCACGATTCCGCCTGGCTCGACCATGACGTGCTGCTGCACGCGGAAGCGTTGCGCGGCAAGGCGATCTATCTGTCGGTCGGCAGCGGACTGCCCGGCAAATACGACACCCCGAACAATCCGGATCTGGTCAGCACCATCGGATTCGGCGGTCCGCTGGAGGCCGCGACCAATATGTGCACCCACAGGCTGGCCGATCGACTCACCGCGCTCGGGATTCCGGTGACCGCGAACTTCCGGGCCACCGGGACACACTCGTGGCCGTACTGGGCCGACGAGTTGGGTCTGTCCTGGCCGACGATCTCACGGGCGTTGGGCGTTTAGCCGATCCCGAAGCGCGCCAACACATCCGGATCGGTCGCGAACCGCAGGAACTGCTCGTTCTCGTGCGGATCACCGGTGGTCACCCGCACGCCGTCGGTGCCGTACGGCCGCAACAGCACCCCCGCCTCCGCACTCACCTCACCGTATTCGGCGCTGCGCTCGCCCAGCGGCAGCCACAGGAAGTTCGACTCGCTCGGCGGCACCTCGTAGCCCGCGGCGAGCAGTGCGTCACGCACCCGATCGCGTTCGACGACGAGAGTGTCGGTGCGGTCGAGTAGCTCGTGCCGCGCCTCCAGCGAGGCGATCGCGGCCGCCTGCGCGACCCGGTTCACGCTGAACGGGATGTGGACCTTCATCAGCGCGGTGATCACCGCCGGATCACCGACCGCATAACCCGCGCGCAGCCCCGCCAGACCATACGCCTTGGAGAAGGTCCGCAGCACAACGACATTGGGCCGGTTGCGCCCCAGCTCGACACCGTTCGGACGCTGCTCGGGGGTGAGCCGCAGGTATTCGAAATAGGCCTCGTCGAGCACGATCAGCACATGCTCCGGGATCGCGTCCAGGAAGCGGACCAACTCGGCCGCACCGACCGCGGTGCCGGTCGGGTTGTTCGGATTGCAGACGAAGATCAGCTTGGTGCGCTCGGTGACCGCAGCGGCCATCGCATCCAGATCGTGCACATGCTGCGGGGTGAGCGGCACCTGCACGGCGGTCGCATTGCCGACCTGGGTGACGATCGGATACGCCTCGAAGGAGCGCCAGGCGAACAGCACCTCGTCGGTCGGTGCGTCACAGGTGATCTGCACCAGTTCCTGACACAGCGCGACGCTGCCGCAGCCGACCGCGACGTTCGCCGAGGAGACGCCGAGGAAGTCCGCGATGGCCGCGCGCAACTCGGTGACCTGATTATCCGGGTAGCGGTTCGCCAATTCCGCGGCCTCGGCAATGGCCTTCGCGGCGGACGGGAGCGGACCGAAGGTGGTCTCGTTGCTGGCGAGTTTGACCGCGCCCGGATGGTTGCGGCCGGGGACGTACGCCGGGATCGATTCGAGGTCCGGCCGGATGTGCGCTGTCACCGTTCAACCATATGCCGGGTCCGGAAAAATCCGGGTGCCAGGGCCGCTCACGTGCAATTTCTCGCGAAGATCAGCAGATCCACCTACCCTTGTTTCATGTCGGGCATTTACGACGATATTGCGCCGCTACGTAGTCGCGACGACATCATTTCCGGTTCGGACCCACAATTATCGACCGACGATCGAGTTCGGATCGCCAACGCCCAGGTGCCCATCACGGTGGCCGAGCCGGAGGGCAATGCGCGCGGCGGCATCGTGGTGCTGCACGAGTCCCGGGAGTTCACCGGGTCATTGCTGGAACTCATGAAAGCCCTGGCGACCGAGGGCTGGACGGTGGTCGCGCCCAATCTGTTCCATCGCATCGACGGCGAGCCGGCGCAGGAGGTCTTCGGCGACGAACTCTTCGACGATTTCGACGCCTGTTTCGACTGGCTCACCCGCCGCGGCGTCTTCCCGGACTGCATCGGCGTGCTCGGCTTCGACCACGCGGGCACCGCGGCCTTCCTGGTGGCGACCAATCGCCCTGTCGGCGCCGCGGTCAGCGTCGCCGCATCCGGCATCGTCGAACCGCTCACCGACGAGGCCGATGCCCTCATCCGCGCGGCCCCCGATCTGCAGGCGCCATGGCTCGGACTCTTCGGCGCCGACGACCCGGACACCCCACCCACCCACGTGGAGCAACTCCGGGACGCCGCCGCCCGCGCCGCGGTCGCCAGCCTCGTGGTGACCTACCCGGGCCTGCACCACCGCGCCGACCGCCCCGGCGGCGACGAAGACTTCGATCTCGTCGATTCCCAGACCCGGATTTTCGACTGGTTCGACAGCAATCTTCGGTGATTACCTGGCGTTTTGCGATCTGGACGTCGGCTACTGTAACCTTCCTGTTCGGCGGTTCGAAAGGACCGGTGCCCTCGAAGAGAAGGCTCCAGGAGGCGTGCCAGAGCGGCCGAATGGGACTCACTGCTAATGAGTTGTCCCTTCACGGGGACCGGAGGTTCAAATCCTCTCGCCTCCGCCACACCCCGGTTCGCCGGGCTATACAACTGAACACAGGCATGCGCCCGTAGCTCAACGGATAGAGCATCTGACTACGGATCAGAAGGTTAGGGGTTCGAATCCCTTCGGGCGCACTTCACTCGGCCCCGGCTCATGCTCACGGAGAGCGTGAGCCGGGGCTCGTTTCGTCATTTTTTGTGGGGGTGGAACCCCCACGCCCCACCCGGAGGGCTTTGCCCCCGGACCCCCGAGGTTGGCCGGAGGGCTTCGCCCCCGGCTTGGTTCGGCGGCGGGGTCGTCTCCCTTCGGTCGCGCTCTTGTTCAGCCTTTGGAGATCGTGTGACTGTCAGCTGGCATGGATCACAGCCTCAGCCCATTACCAGCTAGCAATACCTCGACCTTGATGACGCCGTCGGACGTGAACTGGAGTGCATGTACCGCCGACGGTCAGGTCAGGTCAGGTCAGGCAGAGATCAGCGCCGGACCCAACCCTGTGCGCGGTCCGCCAGGTTCCACCACGAAACGAACTGCGCGTCTTCGGAGTTCAGCTTCCAGCGCGCGGCGAGTCCATCGAAGAACGCATCATCGCCGGTCTTTCCGCCCTTCGGCTCTCCGACGTAGACCAGCCGTTCGCCACCTCCAGCTTCGAACGCGGCGAGCGCTTCAGACGCCATCGTGTTGCCCCAGCCAGGCGGCCAGCAGAGGAACAGCAGATCATCCGAGCCGCCGCTCGGACGCGCAGCGAGCTCATCGAGATCCCCGATGCCATGCCACACGTCCGACTGACCGACTGCACCGAGAAACGACATGTTCTCCGTCTTGTCCGGCGGTTCGGAGTCGTACGCGTCGACGCCCACGCCTACTTCGGTCAGTTGCGCCGCCCAATACCCACGCCCGGCCCCCAGTTCGATCACTTCGCGGCCATCGGCGAACTGAATCAGCCACGCAATCGTCTCGGGCGACGGGATGGCGTACGCATAGGCGGCCTGCAAGATTGTCTGCGCGAACGCCAGACGCACGCTGCCCTTCGTCCGACCGCCGTCCACCACGCGACGGCCTTCGCACTCGGACACCGATGGCGCAACGATCTCCCAGTACGGATTCGCGCTGACCGACCGGCCACCAGTCATGTAGTGCACGAACCGCAGATCGAACGCGGCGTCGGCCCGATCATCCCCCGTCCCCGCCAACATCGGGGCCGTATCCAAGTACTGCGCCACCTTCGGATATTCGGCCCGAAGCCGCTCCTCATCACCGAGCAACGCGGCCAGTTCGTCCCGCCGATCCGTAGTCAATGCCAGCTCGGTCATCGGTCAATTCTGGCCGGACACAGCCCAATTCGTGAGCACTTCCTAGAACCCTGAGCTGTCGCATAGCCATTGCCGACCTCACACAGAGCTTGTGCGAGGTGCCCACTAGCTGTGCGACACCGGCCGCCAGGAGGGTGCGGGTTCGAATACCTATGGGTGCAGCTGCGGTCAGGCGTCGCGGACGTTCAGGACTACCTTGCCGAAGGTTTCGGAGGAGTCCAGGAGGCGGTGGGCCTCGGGGGCTTCGGTAATCGGGAGTTCGGCGTGGATGACCGGGGCGATGGTGCCGTCGGCGATCAGGGGCCAGATGTGGCGGCGAAGTTCGGCGATGATGGTGGCCTTGCTGTTCGGGCCGGTGGTGGGGCGGTTGCGGACGTTGTTGGCGTGGATGGTGCCCCATTTGGACAGCAGCGCACCGAGATTCAGCTCGGCGGTGGCCCCGCCCTGCATGCCGATCACCACTAGGCGGCCGTGCGGTGCCAGCGCCTCGACGTTTCGTGACAGGTAGGCGGCGCCCATGATATCGAGGATGATGTCGGCGCCGGGACCGCCCGCACCGTTTTCGGCGCGGATCGCGGCGACGAAATCGTCCTCGCGGTAATTGATCAGGACGCTCGCGCCCAACTCGCGGCACCGCTTCAGCTTCTCCGCCGAGCCCGCGGTCACCGCCACACGAGCGCCCTGGCTCACCGCGACTTGGATGGCGTGCGTACCGATTCCGCTGCCGCCGCCATGGATCAGCACCAACTGCCCCGCAGCCAGCCCGGCGGTCATCGCGAGGTTCGACCACACCGTCGCGGCCGCTTCGGGCAGCGCGGCCGCCGCACCCAGGTCGAGCCCGTCGGGCACCGGCAGCACCTGGCTCGCGGCAACCACAACCTTTTCCGCGTACCCACCACCGGACAGCAGCGCACACACGCGATCGCCGACGTGCCAATCCCGCACCCCATCACCGACTTCGGCGATGACCCCCGAACATTCCAACCCCATGACCTCACTGGCCCCGGGCGGCGGCGGATAGAACCCTCGCCGCTGCAGCAGATCCGCGCGATTCACCCCGGCTGCGGCAACCTCGATCAGCACCTCCCCGTGCCCCGGCACCGGATCCGCCGCCTCGCCCCACTCCATCACCTCGGGTCCCCCGAACCCGTTCAACTCGATAGCGCGCACCGCCCCATCCTCCCCCCATCCCCGACCCGCCCGCTGGCCACCCCTTCTCGCGAGCACACACCCCGTGTAGAGCCTGCTGCCGAATCAGCGCTGATTTCGGTCGTGCCACAGGTCACCCGCCTGGATGGACTGCCGCCACGTGATCATGCTCGCCGGTGGGTCCCAGCGGTGACGTCATGATCGCCCGTTGAACGTATTCGGCACCAGGCTCGGTACTGGATGTGCGGCTCACAAATGGAATGCGGCGTCCCGCACTCTGGTCCGGCGTCGTCAGGGCTGGAAATATGGCGAGCTGCCTGCGGGGATGGATGCGGGGTACTAGCGTTCCGGGCGTGAGCAGCTTTGTCGACTTCCAGAACGAGATCTACCTGGGTGGACTGGGTGGCGCGGTGCCCGAATTGCCGTTGACGGCTGCGGGTTTGGAAGACCGGGCGCGTGCGGTGCTGAGCAAGGAAGCCTTCGCGTATGTGGCGGGGAGTGCATCGGGGGAGCGGACGGCGGCGGCCAATCGGTCCGCATTCGACCGGTACCGGATTGTGCCGCGGATGCTGCGCGGCACCTCGGGGCCGGGTGCGCGCGATCTGTCGGTGGAGGTGCTCGGGACGCGACTGGCCGCGCCGGTGCTGACCGCGCCGGTCGGGGTGCTGGAGCTGCTGCACGAGGGTGGTGAGGTGATCGTCGCGGAGGTCACGAAGGAACTCGGCGTCGGTACCGTGCTCTCGACGGCGGCCTCGTCCACGATCGAGGATGTCGGCGCGGGGGCCGGTAGCTGGTGGTATCAGCTGTACTGGCCGGCCGATGACGAGCTGGCCAGATCCTTCGTCGAGCGTGCGGAGCGTGCGGGTGCGTCGGCCATTGTCGTCACCGTCGACACCCCGAGCCTAGGTTGGCGACCCCGCGATCTCGAGCTCGCACATCTGCCGTTCCTGCACGGCAAAGGCATCGCCAACTATCTGTCGGATCCGGTCTTCCGGGCGAAACTTTCGACGCCGCCCGAAGAGAGCGAGGACGCGATGCGAGCCGCGATTCTCACCTGGAGCGGCTTGTTCGGCAACCACGCCCTGCGCCCAGCGGACCTTGCCCACCTGCGGGAGTGGACCGATCTGCCGATCGCGGTCAAAGGCATCCTGCATCCGGACGACGCCCGTCAAGTGGTCGACGCTGGTGCCGACGCAGTGGTCGTCAGCAACCACGGCGGCCGCCAGGTCGACGGTGCCATCGCCGCACTCGATGCCCTTCCCGCCGTGGTCGCCACGATCGGCGACCGCGCGGACGTCCTGTTCGACTCCGGCATCCGCACCGGCTCGGACATGCTCACTGCGCTGGCACTCGGCGCGAAGGCGGTGCTGTTCGGTCGCCCATGGGCGTACGGTCTCGGCATCGCAGGCCGAGCAGGTGTTCGCCACGCGCTGCGCGTTCTGCTCGCGGACTTCGACTCCGTCATGGGCCTGTCCGGATGCGCGAACCCGGCCGAGCTCAACCGTTCATTGATCGCAACAATCCATTGATCGCAACAATCCGCTGAACCGGTCGACCCATATGCCCTGATCCAGGGCTTGATTAGTCGTGTGTCCAGGTCTTTCTCCGGACCGCTGGGTTATGCGTTTGCGCAGTTCAGGCGCGCTTAGAATGGAGCATGTGCAACCAGAACCGAGCAGTCACGCGCCCGTCGAGCCGCAATGGCTCTCGTCGTCGCAGCAGCGTGCCTGGCGGGCCTATATGGACGGTAATCAGCGCTTGGCGACGGCATTGAACCGTCAACTGCAACGCGACTCCGACCTCACCCTCGCGGAATACCGGATCCTCGTCCTGCTCTCCGAGGCGCCCGACCGTTCGTTGCGCATGAGCGAGCTCGCCGACGGCGTGCTGTCCTCCCGCAGCCGACTCACCCATCAGATCCGCCGCCTGGAGACTCAGCGGATGGTCCGCCGCAACACCTGCCTCGAGGACGGCCGCGGCGTACTCGCCGAACTCACCGAGGAAGGTATGCGCCGGCTCGAGGCCGCCGCACCCGGTCACGTCGAGGCGGTCCGCCGCAACTTCATCGACCTACTCGGTCCCGAACAACTCGAGATAGTCGGCGAGGTCTTCGCCCGCGTCGACCACGAGATCGGCAACTCCGACTGACCCGTCGACGGACGGCGCACGGCGACGGGTACTCTCGTTGGCCTGGAGACGTGGCAGAGCGGCCGAATGCACTCGCCTTGAAAGCGAGCGTCGCGAGAGCGACCGGGGGTTCAAATCCCTCCGTCTCCGCAATCCAGACCTGGTCTTCCGGGTCTTCATGTCAGCGAAACCCCAACGGCGGGTGGGGAGTTCTGACACACCGCGACACACGGTGCCCTCAGATGTGTGTCATGTTCGCCCCTGGAACGGGCTCCATGCGGACTTCCGAGGCGCGCGATCGACAGCTTGCTTCCGCTTCGTCCACGCCTGAATCGAGGTCTGGTCGACGATCCGCCCGTCGCGCGGATCCGGACCGATCAACCGGTCGTCGTGACCATCAATTCGGTCAGCAATCGCAGTGCGTGGTCCATTTCGGCTTCGGTCATCCGAGCCATACCGCACGATGTGCTCAGCCCGCCGAATGGACGAGGGTAATACTTCCGCGCCTGCGTCAAGGCCGAGCGGATATGGTCCGCACTCGCCTTCTCGTGCACGATACCGGCGTAGATGGTCGCGTCGGTGGTCAGCTGCTCCAATGGCTGATAGATATCGGGATTGTCCACGTCGGCGAATGGCAGTACGTCGGCCGCCGCCAGGGGAATATGAATACCCTGCAGCGTCCGGCCCTCGGGCCATGCCGCCGCAATGGCATTGACCAACAGCACAACCGGCTCGAACCCGTTGATCTGCTTCAGCCACGTGCTGTGCTCCCAGTCGCCGCGACACAGATGGATCGTGACACGGGCCCCCTCCGGCATCCTGCGCACGAATGCGGCGAGATCCGAAGCCAGCTCAACAGCTTTCGCGGCGCGCTCTTGCGCCGACTCGATCACTTCGATGGTCAACATGCGCCCGGGGCTCTCGAGTTGGAACACCACATCGCCGTCGAACAGCCGATGAATAGCGAAGATCTCTTCCAGCGCCGGTTTCCGGAACGACTCGTAATGCTGCTCGAGTCCGGCCTCACCCAGGGCGAAGTACGCGTGATCGTACGGATCGACAATGCACGCCTGATAGCTCTTGCTGCTGCCGCGTTCCTCGATCATGCGCTGCAGAATCGGCTTGGCCGCCTCGGCTTGGTCGAAATAACCCAGCAGCACGGGCGGAATCTCGAGCTCATGCGCACCGGCGTACTCGTAACCGGGCATCCCCGGATAGGCCAACTCGATATTGCCCTCCTTCACCTTCCGCATTCCAGGAAGCGCGAAGGTACTGCGCAGCCTCGGCATGATCCAACCGGGAAAAGCCGTGTCACCCTCCGGAAACGACGGCAGGTACTCCCACATCGTGCCGAATTTCTCCATCGCGATCTGTCGTGTCGGCGCGTTGGCGCTTCCCACCAGGTACGTCACGGGCAGTGAAAGAGCCATCGGGTGTCCTCTCCGTACGGATGTGCGGGGACTATAGCGCCGACGCCCTCGGCTCGACTGCAACCACCCAGCTGCGATCCGAGACGTGCCCCACGCGAAATATCTTGTCTCGCAACCAAACTCACCGAACTACGGAGCGGTTTTACCCCGCTCGAACGCCCTCCCGGTGCTGGGAACCGCAATGCTCTCCGCGCCGCTGGCCGCGACCGTACCGCCCGAAACCGGCTCGAGTGCAACGGTTTATGCCGCGAACCGGTGCTCGGCTTTCCCGATCGCCAGGCGCGGTCATAACGGCTCGTCGATAATAGGCGGCGTGCCTCTTACCGAAGGTCTCGGCTCCAGCCAGTCCGGCTCTGATGAGCCGAGCCCGCCTTTGATAGCACCAGAGGACTACATCACCGATCGCTTGGAGCAGTACCAAGGTTGGTATGACAAGAAGGCCGTCACGATGAAGGCCAGGCATTTGCAGATCCGGGTCCTCGCCGTGGGCGGCGGCGTGACCGTACCCGCCCTTGTCAATCTCCCATTCGCGTGGGCACCGATCGTGGTCACAGTGGTCAGTCTCGTTGTAGCGGCGTCGGTTTCGCTCGAGAGTGTCTTCAAGTATCGAGAGCAATGGAAGAACTACCGGTCGACCGAACAACTGCTCGGCCACGAAAAGGTCTACTTCCGTACCCGAACAGGACCGTACGAGCACTTGGGCAACACCAAGGCCTTTCGGACCCTTGTCGAACGAGTCGAAGGCGCAATCGCCGCGGAGAACTCGGCAACCTTGAACGTTATGACGACCGCCCAGCAGCTGAGTGAACCCGAATATCCGCGCAGTGCGGCGTCCAGCTGACCTCTTCGTCCCGAAGGGCGATCTTCGGTGTGCGTATCAATGCCGATGAGCTGCGAAGATGTCGACTGATGCGCGTTATCGAGTCGCTCAACAGGCTTCGCGTGCGGAGCAGGGCTGGGGCAGCGCCCCGGACTCACTCCAGCGCGGCCAGCGCCCGCCCCAACTGATCGATCTCGAAATTCGTTGTGTACGGGGCCAAGCCGACGGTTACCGCGCCGCCTTCGTCGTTGACGCCGAGGGCATCCAACAACCGGCTGCCACCGTGGACACCGCTCAAGGTGCCGATGCGGGCGTCGGCGAGTTTGGCGGCTACCTTTTCGGCTTGCATGCCTGCCATGGTGAAGCTGACGGTGGGGATGCGGGTGGATGCGCGGCCGATGACGGTCAGGTTGGAGATTTTGTCGAGCACGTCCATCAGGTGCTCGAAGAGTTGATCGTGGTAGTCCTGCAGCGAGGTGATGGAGATTTCCAGGCGCTCGCGGCGGGTGCCGCGGGCGCGCTCGTCCAGGCCCGCGAGGAAGTCGATGGAGGTGGTCAGGCCGGCGAGCAGGGCGTACTGGTGGCCCCCGACCTCGAGCCGTTCGGCGCCCTTGGCATAGGGGTTCAACGACATCGACGGAATACGGTCCAGGAAGGCCGGATCGCGGAAAACCAGCGCGCCGATCTGCGGACCACCCCAGGCGGGGCGCTCAACGCGACCACATCGGCATTCAGTTCGTCGATATCGATGAGGGCATAGGGCGCGGCGCCGAAGCAATCGGCGACGAGCAGACCACCCACCTCGTGCACCCGATCCGCCGCGACCCGCACCGCGGGGGCCGAACCGACGATCGGCGACGCCGCGGTCAGCGCGACCAGCCGGGCGGTCGGGCCGATCAATTCCTCGAACTGCCACGACGGCATCTCACAGGTTTCGATCTCGACCTCGGCCCAGCGCACATGCGCACCGTAGCGATTCGCGATCCGCAACCACGGCGCGACGTTCGCCTCATCATCCAATCGCGACAGCACTATCCCGGTGCCGAGACCGAGTCGCGAACTCAGCGACTCCGCCAACCAGGCCAACAAAACCGCGCGGTCCGGTCCGAGCACGACGCCCGCCGGATCACCGCCGACGAGATCCGCGACGGCCTCGCGCGCCGCATCCAGAATCGCGGCACTGCGAACGGCGGCGCCATTGCGGCCGATATGGGAAAACGAAGAGGTTCGGAAACCTGTTGATACGGCACGAGATACCGAATCCGGGACCAGCATTCCGCCCTGCGGGTCGAGATGGATCCAGCCGTCGCCGA
>NZ_BAGN01000008.1 GCF_000308835.1 Nocardia vinacea NBRC 16497 | reverse complement strand
ACCCCGCCCGGGGTGAGGAACCGGGCGGGGTCGGGTGTCCCCCAACGAACGCCGTTGGGTTCTTCTTCGCTATCTACTTCGCCGGCGGGAACGGCGGCTGGTTGATAGTGGAGAAGTACTGGATGGCCGCGCCGATGGCGACCGGGGCGGTGACGAAGATCTGACCGGCCAGGGTGCCGAGGGCGCCGACCGCGACGATGCCACCGAGGCAACCGATGGCGGCAGCCGGGATGAACGCGCCGAACAGGCCGATGATGGCGGCCGAGGCGACCGTCGCACCGGCGATGCCGCCGAGGACACAGCCGATGGCGCCGCCGCTGAGGCCGCCGACCAGGGTGCCGATGGTGGCGCCCATGGTGATGGTGCTGGTCATGCGGGACCAGGCGGCCTGCTCACGGTCGTACTCGTTCTTCCACGGCGCCTTGTCCTCGAAGGGCAGCGCGACCGGCTTGTAGGTCGCGTGCGCCATGTCGAACTGCGGCGTCAGGGTGGCCGAGCGGTCGGCGATATCGGCAGCGATCGGGAACTCGAAGTCGTCGACGCGGAACTTCAGCGGCATACCGGTGAGCACGGTGCCGTTGCTCGCCTTGACCTTGAAGACTCCGTCCTCGACGACCATGGCGCCCGCGTCGGTCTTGATGATGGTCTGGGTATCGGTGGCAGAGGCGGTGAATCCGACCGCTTCGTCACCGTCGGTCTGCGCACCGGCCGTACCGGCGGCGATCCCGACTGCGGCGACCAATCCGGCGGCCACCGCAACGATTTTCCTCATCGTTATTACTTTCCTCTCGGATTTTCGGGGACATCGGCGCGCGAGCGCGCCGCATGCCGGTCGCGGATCGCGCCGACAGGTTCACAGAGGTCACAGGTCGAGAACGAGCACATCCGATCCGGCCCGGGAGACGCACAGCATCATGGTGTCGCCGCGCGCCCGCTCTTCGGCGGTGAGCACTGAATCGCGGTGGTCGATATCGCCTGCGAGCACGGTGGTTTCGCAGCTGCCACAGGTGCCTTCGCGGCAGGAGGTGATGATCTCGATCCCTGCGGCATCGAGGACGTCGACAATGGACTGAGCCTGGCCGACACGGAAAGTTCTTCCACTGCTCGCCAATTGGACCTCGAATGAGCCGCGCGCCACGCAGGCCACCGGCCGCGGCACGAACCGCTCGATATGCACGTCCGAATTACGCCGCGTCCCCTCGGCTTCCACGGCCGCAAGCAACGGTTCCGGTCCGCAGCAATAGATCGCGGAATCGGGGTGCTCGGCGAGGAGGTCGGCGATAGGCAGTAGTCCGTGCTCGTCCTGCGGCAGCAGTCGCGCC
>NZ_BAGN01000009.1 GCF_000308835.1 Nocardia vinacea NBRC 16497 | reverse complement strand
GCGGGAGCACCAGCCTGCGCGGGAGCACCAGCCTGCGCGGGAGCACCAGCCTGCGCGGGAGCACCAGCCTGCGCGGGAGCACCAGCCTGCGCGGGAGCACCAGCCTGCGCGGGAGCACCAGCCTGCGCGGGAGCGCTCGCTGGGCTCGCGCCCCCGCGGGTCGCGTCCTTTTCGCGACGGGCGGCGGCGAGGAGTTCTGCGCCTCGGCGGCGCGGGGGTTCGTTGGACGAACGCGGCGGCGCCGAAGGGGGCGGGGCTTCGGACTGTGCCGGAGTGGAGGCGGATGAGGGCGCTGCCATCGCACCGGTGGCGATGCCGCGTTCGAGGCGCTCCAGGCGTTGCAGGGTTGCGGATTCGGCGTCGGATACCGACGGAAGAAGCATGCGGGCGCAGACGATTTCGAGCAGGAGGCGGGGGGCGGTGGCGCCGCGCATTTCGCCGAGGCCCTCGTGCAGGAGTTCCGCGTGCCGGGCCAGGGTGGCCGGGCCGGTGCGTTCGGCCTGTTCGCGCATGCGGTCCAGCACATCACCGGGGCCGGAGACCAAGCCGCGGTCGGCGGCATCGGGGACAGCCTGCATCAGGATCAGGTCGCGCAGACGTTCCAGCAAGTCGACGGCGAAGCGGCGCGGATCGTGCCCTGCCTCCATGACGCGATCGATGGTGCCGAAGAGGGCAGCGCCGTCGCCGGCGGCGAGCGCGTCGATCGCATCGTCGATCAGCGCGACATCGGTGACGCCGAGCAGCGAAACCGCCCGCGAATAGGTGACGCCCTCGGGACCGGCGCCCGCGAGCAGCTGGTCGAGCACACTCAGGCTGTCGCGCGGCGACCCACCGCCCGCGCGAATCACCAACGGGTACACCGCTTCCTCGACCGGCACCTGCTCCTGCTCGCAGATCTTGCCGAGCAGTCCGCGCATGGTGGCGGGCGGCAGCAGCCGGAACGGGTAGTGGTGCGTGCGGGACCGGATGGTAGGCAGCACCTTGTCCGGCTCGGTGGTGGCGAAGATGAAGATCAGATGGGCGGGCGGCTCCTCGACGATCTTGAGCAGCGCATTGAACCCGGCCGTGGTGACCATATGGGCCTCGTCGACGATGAACACCCGATACCGCGACTCTGCGGGCGCATAGAAGGCCCGATCGCGCAGTTCGCGGGTGTCGTCGACACCGCCGTGACTCGCGGCGTCCAGTTCGATCACATCGAGGTTCCCCGGACCGCCCGGTCCGAGCGCCACACAGGACGGGCAGACGCCGCACGGTGTCGAGGTCGGGCCCTGCACACAGTTCAACGAGCGGGCGAGGATGCGCGCCGAGGAGGTCTTGCCGCAGCCCCGGGGACCGGAGAACAGATAGGCATGACTGATGCGACCGGTGTCGAGCGCGATACTCAGCGGGTCGGTGACGTGCTCCTGACCCACCACTTCAGCGAACGTTGCCGGTCGGTACTTCCGGTACAGAGCCACGGCCAGAGGTTACCGGCGCCCACCGACAAAGCACATTCCCCTCGACCGACAGGCCGGGCGCGGCGTGCTGCCGGGCGTTTCGCGACAGTAATGTGATGTAGATCACAGGATGCTCAGATCTTTGTTAGCCCCCACTGATCAGCGCCGAAGGTGGCAAAGTCGGAGCAATCGAAGATCGAGAACGGACGAACAACGAATTTTGGCGCCCGTCCAGTGCACTTCGCGGCGATTAGTTGAACTCACGCCCCGGTTCGAGAGCTATTTGCGGAGATAACGAATCAATCAACGAGCATGACATGGACGCAATCGCCTGGCTACCGTGGTTAGCGGCAACTTCGGTAGCCAAACCTTCATCAGGTTGGTGGCCCCGGCCGGTCCCTCATCCCGACCGGGGCACAACCTGAAATCCCACAACTCCGGCGCTTTTCGCCGAACGCACACCACTTCCACCGGAGGAAATTTCCACCGTGCCGTCGTGTGACGACATTGCCGCCGCCTGGCTTTCGAGCACCGATTTCGCCGATGACCATGCGGCCGTCGACCTGCTCAGCCGGGCGATCAGCCCCCAGGACTTCGCGATCAAGCGCGATTCGCTACCGGTGGCCGCAGCCGCCGATCCGTCGACCGCCGCCGCCATCCTCGAACTACTGGAACGCGGCCAGGTGCCGACCATGGCGGCGATCCGCACCCTCACGGCGCAGAACGAGATGCGCCGGGAGGCCGAACGCATCGAACGCCTCGGCCGCCGGGCCCAGCGCAGCATCGATGACTTCGGCCGCGTACTTGCCCGGCTGGCCGAGGACCATTGGCTCGCGCACGGCGCCGGCCCCACCCGGCGTGACGTACTGCAGTCCGAACCGGTGATGACACTGATCCGGGACCGGATCGGCGATATCGCCCCGACCGCGGTGAAACACCTCTGGTTGATCGAGCGCGCACAGCGTGCCGGCTGGATCGCCTCCAATGCCAATCCCGGATCCCTTTGCGCTGCAAGACGCTTCTACTCCGCGAAGTACGGCAATCGGGTCTCGTTGCGACCGGTCAATACGATCGGCACGATCGTCGCGACCTACCTGCGCGACTATCTGGCCGAAAATGACCGCGCGCCGCGCTGGTCCACCCTCGCCCACGACCTGCGCGACGATCGCGGCCGCCGACTGTTCCACGACACCGCCGACGCGCGCATCCAGCGCCGGTGGCTCACCACCGCCGAATGGATGGCCGAGAGCGAGGAGCTCCCGGTGCCCGGGCGACGCGGTCTGCGCGCATTGGCCAAGAAGGCGCGGCGCTGAACTGTCTGGGCCGATACCCAGGGACAATGTGACCATTCGGTAACTTCTTCGCAACGCATACACGCGTGGAAGGAGTTACCCCGTGTCCTCAACCATCGATCCCGCGGCCACCGCCTGGCTGCTCATCAGCACCGCCCTGGTGCTGCTGATGACGCCCGCGCTGGCGATTTTCTACGGCGGGATGGTGCGCTCGACCGGCGTACTCAACATGCTGATGATGAACTTCATCGCGATCCCGCTGGTAACCGTGGTGTGGCTGCTGGCCGGTTACAGCCTCGCCTTCGGCGAGGACGCGGGCGGCGGACTGATCGGTAATCTCGACCACTTCGGGATGGCGGGCATCGATCCGAATTCGGTACACGGCACGATTCCGGAACTGCTGTTCGCCACCTTCCAGCTGACCTTCGCCATCCTCACCGCGGCACTGGTCAGCGGCGCGATCGCGGACCGCGCGAAATTCGCGGGCTGGATGGTCTTCGTGCCGCTGTGGGCGCTGGCGGTCTATGTGCCGATCGCGCACTGGGTGTGGGGGCCGGACGGCTTGCTGGCCTCCTTCGGCGCGCTCGACTACGCGGGCGGCATGGTCGTGGAGATCGCCTCCGGCGCCTCCGCGCTGGCGCTGGCCCTCGTGCTCGGCCCGCGCATCGGCTTCAAGACCGATGCGATGCGTCCGCACAACCTGCCGTTCGTACTGCTCGGTGCGGGTCTGCTGTGGTTCGGCTGGTTCGGTTTCAATGCCGGGTCGGCGCTATCGGCGGATGGTGTTGCGGCAGCTGTCTTCCTGAACACTCTGGTGGCGGGCTGTCTGGGCATGCTCGGCTGGCTCGCGGTCGAGCAGATCCGCGACGGTCGACCGACCACCTTCGGTGCGGCTTCAGGCGTGGTGGCCGGTCTGGTCGCGATCACGCCTTCCTGCGGTTCGGTGAATACGCTCGGCGCGCTCATCGTCGGCCTGACGGCCGGTGTGGTGTGTTCGTTCGCCGTCGGCTGGAAATTCAAGGCGGGCTACGACGATTCGCTCGATGTGGTCGGCGTGCACTTCGTCGGCGGCATCGTCGGCACACTGCTGATCGGACTGTTGGCCAACCAGGTGATGACCGGTGGTGTCGAGGGCCTGTTCTACGGCGGCGGACTCGCGCAGTTCGGCAAGCAGCTGGTCGGCGTGCTGGTGGTCGCGGCGTATGCGTTCGCCGTCTCCTTCGTGCTCGGCAAGGCCATCGACCGGTTCGTCGGATTCCGGGTCAGCAAGGAAGACGAGACAGCGGGCATCGATTTCGCACTGCATGCGGAGACCGCGTACGCCGAAGGCGTGCACGGACATGCGCCGCGTCGGCACGGCGAGGGGCACTTCGGGCAGTCGCACGGCGGCGATCACTGATCCACCGGCGGCGCGAAAGTACTCGCTAGGACACCTCGTCCGACGACATATTCCACGTGTTGCATTGAAATGTCCGGTCGTAGTTCTGGCCTTGCTCGAACCACGCCCCGTAGTGCTGGGTGGTGCCGTGATCGCGGGCATCGCCGGACTTATCTCCACGCCCGTACTGATCCGCTGTTGTTCTGCTTTGCTCCACTCTGTCGAAGGCACCATCGACGACCGAGGTGCCGACATACATTCCGGCAAAGCACTGCGCCTCCAACTCCAAGCGCCGCGACAACTCCAGCCCGAGCGCGCTCCGCGCTCCAGCATCGGAACGCTGACTGCTCATTGCCTGGGTAATGCCGGAGATCGCCTGCACATGATGGCCGTACTCGTGCGCGAAAACCGTCAAGTAGATCACCGTGTCGTTGCCGTACCGCTCGATCTGGATCTTGTCCAGAGGCATGTAGATCGTGTGGTTCGCCGAACAATAAAATGCTGCCCAATTGGCACTGCCGGAGCCACATGGTGACGCCGCGTCCGCCCCGCGTGCCGGCACGCTCACAGCCGGGCTGGAGTACGGCAGGTTGGCGCCTTGTAAAGCGGGACGCCATTTCTTATCGAGACATGCGGAGGCAGCCTGGAAGAACCGGGTGGCCGCATCGACCGTCGGGGCCCAGGCCGGATAACTGCAGTCGGCGTTGATCACCCCCGACGCGCTGTCGCTGAAAAGCGGGTTGTCACCGGTTTTCGCAACCGGTTGCGGTCCAGCGGGTTTCGTCGTGGTCGGCGCGGCGGCGCGCGTTGTGGTCGCGGCCGCGGCGCGTGATGTCGGGCCGGGCGATGAAGTCGGCGGGGTGTAGGTGTAGCTCGGCGTCGGCGGGGTGTAGGCCGACGGGCGGTTGCGCTTCTTCTCGTTATCGGCCGAAATCGCCGATGCGACAAACAGTCCGGCAACCAGGACGACAGCCGTCAACACACCGAACAGGGCACTGAGACCCGCACCCGAACTCCGCCGCCGCGGCGGGTACGGACGCGGAGGATAACCCGGCCGCTGGTACGGCATCGGCGGACCGTACGGCGCGGTCGGTGCCAGATAGTTGGGCGGATAACCCGGTGGCGGGCCATATCCCGCCGGATAACCCGGCGGCGGCTGGTACCCGGGTGCGGGTTGATATCCGGGCGGTGGCTGGTATCCCGGTACAGGTTGATATCCGGGCTGCTGCTGCGATCCGGGCGGCGCAGATCCAGGCGGGGAACCATAGCCGTAGGGCGGCTGCGTCATCTACTCACGACACCGAACTGGCCGACGCGGTGAACGTATTGCACTGTGCCGCCCGGTCTTTGTCCACTCCGATCTCGAACCAGGTGCCGCCGTTCTCCGCGGTCCCGTGATCGCGCATATCGCCGCGCTGGTCACCGCGGCCGTGGGCGTCGCGGCGGGCGAGAGTGATCTGCCCCGTGGTCAGCGAACCGCCATTGGCCGAGGAGCCGAGATACATGCCGTCGAAGCAGTTGGCCTGCAACTCGATTCGGCGCGAAAGCTCCAAACCCTTCTCACTGCGCACGCCCGCGTCGACGCGATCGCTATTGGCCTTGCGCAGGATTCCGGCCATCGCCTGCACGTGGTGACCGTATTCGTGGGCGAAGACCGACAGGTAGACGATCCAGTTGTCCTTGAACAGGTCGGTCTGCAGCTGACTGAGCGGCATGTAGATCGTCTTGTTCGCCGGGCAGTAGAACGCGGCGAAATTACTCGTGGAGCCGGTGCACGGCGTGGTGATGCCGTCCGTGCTCGCGCTGACATTCAGTGTCGGCGACTGGAACGGCAGATTCTTCTGTGCCAGTACGGGTTTCCACGCCGACTCCAGGCAGCTCGCGGCGGTCTCGAAGAACTTGCGCGCGGTGTCCACCTGCGTGCTCCACGGTGCGTACGAGCACTTCGCCGGAATCAAGGTGGCGTTCGGATCGGTCAGCAGTGGGTTGGTTCCGGTCTCCGATACCCCGCCGTTCGAATCCGGGGTGTAGGTCATGCTCGGGCCGGGGCCCGACGCGGTGCTGCTGAGCCTGCCGTGCGAAAACGCGCCACGCACCAGGCCACCCGCGACGACGAAGACAATGATCAACAGCAGCGCGATCCACCCGCCGCCACTCTTGCGCCGCTGTGGTGGACGCCCGGGTGGACCGTAGGGAGTCGGCGGCGGCATCGGCGCGCGCTGTCCGTATCCGGGCGCCGGATAACCGGGCTGCTGGGCATAACCCGGCGGCGGACCATATCCGGGTTGACCGTAACCGGGCGAATAACCCGGCTGCTGGCCATATCTGGGCTGCCCATAACCCGGCTGCGCCGGCGCAGGACGATATCCGGGCTGTCCATATGGCGAACCAGGACGCGGCGGAACCGGTTGTCCACCAGGCGGAACCGGCCCGTAGCCGTACGGTGGTTGGGTCACGTCCCCCGTACCCCCTCGTCTCATGATCGCCGACCGTATTGAATTTGCGGCGCTCCGGGTCCCTTCGTGGGTCCGCTCGTCGCCCACCGCCACCCTCAACGGGCGGCCTGCGGCCGACTGTATCTATCCTGGCGCTACCGCCTGCGGGCCCGTCGCTCGCGCCGGGCTGCTGACGCAGCTTAGCAACTTGTCTAGAGTAGGCAGCCATGCTGACTTTACGGGGGGGCGCCGCGAGCGCGCTGCTTCTCGCCGCTGCGGGAATGCTGGCCGCCGCACCGGTTGCCCACGCGGAGCCCGCAACCGATGGCGTCGATATCGTCGCGGATCTGAAACTGAGCCGCGAGGGTGTGCTCGAGGTCATCGAGAAGGTGACCGTTCCCGCCGACAGCAGCTTCAAAATGACTCTGCCCCTTCGGCTCAAGGTCGGCGATGACGTCGAACGCGTCTTCAAGGTCACCGATGTCGATACCAAGGGCACCGGCACTGCGACCGTCGCGAACGATCTGTTCACCATCGATGCCAAGCCTGGCGAATCGACGTTCACCTACGCGATCCACAACACGGTCAGCGACGCACCCGGCACCCAGGTCTTCCGCTGGCTCGGCACCATCAATGCCGATGTCGTATCGATCGACGCATCCCTGATCAGCCCGAGCTACGAAATGGGCGTGGTGGACTGCAAATTGGGCCCGCCCGGCAATCTGCGGCAGTGCTCCGATCTGCAGATCGAGGCGGACGGGGTGCTCTACTGGCACCAGACCGACCTACGCAAGGGCGACAATATCGACCTGACCCTGCAGATGCCGCCCGGCACGGTGCCCGCCAACGCCGATATTCGCGACAACAGCGAGGCCGGCGCCTTCTCCTTCACAACTCCGGTGCTCGTCGCATTCGGTGTGCTGCTGCTCGCACTGGCCGCAATGGCGGGCTACGTGCTCAAGACCAGGCGGGAAAACGCCGCCGCCACAGCCGGTTCGGAGACAATCGATCCGTTGCTGCGCGACGGTACGCAGGTCCAGTTCACCTCTCCGGACGGCATTTTGCCCGGCGAGGCGGGCGTACTGCTCGACGAACATGCCGATCCGAGCGACATCGCCGCGACGGTGATCGACCTCGCCGTGCGCCGGTACATCTGGATCACGCCTGTCAGCGATAGCGATTGGCGCATCGACCGGGTGAACGCACCCGATGACCAGCTGCGCGATTACGAGAAGGCGGTTTACCGCGCACTGCTGCCGGACGGCACCGATTCGGTGACCGTCGGCGAGTTGCGTGCGCCGGGACGCGTGCAGTCCCAAACCGTGCGCAGCGCAATGCTCGCCGATGCGGTCGAGCGCGGTGCATTCATCGATCGGGCCCGCATCGGATTGCCGATCCTGCTGGGTGGGGCACTGATCGTTGCCGGTATCGCCGCGACCATCACCTTGGCGCTCACCGCGGGCAGCGCACTGGTCGGCGTCGCGATCCTGCTCGCCGGCGTCGCGACGGTACTGCTGCCGCGATTCCTACCGGTGCGCACGGCTCAGGGCCGCGAACTCGTCGGCCGGATCCGCGCACTGCAGCGCGGCCTCGACGCGACCACCCGCGACCAGATCCCGCCCGCCGACCAGGAATTGGTCTTCTCCCGAGCGCTGCCGTTCATGGTGATCGGCGGTCGTGCCGACAACTGGATCCGTGCCTTCCGCGACCTGAACCCCGCCGCCGACTCCCAACCCGGCCTCTACTGGTTCGGCACCTTCGAACGCGACCGCAACCTGCAACGCTTCGCAGGCCACTTCCCCTACTTCATCACCGCCCTCGAAGGACTCTT
>NZ_BAGN01000010.1 GCF_000308835.1 Nocardia vinacea NBRC 16497 | reverse complement strand
AAAACCCAGCGTCGAGGCGAGATAGGCCTGGTCGAAAGCGGTTTCGGAATGCACACCGGGACTGAGCACCACGACGACCGGATCATCGTCATCGGCCATCGGCGCGGATTCGATCAACATCAACCGCATTGCCCGCGCGAACGGCGTGAGCGGACGCGGATTGGAATGTTCGAAGGCCTCGGGAATCGCCGTCGAGACCACCCGCCGATCCGCCAGCGCGTACCCCGCACCGGATGGCGCCTGGGCCCAGTCGGCGATCACGCGGAACTGTCCGTCGCTCCACCGGCTGAGATCGCAGGCGTGCAGGAACAACTGATGTCGCCCGGGAATCGTGATGCCGTGCGCGGCCCGCACATAGCCGCGATTGCCGAACACCACCTCCGGCGGCAGCAAACCGGTGGTGATGGTGCGGCGCGCGCCGTAGATATCGGTGAGCACCTCGTCGAGCACCCGCGAGCGCTGCACCAGTCCGGCCTCCAGCCGGGTCCAGTCGTCGGCGGAGATCAGCAGCGGAATCGGATCCAGCCGCCAGGCAGTCGGCATGGGCGGTTCGCCCGCCGCGCCCACCTCGGTGTAGTAGATGCCGTCGTCATCGATGAGCCTGCGCACCCGGCTGTCGAGCCGCCCGAGCCCGGTCGTGCCCAATTCCACGAAATCGGCGGAAAGCTCCGACCACATGCGCCGCACACCACCCGCGGGATCGACCAGCTCGTCGTAATACCCGCCCATCGGCCGACCGCATTCGTCGTAGCCCGCGGTATCCGCGCCCTCGGCGCGATATCTGGCGAACTGTTCCGCGACCTGCTCGCGGATACTCAGCCGTCCGGCATTCAGCAGCGTCGTCTCGGATTCCCGAGCACCCGAGCCTCGCGCTTCGTCGCGCATAGTCACCGCGCCGACCTCGCTTCCCCTGCCAGACGTTGTCTGGAGCGCGGACGTATGTCCGCCCCTCGCCTACCGATCGCCGACCAGTCCCCACACCGTGCGCGCCCGGCGCAGATCGAGGATGCCCGGCGCGCCGATGTCGATGGACTGTGCTGCCATCTTCGCACGTAGTTGCCCCGGATCGACCCGGGAAGTGGTGTGGCCCGCCGCCTCGAACCGCCGGTTGCGGCGCGATTGCGCGGCCACCGCATTGACCGGCGGCTCCGCATAGGCCATGCCACCGGGATGTGCGACGTGATAGGTGCAGCCGCCGCGGGACAATCCGGTCTCGGCGTCGATCAGATCGAATACGAGCGGCACGTCGACGGTGATGGTCGGGTGCAGCGAATTGGGCGGCTGCCACGCGCGATAGCGCACTCCGGCCACTTGCACATCGGCCTTGTCGGTGGCGAGCAGCGGCACCGGCATCCCATTACAGGTCACCACGAAGCGGTCGCGGTCCGCACCGACCACCCGGACCTGCAACCGCTCCACCGAGGAGTCGACATAGCGGGCGGTGCCGCTCGCCACGGTCTGCTCGCCGAGGGTATTCCACGGCTCGATCGCACCGCGCAGCTCGAGTTCGACATCGCCGAGCACCACGGTCCCGATGCGCGGGAAGCGGAATTCGGTGAACGGGTCGAGCCAGCTGGTGTCGAATTCGATGCCGTGCGCGCGCAGGTCGGCGGCCACCTCGGCGATATCGGTCATCAGGAAATGCGGCAGCAGATAGCGGCCGTGCAAATTCGCGCCGTGCCGAATCAGTTTGGCCTGCAACGGTTCCGCCCAGAACCGTGCGACCAGGCCGCGCACCAGCAGCGACTGCACCATGGCCATCTGGAAATGCGGCGGCATCTCGAAGCCGCGCAGCTCCACCAATCCCATTCGGCCCCTTGCCGTTTCCGGACTGTAGAGCTTATCGATGCAGAATTCGGCGCGATGGGTATTGCCGGTGAGGTCGGTGAGCAGATGACGCAGCGCACGATCGATATGCCACGGCGCGTCCGAATCCCTGCTCAGCCGAGCGATTTCGGCGAAGGCGATCTCCAATTCGTACAACGCGTCCTCGCGGCCCTCGTCCACCCGAGGCGCCTGCGAGGTCGGACCGACGAAGCGACCGGCGAACAGATACGACAGCGCCGGATGCCGCTGCCAGTAGGTCAGCATCGACACCAGCAGATCCGGACGGCGCAGCAGCGGCGAGCGCGCCGGGGTCACGCCGCCCAGCGTGATGTGATTGCCGCCGCCGGTTCCGCTGTGCGTCCCGTCGACATCGAAGGATTCGGTGCCGAGCCGGGCCAGTCCGGCCTGCTCGTAGAGCGTCGAAAGCAGTTCGGCCTGTTCGCCGAAGGAGGCGGTCGGCTGCACATTGACCTCGATCACGCCGGGATCCGGTGTCACCGAGAGGGTGCGCAGCCCGGCATCGACGGGCGGGGCGTAGCCCTCGAGCACCACCGGCTGATCCACCGCCACCGCGGCTGCCTCGACGCGCTGGATCAACTCGAGGAAGTCGTCGAGTTCTTCCAGAGGTGGCAGGAAGACGTGCAGTCTGCCATTGCGGACCTCGCCGACGAGTGCGGTGGTCGGCTCCCAATCCGGGTCCTCGACCACGGCGGATGGTTCGGTCCGCGGGAACTCCAGTGGCCCGGTGAACAGCGGATCACTGTCTGGGCGCGGACGCGGCGGCTGCCACGAGACAGCATCCAGCGGCAAGCGCAGACCGGCCGGAGAATCGCCCTCCGACAATACGATTCGCCCCTCGGGCTGATCAGCCGACTTACCGCGCCGCATCCGCCAGTCGGCACTCGCCCATCCGGCACCGTCCGCGCGGCGATACAGCGAAAGCAGATAGGCGGCGGGCGCGGTCACGGCCGTGTCGAGCCGCGCCAACAGCTCCTTGCGCGCTTGCGCCGAATCCCGTTCCAGATCATCGGCCGGTTCTACCGGATCCCCTTCCGGCGCACGGACACTGCCCGCCAGCCGGGCCAGCGGGTCCTCGTAGGCCGGACGCACTTGGGTGTCCGGCAGACCGAGACTTGCCGCGATATGTGCGATCAGCGCCCGGGCCGACTCCGGATCGGCGAGCCTCGGCCGGCGGGTGCGCCGGACCGGCGAGCCGTCGGGAGTCGCTGCGCCGATGCCGATCGACGCGGATCCGCCTGGAACATCCGGATGGGGCTGCGCCGCAGACGAACTCTCCACGCCATCGACCGAATAATGCTCCAGCACTGCAAGTTTCCCGACACCTGGCCCGAATTCCCCCGCTGACCCCGGCACCGTCCCATCGGACGAGGTCGACGGCGGCCGTGCCTTATCTCCCGAATGCTCAGCCAGTGGCTCCACACTGACGGACTCCCCCTCCGGCACCAAGGCAACCATCGTCGGTGGCGTCCACGGATCGGCAAGCAGATCCTGACGCGTCCAGACGGGTTCACCATCGGCACGCCATACGACCGCAACCTCCCAGCGCGGCAACGGTTCTCCCGGATACCATTTACCTTGGCGATACTGCACCAACCCGGTCGGCGCATAGATGCGACGCAACCGATCGGCGAGATCGACGGCGCGTTCGCGTTTGCGCGCCCCGTCCGCCTCGGTCGTCCATTCCGGGCTGGTCTGATCGTCGATCGATACGAACGTCGGCTCGCCACCGATGGTCAGACCGACATCCGCCATGCGCTCGTCGACCGCCGCGCCCGCGGCCGTGATCCGCTCCCACTGGGATGCGGTGTAGGGCAATGTGGTTCGCGGGTCCTCATGCACCCGCCGCACGGTATTGGCGAAATCCATGGTCGTCTCGGTCCGCCCGGTCGCGCCGGTGATCGGCGCCGACGAGGTCGGATGCGGTGTCGCGGCCAGCGGTATATGCCCCTCGCCCGCGAACAGGCCAGAGGTCGGATCGAGGCCGACCCACCCCGCACCGGGCAGGAACACCTCGGTCCAGGCATGCAGATCGGTGAAATCGGCGGGTGGTCCCGACGGCCCGTCGAGGGCGGGCACGTCCTGGGCCAACTGCACCAGATACCCGGAGACGAACCGCGCCGCCAGCCCGAATTCCCGCAGGATCGACACCAGCAACCACGCCGAATCGCGGCAGGACCCGATAGCGCTGCGCAGGGTGTGATCCGGCGATTGCACACCGGGCTCCATCCGAATCGTGTACCCGACGTCATCGCGCAGCGCCTGATTGACCGCGACCAGGAAATCGATGGTGCGCGGCCGATCGGTCGGCATATACGCGCGCACCCATTCGCGAACCAGCGCACCCGGTCCCGAACCGGGCTCGGATTCATCGACCGGACGCAGATACGGATCCAGATCCGCGACCAACTCCGGGCTGTAGGCGAACGGAAAGTGCTCGGCGTAATCCTCGATGAAGAAGTCGAACGGGTTGATCACCTCGAGATCGGCGATCAACCCGATAGTGATGGACAACTCCCGCGCCGGATTCGGAAAGACCAGCCGGGCAAGGAAATTCCCGAACGCGTCCTGCTGCCAGTTGCAGAAGTGATCGCCCGGGGTGACCCGCATCGAGTACGCCTCGATCTTGGTCCGTGAATGCGGCGCAGGCCGCAATCGCACCACATGGGGATGGACCTCCACCGACCGGTCGAAGGTGTAGGAGGTCCGGTGTTCGAGCGACACCTTGATGCCCATGCAGCAAGTTCATCACACCCTGGCCGGTTGCGACGCCGCATGAACAGTCGGTTTCCGGACAGCCGCCGTCCCGATGCCGTCGCGCGACACGCGACCGATCTCCCACCACCTGTCCGGGGCGGGTGCTATGACCGATTCACGAACCGATCTCGTCTGGAGGCCATATGCGCGCGCCGACGTGTCCGTCCTGCGAATCCGCCATCGACCACTGCCACGGCACCCTCATCGTCCATGTCGGCCGCACCGCCGAATGCACCGATGCGGATTGCATCGATCTCGACCACGCACGGCACACCTTCGTCGTCGACTGCGGTGACATTGCCGGAGGCTGCGCATGCGCGGCAGCGGATGTCACACGCACCGCCTGAGATCAGCCCTAGTAGGTCAGCGCGAAGGTGAGCAGCAAGGTGGTCTGGAAGTAGCCGCGCCACCAGGAATAGCCGAACCAAACGTTGGGCGTGACCTCGCGGATCTCGTCGTAGACCTGCGGGGTCGGTGACGGGGCGTAGTTCAACGCCCAGGTCGGCCCGCCATCCGTGATCGCGGGTGCGGTGTAGACATCGGCCTGCCATGCCTCCAGGCCCGCGGGGGTGACCCGGTTCACCAGAAAGCCGCCGTCGGGGCCGGTGTAAAAGTTCTTACCGATCCACAAGGCCGGGGCCACCGCCTCCATGATGGGCGGCCTGGTCACCCAGCCGTTCGTGACTCCCCTCGGCGCCTCGCCGCGCGGGGCATCGCGGAAGATCGCGTCCTGCTGTTCGGCCGAGCAGCGCAAGCGCAGCGAATCGATGGTCGCGGCCGGATTGTCGGGATAGAGGACGCATCCGCCGCCGTAGTCCGCCGCCGCGTCGACGACCTCGGGGTCGACAACCTCGGAGTCGGCAACCTCGGGGTCGACAATGCCGGAATCGGCGGCGGCGAGGCCGGCGGCCCCGAGGAACAGACTGGGAAATCCCAGCGTGAGCACCACGGTGCCCATGAAAAGAACTCGGTTTGCGCGCATTGCTGTCTCCAGAACTCACCACACCCGGACCCCGACCCTGCGACGATCGTATGACGGTGGCGTCGCTGACATCTGGTTCACAATCGAACTGTTATCTGGCGGCTCGGGGCTGCGGACACGGCTGTTGCCGCGCCCACTAGGCTGAACGACGACACTTTCCGCAGAGAGGACAAGCCGTGCAGCCCGGTGGTCAGTTCGATATGCAGCAATTACTCGCCCAAGCGCAGCAGATGCAGCAGGCAGTGATGCAGGCCCAGGCCGAGATCGCGGCGACCGAAGTGGAGGGTCAGGCCGGTGGCGGCCTGGTTCAGGTCACCATCAAGGCGACCGGTGAGGTCGTCGCGCTGAGCATCGATCCGAAGATCGTCGACCCCGACGATGTCGAGGGACTGCAGGATCTGGTGATCGGCGCGGTCAACGACGCCATGTCCAACGCGCAGCAGCTGGCTGCCGAACGGCTCGGGCCGCTGGCCGGCGGCGGGTCGCTGCCGGGTCTGCCCGACTTCTGATCCGGGGACGTCTTTGTACGAGGGCCCGGTCCAGGATCTGATCGACGAGTTGGGCAAGTTGCCGGGCGTCGGTCCGAAAAGCGCGCAGCGCATCGCATTTCATCTGCTCCAGGTCGAGCCGCCCGACATCGACCGGCTGCAGGCCGCTTTGCAGAAGGTGCGCGACGGCGTGCAGTTCTGCATTGTCTGCGGCACGGTCTCGGATAACGAAATGTGCCGCATCTGTTCGGATCCGCGCCGCGACCGCACCATGATCTGCGTGGTCGAGGAGCCGAAGGATGTGCAGGCCATCGAGCGCACCCGCGAATTCCGCGGCCGCTATCACGTGCTCGGTGGGGCGCTCGATCCGCTCAGCGGCATCGGACCGGATCAGCTGCGCATTCGAGAGCTGTTGGCGCGCATCGGCAATCAGGAGGACGGCGTCGATGTCAGCGAGGTGATCATCGCGACCGACCCGAATACCGAGGGCGAGGCGACGGCCACCTACCTGGTGCGGATGCTGCGCGATTTTCCGGGATTGTCGGTGACGCGTTTGGCATCCGGTCTGCCGATGGGCGGCGATCTCGAATTCGCCGACGAACTCACCCTCGGCCGTGCGCTATCAGGTAGGCGGGCACTGTAGGTTGCGTTCGGCCGGGCACGGGTTACTGTGTCGGGGATGAGCATCGAGTTCTTGCTGACCACGCTCGTCATCGTCGCCACACCCGGCACCGGCGTGCTGTTCACGCTGGCGGCCGGACTTTCCCGAGGGACGAAGGCCAGCGTGATCGCGGCCTTCGGCTGCACGCTCGGCATCATTCCGCACATGGTCGCGGCCGTCACCGGACTGGCCGCACTGCTCAACGCGAGTGCCGTCGCGTTCCAGACGCTGAAGTATCTCGGTGTCGCCTACCTGCTGTACATGGCGTGGAACACGTTCCGGGACAAGGGCGCACTGGCCGTGCCGGAGGCGGAGGCCGGAACTCCTTCCGCCCGACAGGTGATCACCTCGGCGGTGCTGCTCAATATCCTCAACCCGAAGCTGACGATCTTCTTCTTCGCCTTCCTGCCCCAGTTCGTGCCGACAAGCGCGCCGAATGCGCTTGCGCGCATGCTCGAACTGAGCGGGCTCTTCATGCTCGCCACATTCGTGGTCTTCGCGATCTACGGCGCCTGCGCGGCCGCCGTGCGCAACCAGGTGATTTCCCGGCCCGCCGTGGTCACCTGGATGCGCCGGGTATTCGGGGCCTCGTTCATTGCCCTGGCCGGGCGGCTGGCGGTACAGAATCAGTAAGCGTCAGACGGTGATTCGGCTCCAGGGCAGGGCCTGCAGCCGGGTGCGGTTGTCGATCGCCCAGTCCCAGATCAGATCCGCGACGGTCTGCGGGTCGGTGACGGTGATGCCGAAGTGCTGGTCCGGGGCGCCATCTCGATATTCGAGGGTGAATGTCCCGGACTTGTCGCGGTAGGTCTGGATGTAGACCTGCTCGTCACGTTCGACGACCAGATACGGATTCGGTGGTGCCAGCTCGGAAATCCACTGGTCGGCAAGGGCTTTCGTCAAGTAGGGGAATTCGCCCGCGCCACCGTGGGTGACCAGTGCGGGCACATGTCCGGCCGGATCCATCAGCCAGGCCAGCTGCGGATCGTAGACGGCGTAGTTCAGCGGTGTCGCTATCTCGAACAGCAAATGCCGGACGAATCCGATCGCGTCGTACGGGCACGGTACGTGCAGTACCGCACCGGTCGCCGCGCCGCCGACCGGAACCGTGCTCAGGAATCCGTCCTGCTCGGGTAGTTCGGCATTGCGCCTGTTCAGCTCCGCCGCCATCGCCGCGACCGGTTCCGTCTCCGGTCGCCCCTGCTGGGTAGCCAGATAGGCGTCGACCTGCGCGATCGTCATCGCGACACCGGACGGCAACAAGACGTGGTCGTAGCTCACCAGAACAGCGTACGGGGGAGTAGGAATTGGACAGATGCTCACCATGCGCTGGTGTTATCGGTCTCCGGGCCGATGCCGCCACGAGCGTATGGCGAGCAGCCGACCAGGTTGACTCTCCCGTGGGGGGAGGGTGTTCGCTGGTGGGTATGGCAACGACAGTTTCGATTGGAGAGTTCGCCAGGTTGACGTATCTCAGTGTGAAGACGCTGCGGTACTACCACGAGGTCGAGCTGCTGGAACCCGTTGCGGTCGACGCGGGGTCGGGGTATCGGCGGTATTCGCTCGATCAGGTCGCGCAGGCGCATCTGATCCGTCGGCTGCGGGGGCTGGATATGCCGCTGCCGGAGATCAAGGCGGTGCTGGCGGCCTCGGATACCGAATCCCGGGATGCCGCCTTGCGGGCGCATCTCGAACGCATGGAAGCGGAGTTGCAGCGCACGCAGTCGGTGGTTGCTTCGCTGCGCTCGCTGCTCACACCGGCCGCGCCGATCACCGTCGAATACCGGTCGATCGCGGCCTTCCCGGCGCTCGCGTACGTCGATTCGGTGAGCCGGGATGCGATCGGCGACTGGTGCACTGCCGCATATCCGCTACTGCACGAGACGTTGGCCGCGACGAATATCGCACCGGCCGGTGTCGACGGCGCGACCTATTCGATGGAATTCTTCGAGGACGACGCGGGCGAGGTCGCCGCTTTCATCCCGATTCCGGCCGACCCGCGGATCGCGCTACCGAGCGAACTCTCGATCATCGAACTGCCCGCGCGCCGCTTCGCGATCACCGTGCACTCCGGCCCGTTCGACGATTTCGACCGCACCTACGGCGCCCTCGGCAGCCACGTCGCCGAACACGACACCTCGCTCGCCGAACCCGTCCGCGAGCTGTACGTCCTCGGTCCGGGCGAAATCGACGACCCCAACGCCTACCGCACCGAACTCTGCTGGCCCATCGGTCGGCTCTGAAAGAGAGAGAACCACGATGACACTCACGATCGGGCATATCACCTTCGACTGTGCCGATGCCGCTACGCTCGCCGGTTTCTGGTCCGAGTTGTTGAACCGTCCCCTGGACGAGAACGCGAGCCCGGAGTTCGCCACGGTCGGGATGGCCGAAGGCGCGGCGCCGGTGCTGATGTTCATCCAGGTGCCGGATAAGACGCCCGGCAAGAATGTGATCCACCTGGATCTGCAGGCCGCGGACTGGCGCGATCAGATCGATCGCGCAATCGGCCTCGGCGCCAAACACATCGGCGATTTCGACGAATACGGCACGCAATGGGCAACGCTGGCCGATCCGGAGGGCAATCTCTTCGATATCGCGGCCGGATAAGAAGAAAGGCCCGACGCGTGTCGGGCCTTTCCTTGCTATCTCAGGAGAGTTCGCGCTGCAGGTTCGCGAGCACCTCGGCCTGTATCTTCTTCAGCCCCAACGGCGCGAAGATCCCCTCGAAGATCCCCGCGACACCGCCCGCACCCTTCCACGACGTGCGCAGCGTGACCTGCGAACCCGTACCATCCGGCGTCACCGTCCAGGTGTTCACCAGCGTCGAATTCGAATCACGTTCGGTCACAATGGAATCCGAGACCGACACGACCGCGTGGATATTGCGGGACCGCTTCTCGGTGGCCTGCAGGGTCCATTCGGCGACGGTGCCCGCGCCCTGACCACCCTCGACCACCTTGTAGTCGCGGTAGTGCGCGGAGAGGATGCGCGGACGTACCTTCTCGTAATCCGCGATGGCCTCGAGTACGCGCTGCGGATCCGCCGCGACGGCGATCGAACTGCTGGCGCTGACCTGTCCCACGATGAGCTCCTTGTCCGGGCAGTGATTTGCCCCTATCCTGCCCTGTCCCCACAACTGCGCGACGACCAGGTCCGTCCTGTTGATCACCGCGCGCCGACCGGTCTGCACTGTTAGGCTTCTCGATCAGATTGCGCCGGAGGGGATCCATGCAATATGTCGTGCGAAGCGGGTGTTCGAAACCGCCCGGATCACCGCCGGACTGACACGGCGAGTCCTGGGTATTCCCGATGCAACAGATGCGTGACATTTATCCCTCGTCGGTGACCTCGCAGTGGCTTGTGTTACCGGTGCGTACTAGCGTCGAGGAGTGGCAGTGAGTCTGTTGGGGAAGGCCGGACACGCATCGGCCGCACACGAATCAGGGTTCGCCGCGCATCGAGCGGGTGTGGAGCGGCTGTTGGCCAGTTATCGCGCGATACCCGCGAACGCCAACGTGCGACTGGCGAAGAAGACCTCGAATCTGTTCCGGGCCAGGGCCCAGAACACCGCACCCGGCTTGGATGTTTCCGGCCTCGCCAAGGTCATCGCGGTGGACGCGGAAGCAAAGACCGCCGATGTCGCCGGGATGACCACCTACGAGGATCTGGTCGCCGCGACATTGCCCTACGGGCTCGCCCCGCTGGTGGTGCCGCAGCTCAAGACGATCACCCTCGGCGGCGCGGTCACCGGCCTCGGCATCGAATCCACCTCGTTCCGCAGCGGCCTGCCGCACGAGTCGGTGCTGGAGATGGACGTGCTGACCGGGGCGGGCGAGATCATCACCGCGACACCGGATGGCGAGCACGCGGACCTGTTCCATGGGTTCCCGAACTCCTACGGCACCCTCGGCTACTCGGTCCGCCTGAAGATCGAACTGGAGACCGTCCAGCCCTATGTGGCGCTGCGGCACGTCCGCTTCCACGACCTGCGTGAGCTGGAGTCCACCCTCGCCCGGATCGTCACGGACAAGACCTACGACGGCGAACGCGTCGACTACCTCGACGGCGTGGTCTTCACTGCCGACGAGAGCTATCTGACACTCGGCCGACAGACCGACGAGCCCGGCCCGGTCAGCGACTACACCGGCATGGACATCTACTACCGGTCCATCCAGCACGACTCCGAACGGCCCAAACGCGACCGGCTGAGCATCCACGACTATCTCTGGCGCTGGGACACCGACTGGTTCTGGTGTTCGCGCGCTTTCGGCACCCAGAACCCGAAGATCCGCCGGTTATGGCCGAAGCGCTACCGGCGCAGCAGCTTCTATTGGAAGCTCATCGCACTCGATCACAAGTACAATATCGGCGACAAACTGGAGGCCCGCCAGGGCAATCCGCCACGCGAGCGTGTGGTGCAGGACATCGAGGTTCCGGTCGAGCGGACCGCGGATTTCGTCGAATGGTTCCTGCGCGAAATTCCGATCGAACCGATCTGGCTGTGCCCGCTGCGACTGCGCGGAAACGACGCATCGGCGACGGGGCGTCCATGGCCGTTGTATCCGCTGCAACCGAACCGTACCTACGTCAATGTCGGATTCTGGTCCGCGGTGCCGACCGTCGCAGGTCAGCAGGAGGGTAAGGCCAACCGCGCGATCGAGCAGACCGTCACCGAGTTCGACGGGCACAAATCCCTGTACTCGGATTCGTATTACGGCAAGGATGAATTCGCGGCCCTGTACGGCGGCGAGACCTACACCGAATTGAAGAAGCGCTACGACCCGGACCAGCGACTGCTGGATTTGTATTCGAAGGCGGTGCAACGCAAATGACTACATTCAAGGACCGTTCCGATGTCTTCGCGGACCTCGGGACAAAACTCAGCATTGCCGAGATCTTCGAGACACTGATCGACGGCGAGGTTCCGATTCGGCTGACCGCCTACGACGGCAGTACGACCGGGCCGGAGGATTCGGAATACACCCTGGAGATCAAGTCCCCACGCGGGATCAACTACCTGGCCACCGCCCCGGGTGATCTCGGCATGGCCCGCGCCTACATCTCCGGCGATATGACCGCCACCGGCGTGCACCCCGGCGACCCGTACGACATTCTCCGTGCGATGGACGGGCTGAAGTTCCGTCGTCCGTCGGCACTCGCGCTGGTCACCATCGCCCGCTCGCTCGGGTGGGAGCGGCTCAAGCCGATCGCGCCGCCGCCCCAGGAGACACTGCCGCGCTGGCGCCGGATCGCGCTGGAGGGCCTGCGGCACTCCAAGACTCGCGATGCCGAGGCCATCCACCACCACTACGACGTCTCCAACACCTTCTACGAATACGTCCTCGGCCCCTCGATGACCTACACCTGCGCGACCTACGGGGACGAGAACTGGACGCTGGAGCAGGCCCAGGAGAACAAGTACCGACTGGTCTTCGACAAGCTGCGGCTGAAGGAGGGCGACCGGCTGCTCGATATCGGCTGCGGCTGGGGCGGCATGGTGCGCTACGCGGCCAAGCGCGGCGTCAAGGTCATCGGCGCGACACTATCCGCGGAACAGGCGGAATGGGCACAGCAGAAGATCGCCGAACAGGGTCTGTCCGACCTCGCCGAGGTGCGGCATTCCGATTACCGCGATATCCCGGAGGCCGGCTTCGACGCCGTCTCCTCGATCGGCCTGACCGAGCACATCGGGGTGCACAACTACCCGTTCTACTTCGATTACATCAAGAGCAAGCTGCGCGACGGCGGCCTGTTCCTGAACCACTGCATCACCAGGCCGGACAACACCCGGACCACCAAGGCCGGTGACTTCATCGACCGCTACGTCTTCCCGGACGGCGAACTGATCGGCTCCGGCCGGATCATCTCCGAGATCCAGAACATCGGCCTCGAGGTGATCCACGAGGAGAACCTGCGCGAGCACTACGCGCTCACCCTGCACGAATGGTGTAAGAATCTGGTCGCCAACTGGGATGCCTGCGTCGAGGAGGTCGGCGAGGGCACCGCGAAGGTGTGGGGTCTGTACATGGCCGGTTGCCGACTCGGCTTCCAGCGCAATGTGGTTCAGCTGCACCAGGTGCTCGGCGTCAAGCTGGGCCTGAACGGCGAATCGGGTCTGCCGCTGCGCCCGTGGTGGCAGCCGTAGTCAACGACCGAAACTGCCCGTCCTAGCCCAGGAGTTCATCCAGGAATAGGGCGGGCAGCGTCGTTTCGCCGGATTGTCCCGGTGTCGCACGCACTTCGGTGCGCAGCACGCGCAGGATGCCGAGCACACCGGGGCCCGCATCCAAAAGCGGCATGGTCCAACCATGTTCGGCGCAGGTGGCCGCCGCAGGCAGCAGCAGTCCGGTGGCCTCGCCGACCCAGCCGGAGGCGGCCAGACATTCGGCCAGCAGCAGTACGGTATCCAATTCCGCTCGAGGACGGTGCTGTTCGACCATGCGCGCGTGGAGCGCGCGGGCCCGGCGCACCGCGCGATCGTCGGCGCGCAGCTGACGTTCGGACAGCAGCGCGCGGATCGCGGCGATCTCCTCCGCCTCGGCGGCCAGCGCCGCCGCGCCCGTCATCCGATGGGCCTGGTGGATGGTTCCGGAGATATCCGATTCATATCCGGTCGCGGCGTCGGCGACCCGCCGGGCCGCGGTATCGGTCAGCAGCCCCAGGCGCAGCCGCTCGGCGCGGATATGCGCGGCGAGCCGAATCAGCCTGTTATCGGCCGCGATTCGATCGCCCTCGTCCAGCCGAGCCGTGGCGGTGTACAGATCGCCGAGCGCGGCCTTGACCCTGGCACCGACCACGAAGGTGGAGATCAGGAAGTCCACCGGCCCGACCCGGGTGACCAGCTGATGACTGTCGTCGAGCAGCCGATCGGCGGTATCCAGATCGCCCCGGCGGTAACTCATTTCCCCGAGCAGCGCCGCGGCCACCCGCACCGCATCGGAGCGCGGCCCCGACTTCTCCCGCGCGACTTCCCAAGCCTGCTGGAAACAGCTTGTGGCAGTCGCGATATCGAGCTGTTCATAGGCCGCCGCCCCCTTGCCGCAGAGTCCGAAAACCAGGCCGAGCGGATCCTTGGATCGGACGTGATACGGCGCCGCCCATTCCTGGATTTCCTGCGCACCGTCGAAGTCGAATTCGCACAAGCGCACGAAGGAGGTCAGATTGGCGGCGGTCGATACGGTCCAGGCGGGCAGTTCATCGGGCTTCTCCAGACATTCGGCCACCCGGTCGAGCACGCCTTCGGTGTGGTCGCGCGCGATCTGGTCCGAGGCCGCGAGCACCGCGGCCTGGCAGCGCTGCCGGTCCGCATCGTCATCGGTGGACGACCCACGCGCCAGCACGTTGGACAAGCGGCCCAAGGCCGCGCGCGCCGCGGCGGGCTGCTGCAGATTCACATTCGCCCTGGCCACGGCCATCAGCAGTTTGGATCGGGATGCCACCTGCTGTACCGGCAGTTTCGATACCGTCCCGAGCAGCGTCGCGACGCGGGACTTATCGATGAGGTCCATGCCGCCGCTCTCGAGCAGATCCAGCGCCATCTTCAGATCCGTCGCCGCGAGCGCGTGATCGACCGACTTGCGCAGCAAATTATGTTCGGCATACCAGCGAGATGCCTTGCGATGCAATGCCTTCACCTTGCTCGGATCGGCCCGCTCCAAGCGCGCCCGCAGATGTTCGGCGAACAGCGGCTGCATCCGGAACCACTCGGGATCGTGGGCAATGCGCCGGACGAACAACTCGCGCTGTTCGGCCTGCTCGAGCATCGCTTCGCCGTCCGGCTCCTCCGAAAGCGCCGAGGCCAGCGAACCACTGACCCGCTCGGTGATCGAGATCGAGGTCAGGAAGTCGAGCATCTTGGGTTCCAGGGCATCCAGGACGTTCTCGGCGAGATACTCGCGGATGCCGTGACTGCCCTCGGCCAGATTCGCGATCAATCGATCCGGATCGACATTGCCACGCAACGACAAACTCACCAGTTGGATCGCGGCGGGCCAGCCGTCGGTGGCCGTGTGGATCTCCTCGATCTGATTATCGGTGAGTGCGAATCCGTTGCGCTGCACCAGGATTTCCTTGGTCTCTGCGTTGGTCAGGCGCAACGCCGAGGAGCCTATTTCGACCAATTCGTCGTGCACCCGCATCCGACTGGTCGGCAGGCCCGACTGCTCCCGACTGGTCACCACGAAGCGCAAGTGGTGACATCCGTTGTCCAGCAACGCATCCATCGCCCGCCGCGCACCCGCATCGCCGACCCGGTGCCAGTCGTCCACGATCACCACGACGGTGGTCCCGCCGGCGTGGATCTCATCGATCAGCGTGGAGATGACATAGGCGACCGCGTCGGCGGGCCGTTCCTCGAGCACCTGCTCCAAGCCCTCGCCGATATCCGGACGAACCCGGCGGATCGCCTGGATGAGGTGGGCCAGGAACCAGATCTCGTTATCGTCGTCCTGGTCGACGCCGAGCCAGGCCACCGGGACCCCGCCATCGGTCAGCTCATTGCGCCACTGCGCGGCCACCGTGCTCTTGCCGAATCCGGCCGGTGCGTGGATGACCGCGAGTCTGCGACGGCCACCCGCGCGCAGCGTGTCCAGCAGACGCGGGCGCGGCACCGGCTCGCGGGCTGGGGTCGGCGGGCGGAATTTCGTCGTCGCCGTCGGGGGCAGTGTCGGCGCGACCGAGGTCGAGTCGACCGGATGCTGGGAGACCGCGGGACGCAAGGTCAACGGCCAACTGCGGCGTGCGGTCACCGCCGGTCGCGTCACGGTCACCTCGGCCGCGTTCGGGTGTTCCGTCTCATCCGGCGCCACCACCGAGGTATCCAGCAGCGCCATCTCATCGGGCATCTGATCGTGCTCGCGCTGCACCGTGCGCAGGAGCTCGCCGAACTCGAAGGCCGACGCGGGCCGGTTACCCGGATCGGTGTCCATCGCATGCTGGATGGCATCGGCGACATCGTCGGGAATGTCGTGGCCGTGCAGATCCGGCACCGGCTGGGTGGTGATCCGCAGGAATTGTGCGACCACCTTCTCCCCCGATTGCCGTTCGAAGGCGGCATGCCCGGTCAGCAGGGCGAACAGCGTCGAGCCGAGTCCGTATACATCGGAGCGCACGGTCGGCTCGTCGCCCTTGAGCACCTCGGGCGCGGTGAAGGCGGGTGAGCCCGTGATCAACCTGCTGGAAGTGCGGAAACCGCCCGGAATCCGGGCGATTCCGAAATCCGTCAGTTGCGGTTCGCCGTACGCGCTGAGCAGGACATTCGCCGGTTTGACGTCCCGATGCAGAATCTGGGCCCGATGCGCGCTCTCGATCGCGCCCGCCAGCTTGACCCCGGCCCGCAGTGAATCCGCCCAGGTCAGCGGACCCTGGTCCCGAATGACCTGTTCGAGCGAGCCCCGGGTACAGAAGGGCATCACGATGAACGGCTGACCGGTCGGGGTGACATCGACCTGCAGGATGTCGACGATATTCGGATGGCCGGACAGCCGGCCCATCGCCTGCTCCTCGCGCAGGAACCGTTCCCGGCTCTCGGCATCGATCTCCGAGGAGAGCACCTTGACCGCGACCACCCGGTCCAATGGGTACTGGACGCAGCGGTACACCACCCCGAACCCGCCCCGGCCGATCTCGACCGCATCCGACAGGCCCATCGCCTCCAGTTCGTCGACGATATCGATGGGCGCATGCCGCTGCGTGTCCGATTCGGCCGGAGTCGATTCGGCGTTTGCCTTGCCCGAACGCATCTGTGGATTCATGTGACCACCTCGAATTCACATCGAATCGGCGTCACCGGCGACCTAGAAACACACGGACATCGGACATCGCGAAAAGATCTCGCGATGCCCGATATGTCACGCATACTCCAACGTAGCGCGGTATCAACCCGAGTGGGTGGCTTTCGAAACAGCGTGGCTGCGACCGCCTCAGCGCTCGGCGGCGGGCCTGGTCGCCGGATCGTAGAGAAACGAGATCCGCTCCATGACGTTCTTGCGCTGCGTGTTCTGGAACGCGGCGATCAACCAGCGACCGTCTTGGCGAACCATGGTGTAGGTCTGCGTTTTCGACAGCTCCCCGGGCTGCTTCGGGTCGCCCTTGTAGGTATCGCCGCGACTGGTGACGACGCCGGTATCCGGGCCGTAGAAACGGATGCCGAGAATCGAATCGGTGAGTTCGGTGCCCTTCTTGAAGCCCTTGAACAGGGCGCGGTGGCCCTCGACGATATCGGCGCGCCCCTGGTAATAGGTGCCGACGAAGCTGGTGTAGGTGGCGTCCTCGGTGAACAGGGCACCGTAGGCGGCGGCATCGCCGCGACCCCAGGCGTCGGTGAGTTGGTCGAGCAGATCACAGATTTCCCGGGCGGACTGCGGCGCGGGCGTGGTTACCGTGGTGCAAACGGGCGTGCCGAGGTTGTGCACGTCCGAGGTCTGGTCCAGCCAGAGGTACCCGCCGCCCGCGGCGACACCGAGGGTGATGGCGGAGGCGGCCAGGACGCGGGAGACGATGCGGCGGCGATTGCGGGGTGCGGGGGCATTCATGGCGAATCCTTTTGGGGCAGTGGGAGTTCAGCGCTCGGCGGCGGGGCGGGCGGCGGGGCTGGACAGGTAGGTGATGCGCTCCATGAGCTTGTTGCGCTTGGTGTTCTGGAAGGCGGCGATCAGCCAGCGCCCGTCGCGACGGACCATGGTGTAGGTCTGGGTCTTGGTGAGCTGCTTGGGCTTGCCCTTGTAGGTGTCGCCGTGGCTGTTGACCACGGCGGTATCCGGGCCGTAGAAGCGGATGTCGACGATGTCGTCGGCCAGCCGGGTGCCCTTCAGGACGCTGCCGAACAGGGCGCGATGCGAGGCGACGATATCGGCGCGGCCGCGGTAGAGGGTGCCGAGAAAGCTTGTGTAGGTGGCGTCTTCGGTGAAGACGGTGCCGTAGGCGTCGGCATCGCCGCGGCCCCATGCGTCGACCAATTCCGCGAGTACGGCTTCGATCGCCTGGGTGTCATTGCCGCGTCCACCCGTCGCCCGACCGCCGCCCTTCATCGAATCGCTACGCGATGCTGCATTCATTTCGCCCTCCATGCTAGATTTCTTCTTGAAAGAGCTTTCTTCGTTGAAGAAGTCTCTTCGTTGAAGAAGAGATTAGAAGATGGAGGTATCCGTGTCAACACCTGCCATGCGCCCGGACGCGAGCGAGGTCTACCGCCGCTACCTGAGCGCGGTCATGCTGCACGGACAGGCCGGTGCGCGCGCGGTAGACCTGGGCGCGACGGACCTCTACGCCCTGAACATCCTGGAACTCAACGGCGCCATGACGCCCGGCGAACTAGGCGCGCGCAGCGGACTGACCACCGGCCCGACCACCCGCCTCATCGATCGCCTGGAAGACGCGGGCTATGTGCGGCGCGTCCCGGTCCCCGGCGACCGCCGCAAGGTCATCGTCGAATTGATCGACAAGCCAGCCGATCTCGACGAAATACTGGCCCCCGCCCGCCGCGCCATCGGCGAAATCCTCGGCGGCTATTCCGCCGAACAGCGCGAGGTGCTCTTCGACTACTTCACCCGCGCCGCCGACGCGTACTACCAGGCCGCGGAGGACCTACGTCCCAGCTGAACTACAAGCCGGCCGCCACGAAATGCGGGGGCCGACCGCACACGCGCTACTACTGGACCGCCAGTGCCACGATCTGAGTGACCTGCTTATCCGAAAAGTTGTTGTCGCTGACCAGGATCAGGGTGCGTTCGCCCGACGGCAGGCGCGGACCCCAGGTCATGCCCTCGATATTGTCGATGGGGTCGAGCCCGAGGTCGGCGAGGTCGACCAACAAGCGCTTGGCGACCGGCCGGGCGGTGCCGAGCGGAGCATCGAGGATATTGGTCGCGCCATTGGTATCGGCCTCGTAGATCCGGATCTTATTGCCGACGCCGAGCACGTAAGAGCGTTCCAGGACAAGGAATTTCGTGGGATCGAGCGAGTCGGCGGACAGGATCGAGGCAATGCCGTTCATGCCCTGCCCCGGCTCCGGACTCGACTCCATGAAGACCGGCTCCATCGGGTAGGCGTACTGAGCGAGCAGCGGGCCGAAGCGCGCCTGCACCGTAATCCGTGAAGTGGCACCGGTTTTCGCCGTTGCGACGGGACCGTCCTGCAGCAGCGGGCCCTCGACGGAGGTCACGAACAGGGCGCCCCCCGCCGCGAAGGTCGCACCCTCGAGCGCGAGATTCTGGCGCGGGCCGGCGGTCGGGCGCATCCGCTCGTTCTCCGGAATCGGGAGTTCGGCGACGAAAGTGCCATCCGGGTGGGTGATCCGGACCGAGGGGTCGGCGAACACGGCATCGGTGCGCTCCCCCTCCTGCGTCCAGAAGTAGTCACCGGTCCACGGGTCGACCCGAATCTCCTCTGGATCCAAGGACTTCGGCGCGTACAGCGAGCCGTCCGGAGTACGCAGCGGGCGGGTCCCGGTGAACATCACCGGACCGACGCCGCCCTCGTCCACGCCGAATCGCGCGGTATAGAAACGCGCCGGATCACGCTCGGACCTGTCGTCGCTGATCAGCACGTATTCGCCGGTGCTCGGCTGAAAATCGATACCGGACAGGCCGCCGACAGCGGTGCCCTGAAAGTCCATGTCGAACGGAATGATCTGTTCGCCGAGTAAGCGCACCGCAGCGGCATCAAGTGCGACGGGCTTGCCAGGCGCGGGCGCGGCAGGCTGGGGTGCGGCCCCGGCCACCGGGGCAACAGCACACGCGAGCGCTGCGACCGCTACGAGCAGGGACTGTCCATGTCTGACCACAATCAGCCACCGTATCGACGAGAGCGATCGCCCAGGTTGACAACATCCGAAATCGACGCCGAAACGGCGAAAGCCCGCCACCGCGAAATGCGGTGGCGGGCTGACCTTTAGAGCGACGCGCAAGCAGTCGCTACGCCCTGTTGCGAGTTACCGCGTGACTACTTGCGCAGCGAGGCCGGAACCTCGAAGCGCTCGCCGTAGGTCTTGGCGAGGTAGTCCGCGCGCTCGACGAAGGCCGCCTGGCCACCCGGGTAACCGACGATGTACTGGTGCACACCACCGGTCCACGCCGGGAAGCCGATGCCGAAGATCGAGCCGATGTTGGCGTCGGCGGTGGTGATGAGCACACCCTCGTCGAAGCACTTCTGGGTCTCGATCGCCTCGATGAACAGCATGCGGTCGATCAGATCCTGCAGCGGCACACCGAAACCGGCGGTGGTCTTGAAGTGCTCGCGCAGACCCGACCACAGGCCGAGACGCTTGCCGTCCTCGTCGTACTCGTAGAAACCGGCCTTGCCCAGGCGACCCGGGCGACCCTGCTCGACCAGGTAGTCGATGACATCCTGCGCCGGGTGCCGCTTCACACCCAGGGTGTTGTCACCCTTCTCGGCGGCCTCGAGGGTCTCCTTGGCGATCTTCTGCATCAGCGTCAGGTTCAGTTCGTCCGACAGCTGCAGCGGCGCGGCCGGGTAGCCCGCCTGCAGACCGGCCTGCTCGATGGTCGCGGGCTCGATGCCCTCGTTGAGCATGGCGATCGCCTCGTTGACGAAGGTGCCGATCACGCGCGAGGTGAAGAAGCCGCGGCTGTCGTTGACGACGATCGGGGTCTTCTTGATCGCGAGGGTGTAGTCGAACACCCGGGCCAGCGCCTCGTCGGAGGTCTTCTCACCCTTGATGATCTCCACCAGCGGCATCTTGTCGACCGGCGAGAAGAAGTGGATGCCGATGAAGTCCTCCTGGCGCTTCACACCGGTCGCCAGACCGGTGATCGGCAGGGTGGAGGTGTTCGAGCCCAGCAGCGCGTCCGGGGTGACGATGTCCTCGATCTCCTGGAACACCTTGTGCTTGAGCTCGGTGTTCTCGAAGACGGCCTCGATGACGAAGTCGACACCGGCGAAGTCGGCCGCATCCGCGGACGGCTTGATCCGGTCCAGCAGCGCCTTGGACTTCTCCTCGGTGGTCTTGCCGCGGGAAAGGGCCTTGGCCTCGATCTTCTCGGAGTAGTTCTTGCCGCGCTCGGCCGCCTCGATGGTGACGTCCTTCAGCACGACCTCGTAGCCCGCCTTGGCCGAGACGTAGGCGATGCCCGCGCCCATCATGCCCGCACCGAGCACGCCGACCTTGCGGATCTCCTTCTTCGGGACATCCTTGGGCCGCGAGCCGCCGTTGTTGATCGACTGCAGGTCGAAGAAGAACGCCTGGATCATGTTCTTCGCGACCGGGCCGGTCAGCAGCGAGACGAAGTAGCGCGATTCGATCAGCGACGCGTTGTCGATATCGACCTGCGAACCCTCGACCGCGGCCGACATGATGGCGCGCGGCGCGGGCATGTTGGTGCCCTTGAGCTGCTTGCGCAGGTTGGCCGGGAAGGCCGGGAGGTTGGCGGCGAAGGCCGGGCTGGACGGGGTGCCGCCCGGAATCTTGAAGCCCTTCTTGTCCCAGGGCTGCACGCCACCCTCGGGGTTGGCCTTGATCCACGCCTTGGCGGCGGGCACCAGCTCCTCGACCGAGCCGACGACCTCATTGATCAGGCCGATCTCCTTGGCCTTGCCGGGGCGGTACTTGTTGCCCTGCAACAGGAACTGCATCAGCGCGCCCTGCAGGCCGAACATGCGCACGGTGCGGATGACACCGCCACCGGCGGGCAGCAGGCCCAGGGTCGCCTCGGGCAGGCCGAGCTGCACGCCCGGCACATCCGCGGCGATCCGGTAGTGGGTCGCCAGGGTGATCTCCAGGCCACCGCCGAGTGCGGCGCCGTTGATCGCCGAGACGACCGGCTTGCCCAGGGTCTCCAGCCGACGCAGCGCCGACTTGATGGTGCCGAGCTCCTCCATGAGGGCCTGGCCGTCTTCCGGTCCGACCTTCATCATGTTCTTCAGGTCGCCGCCCGCGAAGAAGGTCTTCTTCGCCGAGGTCAGCACCACGCCGGTGATGCTGTCCTTCTCGGCCTCGAGCCGGTCGACGGTCGCGGTCATCGACGTCTTGTACAGCTCGTTCATCGTGTTGGCGCCCTGGTTCGGGTCGTCCATCGTCAAAACGACGATGCCGTCCGAATCCTGCTCCCAACCGATCATGTTGGTCTCACTCACAGCTCTGTGTCTCCTGTGTCTAATTGGCGGCGTTCGCGGTCCCTACGTGGTTACGCAAGCTCCCGCCTCCGGGCCTGCGCGAACGCCGCCGTGAATTCTCAGCTGTCGGTTGGGGTTAGACGCGCTCGATGATCGTGGCGACGCCCATGCCGCCACCGATGCAGAGGGTGATCAGCGCGTAGCGGCCGTTGCGGCGCTCCAGCTCGTCGACCATGGTGCCGGTGATCATCGCGCCGGTGGCGCCGAGCGGGTGGCCCATCGCGATCGCGCCGCCGTTGACGTTCAGCTTCTCGTCCGGGATCTGCAGATCCTTCTGGAACTTCAGCACCACCGAGGCGAAGGCCTCGTTGATCTCGACCAGGTCGATGTCATCGAGGGTCAGACCCGCCTTGGCCAGCACCTTCTTGGCGGCCGGAGTCGGACCGGTCAGCATGATGGTGGAGTCGGCACCGCTGGTGGCGGTCGCGACGACGCGCGCACGCGGGGTCAGGCCGGAGGCCTTGCCCGCCTCTTCCGAACCGATCAGCACCAGCGCGGCACCGTCGACGATGCCCGAGCTGTTGCCACCGTGGTGGACGTGGTTGATCTTCTCGACGAAGTGGTACTTCTGCAGCGCCACGGCGTCGAAGCCACCCATCTCGCCGACCACGGCGAAGGACGGGTTCAGCTTGGCCAGATCCTCGGCGGTGGTGCCGGGACGCATGTGCTCGTCGTTGTCGAGGACGACGAGGCCGTTCTGGTCCTTGACCGGAACGATCGACTTGGCGAAGTAGCCGCCGGTGGTGGCCTTGGCGGCGAGCTCCTGCGAGCGCACGGCGTAGGCGTCCACATCGTCGCGGGAGAAGCCCTCGATGGTGGCGATCAGGTCGGCGGAGACACCCTGCGGCACGAAGTAGGTGTCGTAGTTGGTGGCCGGGTCCAGCGCCCAGGCGCCACCGTCGGAGCCCATCGGCACGCGGGACATGGACTCGACGCCACCGGCGAGGACCAGGTCGTCGAAGCCGGAGCGGACCTTCTGCGCGGCCAGGTTGACGGCCTCGAGGCCGGAGGCGCAGAAGCGGTTGAGCTGGAAGCCGCCGACGGTGTCGGGCAGGCCGGCCACGGTCACGGCGGTGCGGGCGATATCGGCGCCCTGGTCACCCACCGGCGCGACGACGCCCAGGATCAGGTCGGAGATCCGGTCCTCGTCGAGGTTCGGGAAACGGCCGCGCAGCTCCTGGATCAGACCAACAGTCAGGTCGATCGGCTTGACCGAGTGCAGCGAACCGTTCTTCTTGCCGCGTCCGCGCGGGGTGCGGATGGCCTCGTAAATGTAGGCCTCTGTGGTCATATCGGAGTGTTCCTTCCTTAAGGGTGCGGCGGCCGAACATTCGTCCGTCCATGCGAGTGACCTCGCCGATCGGTCCGGAGACCGACCGTCCTGACGCTGTACAAAAGTCGACAAGCAGCGGCGATGACGAGTTCTTGATACCCGCATGCCTCCGCATACCATAGAACTTCGCCACACCGCGGCTCGCGGCCACCCGTTCATACTACCGTGGTGTGCGAACTCCGGTTAACTTAACGTCGTGTGAACGAGGGTTGTCAACCATCCAGCCGTGTGGCACCGAGCTCACTTTTGAGCAACTCCAAGGCCACCTCATCCGGGTCGCGCCGGTCCCCCGGCGCCACCGGAGTCTGCGATTCGGCGAGCATCTCCTGTTCCTCCTCCGGCGTGGAGGGCGGCGGGACGCCATCGATCGGCGCGTAATCCATCGGACCCGGGTCATCCGGTAGATCCGGGAAGTCGGGCGGCGGAATATCGTCGTCGCCGCGGAACGACCGTGCGTCACCATTCGGTGCGGGCCGCTGACCAGGACCCGCCGCCGGATCGGAGGCCGCCGCCCTGGCCTGACTCGGCCGAGAGAACCGCGGCGGTGCAGGTGCATCCGAAGCGCGTCCAGCCGGGTTGCCGGATTCACGTCCCGGCGCATTAGTGGCCTGCTGCCCAGCCTGACCTCGCCCCCGACTCGCCTTCGGCGCGGCAGCCGCGGGCCGAGGCGCGGCCCCACCCGCCTCCCAGCGCACCGGATGATCGCTGCCGAGCACCGCCCGCACCGCCGACCGCACCGCCTCCACATTCCGCGGATCCGACAACCGCTGCGCCAACGGCGCATGCTGATGCGCGAATACGATCACCTCCCCCTCGATCCGCGCCACCGACGCCCCCGACAACAACGCCTGCACCGTAGGCCCGAACTCCCGAACCTTCGCCCGGATCTCCCCCCACGCCCCCTCCACCGCCCGCAACAGATCCGCATCCCCCTGCCCCCCGGCCTGCGCACCGGCCTGGTCCGCGAGACCCTGCCCACCGCTATCCTGCGCGGCACCTTGTGCGCTCTCCTGCTGCACAGCAGCAGCTTGCGCGCCGCCCTGCGGCGCCGCACCACCCGACCGCGTGGGAGCAGAAGCCGAGCCCGCCCCGGTCGTCGACTCACTCACTTGCGCCGCCGCACCAGCTCCGGTCGGATCCGAGACACCTCGCTCCGACCGTTGCACCGCAGCGTCGTGGTGCGCTGCAGGACTCGCGCCTGCGCCACCGGTCTGCTCGCGCGCTTGCGCCGCACCGGCCATGGACGTCGCCTGATCTGCGGCAGCCTGGTCGGGCTGCCGAGCCGAAAACGACTGCGCGACTTCCGAATTAGACGGCACTGGACCCTCGCCAGCCCCTGCGGCCCCGGCGTAGTCGTGCTCTCGCGGCGCAGTCGTCTCGGAGACCTCCTGCGTCCCTTCGGATTCCAGCAATCCGGCGGCAGCCTGCGAACCCGCGCCGCCCGCCTGGTCGGCCGCACCTCGACCGGGTGCGGTGGCTCGATCCGCAGATTCGACGCCTGAAGACGCGAAAGCCTCGTTACGTGCGGCATCGGTCGGGTCGACGCCGGCACCCGACGAAGCATCAGAGTGTGCTCGTCCCGCAGACGTCGCATCGACGGGTGCTCCGCTCGGGCCGACCGAGGCGTCGACTCCGGCCGGCTCTGCCGCTCCGGCCTGTTCAGTGCTCGAACCCCGATCGATAGCCGTGCGATCGGCACCCGCCTGCGTCTCGCCGCGCTCGGCCGTCGAATCATCCGGCACGAAAGCGAATCCGGCTCCCGCATCGGCTTGACCTGTGGCTGCACCCTGCTCGGCAGCATGCCGGCGCGCGGCCGAAGCTTCTGCTCCCAATGGGGTCTGTGCTGCCGCAGCGCTCTGTCCGACCGCAGAATCCGGCCCACCGGCCGACCCCGCTGGATCGGCACCATGCCCAGCGGTCGAGTGCTGTTCAACAGCCGCCGCCCGCTCTGCAGGCAGGCTCTGCC
>NZ_BAGN01000011.1 GCF_000308835.1 Nocardia vinacea NBRC 16497 | reverse complement strand
TGCTCGGCGGAGCAATCGTGATCGCGGGTGCGTTCGTGGCAACGAAGGCGGCTCACCGCGATGCGAATGCCACAGCGGCGGAATCGGTTCCGACCCCGGTGCCGGAGCCGACCCTCGACAGGCAACCCCGATTGGTGGAGGCCTGAACCGACCGCCATGCGCCTGCCACAGCGGCAGACCGGTTCCGATCTCGGTGTCGGAGCCGGGCAGGCAACCCCGATTGGCGGCGGCCCGAACCGACCGCCATGCGCCTGCCACAGCGGCAGACCGGTTCCGATCTCGGTGTCGGAGCCGGGCGGGCAACCCCGATTGGCGGCGGCCTGAACCGACCGCCATGCGATTGCCGCAGCGCCGGAACCAGTTTCAATCCGTGCCCCGGTGGAGACGCCCGCTTCGGCTCCGACCGTCCCGGACGTTGTCGTCTGATCCGAAGCCGCTGCGCTGCGCGATGATTCGCAGCCGTCCGCGCGTGATCGGGTGAATGCCGCCCTGCAGCTGGTGAGAGGATGGCTGGCCGACGAGCGATTCGCACGGTCTCGGCTGGTTGTGGTGACCAGACGTGCGGTGGCCCTGCCCGATGCGGCGCCGGATTCCGCATCGGCCGCGGTATCGGGACTGCTATGTAGCGCTCAGACCGAATATCCGGAGCGGTTTCGACCCCGACCCCGGTGTCGGAGCCGGCAGGCAACCCCGACTAGCGGACCCCCGAGCCAACCGCCATGCGATTGCCACAGCGGCGGAACCGGTTCCGACTGCGCCGGAGCCGCTTCTCGGCAGGCAACCCTGGTTCGTACAGCCCAGAGCCATCGCGCGGGCCCATTTCCGTCTCGCCAACACAGCCTGCGATAGACAGCCCGGCCCAGCCGCACGCGATTTACCTGCCCCCTTCCGCCAAAACCGCCACAACTACGCCCTGACCTGCGAAGTTTGCGTACGACCCCGGTTCCAGAAACCAACTCGGCCCGGTCACACCGCCCGGTAATGTCTGCCCCGCTGTATTCGTGACCTGGTCGAATGCGAGGCCGACCAGGCCCGGCGGCGGCGTCAGGGGTGGTCGGCTCACCCGCCAGCGGTCGCTTTACAGTGTATTCGGCGTGGAACAGGGTCCGGAGGCTTGAACGTTGTCGAGAAACTTGTCGGTGCTCATCCGTAAGGTAGCTCCCGCATCGGAAACGATGCCCCGGATCTCCAAGCGGTGATAGATCAGCGATTGACGGTATCGCGAAGAGCAATGCTTCGCGGCGCCGTCGCAGCGGGGATAGCAACGGCGGGGGCGCTGACGGCCGGTGGTCTGAGACCGGTGCCTGCCGCAGGCAGTCCCGGCGGCAGACAGGTCGCGGTACTCGGCGGTGGGGTCGCGGGATTGACCGCGGCACATGAATTGGCCGAGCGTGGGTTCCAGGTCACCGTATTCGAGAGACGTGCGCTCGGGGGCAAGGCGCGCAGCATTCCGGTGCCGGGCAGCGGGTCGGGCGGCCGGCCGGACCTACCCGGTGAGCACGGCTTCCGCTTCTTCCCCGGCTTCTATCAACACATTCCGGACACCATGCGACGAATTCCGTTCGCGGGCAATTCGAATGGCGTTTGGGATAATCTGATCGGCGTGCCGGAGGCACGTTTCGCCCGCCGTGGCGGCGATGATTTCCGACTTCCCTTGGGCCCCAAGGCCCGCACGAATTTCAGCCCGGACGCATTCCGCGAAACCATGGGCGCGGCGATCGCGACGGCCCTGAAAATGCCCGCCGATGAAGGCGCCTACTTCGCTGATCGCCTGCTGGTATTCAACTCCAGTTGCGATGCCCGGCGGTTAGGGCAGTGGGAACACACCTCATGGCGCGATTTCGTCGGCGGCCACCAGCGCTCCCACGAATTCCGCGCCCTGCTCTCGCGCACGCTGACCAGCATCATGGTCGCCGCGAAGGAGGACGTCGCCAGCGTCCGCACCATCGGCACCATGGGCGAACAGTTCCTGGGCAACCCCTTCGAAATCGGCAATGACGGCGCACTGGACCGGGTGCTGAACGGGCCGACCAATTCGGTGTGGATCGATCCATGGGTGCAGCGACTGCGCGACCTCGGCGTGCAATTCGTGCTCGGGGCCGAGGTACGTGGACTCGAGGTGCGGGATCGGCGGATCGCCTCGGCCCGCATCGTCGATGAAAACGGCGCACAGCGCAGCATCGACGCCGACTATTTCGTGGTCGCGCTGTCCGCCGAACAGGCCCGCGCGCTCTGGTCGCCCGACGTACTCGAGGTGCGCCCGGAACTGGCCGCGATGGATCGCCTCTTCGTCGACTGGATGAACGGAATCCAGTTCTATCTGCGCAGGCCGATGGATATTTCACACGGCCACACCGCTTATATAGACGCCCCGTGGTCGCTGACCTCGATCACCCAGAATCAGCTGTGGACGCGCAAACTCACCGGATTCGGCGACGGCACGGTGCAGGACTGTCTTTCGGTCGATATCTCCGATTGGAACTCCCCCGGCATGCTCTACGGCAAGCCGGCCAAGGAGTGCACGCACGAGGAGATCGCGCGCGAAGTGTGGGCGCAGCTACGGGCGCATCTGAACGATCGCGACGACCTGTTGCGCGATGCCGATCTGCATTCCTGGTTCCTCGATCCGGGCATCAGCTGGCAGGAATCCCAGCGGCGCAATGCCAATGCGGATCCGCTGCTGATCAATACCGCCGGGTCATGGGAGTGCCGACCGGAGGCCCACGGCGCGCTCGAAAACCTGTTTCTGGCAGGCGATTACGTGCGCACAAATGTCGATCTGGCAACCATGGAGGGCGCCAACGAATCCGCGCGCGACGCGGTCAATGCCATTCTCGACGTTTCGGGTTCGAATGCCGAGCGCTGCCGCAAGTTCACGCTCTACCGTGCCACCGAACTGGAACCACTGCGCCGCATCGATGCCGACCGCTACGCCGCGGGCCAGCCCAACCTGTTCGATGTACGACTGTGATCGATCTCCCCTCGTGGGAACATAATTCGCTCGTCCACGACGCCGTGCCGGTGCTTTGATCGAACTATGGGCGAGATCACGGGCACCAATCAGATCACCGATCCGGCCGAGTTGCGGCAGTTGCTCGGGGAGGTCATGCCGCGAGCCGCGACGAAGGAGCGCGTCGCACTGCATCCCCGTGACCGCGACTGGATCGCGGCCACCCCGTTCATTGCTTTGAGTACCAGCGATGCCGATGGCAATTGCGATACCTCACCGAAGGGCGATCCGGCCGGTTTCGTGAAGGTGCTCGACGACACCACCATCGCCATTCCGGAACGACCGGGTAACCGCAGGGCCGACGGCTACCTGAATATCCTCAGCAATCCGCACGTCGGGCTGCTGTTCATGATTCCGGGCCGCCGCGAAACGCTGCGCATCAACGGCCGGGCGCGCCTGGTTCGGGACGCACCGTATTTCGACGACATGGTGATCAAGGGCCATCGGCCGATCCTGGCGATCGAGGTCGATATCGAGCAGATCTTCTTCCACTGCGCCAAGGCGTTCATCCGCAGTCACCTGTGGGAACCGGAGCAGTGGCCGGTCGACAACCTGCCCAGTCCCGCCCGGCTCGTCAAAGAGGTCCAGACCAATGTGACGGAGTCGGTGGAGGAGCTGGAGCGCTACTACTCGCCGGAAAACTACAACGCCAAGCTGTATTAGACAAACGTAAGCACTGATTTCGTCAGCACATGGGTAACCCGTCGGGTACGCCCAGAACTTGTCGCGTTCTCAGCGCGTCGGCCCGGTGACCAAGGCTCGACGCACTTACGACCGGCAAAAGGTCCGGGGAGGCGGGGGAGCGGGCCGCAGCGAATGCGCCGCCGGGCAGAACACATAGACTCGCGGCGTGGCAGACATAACGGTGCGCGGGCGACTCGCGCTGCGGGCGGCGGCGGCAGCGTCGTGGGCCTCGCAGAAGGCGGGCCGCGGCAAGGGGTCGATGATCGGCGGGCTGATCGCCCTGCAGATCGATAAGACGATCATGGATCAGCTGGGCCGCGGGCGGCGCACCGTGCTGGTGACCGGCACCAATGGCAAATCGACCACTACCAGGATGACCACCGCCGCACTGAGCACCCTCGGCAAGGTCGCTACGCAGGCCGACGGCGCGAATATGGACGCGGGCATCGTGGCCGCGCTGAGTGCGCACCGCGGTACGCCGCTGGCCGCGATCGAGGTGGATGAACTGCATCTGCCGCACGTCACCGATTCGCTGAATCCGTCCGTGGTCGTCCTGCTGAATCTCAGCCGCGATCAGCTGGATCGGGTCGGCGAGATCAACATGATCGAGCGCAAACTGCGCGCCGGACTGGCGCGGCATCCGCAGACCGTGGTGATCGCCAACTGCGACGACGTGTTGGTGACCTCCATTGCCTACGACCACCCGAATGTGGTGTGGGTCGCGGCGGGCAGCGGTTGGTCGATGGATGCGACGAGTTGTCCGCGCAGCGGTGAGCCGATCGTCTGGGAGGGCGCGCATTGGCGCAGTACCGGCACGGATTTCGAACGGCCCGAACCGAATTGGTGGCTGGACGGCGATGAGCTCGTCGGACCCGACGGTGTCCGGCTGCCGCTGAAATTGGCGCTGCCCGGACGGGCCAATAAGGGCAATGCCGCGCAGGCGGTCGCCGCGGCGGTCGCCCTCGGCGCGGATCCGGCGGCGGCGGCGACCGCGGCGGGTACGGTGCGCGAGATCGCGGGTCGCTATCGGACGGTGCAGGTCGGCGAGCACGCCGCCCGGCTGCTGCTGGCGAAGAATCCGGCGGGCTGGCAGGAGGCGCTGTCGATGATCGAGCCCGATTCGGCCGGTCTGGTGATCGCGGTGAACGGTCAGGTGCCCGACGGCGAGGATCTGTCCTGGCTGTGGGATGTGCGGTTCGAGCATTTCGAGGGTGTCCAGGTGGTGGCCGCCGGTGAGCGCGCCACCGATCTCGCGGTGCGCCTGACCTATGCCGGAGTCGAACACACCACGGTGCCGGATCCGTTGCGCGCCATCGCATCCTGTCCGGCGGGACGGGTCGAGGTGCTGGCCAACTACACCGCGTTCCGCGATCTCAACCGCGATCTGGAGGAGCAGGACTGATGGCAGCATCGCGTAACGATTCAATGAGCGGTGGTGGCCGGGTGACGGGCGGGCGCGAGTCAACCGTGCGAATCGGGCTGGTACTGCCCGATGTAATGGGCACTTACGGAGACGGCGGCAATGCGCTGGTACTACGGCAACGACTGCGCATGCGCGGCCATGACGCGGAGATCGTCGAAATCACCCTGTCCGACCCGGTTCCCGAGTCGCTCGACATCTATACCCTTGGCGGAGCGGAGGATTCGGCGCAGCGACTGGCCACCCGGCATCTGCAGCGCTATCCCGGCCTGCAGCAGGCCGCCGCGAAAGGCGCTCCGGTACTTGCCATCTGCGCTGCCATCCAGGTGCTCGGCCACTGGTACGAGACGTCCACCGGCGAGCGCGTCGACGGCGTCGGCCTCATCGATGTCACCACCTCCCCACAGGCCAAGCGCGCCATCGGCGAGGTGACGACCACCCCGCTGCTCCCCGGCCTCACCGCCGCCCTCACCGGCTTCGAAAACCACCGTGGTGGAACCAAACTCGGCGGTGACGCCACCGGGCTCGCGCATGTCACCCGCGGCGTGGGCAACGGTGTCGGCGACGGACTCGAGGGCGTGGTCCAGGGCTCGACCATCGGCACCTACATGCACGGCCCCGCCCTCGCCCGCAATCCGGAACTCGCCGACCTGCTCCTGTCCCGCGTCCTCGGCGTGGATGAACTCCCACCGCTGCACCTCCCCGAGGTCGACCAACTCCGCCGCGAGCGCCTGCGCGCCTGATCGCCGGTGATCGGCAGGCGCCTGGCGATGCCGACATCGGGTATGGCGGGTTGGTCGCGCGGTGTGTGGAAGGGGCAACGCGACGCGCTTTTCCCTTGCGCCTCGGCGGAATAGCGCGTGATTCACGATACGCTCCCGCTATGGCGACGATCACACCAACGAGATCGGATCGGTTCGAAGAGCAGTCGGCACCGCCAAATCATCGGCGGTCCCTAGTGAGCCGACTACGGGCATGGCGGCCACGCCCGTTGCATGCTTCGGCAATCGTCACCGGCGTCGTCGCACTCACGTCATTCGAAATGTCGTTCGCCGCGTTGCACGACCTCGCGGTGCGAAACCTGGTGGCACCCGCACTCGCCGCGAATGTGCCGATCGCCATCGATGGCCTGGTCGTCGGTTCGATCATCGCCACCGCCACCTTCCGGAGGGGAAGTTCGGGCTGGTGGTACGCCACGGCACTATTCGTCTTCTGGACCCTGGTATCGGTGGCCGGAAATATCGAGTACGCGCGCGAAATCGGGGGTAGCCCCGTGTCTTTGGCGCTGTACGCGGGCATGCCGATGACGATGCTGTTCGCGGTGCATCTCACCCTGATGCTGTTCGGGCGACGACGCGAGCACGCACGCACCGAGAATCACGTCCCAGCGCCGCAGGAGGATCAAGCCCCGGCATCGCAGGACGATCACGCCCCAGCACCGCAGCACGATCACGCCCCAGCACCGCAACAGGATCACGCCCCAGCGGCGCAACAGGATCACGCCCCAGCGGCGCAACAGGATCACGCCCCAGCGGCGCAGAAGGATCACGCCCCAGCGGCGCAGAAGGATCACGCCCCAGCGGCGCAGAAGGATTGGGTTTCAGCGGAACAGGACGATTGGGTTTCAGCAGAACAGGACGATTGGGACCTAGCAGCGCTGGAAGAGGATTGGGACTCGGCAGCGGAGGAGGATCGGAACTCGGCACCGCCGCCCGAGCGTGTCGTGCCGACACGAATTCCCGCGATCCTGGAGAATACCGATCCGCTGCTCGTTGCTCCGAAAGCAATGCTGCCCAACGCACTGCCCAGGACCGGTGCCACGCCGCGGATCACCCCGACGTTCGTGGCCACCGGTCCGAACGGCCAGACAAAGATCAACCCATTCTGACCCGAAACTGCTTCAGCCACAATCGGACACGTCGATGGAGTAAATGATGGCTATCACCGTTTGGCAAGACCAAGGCATAGATCAATTCCGGGAGGTCGCGGGCCGGCTCGCGTCGGTGATCCAGAGCGGCCTCGACCGATCGGGCGCGCTGAACCAGTTCGCCGAATCGGTCGGCAACGGCGAAGCATTCATCGAGCTGATGATCGAATACTCGTCCCGCTGGTTCACCGAAACCGGCGGACGCTCGACCTTGATCGGGCCGGAGTTGTTTTGGCTGCTGTCGGAGCCCAGCCCGCGCCGGGTGTCCGGCACCGGCCTGCGAGCCCAGGAATCTTATCTGGATACCGAATTGACGGCCGGACAGCGCGCCCGGATTCTGTTGCTCATCTGTGTATACGAGGCGCTGGCACAAAACCAATGGGGACCGGAAGGCATCGCGGAACACATGATCGCGACCAACGGCGTCGGCTGAGCACACAGCGCTGACCGCGCGCACCCAAGGTGCGCGCGGTCAGCGCGAGTCCGGCGTGGTGCAGAGGTCGTGCACCAGGCGCATCTTTTCGAGCACCGGGTCGGGCAGGACGAAGGGATAGAGGTCGTCGTGGCCCATTGAGCGGTTGACCATATTGAGCGACCAGGCGAGGGGAAGCCAGAGGTCGATAATGCGGTCGAAGCCGGCGCGGCCGACTTGGGGACGGTCGAGGGTCGCGCCGGCGGGGGCGAAGCCGAAGGCGGCGGCGGTGTCGAGGGTGTCGCGGATGTGCAGGTAGTGCGCGAAGGTTTCGGCCCAGTCCTCGGCGGCGTGCATGGTGGCGTAGGAGGAGACGTAGTCGGTTTCCCAGCCCGCGGGTGCGCCCTCGGAGTAGCGGCGGTCCAGTGCCGCTTGGTAATCGGCGTCCGGATCACCGAACAGGTTCCGGAAGCGTTGCGCGGCATCGTCATCGGCGACGAGCACCGAGTAGTAGTAGTGGCCGATTTCGTGGCGGAAATGGCCGAGCAGGGTGCGGTACGGCTCATCCATCTCGATGCGCAATTGTTCGCGATGCGGGTCGTTGGCCTCGGCCAGATCCACGGTGATCACACCGTTCTTGTGGCCGGTGACGACCCGGTCGGTGGCGCTGGAGAGCAGATCGAAGGCCAGGCCGGTTTGCGGGTTCCGGTCGCGGCCGACGATCGGCAGACCGAGTTCGACCAGTTCCATGAGCAGTCGGCGCTTGGCGGCCTCGGCCTCGGCGAAGGCCCGCAGGCCCGCGGCGTCGAGATCGTTGGGGCGGGTACGGGTCAGGCGGCAGGATTCGCAAAGTCGCGGTCCCGCATTGCCATCCGCGGGCGACGCCGAAACCGTGATCTGCCTGGCATCCTCCGACGTACCCGAGGGGGGCGACACGATCGCGCCGGCCGATACCTCGGCACCCGGCACCGGCACCAACCAATTGCATTCCGCCACATGCAAGTTGTCGCAGAGCCGGAACCGGTCGCGATCGACAACGCCCTTCGACCGATCCACCGCCGCATCACCCGGCGGATCGCCGATCACCACCAGCGCGCGATCGGCGAGACTGAAACCCAGTGGGCTGGAACAGGACAGGCACACCGAATTCTCGAACGCCAACTGCTGTCCGCAGTTCGGACAGGTGAAATCGCGCATATCGCTACACCTCTACCGGCGCCACGTCGACGGATACCGTGATCGAGCTCTCCTTGGCGTCGGTGTAGATGATGCCACGCAGCGGGGGCACATCAGCGTAATCGCGACCCCAAGCGACGGTCACGTACCGTTCGTCGGCGAATTGGTCGTTGGTGGGGTCGAAGCCGATCCAGTGACCGGTCCGGTCGTGTGCGGTATCGCCGGGGACCCATACCGCGGACCAGGCGTGGGTCGCGTCCGCGCCGACCAGGCGCTCCTTACCCGGCGGCGGATCGGTTGCCAGGTAACCGGATACATAGTGAGAGGCCAGTCCGTGGGAGCGCAGGCAGGCCGCGCCGATCCTGGCGAAGTCCTGGCAGACGCCCGCGCGTGCGGCGAAGACGTCGGCGACCCTGGTGGATACCGTCGTCGAGCCGGATTTGTAGATGAAGTCGTCGTGGATGCGGGTATTGAGTTCGGTCACCGCTTCCAGCAGCGGCCTGCCGGGCGTCAAGGATTCGGCGGCATATGCGGTGACCTCGGGGGTGATCTCGGGTGGATGCAGGTCGAGGGTGAATTCCACCGCCAGTGGGCCATTGGTGGTGGACGGACGGGCCTGCTCCCATGGTTTGCCGGTCGCACTCACCGCAGTCGCATCGGGTGTATCGACCTCGACCACGGATTCGCCGGTGACCACGAGTTTCGTATGTTGCGCGGTCACATGGAAATACGAGGTGGTGTTGCCGTACACATCGGTGCCGATCGAGCGGTCCGATGGCGTCGGATCGATATGGATCTCATGTGAGAGCAGGCGCTGTCCGGGAAACTCCCGCGGCGTGAGATAGACGCGCCCATAGGAGCTGGTGACCTCGTCGGAATATTTGTAGGTGGTGCGATGCTCGACCCGATAGCACCGGGCGGCGGCGTTGCGCGCGATCATCCAACGACCCTCGTGCTACCCCACAGCGGCTGGATGCCGACCGGCAGCGCCAGTTTCGTGGTCTCGAAGGATTCGGAGATCTTGCGCAACCGCAAGTGCACGCCCTCCAGCAACTCGGCCAGTTCGGTACGTCGGCCCTCGGCATCGGTGATATCCAGATCGGCCGGATCAACCCGGCGCAGCATGCGCTGGGCATCGGCCAGCAGTCGTTGCGGGCGTGAGGATCCCGAAGCACCCGGCAGCGCCTGGAAGTCGGCATCGAGCTGATCCAGCTGATAGGCCAGCGACCGCGGATTCCCGGCATCGAAAAGCAGCAGACCGGCCACTGCCGACACCCGCACCGAATCCCGGTGCCGCCGACGGTAACTCACCGACGATTCGGTCGCCTTCAGCACCGTTTCGGTGACCACCCGCTCGGCTTCCGGCGGATAGGACCTCGTCAGCGCGGCCCCGAGCAACGCGGTCAATGACAGCCCCCGTTCGATGCGCTTGCCGATATCCATGACGTACCAACCGGTATCGCGCACCAGCGATTCGGCACCGATACCGGACAGTGAAAGCAGCGCCGCCAACGACAGCGAATGCACCGCCGACAACGCCGATTCCTGATCGTCACCGGTGAACCGATATTCCACCAACGCCCGATCCACCGCACCCAGAATCATCCAGGTATCCGCCGACAGCTGATCGCGCACCGCCCGTGCCGCCGACCCGTACCGATTGATCGCAAACGCCATCGACCCCGGCATATCCCGATCAACTGTCAACGCCACCAAATAGTCATGCCCCTCCCGCCCCACCCCAGGCGCCGCCGGCCGCGCGGTAATCGCCGCAACCGGCTTCGACCCTGTATCCGCACCGATATTCGGCGCACCAGTGTTGGGCCGAGCACCGGAGGACTCGGCCTCACCCGCTGCTGCGTCCTGGCCGCCCATTGTCGAACCATACTCAGCCGAAGATGGCCGCTGCGCAGCGGAATTCGCCTCCACCCCGGCCTCACCGGACGACGCCGCGCCCGTCGCACTCGGCCCCTTCTCCGCCGCCTGCGACTGCGTTTGCGGCGCGAGCGGTTCCGATCCGACCGGCCTCGACGCCGGTGCGCGCGGACCGGGCCCTGCCGCCTGCGATTGCGTTTGCGACCGTGCGGCCGACGGGCGCGGCTCTGCGCCAGTCGATCCCGGCTCGGTGGCAGCATCGCTCGTACCGGAGCCGGGCGCACTCGCACTCGAACCCGGCATTCCTGCACCAGAACTCGGCTCGGCAGCCACCTTCGCCTCCGCCCCCGCTTCGGGCAGCACATTCAGTGGAGCCGATGTGCCGGTAGTACGAGCCAGTGCGGCCATGAGTGCGGGTAGGGCGTCGGCGCCTTGCAGCCATGGGCGGTAGCGGTAGTCCTGATAGCACTCGTGCGTTGCGATGAGCAGTCGCACAACGGCTTCGGCGCGTTCGCTATAGCGGCCCATCCAGAACAGGTCGTTGAGTACGCGGGGAGAGCTGACCGGTTCGATTGTCGGGGCGCGGCGTTCGCGTTCCTCATGGGCGGGTTCGGTGCTGATGGCAGCGACGGCGGCCGGGGCAGCGCGGACCCAAATGTCTTTGGCGGCAACCTTTATGACTACTCGCTCGGGTTGCAGGCGTTGCCGTAGTTGGCCGAGGCCGCCTTCCATTGCGGTATAGCCGCCGCGTCGGGCGAGCGAGAACAACCGCATACCGACAGGTGCCGAGGCGAGTCCGCCGTAACCCTGCACCGCGGGCGCGACCGAGAACTGGGCGGGCTCCTGCCCGACCCACTGCCAGCCGCCGTCCTCGATCCGAGCGGCGAGTTCCGCACGATCGGCATTGGACAGTTCCGGACCGAACAGCGTCGCACCGTCGACCGCGGAGCGAATGAGCAGCCGATCCAGATTCGCGATCAGATGCGACCGTTCGCTGTCATTGCCACCCCAATACGTCGGCGCACTCTCGAGCGCCAACTCCTCTCCGAGCAGCGCTCGCGAGATCCGCGGCAGGAATCCGGCCAGCGCAGGATTCTCCAGCAGCCCGCTGCCGATCGTATTCACCACGGTCACCGCGCCGCGCCGCAGCACCTCCACCAGCCCGACCACCCCGAGCCGCGAATCCGGCCGCAGATCAAGCGGATCGGAGAATTCGGCGTCCACCCGGCGCAGCACCACATCGACCCGCTTCAACATGCCGAGCGAACGCATCCACAGCGCACCGTCACGCACCACCAGATCCGCACTCTCCACCAGCGG
>NZ_BAGN01000012.1 GCF_000308835.1 Nocardia vinacea NBRC 16497 | reverse complement strand
CATACGCCAACACTGCCACCGACGGCCACGCTGCGACCAGGGCCATCGCAGGCACCAACGCCGCAGCATGCGCAGCTCCCGAACCCGGTAGCGAGACTGCGACCGCCGGTAATCCCGCACCGCCCGATCGCGCACCCGCAGCATCTGCCGACACGGCCACCGACGGCCACACTGCGACCAGGGCCATCGCAGGCACCGACGCCGCAGCATGCGCAGCTCCTGAACCCGGTAATGAGACTGCGAGCGCTGGCCTTCCCGCACCGCCCGATCGCGAACCCACGGCATGCGCCAGAACTGCAACCGGCGGCGACGCTGCGACCTTAGGCGTCGCAGGTGCCGATGCCGCGACAGCCCCGTGCTTGCCGGTGTTGTGGACCGGTCGCGCGGCGTCGGGAGCCGGGGAGTTGTGACTGTCGGGAACCATTAAGTAATGCTACATCGATGGTGCATATTTATTCGATTGTTCTTATTGGTTTCATTACCGACGATAAGGAACGTGACGAATCGTGACCGCTTGCTCGGGCTTACCGTTGTCCTGCTCTGGGGGCTGAACTTCATTGCTATTCGGGTGGGGCTGGACCACTTTCCGCCGTTCTTCTTCGCTGCGCTGCGGTTCGCGGTGATCGCCGTTCCGGTGCTGGTGCTCGTGCCGCGGCCGAAGGTGCCGCTGCGGTGGTTGCTGCTGTATGGGATCGGGTTCGGGATTCTGCAATTCGCCTTTCTGTTCAGCGCGATGCGCGCGGGCATGCCGACCGGACTGTCCTCGCTGGTGCTGCAATCCTCCGCGCCGTTCACGGTTGTCCTCGGTGCGCTATTCCTGCGGGAGCGGTTGCGGGTCACGCAGTTGCTCGGCATCGGCGTCGCCGTGGCGGGCATTGTGCTGATCGGGCTCGATCGCGCACAGCATGCGGCGCTGTTGCCGGTGCTGCTGACGCTGGCGGGCGGTCTCGGGTGGGCCTTCGGCAATATCGGCTCGCGTTTGGCCACGGCATCCGGCGAGGTCAACCCACTGCATTTGACGCTGTGGATGACGGTTGTGCCGCCGATCCCGATGTTCGTGCTGTCCGCATTCATCGAGGGACCCACGACCGGCCTGAATGCGTTGACCGATGTCACCTCCCCCGGCGGCTGGCACGCGCTGCTCGGCCTCGCCTACATCGTCGCGCTCGGCACCATCGCGGGCTCGGGCCTGTGGACCTACCTGATGAGCCGGTACCCGGCCAGCACAGTCGCCCCGA
>NZ_BAGN01000013.1 GCF_000308835.1 Nocardia vinacea NBRC 16497 | reverse complement strand
GTTCCCGCGTGGACGACGGCGACCTCGTCGCCGCCCAGATCGAAGGCCTTGTGCAGCACCTGCACGGCCTCGTCCAGTTCGGTGTCCTTGACCAGCACCGAGATCCGGATCTCGGAGGTGGAGATGAGGTCGATATTCACGCCCGCGTTCGCCAGCGCCTCACAGAAGGTGGCGGTGACGCCCGGATGACTCTTCATGCCCGCGCCGACGAGGGAGACCTTGCCGATGTGGTCGTCGTAGAGCACCTGCGAGAAACCGATCTCGTCCTGACGCTTGGTCAGCATCTCCACCGCACGCGCGCCCTCGGTCTTGGGCAGGGTGAAGGTGATATCGGTCTTGCCCGTCTCGACCTTGGAAATGTTCTGCAGGACCATGTCGATATTGATCTCCGCGTCGGCGATCGCGCGGAATACCTTGGCGGCATAGCCGGGTTCGTCCGGCAGGGCGACCACGGTCACCTTGGCCTCGCTGCGGTCGTGCGCGACGCCCGTGAGGATTGCTTGCTCCAAGGGGATGTCCTCCATCGATCCATAGACGTAGGTGCCGGGCTTGTCGGTGTAGGACGAGCGCACATGCACCGGAACGTTGTAGCGGCGCGCGTATTCCACGCAGCGCAGCATGAGTACCTTCGCGCCGCAGGCCGCGAGCTCGAGCATCTCCTCATAGGAGACCTGCTGGAGCTGCTGCGCGTCGGGCACGATCCGCGGGTCAGCGGTGAAGACGCCGTCCACATCGGTGTAGATCTCGCAGACGTCGGCCTCCAGCGCCGCGGCCAGTGCGACCGCGGTGGTGTCGGAGCCGCCGCGGCCGAGCGTGGTGACATCGCGACTGTCCTGGCTGACGCCCTGGAAACCGGCGACCAGCACGACCAGACCTTCGTCCAGCGCGGCGCGCACCCGGCCCGGGGTGACGTCGATGATCTTGGCGTTACCGTGCGATCCGGTGGTGATCACACCGGCCTGCGAGCCGGTGAACGAGCGAGCCTCGGCGCCGAGCGAATGGATGGCCATGGCGACCAGCGCATTGGAGATGCGCTCACCCGAGGTGAGCAGCATGTCCATTTCCCGAGCCGGCGGCGCAGGCGCCACCTGCTGCGCCAGATCCAGCAGCTCGTCGGTGGTATCGCCCATGGCCGAGCAGACGACCACCACGTCGTGGCCCTGCTTCTTCGTCTCGACGATCCGTTCAGCGACGCGCCGGATGCGCTCGGCGGTCGCTACCGAGGATCCTCCGTACTTCTGAACAACGAGAGCCACGACAGGGTCCTCCAAGATCGACAATCAGCTGCTAACAGCACCCCAGCGTACCGGCCGACGTCCAGCGGATTTGTTCCTACCTCCTCAGCCCGCGAGTACCGAAGGGGCCATTCGCGAATCGAACTTGGCCGAAACGGATTCCATGAGCCAGTGGTGTCCGGTGTTCTGAAAGGCGGCCAGCAGCCATTCACCGTCGTGCCGAACGGCCACTGTCGTCTGCAGGCCATCACCGCCTGCCACGTGCCGCTGTTCGAGCTGTCGACTGCGCTGAGCATCGCGGCCCAGCAGAGCGCCAATGACGGCGTGATGATGCACCAAGCCGTCGCGGACCGACTCGGCCTGCATGTGACGGATCTGCGCTGCTTGAACCTGCTCCGCCTCGGCGGTCCGGCCACCGCCGGGGAACTGGCCGCGCGTACCGGCCTGACCACCGGCGCCATCACGCGCATGATCGACCGGCTGCTGAAAGCGGGCTATGTGCGGCGCGAACACGACGCGCAGGACCGGCGGCGGGTCAATATCAGCGTGATCCAGGAGCGGATCGATGAGATCGCGCCGCACTACGAGGTGATGGCACGCGAGTTCGGGGCGGCGATGGCCGGGTATTCGGTCGAGCAGTTGGCGTTGGTGCTGGATGTGTTCAACCGGCTGCACGAGACATCGGTGCGGGTGACGGCGCTGCTGCGGGCGGACGACACCGACTGAGCGCGAGGAGGACGATGTAGCCATGAAGAGCACGGTGATCGAGGTGACCACGGGACGATCCGAGGTCGTGTACGACATCACCCCGCAGTGCGCGGCGTTCGCACGCGAGGCGGGTGCGGACGGGCTGCTGCATATCTTCGTGCCACATGCCACGGCCGGGATCGCGATTATGGAACTCGGGGCGCGCAGCGATGAAGACCTGCTCGCCACACTGCGCGATCTGCTGCCCGCCGATGATCGGTGGCGGCATGCCCACGGCTCGCGCGGGCACGGCCGCTCGCACGTGATGCCCGCATTGATCCCGCCCTACGCCACCGTCCCGGTCATCGGCGGCGCGCTGACCTTGGGCACCTGGCAGTCGATCGCGCTGGTCGATCTCAATGTCGACAACTCGGATCGCCAAGTGCGCCTGTCATTTCTAGGCGGCTAGTGCCCCGTCCAGATAGGTTGCTTCGCTATCAGGTCCGGCCGCGCGCCGAACGTCGTCGAAAGGTGGCTCGCCACACCGTCCGACACCGCAATTCGACTGCGCTCGACGGGATGGCGCCGAGCCCGAGACTCGGTTACCGCAGAAGCTGATTGGACGAGTCACTCGGCGCGCGGCGGGCGAGTTCGGTGCGATTGGCAATCCCGAGCTTGGCGTAGACATGGGCCAGATGCGTCTTGACGGTGCCCCGACTGATGAACAAGCGCGCGGCGATCTCCGGATTGGTCAGACCGGAGACGGCGAGTTCGACCACCGAACGCTCTGTGGGTGTGAGGCTTTCCCAGCCGGAATCGGGGCGGTTGCGTTTACCGCGGGCGCGGGTGATGAAGTCGATCGCCTCCCGCAACGACATGGCGCGGCCGCGCTCGAGGTATTCCAGCAGCTGTGGTTCGTCGGGAATGGCCACGCGGACAACCGATCCGGCGTCGGCCCGAACTCGATCGGCCGCACCGAACAGCAGACCCGCGGTCTCGAAGGATGAGCGCCGCAGCGCCACCGCCGCCAAGGCCGCCAGACTGTCCGCGCAGGCGAGCACCAGACCATGTTCGTCGCGAATGCGTAAGGCCTCGTGGTGCATTCGCATTTCCTGCTCGGTATCCGGAGCGAGTAACGCCCGCTGCTCGAGTACCGCGGCGCGCACGGACGGCAGGAGCGTGGTCAGCGGTGCCGCCGACAACTGGTCGAGCAGAGCCGCAGCCTCGGACTCGGCACCCGATTCCCGATGGGCGCGGGCGAGCACCAGCCGCGTCCACGGTGTCAGTTGGTCGTCGGAAGGGCGCTGCTGCCAACGGCCTTCGCGCCGACACCAGATCATCGCATCGGTGGGTCGTCCGGAATCGAGTGCGAGCAGGGCGTGCACCCGCTCCCAGCCGGGGACGAACGGCGCCGTCTCGGCGCCATCGACGAGTCGGTCCAGTGGTGCGAGCGCCGCGGCCGCAGCCTCGGATCTGCCTGCCCACAATAGGATTTCGGCGAGTGCGGCACGGGCCAGTGCGATGCGATGGAAATCGCGCAGCGGAGCCGCGGTGGTTACCGCCTGTTCGGCGAGTTCGATCGCGCGGGGCAGCGCACCGGATTGGGCGGTCGCCAATGCGAGCCAACACAGTGCGGAGGATCCGATGGCGCGGTCGCCGCGCCGGAGCAAACCGGATACTGCGGGCTCGAGTTGGTCGATCGCGTCACGGTGTTCGTCGCGCAGCAGATGGACCAGGCCGATCAGCGCCTGGGTGGCATCGACGACGAAGCCGTCACCGGCACGTATCGCGTCCGCATGTACCGCTGCCGCCTCAGCACGGGCACGGTCCAGATCGAAACCGATCGCACCGATGGCGATGAGCACACGGGCCAGCGAGCCGACATCGGCCAGCCCCAGATCATCGGCGAGTTCTGCTGCGGCGCAGGCCTTTTCATAGCTGACGAACCCGGGCAAGGCGGTATCCGCGACGAGCGCCTGCGCTAGCAGCACCCGCGCCTGCGTCTCATCACGGGAGCCATTGTTTTGCGCCGCAGCACGTTCCAGCAGCCGAATACCGTCGGCGGCATGCATGCCCAGATGCCACAGCCAAGCCACCGAGGCCGCCAGCCGCCGCCCCGCCGTCGGGTCACTGGCGCTGCCGACTGCCTGGATGTTCCTCGACATAGCAGTGGGCAAGCCGCCCGAAGCGGCGGACGGGTTACCCGAATCGGACCGGTGCAAGCCCCATTCGATGGCGGCACGCAGATTCGGGTACTCGACGGTGAGTTGGGTACGCCACGCGTCCTTGTCCGAATCCAGCATCGGCGCAGCCTCTTCGACCAGTACCAGCATGAGATCCAGGTGCAGATCACGCAGTTCAGCCGTCTCGCCCGCCTCATCGAGCCGCAGCAGCGCGTAATCGCGCACCACGCCGAGCATTCGGTAGCGGGCCACCGCACCAGTGGTATCCGCGGACACCAGCGATTTGCCGATCAAGCCGCGCAACGCGCGCAGATAGCGCCCAGCCGCAACACCCAGCCGCTCAGCCAGGCCGGTGACCGCCCGTGCAGCGAAGCCGGGCTCGAAAACCCCCAGACGCCGGAATAATTCGCGCTCATCCGCGTCGAGTAGGTCATAGCTCCACCGCATCGATGCGGTCAGCGTGGCCTGCCGGTACGGCGCACGACCGGTGTCGTCGTCGAGCAGTGCGAACGGATCCCGCAACGCATCCGCCAGCTGAGCCAGCGAGAGCGTGCCTGCCCAGCCCGCGGCGAGTTCGAGAGCGAGCGGTAGTCGATCGAGCCGATCGCACACCCGACGCGCGGCGGCCAGCGCATCCCGGCCCGGCTCCGCACCGCCTGCTCGTTCCAGGAAGAGTTCGAGTGCGTCGGCCAGATTGAGCGCCGATATCCGGTGCACCCGTTCGCCGGGCAGGTCGAGCGCTACGCGACTGGTGGCGAGCACACCGACGCCGGGGCCACGGGCCAGGATGGCCGCCAAGATCCGGACCACCGGGTCACGGAGGTGTTCACAGTTGTCCAGCACCAGCAACATGGTCTTGGACATCAATTCTCGAGCCACCATGCGCACCGGATCCGCGACCGTGGCCTGCGATTCACTCGATTCCGGCGGCAGCCCACCCGACACCGGCAGCCGCCCGTCGGACTCCGCCGGCTCGAAACCGGCCGCCGCGAGCGGAATACCAAGCGCCGACGCGATCGCGCGGACAACGCCGTCGGCGGCGCGCTCATCCGCCAAACCGATCCAGCGGATGCCGTCGGGCCAGGAATCGGCGACAGCAGCACAAGCCCGCAATGCCAACCGGGTCTTACCGCAGCCACCCGGGCCGACCAGGGAGAGCACCCGTCCGGGCGCGAGCGCGGCGATGAGCGTGGCCAGTTCCTCGGCGCGGCCGACGAATGATGACAGCTCGGGCGGAAAGTGCTGGTCGGAGTCGATCATCGCGCCTCGGAGTCTGCCACGACCGCCCCGATCCGACCACCGGGTATCGGCCACCTGTCCACCCGAATATCGGCCAGCTGGCAGATGTTCGGGGGTGGCCGCGCCGGAAGTATTCATGGCAGCGGCCCACCGGGCGCCACCGAAACAAAGGAACCGACCATGACCGAGACCAACACCCGCCGTGTCATCGCCAATATCTCGCTGTCGCTCGACGGCCGGACCAATGGCAGCGGCGGCGATTACGACATGAGCTGGATCGTGCCGCACGCCGTGACCGACGCCTCCCGCGATCAGATGGTCAAGCTGACCACCACCGCGACCACGGCCCTGCTCGGCCGGAAGAACTACGAGGGCTTCGGCGGCTACTGGCCCGCCGTCGCCGCCGACGAGAACGCCGAGCAGCGCGACAGGGCATTCGCCACCTGGCTCGATGCGGTGGACAAGGTGGTCTTCTCGCACACCCTGACCGAAACGCCGTGGCCGAACTCCCGCATTGCCGAGGCCGATCCGGCCGCGACGGTCAAGCAGTTGCGCGCCGAATCCGGCGGCGACATCGTGGTATTGGCCTCCGTCAGCGTGATCGAGAACTTGCTGGCGGCGGGCGAGCTGGATCGGCTGATCATCACGCTGTGCCCCGAACTGGTCGGCGGCGGCGCGCGACTGTTCGAGGACGGCGTGCCGGCGACCAGCTGGTCGCTCACCGATCTGTCCACCACCGATTCCGGTGCGATCGTCCTGGTGTACGACCGGATCGGCGAAGGCGAGCGGTGAGGGATGCCAGGCGCCGTGGCGGCGCACTGCCGCCACGGCCGTGGCCTCAGGCCCTGGTCAACCAGGTGACCTGCGTACCGTTGCCGAATTCGGTGCGTTTGGTTGGTGTGAACAAGGTCGGATCGAATTCGCCTGCGAAGGCCGGGGTTCCGGTCCCGGCCACCACCGGATAACTCTTGATGACGAGCTCATCGATCTCGCCGAGCAGTTGTGCGGCGAGCTTGCCGCCACCGGCCAGCCAGATATCCATGCCGTCCTCCTGCTTCAGCCGACGCACCAGGCCGACCGGATCACTCGCGACCACCTCGACCTGCGGATCATCGATGGGGCCGAGGGAACTCGAAACGACGTACTGCCGCATATGCGCATACGGGCTGGTCACGCCGATGGCCAGGCCCGGATCGTAGGTTCCGCGGCCCATGACCAGGGTGTCGAACTCCTGATTCGGCGCATCGACCGCAAGGCCGATATGTGGGCGGACATGGGTCGGGAGCGTCTCCGGATACTGCGCCTTCATCCAGTCCCACATGTCGTCACCGACCGGATAGAAGCTGATGTCGTCACCGGGCCCCGCGATGTAGCCGTCGAGGGACATGCCGACAAAGTAGACGAGTTTTCGCATATCAATACCGCCCGATCCGTTGTACTCTAATTGAAGTGGTTTGAAGGTAGTACTACAGATGGAGTGGTGTCAAGTGCGGACGAATCCGGAGCGGCGGCAAGCGCTGCTCGATGCGGCGATCGAGGTGTTGGCGAAGGAGGGGGCGCGCGGGCTCACCTTTCGTGCGGTGGACAAGGAGGCCGGGGTGCCCGCGGGTACGGCGTCGAACTACTTCGCCAATCGTGACGACCTGTTGACCCAGGTGGGCGGGCGGTTCTACGAACGGCTGACGCCGAGCGCGGCGACCATGGCCGACCTCGCGACCGGCCCGAAGACGCGGGCGCATATCACCGAGTTGCTGCGGGAGACGGTCGGTCGCATCGAGGCGTTCCGCACCGGCTACCTGGCAATGCTCGAGCTGCGCCTGGAGGCGACTCGGCGACCGGCGTTGCGCGCCGTCATGACCGAGGCCGTGCGCGCGGATCTCGATTTCAATGTGCGCAACCATCTCGAAGCCGGACTGCCCGGGGACGAAAAATCGGTGATTCTGCTGTACCTGGCACTGAATTGGCTGATCATGGACCGGCTCACGCTGCCCGGAATCTTCACCGAGGCGCAGAGCCAGGAGCTGATCGAGACAGCGGTCGATCGACTCGTCGCTAACGAGTGAAACGCCGCGCCGTACGGGGAACCCTTGTGACACGCATCACTGTCATTCGATAATGGGGCGATGATGGCGAATGTCGGAGACCGGCTCCTCGTGCACGGCCACGTTGTGGGACAGAGTGATCGCCACGGCGAAATAGTCGAAGTCCGCGGGCCTCAGGGCGCACCGCCGTACGTGGTGCGATTCGATGACGGGCACGAATCGCTCGTCTACCCGGGCCCGGACGCGATCATCGAACCAACGCCGCACTGAGCCGCCGCGCGCACGGGCCCGCTCGCCGCGGGCCCGTTACCTCCTGCGCAGCCGAAGATGCGAATACCTTGCGCACGATCGACTTACGCCCAGGCAGCTCCTACGGCAAGTCCACTGGACCGGCGATATCGCGATTCATTCGAAAATACTGAACCGTAACTTGTTCTCGCCGTACATAATCGACCGTGATCCCCCCGAGATATGCGGCCGATGTGGCTTCGGGCACTGCCCGCTCAGTTGACTTGCGAATGTGTCGCTGGGCACAATTTGCCGATGTAGTTGGGCGGGGGCGGAGGTATGGAATGCGTACAAAGACCGATATCCGTTTCGTCGTCGACGCCGATCCCGAGCAGGTAATGGATGCACTAGCAGCCGTCGAGATGCTGCCGCAGTGGTCGACGTCCTACACCGACGCTCGGGTAGCCAGCCGCGATGACGCGCTGCGCCCCCGCCGGGTATTCGTCAAAACGGAGCTGATGGGCAGCTCGGATCTCCAGGTGCTCGAGTACGAATGGACCGACGTCCGGTCATCCTGGGAGGTCACCGACAGTACGCGCGGGGTCAAGGGCGGTGGCTGGTTCGAGGTCACCGAGGGCGACGACGGCACCGATGTCTGGTACCACCAGGACATCTACGTTCCGCTCCCGATCCCGGGCATGCTGGTACGCCGGACCATGCGGCGCTTGAATGAAGCCATGGCGCAGAACTTCATCGAGTTCGCTGAGGGCTTCACCGAGAACGAGAACTATCAGGCCGTATAGGAACGCACCTGTCGCATTCGGATGCGACGATGTGAACCATGATCGGTTCCAAACGGGCACGCCTGCTGCCAACGGCCGAGGATGCGTCGGTAACTCAGCTCGAGTTGTTCTTCGACCTGGTGCTCGTCTTCGCGTTCACCATGGTCACCGGCCTGGTCGCACACGACACCAGCGCCAAGAACATGCTGCGCGCCGGCCTGGTACTCGCTGTCATGTGGTGGCTGTGGATCGCCTACTCCTGGCTGGGCAATACGGTGCGCGCGGACGAGGGCATCGCGCGGGTCGCCATGTTCGTCGCGATGGGCGGTGGATTCCTGGCCGCGCTCACCATTCCCGAGGCATTCAAAGATGCCCCCGGCGGATGGTACGGACCGCTGGTCTTCGCGATCGCGTATCTGATCGTGCGCCTGGTGCACCTGGGCATGTTCCTGCTGGCCAGTGCCGAGGATTCGCAACTGCGCCATCAGGTTCTGCGGTGGAGTCTCGGGTCGATCACCATCGGCACGACCCTGCTCGTCATCGCCGCGATGACCTCCGGGACGGCACAGATCGTGCTGTGGATCGCCGCGATCGCCGGGGATATGGGCTGGACCCTGCTGGCGGGCGAGGACTGGCGATTGAATTCGGCCCGCCATTTCTCCGAGCGCTACGGGCTGATCGTCATTGTGGCGCTGGGCGAATCGATCGTCTCGATCGGCATCGGCGTTGCCGGACTGCCGATTTCGTGGCCGATCGCGGTCGGATCGATGCTGGGGCTCGCGGTTTCGGGTCTGCTGTGGTGGGCCTACTTCGATGTGGCGGCGCTGGCGGTGGAGCACGAGCTGCAGCGGGCCGAGGGCGAGCGGCAGATCAAGATCGCTCGGAACTCCTACACCTTCTGGCATTTCCCGATGATCGCCGGAATCATCTTGCTTTCGCTCGGGCTGAAGAAGGTGCTCTACTACGTCGCCGACGAATCGGCGCACAGCTTGACAGACGCGCTGTACGGCATCCCGCTGTGCGCGCTGTACGGCGGTGTCGTGCTGTATCTGATCGCGTTGGTCGGATTCAAGCACTACGCGACCGGCAGTGTCACGGTGCCGCGACTGGTGGCCGCTGTGCTGCTGCTCGCGTTGATCCCGGCGGCCTGCGCGCTGCCCGCACTGGCCTCACTCGCGCTGCTGTGCGGTGTACTGGTGCTGCTGATCGTCTGGGAGACATTGCGTTACGCGCAGCCGCGCGATGAGATCAGGCACGCGGCACACGGCTGAGGTGGTAGCGCACGGTCTGCTCGTGCGGCGTCGGGCCGTAATTGGACGGCTCGACGCGCACCCCGTTGTGCACGGCGTCTCGGATCTGATCCACGTTCTCGCGGATCATGTCCGAGACCAATTCGTCCGTGCGCGGATCGGCCAGCACCTGGAAGACGATGCGAAATGTGGTGTCGGCGATCAGCCGGATGATCTCGTCGTGGAACGGGATGTAGCGGACCCGTCCGGCCTTCGGATCGTTCTTGATGAGTTCGAGGATCATCTCGTCCATTTCGGCGCGGTTCTCCTCCAGCGCCGCCGCGATATTGCGGGTGTAGTGGCCCGCGCGCAGCACATGTGCGACCTCGTCGAGTATGGCGATTGTCATGGGGCGCTTGATGACTTCGACGATGGTCGTCACGAACCGGTTCACCACCGCGGCGGTCACCCGATCGCCGAGGGCCCGATCGGCGACCCGGCCGAGGCGGACCGCGATCACCACGATCCGCAGTAACCGGAACCCACGGAAGAACGGGCTGGTCACCGGGATCATGCCGAGCACTTCGTACCAATAGATGAACGGGAACGTCCACGGCCAGCCCGCGCGGCGCCAGCGCCAGAGGAATTCGGCGGCGAATATCGCACAGACCGAGTAGTCGAGGACCACGATCACGCGGTAGGTGTGCGCGGAGACATCGAAGAAGCTCACCCAGGTGACCAGCACGACCGAGACGATCGCCAGCGCCAGCATCACCAGGTCCGACCACAGCGCGGGCGGCTTGCGTGGAAAATCCAGCTTCGGCCCGTCGTCGAGGCCGGGCGTGGTCGGCCTGGTTGGAGTTGCCACGTGAGGATCCCTTCGACGCCGAACGGTCCCGCCGACAGTAATACGCGCCGCGCCGGGCTACTTCCCAGCGCGGATGATGGCCTCGATATTGCGCTCGGCCAGCGCGGTGATCGTGAGCGACGGGTTCACCGTGCCGGTGCTGCCCGGGACCGCCGCACCGTCCATCACGTACAGGCCCGGATGACCGTGCACACGACCGTTGCCGTCGGTGGCCCGCCCGAGCACCGCACCGCCCAGCGGATGCGCGGTGAACAGCGCGTTCGCGTCGTAGCCGAGTGCGCTGTATTCGACAAGGGCATTGGAGCGTTCGGCGATCCGGTGATCGACCGCGCGGGCGGCCGCCACGATATCGTCACGGTTCTTGGCCGACCAGGACAGCCCGACCGCATTGCGGGCGCGGTCGTAGCCGAAGCGCGCGCGAGCCGGATCGAGCACCATGCCCAATGAGGCGAGCGCGCCGGTCTCGAACGGAATGCCGGGGATGTACCAATTCTCGAGCGTGAGCGGCACTGCGGATTCGTCGAGGATCCGGCTCGCGCTCGGCACGCCCTGACCGAAACCGGCCAACTGGCTGGCGCCGCGAGCCAGCACCACATCACCGTTGGTGCCCCAGCCGTCGCCGACGTGCTCGTTGAGGTTCGGCAGTGCGCCGGTGGCCTGGGCCCGCACCAGTAGCTCCGAGGTGCCGATCGAACCCGCGCCGAGGAACAGGCGGTCGCAGGTGATGGTGCGGGTGCCGATCACCTCGCCGGTCGGCGAAAGTTTTGTCACGGTCACCGAATAGCGGCCGCCGGATTCCTGCGCGATGGCGTCGACGCGGTGCCCCGGATAGATTGCGGACTTGCCGCTGTCCTGGGCATACCGCAGGTAGTTCTGGTTGAGGTCGAACTTCGCGCCGTTGGAGTTGCCGAGATTACTGCGCGCCACCGTCGCGGAAGGCCTTGTGGTGCCTGCGATTTCGCCGCGCAGCACATCCCAGTTGAAAATCGAGTCATTGGCGACCGGCTGATAGCCCGCCCTGCGCACCTGCTCGTCCCAGGCCCGGGAATGCGCGAACGGCGAAGCGGCGTACAGGTCCGCCGGAATAGGGCTGAGCCGCAACATCTCCCGCACACGCGGGTAGTAGACGCGCTCCATTTCACCGTAATCGACAGTGCCGCCGAAGACCTGGTCGAAGAAGCGGCGCTCGGGCGCGACCATCGCACCGGAGAAGATGACCGAGCCGCCACCGACCGCGGCCGCCCGCCACACGTCGATGCCCGGGTATTCGGTGCAATCGAGCACCCCGCCGAAGCTGGCGAAATGCGTCGGCACCTTGGTGACGCCGGTGAAGTTGGTGCGATGCCAGAAGCCGCGGCCGTCGGGCAGATCGTCACCGGTGAAGATCTCGCGCCACGGATCGTTCGGCCAGCGCGAACCGCGCTCCAGCACGGTATTGGCGATGCCGGCCTCGGCCAGGCGCAGTGCGGTGACCGAAGCGCCGAAGCCGGAGCCGATGACGATCGCGGGCGAATGCTCGGGCGGATCGGGAAGTGGCGCAAAGATTTCCGGGACCCACATGCGGAAAATGTTGTCCCACATGGGATCTACGGCACCGGATGGGCCCGCACCCATTGCAGCACCCGCGACACCCAACATCGCGGCCGTACCTGCTGCCTTGAAAAAGGCACGTCTATGCACCCGGCCACCTCCCTCATCATGCATGGCCGAGCGCAGACTACCGGGATTCCGGTGTGCTGAACAGTGCTTGGCGATGATCTTGGTCGACTCGCCGAGGAAACCGAGCACCCCGAAACCGGAAGAACGCGCAGCCTGTCAGTCGGCGAACGGTGCCCTATCCGGCTTGCAGGTCGCACCGGGTGCGGGGAGCTGCAGGTCGACGAGATAGTGCTCCTGCAGACGGCCCGCGCAGTCACTCACTACCAGGTGGCCATAGCCACCCTCTATGACCACCAGCCTGGCGTTGACCATTTCCTGCTGGGCCCGGCGGGCGGCCGTCAGCGGGGTGACCGGATCGAACCGATTGTTGAACAGCAGGGCCGGCTTATCCGAGCGCAGAATCCACGGACCGGTGATGCGCTGCGGATACCCCTTGGTGGCTGCGGGCCAGGCCCCACAGACTTGGCGCAGATACAGCCACATGGCGCCGTAATGCGGTGCGGTGTTCACGAGTTCTGTTGCCAGCGTTGGCCATTGCTCGGGTTCGTGACCGAAGTTGTTGTCCGCGCAGCTGATCGCGGTGAAGGCTTCGAGGAAGTCTTCGGTGAAACCACCCGCAGCCAGAATCTGTTGTACGGCATCGGGATTGCCCGCCGGACCGCGCTCGAGTTCGGTGAGCAGCTCGGCCAGCGCGGGCCAGCCCTGCCTCGGGTCGTAGAGCATGGTGGCGTGGGCGGGCAGCACCTCGGTCAGGGTCACCGCGCGGGCACGCTCACCCTGCCCGACCTCGATCGGGCCCTGACGCAGCCGGTCGAGCACGGCATCGTTGCGGACGCGCAGCGCGTCGGCGTCCGCCTTGGCCGGACCTGCGAACGCGCAGCGTGGCTGTCCCGCTTCGGCACACAGCCGCAGGAATTCCGCGAGTACCTCCTCGGTGCCCGCCGCGGAGTCGGCGACCTGGCCGCTCGTATCGTTGGTATAGGCGTCCGGGTCGATCATCGAACCGAGTTGCAGTGCGCGGACCCGGTCGCCGAAGAGCGCGCCGTAGACCTCGCCCAGATAACTCGCGTAGGACCCGCCCTCGTAGTTCATCGTCGCCTCGCCGACCGCGCGACGCAGCAGATCGAGATCGCGGGCGGCGTCAACGGTGGTGAGATGCGGCAGGAGCTCCGGACTGTTCGCGGCGCATCCGGCAGCCAGCTCACGAGCGTTGCGCGCGGCGATGCCCTCCTGTTCGGCATTGGTCGGCGGCAGTAAGAATGCGGACCAGAACCGGTGCTGCTCTTCGGCATTCGGGAAGCAGCGCACCTGCCCGCTGCGGCCGATGCCGCGCTGATCGAAGGTGATCACATCGAACCGGCGGGCCAGCTCGCCGGAGAACAGCTCGCCATGGCCGGCCCATTCGAAGCCCGAACCGCCCGGCCCGCCGACCGCGGTGAACAGGGTGCCGATGCGCCGATCCTTATCGGCGGCAGGCTGTTTGAGGACAGCCAGCGACAGCGTCGCGCCGTTCGGCTGCGCGTAGTCGATCGGGACCGCAGCCGTTGCGCACTGATACTTGTTCAACTCTGGTTCGGTGCACTGCACCCAATCGAGCTTCGGGGTCGGCGCCGCATCGGCCTGCGCGACGAGTTCGGCGATCTGCGATACCGCCTCGCTCTGCCGGGCGCACGCAACCAATGACGGCACCAAGACGATCAGTGCCAACCCGACGATCTTCCACCCGCGCATACCGATCATCCTGCGCTGCGGACCCGGCCCACGTCGTCCTCCTTTGGGACCAATCCCACTGCGCCACAACCCTGATCGCCCAGCGCCGTGCGGTAGGGCCTTCCCCCGACGCGATCCCTTGACGCGCACTAGACCGGTCGAGTCCGCCGCGGGCGACGCGTCAACTCGCCGCCGCAGTTCGGGCAGACGGCATTCATCGCTGTCGTGCACGGATCGCAGAAGGTGCATTCGTAGCTGCAGATATGCGCGAGGCCGTCGGGCGCGAGGGCAACATCGCAGCGCTCGCATACGGCCCGCACCTCGAGCGCCATGCCACTCCTCCGCCGATCCACTACAACTGCCGGTCACACAGACTATTGCGCGACGCATCCGGCCGGACTACGACATCAGCAGTCGGACCACGGCAATGCTGCCCACGACGACGATCACCGCACGCAACGCGGTGGGCGGCATCCGCCTGCCCATCTTCGCGCCGAGCTGACCGCCGATGATCGAACCGACCGCGATCAGCGCGGCGACCCGCCAGTCGACATCGGCGATCACCGTGAACACCACCGCGGAGACCGCGTTCACCAGTAGGCCGAGCACATTCTTGACCCCGTTGAGCCGCTGGATGTCCTCGTGTACGAACACCCCGAGCAACCCGATCAACAACACGCCCTGGGCGGCGCCGAAATAACCGCCGTAGATGCCGCACAGAAATATCGCGACGTACAGGATCAGGCCACCGTGTTCGGGCGCCGGACCGGTGTCGGCCGCGCGGCGCTCCTTCACCCAGCGCGCCAACCGCGGCTGGACCACGACCAGGATCAGCGCCGCGATGATCAGCACCGGCACGATCGCCTTGAAGGCCGCGGCGGGCAGAATGAGCAGCAGGATCGCACCGGTGACGCCGCCGAGCAGGGATGCGCTGCCGAGCCGGACCAACCTGGCTCGCTGGCCCTCGAGTTCGCGCCGATAGCCGTACGCCCCGCTGACGCCACCGGGGACCAGACCGATGGTGTTCGAAACGTTCGCCGTGACCGGCGGAATCCCGAAGGCGAGCAGCACCGGGAAGGTGATCAGGGTGCCCGATCCCACAATGGTGTTGATGCCGCCCGCCGCGATGCCCGCACCGAAGACCGCCAGTTGTTCCAGCCAAGTCATATGAAGTACCTCCAGCCGGTCGGAACGCTAATCGTTAGGTCGGATGACCGGATGATCGGGACCGGGCTTTCGGCCGCCCCTCGCGGCACGGTAAACTCGCCGACATCATGCAGCGGGCACTTCTTCTCGGCCGCCGCGACGGGGTCTGATCGGACTGGCCTCCCGTCGCGGGGTTCTGCCGCGCCGGTCGACCCGATAACTGGGATCCACCACACCCTGGAGAAAATCGCATGTCCCCTGCTGACGCCTTCGTATCCGGCTCACGCACCATCACCGCTCCGAGTAAGCCCGCCCCTGCCGACCAGCCCGCCTGGAACCGGCAGAAGAACTCCTCCATGCCAACTTTCCGCTACCGGCCCTTCGCGGAGGAGGTCGAGCCGATCACACTGCCCGACCGCACCTGGCCGGACAAGATCATCGACCGCGCCCCCGGCTGGTGCGCCGTCGACCTGCGTGACGGCAACCAGGCCCTGATCGACCCGATGAGCCCCGCCCGCAAGCGCCGCATGTTCGACCTGCTGGTGCGGATGGGTTACAAGGAGATCGAGGTCGGCTTCCCGTCGGCCAGCCAGACCGATTTCGACTTCGTCCGCGAGATCATCGAGGACGGGGCGATTCCCGACGACGTCACCATCCAGGTGCTGACCCAGTGTCGCGCCGAACTGATCGAGCGCACCTTCGAGGCGTGCGCCGGCGCGGCCAATGTGATCGTCCACTTCTACAACTCGACCTCGGTCCTGCAGCGGCGTGTGGTGTTCCGCGCGGACCAGGCGGCGGTCAAGAAGATCGCGACCGATGCCGCGAAGCTGTGCCTGGAGACCGAGCAGAAGTATCCGGACACCAACTGGCGCTACGAGTACAGCCCGGAGTCCTACACCGGCACCGAGCTGTCCTATGCCAAGGAGGTGTGCGACGCGGTCACCGAGATCATCGCGCCCACCCCCGAGAAGCCGATGATCATCAACCTGCCCGCGACCGTCGAGATGGCGACCCCGAATGTGTACGCCGATTCGATCGAGTGGATGAGCCGCAACCTGGCCCGCCGCGATTCGATCGTGCTGTCACTGCATCCGCACAACGACCGGGGCACCGCGGTGGCCGCCGCCGAACTGGGCTATCAGGCCGGTGCGGATCGCATCGAGGGCTGCCTGTTCGGTAACGGTGAGCGCACCGGCAATGTCTGCCTGGTGACGCTGGGGATGAATCTGTTCTCCCGCGGCGTGGATCCGCAGATCAACTTCTCCGATATCGACGAGATCCGCCGGACCGTCGAATACTGCAACCAGCTGCCGGTGCACGAGCGCCACCCCTACGGCGGCGACCTGGTCTACACCGCATTCTCGGGTTCGCATCAGGACGCGATCAACAAGGGTCTGGACGCGATGAAGGCCGCGGCCGACGCCGCCGATTCCGATGTCGACGACATCGTCTGGGAGGTGCCGTACCTGCCGATCGACCCGAAGGATGTGGGCCGCACCTACGAGGCCGTCATCCGGGTCAACTCGCAGTCCGGTAAGGGCGGCGTCGCCTACATCATGAAGACCGACCACGGGCTGGTGCTGCCGCGCCGGCTGCAGATCGAGTTCTCCCAGGCGATCCAGAAGATCACCGACGGCGAGGGCGGCGAGGTTTCGCCCAAGGAGATGTGGGATGTCTTCGCGGACGAATACCTGAGCCCGATCCGGCCGCTGGAGCGGATGCGCCAGAAGGTCACGGCATCGGAGACCGACGGCGGCGTGGACTCGATCACCGCGGTGGTCAAGGTCGACGGCGTCGAGCAGGAAGTCACCGGAGCGGGCAATGGACCGCTCGCCGCATTCGTCGACGCGATCGCGACGGTCGGATTCGATGTGCGAGTGCTGGATTACTCCGAGCACGCGATGTCCGCAGGTGACGACGCGCAGGCCGCGGCCTATGTGGAGTGCGCAATCGGCGACAAGGTGGTGTGGGGCGTCGGCATCGCCACCTCAATCACAACCGCGTCACTCCGAGCCGTGGTCTCAGCGGTCAACCGGGCGCACTAACCCCCCGCCCCCGCCACTCAGAATCAAGATCAGGTGGCACTGGTGGCGGGGGCTTCTCGGGCGATGCCGCCATAACTTCCACCTGATCTTGATCTCTCGTTCGTGGCGGGGGGCGTTTGGGCTGACGGAATGGAGCACGGGGGTGCGGGGGGCGGAGTACGGTGGGGGCGGGCGCACGTTGGGGGCATTTTGTTGCCGAACTGGGTGCCCGGCTCTCGATCTTGCTGGTGGACAGTGCTTTCGAGTTTGCAAGTAGCGGCTGGTCGCGGTGTGTCATTCGGCGAGGTGGTCGTGTATACCACGGCGCGGGGGCGAGTACCCCGTGCTAGCGTTGATTCGCATTCAAGCGCCGAGCTCTCTGCTCGAATTCCCGAGCAGATGGGGGAACTGTGACAACTAACGACCACAACCCGACTTCTCCGCCCTGGCTGCAGAGTCATTCGGTGGACACGGCCGAGGTCACCACCGACTCCTCGGCGCCGGACGAAACGTCCGAGTCCGTACCCGTCGACGCGGAGCCCGCAACCGACGAGCATGAGGCCACCGAGGTCACCGAACAGCCCGATGAGTCCGAGCAGTCGGAACCGGGACAGTTCACCGGATATCCGGGCGGGCCAACGGATCAGAACAGCTACCCGCAGGCCGGGGTTCCGCAGCAGCCGCAGTACGGACCGCCCGAGGGGTTCGCGCCGCCCGGAACGCCGTACAACACCGGACAATTCGCGCAGCCGTATCAGCCGGGTCCCGGCCAGAGCGGTAACCATCCGGTACAGCCCGAACCGTCCTATGGCGAATACCGCCAGGAGATCGGGCCCGACGGGCTGGTCCGGCGGGTTCCGGTGGAAAGTCAGGCCGAGCCGCCGATCTACAGTTGGGCGCCGCCACCGCCGGTGCAGCAGCCGCCGATGTATCAGCAGCCGCCCATGGGGCAACAGCCCCCGATGGGGCAACCGCCCGTCGGCCAGCAGCCGCTACCGTATGCCGAACAGGGGCCGGGCACCGGTCTGATGCCGTATGGCGAGCAAGGACCCGGCACCGGGATGGTGCCGTATACCGAACAGGGCCCGCCGCCGGGATGGCAAGGCGGCCCGCCGAATACGCAGCAGCCGTTCCAGCCGCAGCATGTGCCGCATCCGGGGCAGCCGGGACATTCGGTCAATGACCTGAACCTGCTCAAGCGAGCACGCAAGGCGCCGCGCAGTGGTTGGCGACGCGCAGTGCACAAGGCCTCCGGCGGCATGATCAATCCGGGTGAGTCCGCGGCGGATGTCGTCTACCGCGATCTCGTCGACCGGGTGAATCAGCCGGTGCGCGGGGACTATCGGATCGCGATCCTGTCGCTGAAGGGTGGCGTCGGCAAGACCACGACAACCGTCGGGCTCGGATCGACGTTCTCCTCGCTGCGTGGTGACCGGGTCATCGCGATCGACGCCAATCCCGACCTCGGCACCCTGGCGCACCGGGTGCCACGGCAGACCCGCTCCACCGTGCGCAACCTGCTCGAGGATCACCACATCACCAGGTACTCCGATGTCCGGGCGCATACGTCCCAGGCGCCGAGCCGACTGGAAGTGCTTGCCAGTGAACAGGATCCGGCGGTTTCCGAGGCCTTCAGCGAGGCCGATTACCGCCAGGCCATCAGCATCCTGCAGTCGTTCTACAACATCATCCTCACCGACTGCGGCACCGGTCTGATGCATTCGGCCATGGCCGGTGTGCTCGATATGGCCAGTTCGCTGGTGCTGGTGACTTCACCCGCCATCGACGGCGCCCGCAGTGCGTCGGCCACCCTGGACTGGCTGGACCACCACGGCTACAGCAAGTTGGTCGAGCGAACCGTGGTGGTGGTCAACGCATCTCGCCGCGGCGCCTCTACCGTCGACCTGGACCAGCTACGCAAACTGTTCCTGGACCGCACCCGCGCGGTCCAGGTGGTGCCCTTCGACGATCACCTCGCCGAGGGCGCGGAGATCGACCTGGAACTGGTGAGCAAGCCGACCCGGCGTGCCCTTCTGGAACTGGCCGCCATGGTCGCCGACGATTTCGGCTACATCGGCACCCAGCAGTACCGCCCGGGCCCGCCCCGACACTACTAGTGCCCCGTCCGGCTGCGCGCCGAGCGCAGTCGAAAGGTGGCTCGCCACGCCGTCCGACACCGCAATTCGACTGTGCTCGACGGGATGGTGCCAAACCCGAGAGCACTAGCCTTTCGGCATAGAGAGGGTTTGTCCGAGCGACGGCCGAGCCTTGGCAGCCAACGGATTGCGACGAAACCCGCCACGTCCAGGGATTCCGCGGCATACAGGTAGTGAGTGCGGCACACAGGGTGCATATCCTGTGCGACAGCACCACACCGTGTGCGCCACCGGATTCCACCATGCGGGCACAACAATCGCCAGCGCCGCGACCGACAGGCTTACTCGCATACCCGAATTCGACTGGCACACAGGCAGTAAATGCGGAACACAGGGTGCCTCCCCTGCGACAGCACCACACGATGTCCGCCACCGGACTCCACCACACGGGCACAACAATCGCCAGCGCCGCGACCGACAGGCGCACCCGCATACCCGAATTCGACTGGCACACAGGCAGTAAATGCGGAACACAGGATGCCGCCCCTGCGACAGCACCACACGATGTCCGCCACCGGACTCCACCACACGGGCACGACAGTCGCCAGCGCCGCGAGCGACAGGCGCACCCGCATACCCGAATTCGGCTGGCGCATAGGTAGTGAGTGCCGCACACAGGGTGCCGCCTCTGCGACAGCACCACACGGTGTGCGCCACCGGATTCCACGGCGCACAGGTAGTGAGTGCCAGTGCGGACGGCGCACGGGGCACATCCTCTGCGAGGTGGTGAGTGGGTGGGCGGTAGCAGGCAGTGGGGACTATTCGGCGGCGACTTCGGCGGCCGCAGTGCGGAAGGCTTGCAGGACGGTGGCTATGGCGGGGCGGGTTGCGGCGTGCGGGCGGGTGGCCAGTTCGTAGAGGCGGGCGGCGCGGACGCCGGACAGGCGTAGCACGGCGAGGTCCGGGTGAGCCACGGCCCAGCGCGGCATGAGAGCGACGCCGTAGTTCGCGGCGACGAGGGTTTCGATTACCCGGAAGTCGTTGAGGCGCTGCGCAATACGGGGTTGGACGCCGGTCATGGTTGCGATGGAGCGCAACACGTCGTCGACCGGGAAGCCGCCGCGGACGCTGAGCCAGGTCTCCTCGGCGAGTTCGGCCGGGGTCACCTCGGTGCGGGTCGCGAGCGGATGGGTCGGTGCGACAACGACATCGGTGGGTTCACGCATGATGACCGTGGTGCTGACGCGAGCGCCCGCGATACCGGGCGAGCGCTCGTCGCGGTGGGTGAGGACGATGTCGTAGTCGGCGAGCAGCCGCGGCACTTCACTCGGCGGCAGGTCCTCGTCACGAGCGACGACCTCGACACCACTGTCGGCCAGTGCGGGCAGCACCCGCGGCAGCAGCAGCGCCGCGCCGGATGGGAACAGCGCGACCCGTACCCGACCGCGCGCGGACCCGCGATAGTGCGCCATCTCGGCCACCGCACGGTCCATCGCGGCGAGCACCTCGTCAGCGCGCACAACAAGCGCCTGCCCCGCATCGGTCAGCCGAACCCGCCGCCCATCGGGCTCGAGCAACGCCACACCCGCCTCTTTGGCAAGCACCTTGAGCTGCTGCGATACCGCCGAAGGAGTCATCGAAAGCGCCTCGGCCACAGCGGCGATCGTCCCTCGATCCGCGAATTCCCGCAGCACCCGCAGCCGCTCGACCGCCATCGGCGGCCCAACCCGCACATCCTCAGGCGGCTGCGACATGCACCGCTCCTACAGCCGGTAGCGAGACTGCAACCGCCGGCATTCCCGCCCCACCCGATAGCGCACCCGCAGGATGCGCCAACACTGCCACCGAAGACGACACTGCGACCAAGGCCATCGCAGCCACCAACGCCGCAGCATGCGCAACTCCCGCGCCCGGTAGCGAGACTGCGACCGCTGGCATTCCCGCGCCACCCGATCGCACACCCGCAGCATGCGCCGACACAGCAACCGACGCCCACACTACGACCAACGCCATCGCAGCCACCGACGTCGCAGCATGCGCAACTCCCGTGCCCGGTAGTGAGACTACGACCGCTGCCGTTTCCACGCCGCCCGATAGCACCTCGACGACCTGCGCTGACCTCGCTACCCGCGCCACTCCCACAGCCGGTAGCGAGACTGCGACCCCCGGCATTCCCACGCCACCCGATCGCGCACCCGCAGCAGTCTGCCGACACTGCCACCGACGGCCACACTGCGACCTGAGCCATCGCAGGCACCGACGTCGCAGCATGCGCAACTCCCGTGCCCGGTAGTGAGACTACGACCGCTGCCGTTTCCACGCCGCCCGATAGCACCTCGACGACC
>NZ_BAGN01000014.1 GCF_000308835.1 Nocardia vinacea NBRC 16497 | reverse complement strand
ACACCGGTGACGCGCACCTCCGGGCACCGAGATGCCGCACACCCCCAGGACGCACACACCACACACCCTCTACGGCGCAAACGACGCGCAGCTCCAGGGACGCCATGACCCACACGCCAAGACGGGAGATCCGCACACCCCAGGGCGCAGACAACACGCACTCCCAGGACGCAGACGACGCGCATCTTCCGGGGACACCGGTGACGCGCACCTCCGGGCCCCGAGATGCCGCACACCCCGGGGCGCAGACAACGCGCGGTTCCAGGACGCCGACGACGCGCGCGGTTCCAGCACGCCGACGATGCGCTCTCCGCTGGATGGAGCGCGGGTGGTGTGCCCCGCGTGGCTCGGCCGGGCCTGTTTCAGGAGCGGAACTTCTTGGCTCGCATGTACTTCGCGAGTTCGTCGTACGTCCCGTCGCCATTGGCGAATTCGATTACGTTTCGGGCGGATTCGAACCAGGGGCCCGCGCTCGGCTTGATCTGGCTCAGCGCGACCTCGATATCGGCCATGCCGACCGGGCGCACGGTGCCGGTGCTGATCGAGTCGGCCATCGCCAATTGTGTTGCCGAGGTGCAGATGTGGGCCAGATCGGCACCGGAAAAGCCGTCGGTGCGCCGCACGATGGCCGGGAGATCGATGCCCGCGACCGGACGATCCTTCAGGTGGTAGTGCAGGATCGCCCGGCGCGCGTCCGAATCCGGCAGGCCGACCAGGATCATGCGGTCGAACCGGCCGGGGCGGCGCAGGGCGACATCGAGGTCCCACGGGTGGTTGGTGGCGCCGAGGATGTAGACGCCGTCGTTGCTGTGGGTGGCCGAATCCATCTCGTTGAGCAGCTGATTCACCACATTGCGCATCCAGGCCGAGCCCGACATCTGACTGCGCTTGTGCCCGAGGGCGTCGACCTCGTCGAGGAACAGCACACAGGGCGCATTGCGGCGGGCCATTTCGAAGACCTCGTGCAGATTGCGCTCACCGGAACCGTGGTAGATATCGAGGATGTCGGCGATCTCGATCGGGTAAAAGTTCGCGCCGAGTTCACCGGCCACCGCCGCGGCGATGAAGGTCTTGCCGCAGCCGGGCGGGCCGTAGAGCAGCAGTCCGCCGCGCGCGGAAGTGCCGAAAGCCTTGGCGAATCCGGGATTTCGGATCGGACCGAGCAGAGTGAGTTCGAGCTGACGCTTTACATCCTGCATGCCGCCGACATCGGCCAGCTTGACGGTGGGCTTCTCGAATACGCCGACATCGGAGTCGGTGACGAAGTCGCGCGAGCCCTCATCGATGAATGCGGGGGCGATGATATCGCCGACCTGCTCTTCGGCTGCCGCCCAATCATATTGCGACGAATCATCTTTCGCCTTATCCGGTGCCGACTCGTTTGGCGTGGGCTCGCTCGGCGCGGGCTGGCTCAGCGTCGGCTCGCTCAGCGTCGGCTCGCTCGGCGCGGGCTGGCTCAGCGTCGGCTCGCTCAGCGACGGCTCGCTCAGCGCGGGCTGGCTCAGCGCGGGCTGGCTCAGCGCGGGCTCGCTCAGCGTCGACTGGCTCAGCGACGGCTCGCTCAGCGACGGCTCGCTCAGCGTCGACTGGCTCAGCGACGGCTCGCTCAGCGTCGACTGGCTCAGCGACGGCTCGCTCAGCGTCGACTGGCTCAGCGTCGGCTGGGTCGGTGCAGCCGGGGTCGCCATACCATTGGTCAGCGCAATCGTGCACTGCTGCAACAACTCCAGCACTCGAGCATGTCCCGGTTCCTGACCGAGCGCGGCTGCACACTGGGCCAGTGCATCGGCATGGCGGCCACGATCGATCAGCAACTCGATCACCCGCACCCGCAGCGCAAGCACCTCCGGACTGCGCTCGAGCGCGGCCAGCATTTCGGTCAGCACCAGATCATCGGACACACCGATCCCCCCTTCACCTCGTGAGCTCGTTGATTCTAAATTGCGGTACCGAGTCCGTACCGGCCCGAACCACCACCCGCGGGTAGCCAACAGCGCCAAGACCTACCCGTCGAGCGGCCATGCCGCATCTGATCACGGTCGCTGGGTGCGCGGTGCGGCGGAGGAGTGCCGCCCGCAGATCTGCCGGTGTCCCGAGTGCGAAGACGCCGGCTGCTGCCGTGATGGCAAGGCCGGGTGCCAGCCACTGCACAGGCAGGGTCCGCACTGCACAGGCAGCTGGGAACTATCGGGAGGATGCGCATCGCTGCGGGATCGGACCAGGTGATTTCTGTTGTCCGCATCACATCCGATTTCGTGGAATAGATCCGGACGGCGGACCGTTGATCACCTGTGTCGGCGTCCGGACAGCCCCGGGCCTCACCCCATTCGTCGCTACGAGCGACCACTCGCCGAGAGGCGCTTGTGGGACGTCGGCACTCGAGTCGTGACGTTGGCGTGGCGTCCGGCGACTCAGCGCCGCCAGGTTCACCAACCTGGCGGCGTTTCGTATTTCCGGAGCGGCTCGGCTCGTGGTCGACCGCGGTGTGGTCGATGATGCAGCCATGGCAACGCACGGCGATGCGCTACGTCGCAGGCTCGGACTCACCGACTCGGTGGTCATCGGGCTCGGGGCGAGGGTCGGCGCGGGCATCTTCGCCACTTACTCCCGCGGCGCGTGGCCGGCTGCTGCTCGCCTTGGCGGTGCCGCACTGCTCGCGTACCCCTCCGCTCGGCTCGGTTGACCGGACTTGCGGTCCTTGGCGTAGGCGCTGGCTGGTTCATGGTGCGTACACGCCGCTGACTGTCGGGCTGTCACGTCCGCTCGGCTCGGAACTAACCGGACTCGCGGTCCTCGGCGTAGGCGCTGGCTCGTTCGCGGCACGTACACGCCGTCGACTGTCGGGCTGTCACGCCAGCTCGGTTCGGTGCCCAACGGAATCGCGGTCCTCGCCGTTGCCGCAGGGGAAGTTCGCGGTACACCTCGCTGATGCCGTCCAAAGTGCGGATCATATTGCGGCGCGCGGCCGATGCGGTACGACGTGGAGCGGCGCGCCGAGTTGGCAATTGACTGAGACGCATTCAGCCTGTTGCCCAGCCTGTCGAGGCCGGTCGCGATAGCCTTTGCGCATGGGGCGCATCTACGGATTCCTGGCCGGAATCGCAGCGGTCTCGCTGGTTGCGGGAAGCGTTTTCGCCGGAGGTGCGCAGGCCACGCACACCGCGCAGCTGTCATGTGGGGTGTCGTCCGGGCGGGAGCCGGAACGGGCGGCGCCGGAACAGGTTGGACTGGATTCGGACCGGCTCGCGGAGGCATTGGAGTTCGCAAGCGGGCGTAATCGGTTGAATGTGCAGGTTTTCCGGCACAACTGTCTGATCGGCGAGGGGCCGACGAACGACCAGACCGGGAATGTCGCCTGGAATATCTGGAGTGCGACGAAGAGCGTTGTATCCCTGCTCGCCGGAATAGCCTGGGATCAGGGAAAACTCGATATCGAAGCGCCGATCGACCGGTATCTGCCGCCCGGACTCGGTGATGCGCAGCATCGGTCGATCACCGTGGAGAATCTGCTGACCGAAACGTCCGGCATGAAGGTGGGCGTGCTCACCGAGGGCGTTACCGGGGTGATCCCGCTCGATCCGGATAGTGCGGTGCAGGCGCTCGGGGTGCCGTTGGCCAATCCGCCTGGCGCGGCATTCAGCTACAGCCAGCGAAATGTCGATCTGCTCGCCTATGTCATCGAATTGGCCGTCGGGGAACCGCTGCAGCAGTTCGCACAGCGTGAGCTTTTCGATCCGCTCGGCATCGAACGCGGCGATTACTACTGGGCGCGCGATCGCGCAGGGCATACCTACGGATACGCCCATCTGATGATCCCGCCGAACGATTTCGCCAAGCTCGGGCTGCTGGTGAGCAATAACGGGGGCTGGGGCGGGCAGCAAATCGTCTCGCAGGCTTATCTGTACCAGGCACGCCAGCCATCAGCGGCGAACAATTGCTACGGCTACCTGTTCTGGATCGGGCCGGGATGCGCCGAGACCCCCTCCTACCTGCCCGCCGACGTGTACTCGATGTCGGGACTCGGCATGCAGAACGTCTTCCTCATCCCGAGCCTGGATTTGACGGTGGTGTGGACCGGATTCTTCGGAAATGTCAGCAACGAGGGCCTTTCGGGGATTGTGCAGAACACCGCGGAGCTGCCGTACGAATTCTTCCGACGGCTGTTCGAGGCCTTCGAAGTCCGTCCGGTGCCCGATCCGGGTCCGTATGTCGAGCCGCCGCTGCGGCTGGATCCGAGGCGGTTCGTGGATACGGATCTGCTGCTCGCGGTCTTCGGCATCGGACCTGCGGCATATCCGGGCTGCAATGTCTTCAGCTGCCTGAACTACCCGTTGGCGCCGCCGTTCGCCGATACCCCACCCGGCTGCGCCATTCTGGTCTGCCTCGGTCCGGATCCGCGCACACCGGGTATCCGCTGAATCACACGCCGAAGAAAGGGATATCGCCTTCCTTCGCGCCCTGCGCGAAGAAGTGATCCGGCGAGACCGCGATGAACAGGGCAGTGCCCTCGGCGATGAGTTCACCGTCGTCTTCGAGGCGAGCGTAGATATGCAATTTGCGCTCGCCTTCGCGCCGATCGAGGAGCGCGGTCACGATCATCGGCCGGTGCAGCGATGCGGGGCGCACATAGTTCACCTCGAGTTTGGCGGTTACCGCTGGGACACACATGGTGGTCGGCACCGTGCCGGACGCCTCGTCGAGTATGGCCGCGATGACACCGCCGTGCGCCACACCCGGAGCGCCCTGGTGGCGTTCATCGAGGGTGAAATGGCCGATGATGCGGTCGTTTTCGAGGTTCAGTGCGATCCCGACGGCCGCCGGATTCCGTGGTCCGCAGCCGAAGCAGCCGTCCACATGCGGCGGCAGCGGACCGTCGGGCATGGGGCTGTTGAGGGGATTCGGCCGGCGCACAATGCTGCTTTCCGCAGTGTTGCTCACGCCGCCTCCGCCGCATGTCGAATGTTGTTCATGATCTGCTCTTTTCGCCGCAGCGCGACGACGCGGGTGATGGTGCGGACCGGTCGTGGCAGCACTCGATCTACGCCGCGGATCACGACGGCGTAGCGGCGTAGCCGGCGCTCGTCGCGCGCGGTCCATTCGAGGCCGAGCCGCTCGCGCAGGATCGGCGGCAGCACACCGGTATTCACCCAGACCGCCAGCGGTCCGACGATTCGCCACATGACGAGCTTCCACAGCCAAACCGGGATCGGCGCTCGCACCGGCGGCCGAGACATCGTCTCCAGCACATCGTCGACGCTCGGGTGATATTCGAGCCGCTCGCGCACGACCCGGTCGAACCATGCCTCGAAGGCGGGAAGATCCTCGGGCACAGCGCGTTCCGGGAGTCCGGCCAGTAACGCGGTGTGCCGCCAGCCGTCGTACAGGTCCGCGCGCTGCGACTCGGTGAGTCCGGATCCGAAACGGGTCGCGACGATTTCGGTTGCCCAATGTGCGGTGGCCAGGACAAAGAAGTAGGCCTCGGGTTCCCAGGCGTGATAGCGCCGACCCGCGTGATCGACACCGCCGATGCCCTTGTGCATGGCGCGGATGTCGCGGCCGTAGGCGGCGGAGTCGTCGCCGTAGAAGGTTAGGGCGAGGGTGGGCCAGTACGAGCGGTCGAAGCGGCCGATCGGATCGGTCTTGAAGATCGAGTGTTCGGCAACGCCCGAGCCGATCACCGGATGCGCTACCTGCAGTAACAGCGCACTCGGGGCGAGCATGATCAATCGCCAGTCCGCAGCGAGGCGGGCGGTCAGCGAATCTTTGCTCAGGCCGGGTAGGTCCGCGTGCGATGCGTTCAGATCGGACGCTTCGGCGAGTTCGGTCATACTCACCCCTCAATCGGGAATCAGTTGTCTCTCGAATCAAGCTAGATTCAGGAAACAAATGTGTCAAGATTGGCGTATGGCATCCACGGCGCGCACCTATGGCGGGATATCGGCTGATCAGCGGCGCGCGATCCGTCGTGACCAGCTACTGGAGGCCGCCTTCGAAGTGATGGCGACCGAGGGTACGGCCGGACTGACGATCCGCACGGTCGCCAAAGCCGCCGGACTGTCCACCCGATTTGTGTACGAGAGTTTCACCGATCTCGACGATCTGATCGGGGCCGCATTCGAGCTGGCTTTTCGCCAGTTTTCGAGCGCCGTCGGTGCGGCCGCCGCGAGCGCGGCACCGGACCGTCGGGCACAGGTCACCGCAGTGGTCGACGCCATGGTCGATTTCTTCCTAGCCACGCCCGCCAAGGGAAAGATCCTGTCCACCAAGGCATATGGACATCCGGCCGTGGCCGAGCGACGGCTGGCGCGCTCGGAGGATGTGTCGCGCGCCTTCCGCGGAATCCTGGCACAGCTGGTTCCCGACCGCGCTCCGGACGATCCCGCCATCGACCTCACGGCACGCTTTCTGGTCGGCGCGTTCGGCGACACTGTCACCGCCTGGATCCAGCAGGCGCTGCCCTACCCCCGCGCCAAGTTCGTGCAAGACAACGTGGAACTTTTCCTCGGCACCATCGCCGCCCTCGAGCGCTTGTGATGCCTACGATCCCGCCCTTGGACCGCCACGGAATCCCGCGCTGCCGCAAAGGATCGAGGACGTCGCATAGCCGGTGACTACCTCGCACACGGTGGACGTTGTGCGAGGTAGTGATGCCTTCTGTGGGAGCGGTCAGAGGGGGGTGAGCCAGTTGTGGTGGGTGTCGGTGCGGAGGGCGGCGGTGTGGCGTTTGCGGAGGGTTTGGGTGAGGGGGCCGGGGCGGCCGTCGGCGATGAGGCGGCCGTCGACTCCGGTGACCGGGGAGGTGCCGGATGAGGTGCCGGTGACGAAGACTTCGTCGGCTATGTAGAGCTCGGTGAGGTCAATGGTGCGTTCGACGATCGGAATGCCGTCTTCGGCGGCGAGGGTGAGGATGGTGCGGCGGTTGATGCCGTCGAGGATGTCGCAGGACACATCCGGGGTGATCAGGGCGCCGTTGCGGACGAGGAAGATATTGGCGGCGCTGAGTTCGCAGACGTGACCGTTGCCGTCGAGGAAGATGCAGTCGTCGTAGCCGCTGTCGATGGCATCTTGTTTGGCGAGTACCGAATTGACGTACGCACCATTGACTTTCGCACGCGAGGGAATCGCATTGTCCGGAATGCGCCGCCACGGACTGGATTTCAGACGCATACCGTCCTGGGGCACGATCGGCACGGCGTCGTAGACGAAAATGCTGACCTGGATGGCGCAGCCACGGACCCGGGTGCCCGGAATCGATTCGACGACATGCACTGTCGCGCGGACGAATACGTCCTCGGTCGGCGTATTGGCCGCGATCAGGTCGATGATCGCCGTGCGGAATCGGGCGAAGTCCCATTCGGCGGCGAACCGGTCGATGCCGATGATCTTGCAGGATTCCTCGAGTCGCCGGAAATGGTCGTCGAGCCGAAATGCGATGCGTGCCGATCCATCCACAAGCACCGGGAACACTGTGTACACGCTGAGCCCGTACAACACTGCCGACGATGCGACCGCGACCGACGCCTGTTCCGCGTCGATGAGCCGGTCCCCGAAGTACACCTGTGGATAAGGATTCGCCATCGGCGCAGGCTAGCAGTCGGCACCCGGGCGGAGCGACGGAATTTCGGCCCGCCCGGGCCTTCTGGGTCAGTTCTCCACAAGCCGGGAGAAGCGCGCCGTATCCATGTAGTCGCGGAACAGCGTGACCTTGCCGTCGCGAACCCGAACGACATTGACGGAGGTGCGAACTCGCGCTCGCTCGGCGCCGGGCACGGTCATATCCACCTCGTTCTCCACGAAAACCAGCTCGGGATCCGCTGTTTCGTACACCTGTGGATAGATCCCGTGCACCTCGATTCGCGAAATTCCGGACCAGCGCTGCGCAAGATGCGCGCGGATCTCCGCACGCCCGACCAGCCGGGTCGGCATCCCGGGAATGACAAAGGGGATCTCGAATACCGCATCCGGGGCGAGCAGCTCGACGAATGCGTCGGCATCGCGCGCCGGCAGCTCCCGGAACATCCGTTCGACCAGCTCACGAGGGCTTTCCACTGAAGTCTCCACCATGAAAACACCTGCTTCAAATTAAGCGGAACGTTGACCCCGCTTATCATCCGGAACGACCGCCCCGCTTGTCAATGCCTCCAGTAAACTCAGCCCTCATGACCGATCGCGAGGAACCGCGCCCACTGCGCGCCGACGCGCGCCGCAATCGCGACCGCGTACTCGCCGCCGCCCAGGAGGCCTTCGCCGCCGAGGGCATTTCGGTCCCGCTCGACGAAATCGCCCGCCGCGCGGGCGTCGGCGCGGGCACCGTCTACCGCCACTTCCCCACCAAAGAAGCCCTTTTCGAAGCCGCGATCGTAGACCGCGTCGAGCGAATGATCACCCATGCCCGCGAACTCGCCACCGCCCCCGACCCCGGCAAAGTTTTCTTCGACTTCCTCGACCGCATGGTCGCCGAGGGCACCGTCAAACGCGACCTAGCCGAAGCCGTAGGCGCCGACGCCCCCGAAAGCCGCGGACCCGCCCACGATCTAAGGGCCGCCATCGCCCAATTACTCACCCGTGCACAACAATCCGGGGACGTACGACGCGATATCGATATCGACGACCTCATGCGCGTCGTGAAGGGCACCTTCTTGGCCGCCAACGCCACCAACACCACCGCGGAGCAACGCCGCCGCACGTTCGCGATCGTCTTCGACGGACTACGGCCCCACTGACCGAACCGGGCTGCCCGACGCAGCCTCGCCGATGCCTACTCAGCCAGCACGCCCGAACCGACACGACGCCAACCCGCCAGTTGAGCGAAAAGCCCGGTACGAGAAGGCATTATGCCGCCGCGCCGGGCTCTCGCCGCTTCCGAGTCACCGGTATGGTCGAAGCGGGCGGGACGTGGTGAGCAAGACCGTTATCGACTCGCGCTTTCCCGGTCGACTGCCGACAGATCGTGACGTGGCGCGCGGCAAGCGTCGATGATGATCTTGCGAGCCGCACGGCCTTCGGGGCTGGGCATCAGCGCGTAGTTGTGCGGCAGCCCCAAGCCCTCGTGGTAGTCGACCGGTACCCCCGCGGCTTCGGCGCGGCGGGTGAGGGTTCGGGCGTCGGGCAGGATCATTTCGTGGGTGCCGGAGAAGATGGTCAAAGGCGGCAGTCCTTCGATAGCGCCGAACAGGGGGCTGACGCGGGGGTCGCGGAGGTCGAGGCCGTCGGCGTAGAGCCGCGCGATTTCAGCCATTCCGGGCCGCTGATGCAACGGATCGATCTGTTCGAGCTCGGGCAGCGCCGGGTCGGAAAGGGTGGCGTCGAGCCATGCGGAGATCAGCACTACCCGAGACAGTTGCGGCCCACCCTGATCGCGCAGGACATGTGCTGCCGCCAGCGCCAGCAGTCCGCCGGCCGAATTGCCCATCACCACGGTCTGGCCGGAACCGCGCTGCTCGATCGTGCGGGCGAGTATCGCAGCGGTGGTGGCGACCATGTCCGCGGCGCTGCTATGTGGGATCAGCGGATAGATCGGGACCACGACCTCCGCCGGAATGGCAGCGCCGAGTTCGCGGACGAAACTCCAGTGCGGACGCACGATCTCGGCGAAAAAGCCGCCGCCGTGCAGGAAAACCACGCTGACGTCGGTGGGTCCGGCGGTAGGCGTTACTCGGAAAACGGGCCAACCGTCGAGATCATCCCGGGTGACGGTCGCCGCCTTGCGCAGGAATGCCGGCGGCCGCACCTCCTTGACGCGACGGTCGCGCTTTTCCAGCGCCGCATGAATCCCTTCCGCACTGCCGAGCATCTGCTTCTGGCCGCGCGATGCCAACAGCGCGGTGATGGCTCTGGTCTGCCAGCTCGGCTTCGCGGTAACTCCCTTGGTTGTCATATCTCTTCGTCTCCCGTCGTCGCGGCTCGCACCGGCTGATTGCGCCGGGGCACCGATTAGCCTGACGAACATGACCGAGACCGCGCTTTCACAAACCTGCGGTGCGCCGGTGCTGTGGATGCGACCGGGACATGCCGGATATCTCGGCCCGGAGCTCGGCGTCGGGATGCATGCCACGTCGATCGGGTATCTCGGCCTGAGCTTGGACGGACCGTTCGCGGTGGAGACGGCGGCGGATCAGCCGATCATTACCCGCAGCGTGTTCATACCGGCCCGGGTACCAGCCCGGATTGTCTCGGAGCGCTGGATCGCATTGCTATTCGCCGAACCCGGCAGCGCGATGATCGCTGGGGTCGCCACCGGATCGGGTAGCAATATCCAGTCCGCGGCTGTCGATCCGAGCGCCGAAGCCGTCCTCATCACCGCCGCCCGAACCGGCGTCGCCGAGCTGGAGCGCCTGATATCGGTTCGGCAACCGGCCATCGACCCCCGAATCGACGCCATCGTCCGCGACATTCGTGACGACCCGACCGCACACATCCGCGCCGAGCACGCGGCCGATGCCGCCGGGATGTCGGAAACCCACTTCCTACGAACCTTCGCCGCACACACCGGCACCACATTCCGCCGCTACCGTCAATGGGCCCGGCTGCGAATGGTTTTCGCGAGCCTGGCCGCCGGGCACGACCTCACCCGCTGCGCCGCCGATGCCGGATTCGCCTCCCCGTCACACCTGAGCGAAACCTTCCGGCGCACATTCGGGCTGTCGCTGACCGCACTGCTCGGCTCGTCGGTGACATTCGATATCCGATGACCGAAAAGCAAACGGGCCGTTCAGATCTCACGATCGGAACGGCCCGTTCGGTCGGTGTCAGCGCTGGGCCAACAGGACTTCCGCGATTTGAATGGTGTTGAGGGCGGCACCTTTTCGGAGGTTATCGCCCGAGATGAACAGGGCGAGGCCGCGGCCTTCGGGGACGCCCGGATCCTGGCGGATGCGGCCGACGAGGGAGTCGTCCTTGCCCGCGGCGGCCAAGGGGGTCGGCACGTCGGTGAGCTGGACGCCGGGGGCCTTGGCGAGGATTTCCTTGGCGCGCTCGACCGAAATCGGTTCGGCGAATTCGGCATTCACCGACAGCGAGTGGCCGGTGAAGACCGGGACGCGCACACAGGTGCCGCTGACCAGCAGGTCGGGCAGACCGAGGATCTTGCGGCTCTCGTTGCGCAGCTTCTGGTCTTCGTCGGTTTCGAAGGAGCCGTCGTCGACCAGTGCACCGGCGAGCGGGATCACGTCGAAGGCGATCGGCGCGACGTACTTGTTCGGAGCCGGGAACTGCACCGAACTGCCGTCGTGCACCAGCTTTTCGGCATCGTCGACCACGGCGCGCACCTGGGAGGCCAGTTCCTCGACACCGGCCAGGCCGCTGCCGGAGACCGCCTGGTAGCTCGAAACGATCAGGCGCTGCAGGCCAGCCACGTCGTGTAGCGGCTTGAGCACCGGCATTGCGGCCATGGTTGTGCAGTTCGGGTTGGCGATGATGCCCTTGACCAGATTGCGCGTCTGCTCCGGGTTCACCTCGCTGACGACCAACGGGACCTCGGGATCCTTACGCCAAGCCGACGAGTTGTCGATCACGGTGACACCGGCCGCCGCGAAACGCGGGGCCTGCACGCGCGACATGGTGGCGCCCGCGGAGAACAGCGCGATATCCAGGCCGGTGGGATCGGCGGTCTCGGTGTCCTCGACCACGATCTCGCCACCGCGCCACGGCAGGGTCTTACCCGCCGAGCGCGCCGAGGCGAAGAAACGCACCTCGTCGGCCGGGAAGTTGCGCTCCTCCAGCA
>NZ_BAGN01000015.1 GCF_000308835.1 Nocardia vinacea NBRC 16497 | reverse complement strand
ACCACGTAGTGCTCACACTAACTACCTTACCGAACAGCAAAAGCTCAGCGCAGCAAGAGGATTCGACGGCTACGGCTGTCCGGGTTCACTCGTGGCGGTCGAATTGGCCGTCGGCAACACCCTTCGCGAAGGCATCCCATTCGTCGGCGTTGTAGACCAGCGTCACGCTGTCGCTGCTGAGGGTCGCGCCGCCGTCCTGATCCACTGTCACGGTGAGGATATCGGCCACCGTGCCCGAGTTCTTACCAAGGGCCAGATCGAGAACCATCGCCCAGTGTTCAGCCGGGACGGTGATGATCGGCGAGGTGTTGTTCGGGTACTTGCTGTCGCGAATGAGCACGGCGCTGCTTCGATGGGCAACTTCCACGCAGGTCTGATCCCCTCCGCTGAAAGTAGATTTGAAGAAGGGTGTGCTCACAGTGCTTATCCTATCTGGCTTGCAATTCGGTCGATCAAGTTCTGCGAGTCGCCTGGGTCGAGAGCGATCAGCTGTACCTGGTTGTACAGGTAGTCGAGGTCGTTGACGCGTTTGGGATCCTCGACGATCTCGCCATAGGCGGCGGATTCGACCCAGCCCAACGTCGGCAGACGTGCACTCTCGAAATCCAACAGATGAAACGTCGAGGCGTTGAGGCTCGCGATCGCGCCGCCAGCTTCGAACGGGATCACGCGCAGATCGAGCGTATCGGGGTGCTGATCCACCAGACGCTGGAGATGTCGAAGCTGTGCTCGATGCACATCCGGACCGCCCACCTGATACATCAAGGCCGCCTGTCCGATGATTGCCGACAGTTGGAGGGAATCAGGCTCGTTGAGGCGCTGCTGACGCTGTAGTCGCGTACTGACGCGCTGCTCGACCTCGGTCGGCCGTCCGGTGGTGACGTTTGCCTTCATCAGCACGCGAATGTAGTCCTCGGTCTGAAGCAGGCCAGGGATCACGCCGCTCTCGAAGCTTCGGATGCTTTGGGCTCCGTCTTCCAGGCCGTAGAACCGCATCAGTGATTCGCTGAAAAGGGCCGAGTACTCCGCATATGGGCCACGCCCCTTGGCGACATCTCGCAAGACCAGTAGCTCTGCCTGCTCGTCGGCGTCGAACTCCAACAGATTCATCAGGGTCTTGAGCTTGTCCTCGCCGAGCACACCCTTGCCCTTGACGAGCTGCGACCAGTACTGCGGGCTGACATCCAAGGCCCGGGCGACGGCATTCGACTTCTCACCGCGAGCGTCAGCCTGTTTGCGGATTCGAAGCATGAGTTCCCAGCCAGCAACGGTGGGAGACGTCCGTGCCATCTCGTCGATCCTTCCTGGGATGAGCCGTGATCACCGTATAGCACGGACACACGGCAACCTTCATCTACGTATTGAATACTTTAATCAAGTGATTTATTCTTCTCCGTATCCAATACCACAGTACGCGCTTGCATCGGCAGGGCCGAGCGGATCGGGGAGCCATGGCGGTACACGTAGTCGGCGGATCGCTGATGACCAGCGACCAGTCCGAGCATCAGGCAAAAAGTGTTGGCGATAGCTGCTGGGTGGTCTCCTACCTGCCCGGTAGGACGCTGACCACGGTGCAGGCGACAGCGGCGATGCAGGCCGCCGAGGCGGTGGCGGTCGTCGAGGCGGTGGCGGTCGTCGGCATGATGGCTGGTCTGGTCGGCCTCACCGCGCTCGAAACCATGGGGCTGGCGCTTCGGGAACCCCCGTGGGAGACCTCGCTACACAAGCCTGCGCGAAGCCGGCGGTGGTGGCGTACGGGGGAATGTCGATGAACGACCTGTGGCACGTGCTACTCATCACCGCCGCCGTCGTCGGCGTGTGGATGGCCTGTTTCCTCGTGGGGACAAGCCGAATGGAACTTCGCGCGGATCAGGACTACCCGATTCCGGTCCGCGGACCTCGACCGGACCGAAGCCGGGACTTCGCGAAAGTGACCAACGTGCGCCCGATTTCCGCTCGGCCGACCCGAATCATCCACAATCAGAACAGCATTCGAGCGCGAATCTATTCGCCGCGCATTCGCGTCACCGTGGGAAGACCGGCCCACTACGCACGGACGGGAACATGGGGATGAAGAAGTGCGGATGCGACTGCGGTCCATGGATAAAGCTGTCCCAGTACGGAGTCGGGAAGTTCGACCGGCGCACCGGGAGGCTGGTCGAAGTGACGTGTCCATCCCGGTTCTGCATGACCTGGGCACGCCTGGTGGAAGGCAAGATCGCCGCGCATTCCGGAACCATCGACGCGATTGTTCCCGGCGGATGCCCATGGATCGGCACCCGCGTGGTGGACGACCGCGCTGACTTCGGTATCCGGGTGACGCCACCGGAGACACAATGACAGCAGGGTCGCCACGACCGGGCGAGTCCGACGTACACCTCAGCGTTTTCCTGCACGGCGCGCGGTTCGACTTCGCCGCCTGTGTCACCGCCGCGTTGATCTTCGTACTCGAGCACCAGGCCCGCCACTACCTCGGCGCGGTACAGGTCATCCCCGGCGACGCCACCGGACTACCCAGACTGCCCGACGAACGCCTCTATCTGGAACCTTGAAACGGAGTCGCGCCCAGCCCTGACGACGGCCGGGGCCGGGCGCGATTCGCTTCGGACGGGTTCGCTCGGAACCGGCCCGCATGCCCTATCCACTGGACTATCGCACCGAGATCGCCGACTTCGATGAGCTGAAGCGCCACCACCGCCGACCGCGGCCGCCACGTCCGCCGCGCCCACGACCTCGGCCCCGTCGACCAACTCGACCGCGTCTTCCTACGCCCCCGCTCCGCCTTCGGCGAAACAACCATCTGCCCCGGCCCGCCCTCGATGCCCGCCACTGCCCCCGCTGCTCGGGCTCCCGCAACTCCGAGATCATTGCGTTCACCGCCGGTCATGTGCACCCGTCAGCATGTAAGGGTTCAGGCGGGTCGACATCAACCGGGGACGCAAGAACCGGACAGACCCAGTCTCGCTGCCGATCGGTCCGCCTATTGGCGCGTCGAGATAGCTCAGGCCGGTCGCCGGCCGTGGTGATATGGCGGTCGAACACACCGTGGGCGACCATAATTCGACTGCGTTCGACGGAATTCCCAAGCCCCAGGCTCGATACAGCAGGAGTGACCTGGACGCCGCACTAACCTGTTGATTCCTCGATAGGATCGGTGTCGAAGATCAAATGAGGGGGAACAGTTGGCCGACACGCGCCGGACTGATAACGATGCGTCCGCGTCTGTCATTCCCTCGCAGTGCGGGATCACCACCGGCGCTGGCGAAGTCAGGTACCGAGGTCGTTCACGCTGCCAACCGGACTCGGGAGCAGCGCTCGACTGAACGAGAGATTGGATAGCAAGGGGAGTGAATAACACATGACTACCTCTTTGATCGGGGTGGGGCTATTCGAGATGACACTCGACGACGGCCGCCTACCTGCCCAGGTCGACGTGAACCGAAACTTGCACAGCCACTTGGATGCACGCGACTTCTCGACTGCCGCTATGACCGGCTACTACAAAGCGCTGTGGATACGCGATGCTGCCATCATTGCTACAGGAAACTTCAGCGCGCTTAGTGCCCGCCCCTCCCGTCGCGCCGAGATCATCACGTTGCTCGATACGCAATCGCTGACAGAATTTGAGACGATCGAACGGGCCACTCGAGGGCACGCGGAGTTTATCGGAACCGCAGCGACAACTAGTTTCGGAATACCTTCCGTCACCGTGACTGCGAATCTTTCTCGTGTTCTCAGCATTTCGATTGATGCCAGATGGGCGGCGTCTACGCAGCCATCTTATATTGCGTACGACATCGTCGAGTGCGCAAACCAAATCCGTCAACAACGGCCACGCTTCCACGAAAGTGGATCTTGGGCTGATCGTGACGACGAAGATCTCGAAAATGAACTTCGAGCATACAAGAAATATCTGACAGGGAACCTCTGATGACCAATTTCCAGGTGGACCTGGATCATTTACGATCTGCGGCAAATGCATGGCGAGATGCAAGCACAGCACTCAGTCAGGCCGCAGCACAGGCAGATACTATCAAAAATGGCCACAAAGAAATCAAATGGTCGATATTTCAAGATGTCTGGGACGCGCAGGTTGAAGCTGCAAAATATATGTTCGATCGACTTACAGAGGGAAGTAATGAGGCGCACTCGATCGGTTCCGTCCTAATGCATGTTGCCAATGTCTACTACGAGCAAGACAGTAGGTTCGCAGGCACATTGATCAAGCTCGACGGAGGACAATAATGGGGGCCGACAAGACCCTGAAGGACATCAACGACGCGCTGCAGACATTCTCGGATAAAGTCGAGGAAGTCAAGAATCAACCCGACAAGGTCGATAATGCGTTCAACACGGCCGCGATAGCCGCCGCAGCAAGTGAGGGTAACGCAATCATCCCTATTCCGGGCGTCGGAGCAGCGATTGGCGGAGCTTACGGTGCAATTACCAAGGATGACTTCTCTGGTTATATGAGCGATAATAAGGAAGAGATCAAGAAGAAGATCCGGGATCTTCTCCAAGACCTCTCCGATGCCATCGAAGCCACAAAAGCACCTATCGCCTTTCTGCAAACCAGCGGAGACTGGTTACAACTCAAGTCCAAGATCGGAGAGGCGCAGAACGACGAGGTGAACAGCGGCAACCTGACCGGCTATTGGAAAGGAACTGCCGCTGATCGGTACCTCAACAAGCGGCTGCTCCAAGACACCGCGATGGACTCGGTAAAGACTATCTGTGACACCTTGAACACAAGCCTCGTTTCGGTATCCAACGCGGCGTGGCAGTACTACACCGATGTGGCCGGACAATTGGCCGGTTTCCTGGCTTCTTTCGCGGCAGCTTTGACCAAGATAGCCAGCTTCTTCGAAACGCCGTGGGGAATTTCGGATGCGATCGATCTACTTAAAGTTGCAACCGACAATGTAGTGACGTTCATGAAGACCCTAACGACTGCTCTCCGGGCCGAAGTGGAAAGTATCAACAAGATAAAGTTCTCTATAAGCAACCCGAAAGGGATCTATAACGATCATTGGCCGCAAAGCGCCTCGACCGAATTGGATACCAATGATCCGACTCCAGCGTGGACGGCGGCAGAATGAACCTGAGATCCATACCTTTGGTACTGCTTGCACTTATTCTTCCGAGCTGCGGGCTGCTGCCGAAATCTCATACCGACAGTCCCAGCGAGATTAAAAGAAGTAATCACACGCTCCAGGAATTATGCGACTTCCCGAAGCAGTTCTATGCCACGAAGTTTCATGCCGAAAGCCTTCGCGTGGGCGTCATTGCAACAAAGCCACTGACCGAGAAAATCGGTACCGGAAATGGGTGTGATTACCATACTGCGGATGACTCGGATTATCTCGGATATATATTCCTCGACGCTCCTCCTGCGGTCACTCCGTCTGCTACTGCCGGAGCCGGAACTCCACGCACCTTGATGGTTGACGATGTTTCTGTAACGGATACCCCGCAGACACAGCAGGCTTTACCCCCGTTTACAACCGCCCCGACGCAATACGCCCTGCTGTCTGCAACTATTGACGGCTGGCGAGGCGAGTTCGAACTATTGGGCCGAGACGAGCAAACGATACAAGCAGGCGCGGAGACGCTCGTGCATATGATTCGGGCGTTGAAGAATTAGCCTTCGAATATGCCCCGACGGCGATAGAATTCGCGGTACGGCGAGAATTCGCTTCCGCTCTCGGCGAGAAATAGGTCAGTACCCCGGCGTCCGCGCCCGGCACCTACGGGCACCGGGCGCGGGCACATCCGATGGATTCACGCCGAACCAGCGGCACCCGTTGTCTGCGGTTTGACACCGTTCGTTGAACTCACCACGGCATCCACCGTCTCCGCGGACGGATTCGAGGTTTCCCGGCCCGTGGTCGACAATCCGGTGCGCTCGAGAGCATCGGATCCATTGGCCGTCGCCTCACCCTTGGCCGCCTCGATTCCGCCGACGGTTCGCAGCGGCACTTCCTTCCAGAACAGCACCAGGATCAGCCCGAGCAGGGCCATACCGGTCACCGACAGGAATACCGTCGACATCGATTCCGCGAAACCGACCTTGAACGGGCGCGCCAGTTCCGGGCTGAGCTGCTGCACGATCGAACTGTCCTTCAGCACCCCGGCGGCTGCCGAAGTATCCTGCGCGAGTAGACCTTTCGCTAGTGCGGCATCAGCGGGATTGCTGCTCTGCGCGGCCTCGACCACGGCGTGCTGGAATGCCGGATCGGTGGCCGCGGACTTCATCTCGGTGGAGATGTTCGGCGTCAGCTGCGCGAAGAGAATCGACAGGAATACCGCGACGCCCATCGTGCCGCCGATCTGCCGGAAGAAGGTGGCCGCGGCGGTGGAGACGCCCATATCCTTGGGCGGCAACGCATTCTGCACCGCGATGGTGAGCGGCTGCATGAGATTGCCGAGCCCGAATCCGGTGGCTGCCATGAAGATCATCGCGAGCCACAGTGGGCTGTCGGCATTCACGAAGTGCAGCAGGAACAGGCCCAGCGTCAACATGGTCGCGCCGATGAGCGGGAAGATCCGGTAACGACCGGTACGCGAGATCAGCTGGCCGGATACGATCGAGCCGGTCATCATCCCGAGCACCATCGGCAACATCTGCAGACCCGCCAACGTTGGACTCGATCCGCGCACCACCTGCAGATACTGCGGCAGCAGCGAAATACCGCCGAACATCGCCGAGCCCACCACGACCGAGATCACCACGCCGAGCGCGAAGGTCTTATTGGCGAACATCCGCAGCGGAATCAGCGCCTTATCCTTCATTGTCTTCTCGACCAGCACGAACCCGATGACACCGAGCACACCGATCACATAGCAGAGGATGGATCGTCCACTGCCCCAACCCCATTCGCGGCCCTGCTCGGCGACAATGAGCAGCGGCACCAGTCCGACCGCGAGCACGAGCACACCCCACCAATCGACCCGGTCGGTGGAATGCGGCCGCTTCGGCAGCTTGAGCACCCTGGAGACGACGCCGAGCGCGATCAGGCCGATCGGCACGTTGACGAGGAAGACCCAGCGCCAGCCGCTGATTCCGAGGATGCTGTCCTGTCCGGCGAGCACACCACCGAGCACCGGGCCGATCACGCTGGAGGTGCCGAAGACCGCGAGGAAGTAGCCCTGGTACTTGGCGCGTTCGCGCGGGCTGACGATATCGCCGAGGATGGTCAGCGCCAGCGACATCAGGCCGCCCGCACCGAGTCCCTGGAATGCGCGGAACGCCGCGAGCTCGTACATCGACTGCGCCATCGTGCACAGCAGCGAACCGACCACGAAGATCGAGATCGCCGCCATGAAGAACGGCTTGCGGCCGAACATATCGGACAACTTGCCGTACAGCGGTGTCGCGAGTGTCGCGGTGATCAGGTAGGCGGTGGTCGCCCACGCCTGCATCGAATAGCCGTCGAGATCGTCGGCGATGGTGCGGATCGCGGTGGACACGATGGTCTGGTCCAGCGCGGCAAGCAGCATGCCGAGCAGCAGACCACTCATGATGGTCAGGATCTGTCTGTGGGTGAAACCTGTGGGCTCCGCCACGGTGGCAGGTGCGGTCACGAATCTTTCTCCGTCTCGAGGTCGTACAGGTTCTGGTCCTGGCGGATGGCCGCGATCATGGCGGGCTTGGCCTGCTCGTAGTCGTCGACGAACTTCCGCAGCAGCCCGGCGAAGGTGGCCCGGTCCTGCGGCGTCCAGGCCGCCATCACCCGGGTCAGGTTTTCGTGCCGACGCCTGCGGATCCGCTCGGCGACGTCCCGACCGTGCTCGGTGACGACCAACACGGTGGCGCGGCCGTCATTGCGATCGGCCTGCCGCTCGACCAGCTTCCGTTCGACCAGATGGGCGATGTGCCGACTGACCGTCGACGCATCCGAATGCACCGCGTCGGCGAGTTCGCCCGAGCGCATCGGCCCGTCACAGAGCAGCCGGAACAGAATCGCGAAGGCGGCAGGATCCACGCCGTCCCGGCTGCGCAGCTGCGCCGCGGTCCGATCGCGCATTCGCTGCAGCCGGGTGAGCTGAATCGCGATCGCCTCGACCGACAGCCCGTCCTCATCCACTCGACTCACCTTTACTTGCGTCAATCAATTAGTTGCGTGATACAAGTATGTGTGCGAGCCAACGGCTAGGGCAAGCGAATATGTGGCCTTTACCGGCCCTTGAACTCCGGAGCTCGCTTCTCGAACACCGACTGGATTGCCTCGGTCAGATCCTCGGACGGCAGGAATGCGGAGTTCCACGCGGAGACATAGCGCAACCCGGCGGCCACCTGATCCCTGGTGCGCTGCTCGAGCACATCCTTCGCGCCCTGCACCACCAGCGGCGGATTCGCGGCGATCTCGCGCGCGATGGCGTGCGCCGCGTCCAGTACCGCCTCCTGGTCGGCGAATACATCGTTGACCAGGCCGATCTTCTCGGCACGCGCCGCGTCGATGTCCTTACCGGTGTAGGCGAGTTCGCGCAGATGGCCCTCACCGATGATGCCCGGCAGCCGGTGCAGCGATCCGATATCGGCGACGATCGCGACCTTCGCCTCGCGCAGGCTGAACTTCGCGTCCGCGCTCGCATAGCGGATATCGGCGGCGGCGATCAGATCCAGCCCGCCGCCGATGCACCAGCCGGAAACCGCTGCGATAACCGGCTTGCGGCAATCGGCCACCGCCGTCACGGAGGCTTGCATGCGGCGCACCTCGTAGAGGAAGTCGGTACGCGGCGCGGCCAGCGCCTTATCCGCCATCAGCGGACCGAACGTGCCTGCCATGGCGGGCAGGTCGAGTCCGTAGGAGAAATGCTTTCCGGAACCGGTGAGCACAATGGCGCGAACCTCGGGATCGGCGTCCAGCCCGCGGAAAATCTCCGGCAGTTCTCGCCAGAAATCCGGACCCATGGCATTGCCCTTGCCGGGGCCGGTCAGCGTGACCTGCGCGATGTGGTCCTTGGTTTCAACGGTGAAAGCCTGCCAATCAGTCATTCGTCCAGCGTAAAGCAGGTGCGAGCAAGCCAGCCGACCAGTCCGTGCCGCGTGCAAATGCTGCGCAAAGTTGGTGCGACGCACTGGTTCTCCGTCGAAACATCTCGACCACTGACCAGAACTCGACCCGCACACTGCCCGCAATCGCTCTACTCTGGTTCCATGCGCAGGTCGCTTCCACCAGTCGCATGCCGGGTCGCAGATACCCTGATCGCGCGCGGCCACCATGGTGTCATCGTCACTCAGCCCGCTCCCACGCCCACCGCCGCCGATGCCGCACGGGCACTCGGCGTCGATGTGGGCGCCATCACGAAATCACTGGTGTTCCTCCTGGATGACGATCCGGTGCTGCTGCTGGTTTCCGGCGCACACCAGGTCGATCTCGGACGCACCGGCGAACGGCTGGAAGGCAAGCTCACCCGCGCTCCCGCCGCGATGGTGCAGGAGGTAACCGGTCAGCCCATCGGCGGCATCGCGCCGGTCGGCCATCCCACCAACCTGCCGACGTGGGTGGATAACGTGCTGTCCACGCACCGGGAAGTCTGGGCCGCGGGCGGCCATCCGAACACCGTGTTCCGCACCTCGTTTCGCGAACTGGTGCGCATCACGGCCGGGCTTCCGATCGACGTGGACTGAACGCTGCACAAGCGTGCGGCGTAGTTTCGTCATGTGACCGATGCTCAACCCCCCGCCACGGACATCCAGATTCCCGATGATCTGAGCGGTATCACCGCCGAGCTGTACCGCGCCTCCATGCGGCACTATCCGGCGGGCGTCACCGTCGTCACCCTCGGCTCCGCGAACGGCCCGGTCGGCTTCACCGCGACCTCCTTCGCATCGCTGTCCCTGGAGCCCCCGCTGGTCTCGTTCAATATCGCCCACACCTCGTCGAGCCTGAAGGCATTGCAGGCGGCCGACTCGGTGGTGGTCCATTTCCTCGGCGAACACCAGCACGATCTCGCCAAGCGTTTCGCCCGCACCGCCGATCAACGCTTCAGTGACCGCTCCCTGTGGACCACCCTGGACACCGGCGAGCCCGTGCTGCACGGCACGCCCATCTGGATCCGCGCCACCATCCAGCAGTTGATTCCCATCGGCGACCACACCCTCGTCGTCGGCCTGGTCACCCGGGTCCACGACAACACCGACGAACAGCCCAGCGCCGCTCCGCTGCTCTACTACCGCGGCCGCTATTACCGCCCGACCTCGCTCGAAGACTGAACTCGGCCGGGCGGATTCACCTGCGCGGCAACGCTATAGATCGAGCGATGAGCCGGCGCGCACCTCGATCTGGCAGGTGTCCGCGCCCATATCCAGCGATGAGGGCGTGGTCGAGTCCGGGATCAGCTCGTCTTGGCCGGGTTCCCTCGGTGCTGGATCAGCGGTCGGCTCGGGTGGACTCACCAGCTCGACGCGACGATCAGCCGATCGAGCAGGGCGCGGCACCGTCGGCGGAATCGGGGCGGGCGAAGGGACGGGTCTCGGGTGTCGGATTCCAAAGTCCGTCGGTGCTGGCGTAATTCCACGACGCACCCTTCTCGACGAGGGTGGCGATGGCCTCGACCAGCCGATCCACATCGTCGGAGCTGGTGCCGAGGCCGATGCTGGCACGCAGCGCACCGTCCAGGCCGAGCCGCTCGAGCAGCGGATGAGCACAGAAGCGGCCGTCGCGAATGCCGATGCCGTGTTCGGCGGAGAGGTAGGCCGCGACGTGTCCCGGGATGAATCCGTCCAGTGTGAAGGCGACAATGCCGACGGTGTCGGGGCTGTCGTCCCAGATGCGCAGCAGGTTGACACCCGGAATCGCGGACAGCCCGGCGCGCAGGCGATCGGCGAGCCGCTGCTCATGCGCGGCAAGGATCTTCGGATCGATCGCGCACAGCGCGTCACATGCGGCGGCGAGCGCAGCCGCACCCAGGACATTCGGGGAACCGGCCTCGTGACGCTGCGGCGCCGATGCCCATTCCGCGCCGGTAGTGGTGACCTCGCGGACCGCCCCGCCGCCCGCCAGATACGGTTCGGCGGCATCGAGCCAATCCCGGCGTCCGACAAGCACTCCCGCGCCGAACGGCGCGTAGAGCTTGTGTCCGGAAAAGGCGAGGTAGTCGATTCCGGTGCCGCGCAGGCTGATGCGACGATGCGGTGCCAGTTGCGCGGCATCGACCAGGATGCGCGCACCGCACTGGTGCGCGATGGTGGCCAGGCGCTCGAGTGGCAGCACCTCACCGGTCACATTCGACGCGCCGGTGACCGCGAGCAATGCCGCTGGCTTACTGCACAATTCGGCGATCAGCTGGCGGATCGTCTCCTCGACGGTCGCCGCGGCCTCGACGACGCGCCGACCGTGCCGGGTCCAGGGCAGGAAGTTCGCATGATGCTCGATATCCAGCACCACGGTGTCGCCGGGCACACAGGCGGCGAGCAGATTCAGCGAATCGGTGGTGTTGCGGGTGAACACCACGACCTGGTCGTCGGCGGCGTCGAGGAAGCGGGTGACCGAACCGCGCGCGGCCTCGTAGCACTCGGTGGAGATCCGCGAGGCGTAACCGGCACCGCGGTGCACACTCGCGTAGAACGGCAGCAGCTGCTGCACGCGGTCGGTGACCTGCGCCAATGCCGGTGCGCTAGCGGCGTAGTCGAAGTTCGCGTAGGTGGTCGTTCCGCCCTGTACGAGCGGCACCTGGAGGTCGTCGCCGGAAACCCGGGCGAGGGCGGCATCGGGGGACGGCAGTCGGCGGAGCCGACGGGGTGGGTAAACACAGCTCTGCTCAACTACAGCGGTCATCACAAATCCCATCGGCTGTGGGACCCGAAATCAGGTGATCATCCGAGTCCGCGCTTGCCGCACCCGGTCGGGCTGCGGCCCGGTCGTCACCCGGAGCACCCCACCGCGGAGGAGGGTTGCCGACCAGCTAGCCGGGGCTTGACGCTGGTACTCATGACCTGAACCGAGATTGGCAGATGCCGCACCGCCCTGTCAACCGGCACCTTTGCTGCATACACATGCAGTCGAATAAATAACCTTGCAATGCCGAGCGATGTGCGGTCTGATCGAGCGGTGACGCTTTCCCTGCTGCTCAGCTTTATCGGCCTGTGCATTCTGCTGTCGATCACGCCCGGCCCGGATTCGTTCCTGGTGCTGCGATTCTCGATCGTGGACGCGCGACCCGGCATCGCCGCGGCGATCGGCTCGGCACTGGGCGGGATCGTGTGGGCGGTAGTGGTCGCGGCGGGCGTCGCCGCCCTGCTGGAACAGTCCGCGACGGCCTACCGGACGCTGAAGGTCATCGGTGGAATCTACTTGGTGTACTTGGGAATTCGGGCGCTGATCGATCACCGCAAGCAGCGCAGGGCGGGCACCGCCGCGGCGTCCGGACAGTCGGCCGCGGAGGCTCCCGCATCGATCCGCTCGGCATTCGCCGCAGGCCTGGTGTCGTGCATGTTCAACCCGAAGGTCGGGCTGTTCTACCTGGCGGTACTGCCGCAATTCCTTACCGATGTCACCTTTCTGAACACCCTCGCCCTCGGCGCCATCGAATGCTCCATTGCCGCCGTCGAGATGATCCTGCTCGCCATGCTGGCGTCACGAGCGGTTGCGATGTTGCGCCGCCCACAGGTTCGGGATCGGCTCGAACAGATCAGCGCGGCCATCCTCGCCGCACTCGGCATCGGCACGGCCGCTTCTGCCGCGTAATCCGTCATGCGCCTGGCCGGTCGCCACCGACCAGGCGCACAGTGTCACGGGTTCGGCTGAATCTCCTTGCGCCACAGCAATAGTGACGCGATCAACGAGATGACCGACGCGGCCGTGAGCCACCAGAACGCCTGCCGGAAACCGGCATCCACCGGCAGTCCGGCCGCACCCGCGCGATACAGCACCACCGCGAGCAATGCCGCTCCGATCGACCCGCCGACCCGCTGCAGAATATTCACGAACGACGCCGCATCCGGCATCTTCTCGGGCCGCACCGAGGCGTAGGCCGCGGAAATGATCGGCACCCCGGTCAATCCCGTTGCCACGCCGCGGATCAACAGAAGTGCCTGTACGACAACAGGATTCATCGAGGCGTCGGCGAGCGCGAATGGCACGGTGACCGCGGCCGTCACCGCACTGCCGACCACCGCGACCACTCCCCCGCCGTACCGATCGGTCAACCGGCCGCCGACGGGCAGCGCGATGATGCCACCGATCCCGAAGGACATGAGCAGCAAACCCGTCGCGATGAGACCGTCGCCATGCAGCACCTGAAAGTACAACGGCAGCAACAACATTGCCCCGAACAGCGACGCACCGGCGAAGAAGTTCGCCACATTCGCCGTGGCGAATACCGGATGCCGGAACAGTCCGCCATCGAGCAGACTGCCGCCACCCCCACGCACCGACCGCACCACGAACAGGCCGAGCGCGAGCACCCCGACCACCACCGACACCCACACCGTCGGCGCGGAAACGCTACCGCGACTGCCGAATTCACCCAGGCCATAGACCAGCGCCGACAGTCCGACCGCGATCAATGCGAATCCGGTGGCATCGAATCGACCGCCGTTGCCCGTCGCTTCCGCCCGCGGTAACACCCGACGCCCCAGGACGAACGCGACCAGCCCGAACGGGATATTGATCAGGAACAACCACTCCCAGTCCAGATTCGCCAGCATGACGCCGCCGATGGTCGGCCCGATCGCGGGCGCGGCGACCACCGCGATACCGACGACACTCATCACCCGGCCCAGCCGCTGCGGACCCGCGACCTGCCCGAGCACCGTCTGCCCGGCGGGCACCAATAGCCCCGCGGCCAGACCCTGCGCAATCCGAAAACCGATGAGCCAGCCGATATTCGGAGCCAGCGCACACAGTCCGGAGGTCACCGTGAATCCGGCCAGCGCGGTCAACCAGACCCGGTCCATTCCGAATTGCCGCCCGAGCCAACCACACAGCGGCAGCGTGACGGCGAGTGCGAGCAGATAGCCGCTCGCGATCCACTGGGCACTGTCCAGTGCCGCACCGAGATCCGTCGCGATGGAGTTCAGCCCGATATTCACCAGCGACGTGTCCAACATGCTCATAACGGCGCCGAAGACCACCACACCGGCCACCCGCCAGACCCGTGCGGGAATGGGTTCGAGTGCGGGCGCGGTGGCGGCGACGGCCGTTCGAGTATCCGACATGGGATCCTCCGCTATTTGTAGACAACCTAGATTGCGGAGGTTATCAACAATCTAGCTACTCAACAATAGATACAATTACCGAATGCCCGCCGACCACATTCACCCCCGCGGCCTGCTCCGCTTCCCGACGTACGCGCTCGGCAAGCTGCACAAGGCCGTACACGCCGAGATGGGCACGTCATTGCGTGAACACTGGGTGCTGGTCTGCCTGGAGGAATTCGACGACCTGTCCCAGCAGCAGGTCTCCACCGCGCTCGGCATCGACCGCAGCGAGGTGGTCCGGCTGATCGATGGCCTGGAGGAGGCCGGTTTCGTCATCCGCACCCGCGATGCGACGGACCGGCGCAAATACCGGCTTTCCATCACCCAGTCCGGACGCGCCGAGCGCCGCAAGACCGATCAACTCATCGAAGAGGCCGCCGAGCGGGTGCTGCACCGCCTCGACGAGGACGAGCGGCAGACCCTGCACCGCCTTGCGCTGAAGGCACTGGGCGAAGAATTCTGACCGATACCGCAGGTACCGTAGACAGTTGGTCACCGTGGCGTTTGCCCACTGGTAACCCTGCTGTGGAACAACAACGAGGAAGCGCTAGGCAGGTCTATGAGAGGTGGGCAGGACGTGATGCTGCGGCCGCAGGTCGACGCCACGGCGGGGATAGACCCGACCGACGGGCTCCGCACGCCTGAACCCTTGCTACGCGCCGCACTCGCGCCGCAGGCCAGGACCCTTGTCGACATCCTGAACAGCACCGCGGAAGCCCACCCGGAGGCGCCCGCGATCGATGACGGTCGCGTGGTGCTCAGCTACACCGAATTGCTGGCCGAGATCGATGCCGGAGTCATGCGCTTGACCGCGGCGGGTGTACGTCCCGGCGACCGCGTCGGCGTGCGCATGCCGTCCGGCACACATGAGCTTTACGTCACTATTCTGGCCATTCTTTATGCCGGTGCGGCCTACGTTCCGGTAGACGCCGACGATCCGGACGAGCGCGCCCGGCTGGTCTTCGGCGAGGCCCGCGTCACCGCGATCGTGACCGCAGCAGGCGTCGAACCGACGGCCGTCGAACGGCCCGAGTCCGCCGACGCCTCGACCGTTCGCCCCACCCCCGGCGACGACGCGTGGATCATTTTCACCTCCGGATCCACCGGAACCCCGAAAGGCGTCGCGGTCACCCACCGCAATGCCGCCGCCTTCGTAGACGCGGAAGCGCGCCTGTTCCTGCCGGATGCCCCGATCGGTCCGGACGACCGGGTTCTCGCCGGACTCTCGGTCGCCTTCGACGCCTCCTGTGAGGAAATGTGGCTCGCCTGGCGCAACGGCGCCTGCCTGGTGCCCGCGCCGCGCGCGCTGGTCCGCACCGGCGCGGATCTCGGTCCCTGGCTGGTCCGCCGCGAAATCAGCATCGTCTCAACGGTTCCCACACTCGCCGCGACCTGGCCCGCCGAGGCGCTCGACCCGGTCCGGCTACTGATCTTCGGCGGTGAAGCGGTGCCGCCCGAGCTGGCCGAACGCCTCGCCGGAAAATCCGCGACGCGCGCGAAGAGCCGCGAAGAGGTAGCCGACCACGCAGCACCCGGCGAAAGCCCCGAATCGGATACCGATTCCGAGCGCGAGGTCTGGAATACCTACGGCCCCACCGAAGCAACGGTGGTCGCGTGCGCGGCACTGCTGGACGGCGACGTCCCGGTCCGCATCGGACTCCCGCTGGACGGCTGGGATCTGGCCGTCGTCGATGCCGCCGGAAATCCGGTGGACGAGGGCGAATCCGGTGAACTCGTGATCGGCGGCGTCGGCCTGGCCCGCTACCTCGACCCCGCCAAGGACGCCGAAAAGTACGCTCCGCTACCGTCACTCGGCTGGGACCGTGCCTACCGCAGCGGCGATCTGGTCCGCAAGGACAGCGCGGGGCTGGTATTCCTCGGCCGCGCCGACGATCAGATCAAACTCGGCGGCCGCCGCATCGAACTCGGCGAACTCGACAACGCCCTGCAGCACCTACCCGGCGTCACCGGTGCCGCGGCCGCGATCCGAACCACCAAGGCGGGCAATAAGATCCTGGTCGGCTACCTGACCGGCACCGCACCCGATTTCGACCTCGGGGCCGCCAGAGCCCAACTCGCCGAACAACTTCCGGCCCCGCTGGTCCCCCGGCTCGCCATCGTCGCCGACCTGCCCACCCGCACCTCGGGCAAGGTCGATCGCGACGCCCTGCCGTGGCCGCTGCCGAACACCGCCGAACCCGACACCGCGACCGATGATCTCACCGAAACCGAGCAATGGATTGCCGGACTGTGGGATTCGATCCTCGGCGCCCAGGTCACCGGTCCGGAAACCGATTTCTTCGATCTCGGTGGTGGCTCGCTATCGGCGGCGCAACTGGTCACCGCACTGCGCGAACGTCATCCGCGCATCACCGTCGCCGATCTCTACGACCATCCACGCCTCGGCGCACTGGCCGAACTGCTCGACGAGACCGCGCCGAGCGCCGCCGTCGAGGAACGCATCGTGCGCCCCACGCCGCTGCGCGCCCAGTGGATCCAGGTGCTGGCCACCATCCCGCTGACAACCCTCACCGGGCTGCAGTGGCTCACCTGGTTGGCCATTGTCGGCAATATCGCGGGCTGGTCCGGCTCGTTGCCCTGGCTACCGCATCTGTCCTGGTGGTGGACGCTGGCCGCCTTTGTCCTGTTCATATCACCGCCCGGTCGCATGGTGATCTGCGCGACCGGCGCTCGGATTCTGCTGCGCGGCGTGCGGCCCGGCAGTTATGCGCGCGGCGGATCGGAGCACCTGCGACTATGGGCGGCAGTGCGGCTCTCGGAGGCCAGCGGCGCCGAGAGTCTCTCCGGCGCACCGTGGATGGCGCCGTTCGCACGGGCACTCGGCGCGAAGATCGGCACGGGCATCGATCTGCACACCTTGCCGCCGGTCACCGGAATGCTCGAACTCGGCGACGGATGCAGTGTGGAACCCGAGGTCGACCTGTCCGGTTATTGGATCGATGGCGATGTGGTGCATATCGGCCCGATCACCATCGGTGCGGGCGCGGTGGTCGGCGCGCGCTCGATCCTGTTGCCCGGCAGCAAAATCGGTAAGAATGCCGAGATAGCGGCCGGATCTTCGGTATCGGGCAAGGTGAAGGCCGAACAGGAGTGGGCGGGCTCACCCGCCGCGAAAGTCGGTAAGGCCCGGCATCGTTGGCCGGCCCACACTCCGGCGCGGGCCGCACATTGGGTCGCGATTTTCGGGGTGACCTCGATGGCATTGGCGGCCATGCCCATTCTCGGTCTGGCCACGGGCGGCGCATCCATCGCCTGGTTCATTCGCGACGCCCGCACACTCGCGGGTGCGCTCGGCAAGGGCTTCGCCATCCTCCCGGTCGCAACGCTGCTCAGCCTCGCCGTATACACGGTGGCAACAGTCATCGCGGTCCGGTTGCTCAGCATCGGACTGACCGAGGGCCATCATCCCGTCCGCAGCCGGGTCGGCTGGCAGGTATGGGCCACCGAGCGCCTACTGGATTCTGCGCGGACATTCTTGTTCCCGCTCTACGCAAGCCTGCTGACCCCGCTGTGGCTGCGCCTGCTCGGCGCGAAGGTCGGTAAGAGCGTCGAGGCGTCCACGGTGCTGCTGCTGCCGAAATTCACCACGGTCGCCGACGGGGCGTTCCTCGCCGACGACACCATGATCGCCAGCTACGAACTCGGCGGCGGCTGGCTGCACATCGGCGAGGCGAAGGTCGGCAAGCGCGCCTTCCTCGGCAATTCCGGTATGACCGCACCCGGTCGACGGGTGCCGAAAAACGGCCTGGTCGCTGTGCTTTCGGCCGCACCGTCCAAGGCCAAGGCAGGTTCCTCCTGGCTCGGCAGCCCACCGGTGCGTCTGCGGCGCGCCTCCGAAAGCGGTGATACCGAACGCACCTTCGATCCGCCGCTGCGGCTGAAGGTGTTCCGCGGCATAGTCGAGACCTGCCGACTCGTCCCGGTGCTCGTGACCTTCGCTATCGGCCTCGGTGTGCTTTTCACGCTGGCCTGGATCGCGGAATCGGCCGGATACCTGGTCGCCGGACTGCTCTGCGGTTTTGTCCTGATGGCCGCCGGTGCGATCGCGGGGGCCAGTGCGGTCACCGCGAAGTGGTTGCTGGTCGGGCGAATTCGCGCCGAGGAGCATCCGCTGTGGAGTTCGTTCGTGTGGCGCAACGAGGTTTCCGACACCTTCGTCGAAACCGTCGCCGCGCCGTGGTTCGCGCGCGCCGCGACCGGCACCCCCGTACTGAATCTGTGGCTTCGTGGACTCGGCGCGAAGATCGGACGCGGAGTATGGTGCGAGTCCTATTGGCTACCGGAGGCGGACCTGGTGACACTCGGTGACGGCGCGACCGTGGAACGCGGCTGTGTGGTGCAGACCCATCTCTTCCACGATCGAATCATGGCCATGGACACCGTGACCCTCGGCGCGGGCGCGACCCTCGGGCCGCACTGCGTCGCCCTGCCCGCCGCCGGCATCGGCGCGGGCGCGACCATCGGCCCCGCCTCGCTGGTCATGCGCGGTGACACCGTGCCGCCGTCGACCCGCTGGTGGGGCAATCCGATCGCGCCGTGGTCGAGTGCGGTGCCAAGCCTTAGCGAGGCCGGAGCAACCTCCTGATGGCGGCTAAGTACTACGAAGAACCCGTCGACGAATATCTACCGCAGAACGGAAATTGGGGCTACCGGGTATCGCGGTACGAGCTCGAGATCACTTATAAGGTCGCCAGTAATCGCATGGCAGGCCGAGCTCAGATCATCGCGGTGACCGAAGCCGTCCGTGACCGTTTCGCACTCGACCTGTCCCAGTCGCTCACCGTGTCCAAGGTGCTCGTCAACGGCACCAAGGCCGCGAAATACTCCCACCAGCACGGCAAGCTCGTTATCACGCCGCAGCACCGAATCCCGGCGGGTGGGGTGCTCGAGCTGGTCATCCAATACGCCGGACTGCCGAAGCCGGTGCGCGGGCCGTGGGGCGAGGTGGGCTGGGAGGAACTGACCGAGGGCGCGCTGGTGGCCAGCCAGCCCAACGGCGCCGCGTCCTGGTTCCCCTGCGACGACCACCCGAGTTCCAAAGCCAGCTACCGGATTTCGATCACCACCGACACCCCGTACTACGCGCTCGCCAACGGCACCTTGGTGCGCAAGCAGACCAAGGCCAGTCAGACCACCTGGGTCTACGAACAGTCCGAACCGATGTCGAGCTATCTGGCCACCATCCAGATCGGGCAGTACCGCAAACACCGCATCGGCAGTCCGCGCGGTTCGGTGCCGATGCAGGCCGTGCTCCCGCCGCGACTGCGCGCAAATTTCGAACACGACTTCGAGCGCCAGCCGCAGATGATGGAGCTGTTCGTCGAGAAGTTCGGTCCGTATCCGTTCGAGGGGTACACCGTCGTGATCACCGATGACGACCTCGAGATCCCGATCGAGGCCCAGGGCATCTCCGTCTTCGGCGCCAACCACTGCGACGGCCGCCGCGGCGCGGAACGCCTTGTCGCACACGAACTCGCGCACCAGTGGTTCGGCAACAGCCTCACCATCTGGCAGTGGCGTGACATCTGGCTACACGAAGGTTTCGCCTGTTACGCCGAATGGATCTGGTCCGAAGCCGCGGGCGGGCCCACCGCGGACCAATTGGCCCGCGCCGCCCGGCACAACCTGTCCCGTGAACCGCAGGACATCATCATCGGTGACCCCGGCCCGCGACGTATGTTCGACGACCGCGTGTACAAACGCGGCGCGCTCACCCTGCATACACTGCGCCTGGAACTCGGCGAACTCGCCTTCTGGGATCTGCTGCGCGAGTGGACGATCCGCTATCGGCACGGCTCGGTCACCACGGAGGAATTCACCGATCTGGCGGGCCACTACACTCTGGTGCCGCTGCGGCCGCTGTGGGATGCGTGGCTGCTCAGTGAGCCGCTGCCGCAACTGCCGCCCTCCGACACGCCATCGCGCTGAGGCGCGGTCAGAAGACCAAGTAGCGCGCGGCCAGTTCTTCGACCAACGGATCGTCGTCGGCGACGGTGTTCAGCACATCGAGATCTGACTCGACCGAGATCAGGCGCGGATCATCCTGTTCCGAGTCGGGCGTGCCGTCCTCGGCGAGCTGGCGCAATAGTTTCGCCCGCACGCGTTCCTTCAGCGAATCACTCATATACGAAGCCTGCCTGAAAACCGCTAGACCGGCGCGAGCCAGGTCCCCCACGGCGTATTTCGCAACACCGTATAGCCGATGAGCAGCGCGAAGAACACCCACATCGTGGTGCGGCCGATCCGAGGTAGTCGCATCCGCTCACCGCGCCAGGCACGGATCGACCAGTCACCGATCCACAGCACGAAGGCCAGCACTAGCGGCAGTACGAGCAGATTGCTGTGTATCGCATCGAGAATTCGGCCGTCGGTCAGATTGTGCATGCCCCGCATGCCTCCGCAGCCGGGGCAGTAGAGCCCCGTCAGCGCATAGACCGGGCAGATTCCATAGGAACCTTCGCTGTGCGGATCCCGGAAATGCAGCAGGACCGCGACTCCGACCCCGACGCCCGCCGCCACCAGCGGCCACCCCATGGCGCGTAGCCCGGTGCGCCTCGGCTGTTCCGCCACCGCCTCTTGGTGTGCGACCGGTACCGCATGACTCATCTCCACAAGCATCAACGGTAGCCGCGGCCGCCCCACACCCGCCACAGCTCGTGCCCACTACTCGGGTTGGGCGAACCGCAACGTATTGCCGAACGGATCGGCCAGTTCGAATCCCGGCCCGCCCGGCCCATCCTCCGGACACCCCGGCTTTGCATACCGATAGTCCTTGCCCGCCAGCTCGGCGTGCAGCGCCTTGATGTCGCCCACCGCGATCCACACCACCGATCCGGGAGTGCCGTCACCGTGATGCTCGCTCAAATGCACCCTCGCCGACGACCGCGACACCTGCGCATACAACGGAAAGTTCGCACCGAACCGGTGTTCCCAGTCCACTGTGAATCCCAGATAGTCGCGGTAGAACTCGTACGCCTTGGCAGTATCGAATATGCGCAGCACCGGAATCGGCGCCGCCAATCGGACCGCATCGGAAGCCATGGGCGAAATCATCGCAGCAGCTACCGACATGATCGATTCGGTCCGGCATTTCCGCAGCTAGAGTAGAATTTCGCGGCGTGGACGCCGCTGGTGTTACCCGGCTCGACGGATTCGGGGGCAGCGCGGCTCGCAAGCTCGAATTCGGGCATGTGGGCCACTGGTACGCACCCCCGGACAGCGATTTCTCCGGCTCGGTCGCGGTCGAAATAGACCCCGGAGACGGCTCATCCGTGGTCGTTTTCGTGCGCGCCCCCAACCGTCGCGACATCCCCGGCGATTTCCATCCGGACGACCAGGTCTGCCTGGTGATGCCCGAGGATATCGTCGACTTCCTGACCCCCAGCTGACCTCCAACCACCCCTTGTCGGGATCCGCCCCCAGAACCGGGCTGATCTCGAGAACGGGTGCGGGATTGTGGGGTGAGACAGGGAGATCGAGGGCAAGACAGGGTGGGCGGCGGGGTAACGGCCGGCTCGGGCAGGGGCGATATCCAGGAAAAGAGCTCGTGCTCGATATTTCTTCCGGTAGGACTATTCGGCCGACCTATTTTCGGGTATCCATCCGATAGAGCCAGGATTCCGCCACTGGGAGCGCTAGCAGTAGCAAGCACTCAGCTTGCACTGTACTGTGGCGGCAGACACAAAGGAGTGCTCGAATGCTGGTCAAGTCGATGAGGACGCTGGCGGAAGTGCGCGGAGACGAACCGTTGACCGCCGCCTACCGTGCTGGACTACGGTCGCGGACATACCGGACCACGTCGCTCAACAAGCCCGCCGCCACACCCGAGATCATCCCGGTCACCACCGGGGACGGGGCCAAGCTCAGGGTCCATGCATACGGTCCCGCCGATGGCGATGTCATCGTCTTGATCCACGGCTGGAGCTGCTGCATCGAGTACTGGAATCCGCAGATCAATGCCTTCGCCGACCGCTACCGTGTCCTCGCCTACGATCAGCGCGGCCACGGCGAGAGCACCCTCGGCAGCACCGGCCCGGGCGCGGAGACACTGGCCGACGACCTCGAAGCAGTGCTCGAGGCCGCTCTCCCGCTCGGCAAGCGCGCCGTCCTCGTCGGCCACAGCATGGGCGGAATCACCCTGCAGGCGTGGGCATCTCGCTATCCGGATCAGGTCACTCGGCGCGCCGCCGCGGTCGTCATGGCCAATACCGCGGCCAGCGATATCCGCTACGAAACCGATCTGCTGCCGCTGTTCAACAAGCCGCTCATGGTGGCCAAGCGCCCGGTGACCATACTCGGCGCCAGCGTCCGCGTCCCGCTCGTCATCGCCGAAACCGCACTGGCCGCGCCGATTCCGCTGCCGGGCGGCTGGCCGGTCAGCGCGGTATTCAAAGCCCGGGTGATGTCCAAGCCCGCCACCCGTGACGAGGTGGACTTCGCACTCGGCATCATCCGCTCGTGTCGCCCGCTCACCCGCGGTCTACACGCCGCCGCTCTCGCCGGTCTGGACCTGGGTGATGCCGCGAAGCACCTGACGGTGCCGACCACGGTCATCGCGGGCGCCGAAGACCACCTGCTGCCCGAGCGCATGTCCCGCCCGATCGTCGAGGCCCTGTCGAAGGCGGGTCACCTCGCCGACTACCAGGTCTGGCCCACCGGCCACCTCGGAAATATCGAGGCCGCGGACCGCTTCAACACCCTGCTCGCGGACGTAGTCCAGCGCGCCGACCCACTCAGGGCCGCCGCGGGCTGACCCGAACCTCTGCTGGGGCTGGTCAACGGCGCCCGGCCCCAGCAGAAAATTCCTGGAATACCGCTCGTCACCGTTGTTATCGTGGACCGGTGATCACCATTCGACGGACATGGCGTCGGCTGCCCCAGCAGCCCTGAGCAACCATGTCCACGGGCTGTACGCAGCCCGTGAATGTTCCTGCGCGGAACGAGGTTTCGTACGGCCCTCGATCGTCCAGGAGCCCCACGTTGAATTCCTACTCCGCCACCCGCGACCGCAGTGACGAACTCACCGCCGCCGTCGCCGCGAATCCGACCCGGTACCGCGTCCTCACCGGCGAACGGCCGACCGGCCCACTGCATCTCGGCCACTACTTCGGGACGATCTCCGAACGAGTCCGGCTGCACGACCTCGGCGTCGATACCTTCGTCATACTCGCCGACTACCAGGTCATCACCGACCGCGACGGCATCGGCCCCGTCCGCGACAACGTCTACAACGCGGTACTCGACTACCTCGCCGCAGGCATCGACCCGACCCGCGCGACGATCTTCACCCATTCGGCCGTCGCCGCGCTCAACCAGCTCATGCTGCCGTTCCTGAGCCTGGTCACCGAGGCCGAACTACACCGCAACCCGACGGTCAAGGCCGAACACGCCGTGGCCGGGCGCGCATTGAGCGGCTTAATGCTGACCTACCCGGTCCATCAGGCCGCCGACATCCTGTTCTGCAAGGGAAATCTGGTCCCGGTCGGCAAGGACAATCTGCCGCACATCGAATTGACCAGAGTGATCGCCCGCCGCTTCAACGAACGCTATGGCCACACTTTCCCGGAACCACGACCTCTGCTGACCGCGACCCCCGAAATTCCCGGCCTCGACGGCCGAAAGATGTCGAAAAGCTACGGCAATGCGATCGCCCTCTCGAGTACCGCCGACCAAACCGCCGCCCTCATCCGCCGCACCCGGACCGACGCCCACCGCACCATCACCTTCGACCCCGAACACCGCCCCGGCGTTTCCGCCCTATTGACCACCGCCGCCCTCTGCACCGGCATCGACGAGCAAACCCTCGCCAACGAAATCGGCAGTGCCGGAGCCGGAGCCCTCAAAAAGTTCACCGCCGACGCGGTCAACGACTACTTCGCCGCCCACCGCCGACGACGCGCAGACCTCGCCCGCGACCCGGAATTCGTGCGCACGGTCCTCCGCGCCGGAAACGAAAGCGCCAACGAAATCGCGAACCGCACCCTCGACGAGGTGCGGGGCGCGATGGGAACTACTTACTGATCGGATGTTGTCGCAGGAAATGGCGGACCACGGCGTCGAACGCCTTCGGCGCCTCGAGGTTGCAGCAGTGGCCGACACCGGGAATCACGACCAACTGCGAGCCGGGGATATTCGCGTGCAATCCCTCGGCGATGCGCAGCGGCGCTCGCTCGTCGAGCTCGCCGTTGAGGATCAGTGTGGGGACGGCGATGGTGGGTAGCACGCCGCGCAGGTCGGCCTCCGCAAATGCCGAAAGTATCGCGACCATACCGCTCGGCCGCGAATCGGACATGATCGCCAGCATCTCGTCGATCCACTCCCGGGGAATCGGCGTGGCGAAAAATGTCGGCAGATAGGACTCGGCCCACTCGGCCGGTGGCCGCTGGGTCTCCTCCCGTATCCGCCGCACCCGCTCGTCGACCACATCCGCCGGCAACGATCCCGCCCATCCGGCGTACGCACCGACCAGGATCAACGAGCGCGGCACAGCAGGGTGGCGGTGATACAACTCGATGGCCAGGCCGCCACCGAACGACAGCCCGAGCACATGTGGATGTTCGATCCCGAGTCCCCGAATCAATCCCGCCAGTGTGTCGGCGTAGTAACCGAGACGCACACCTTCCGGCGGATCGTCGGACCTGCCGCACCCGGGCGCATCCCACGCAATGACCGTGTACTCATCGGCAAGCGACTCCAACTGCAGCCGCCACGATCGGCTGTCCTCCCATCCGCCATGGAGCAACACCAGCGGTGGACCGGCACCCACCATCCGGTAGGCGATCGACCGCCCATCGACCTCGATCCGAGCTGAATCGGCCGCAACCTTCATCGGGATCAGCTCGGCTTGATATTGGCGTTGCGGTGGAAAACATTCTCGGGGTCGTACTCGGTCTTGATATCGGCCAGCTTCGCGTATTTGGCGGGTCCATAGGATGCGCGGACCCGGTCCTCGCCCGCCTCCGCCATGAAGTTGACGTACCCACCCTGGTTGGAGGCGAAGGGGCACAGCGCTTCCCAGGTCGAGCGCACCCACGCCCTGTCGGCGGCCAATATCTCGGCGTCGGGGGCGGCGGCTTCGATATTGCATACGTAATGTGCCGAGCGCGCGCCGCCGAATGCGGTGTCGTCCTCCCCTACGGCCGTGAAGGCGCCATCGAGTGTGAAGATCGGCATGAACGAGAGCGGCGATGTCTTCCTCCCGGCCTGCTCGGTCAGAATCGCGATCACGTCATCGGAGAAGTCGTCGAGATCGAGCGCCTTCTCATATCCGTGAATGCCCCACGGCGCCGCCACATCGAGCATCGACTGCAATCCGGTAAAGGGTATCGGGGCAATGAATTCGAAGAGCGGGGCGAGCGCATCGCGGATCGGGGCCACCATCTCGGCATGCTCCTCGGCGGTACCGTAACCGGCGACGATAAGGGCGTGGCCCGGTACGAAGTGGTACTGCTCCGGTACGAACGGTTCCGGCGGCGCGGATAGTCCGACGCAGACCAGTACTCCCGACCTGGGCGGCATCGTCGGGATGAACTCACGAATCAGATGTAGCGCGGCATCCCCATCCGTCAGTGGCCAGAAGATGATCCCGACGTGCACTTCGGGCCCGATCTGACGGGTGCGATATTCGAATTCGGTGACGATTCCGAAGTTTCCGCCACCACCACGCAACGCCCAGAACAGGTCCGGATGCTCGCTATCGGACGCCCGCACGATCCGGCTATCGGCAAGGACGACCTGCGCCGAGACGAGATTGTCGATCGACAGTCCGGCTACGCGGGTCAGCCAACCTATGCCACCCCCCAGGGTGAGGCCCCCCACGCCGGTATCGCTGATCACGCCGCCGGGCACGGCCAGTCCGTACGCCTGGGTCGCGGCGTCCATATCCGCCATCGTCGCGCCGCCGCCGACCCGGGCTGTCCCGTCCGCCGGGTCCACGACCACGCGACTCATCACGCCGAGATTGATCATCAGGCCGCCGTCGCCGACCGCCGTGCCGCTGTAAGCGTGGGCACCGCCGCGCACCGCTACCTCGAGGTCGTTTTCCCTGGCGAAAGCCAAGGCCGCGGCCACGTCCTCGACGGACAGGCACTGGGCGATCACTGCGGGCCGCCGGTCGATGGCCCCGTTCCAGATGGAGCGGGCATGGTCATAACCCGCGTCGTCAGGAGCGAATACCGGCCCGCCGATCGCGGATCGCAGTGCTCTGAAGTCGAAACTCATTGTTTGGGTCATGGCATTTCTCCAGCCACCGGTCCCCGACCACTCGTGGAAGAGCGGGTCACGCTGTCCGCGTCGCCGACTCTTGCTGCGGCACCGACACGTAGGTGGTGCTATCCGAATGCCACGCACACAACCAGCCCATCCGGGTGATGTGGCGCGCTTGACATATTAACGCCGGTGCACCGCGGCCGTACCTGGTTTCGGTCCGGTGCCGACCTACCGGCGACGTGTCGGTGCGGCACCGGCCGGAATCTTGGTGCTAAAAGCTTGGGTATGGACAGGGGTGTGATCGAAGGAGTACATAGATCGGTAGTCGGCATCGCGTTGGTGGGGATGCTGGTCGGGACGACACTCGGTGCGCCGTCGGCGTTTGCCGAGGTCACCACATCCGCGCAGATTTCTACGGATACGGCGTCGGACGACGGCTCGCACATAACCGACGTCGAGTACATCGACGATCGATATATCCGACTTCAGGTCTATTCCGCGGCGATGGACGCTGAATTTCCGGTGGAGATCCAGCGGGCCGCGGATGACTCGGTTCCCCGGCCGACGCTATATCTATTGAACGGTGCGGGCGGCGGTGAGGACGACGCATCGTGGCAGGCCCAGAGCGACGCGCGGCAGTTCATGTCGGATAAAAATGTCAACCTGGTCCAGCCGATCGGCGGCAGGTTCAGTTACTACACCGACTGGCTCGAGGACGATCCGGTACTGGGTCGCAATAAATGGAAGACCTACCTGACCGATGAATTGCCCCCGCTGATCAATGCCGCACTCGGCACCAACGGAGTCAACGCGATCGCGGGAATTTCCGCTTCCACCGCCACGGTGTTGGCATTGCCCATTGCCAGACCCGATCTCTACCGGGCGGCTGCCGCATATAGCGGCTGCGCGCAGACGAGCGATCCGATCGGTTCCAGGTTCCTGAAGCTCGTGATCGCCTGGGGTGGCGGAAACGCCGATAACATGTGGGGCCCGGTCGGCTCGCCCGAATGGATGGAAAACGATCCGTACCTGCACGCCGATAAATTGCGCGGTATCGATCTCTATCTTTCGTCAGGCAATGGCCTGCCCGGAAAATATGACACGCTGAACGGGGCGCATGCCGAACCCGGTCTCGATGGACTGACGAATCAAGTTGTACTCGGTGGCGCGATCGAGGCAGCAGCCAATTACTGCATGAAGAATCTGCAGGCGAAGCTGATATCGCTCGGTATTCCGGCGACGTACAACTTCGACGAGGGCACGCACTCGTGGGGTTATTGGGAAGACGAATTGAAGCGGTCGTGGCCGGTCCTTGCGCACGGACTCGGCTTGACATAGTGCATTGAAAACCGAACGCGGGGCGGTGCCCTTTCGACGTCGGCCCCGCGTTCGTATTGGCTAGACGATGGCGAAAATTAGACCGAGCAATGCGCCAATGACCGGTCCGAGAACGCTTCCAAGACCCAGCAACAGCACGGTGTGTCCTCCTATTTTCGGCGGTGTGGCGATGGACCGGTGAGATCATCCCAAGCGGTGCATAGTCGGCAGTTCAACAGTCTCGGCGTGTCGGCAAGTTGTCCGGCGTAGTCATCGCGTTGACCAGGGAGGGCACCGACACGCTATGGGACCAAATAGTCCGATTTGTGACGCATGTGACATAGCGTCATCGAATACTTCGGTGCTTGGTCAGGAGGCGGCTCGATGAGGTCGGGTATTCGTACGCGGCGGGCAGCGCTCGCCTGCTGTGCCGCATTGGCAATGGCAGGTTCGATCGCGCATCCAGCGGCGGGTGCACCACAGCCCGATACCGCCCCGCTGCCGCCCGGACTGATCGCGGCCCTCGCGAGTGACCTCGGAATGGATGCACACGAATATCTCGTACGCACCGAAACCGCCCGGCGGCTGGCCGAATTCGCACAGCAGGCCCGCACCGCATTCCCGGCCGTATTCGCCGGGATCCGAATGAACGACGACCGCCCGATCGTCTCCCTCGCCGAAGGTGAGCGCGCGGCGGACGCCAAATCCATCGCCGCAAAGGCCGGATTCAGCGTGGAAACCGTCGCCGACAGTGAGCGCACCCTCGATGCCCGCCGCATCGCCTTCGAACATTGGTTATCCGGTCAGCCGAGCACCGTCGTCGACTCGATCGCCGCCTACGGCATCGACGTGGTGACCAACAGTTTCGCCGTTCACCTCGCGAATGACGTGCAGTTGCCGACCGATATCGGGCCGATCCAGTCGGTGACGGCCGTACTGCCGGAAGCCCGCTCCGACGACTCCACCGTCGGCATCCAGGCGATCGCGGGAATCGAAGCCGAAGGCGACATCATCGGTGGCCAGCCGTTCGGCATCAAGGTCGACGGAAAAGCGCACCGATGCTCGTTCGGCTTCAATGCCACCGACGCCGGCGGCAATACCGTGAATATCACCGCCGGGCACTGCGACCCGAACAACGTTGTCGAGCCATCCGCGAAAACCACTGAGCCCCAACATGTCTACGAATTCAACGATGGGCAGCTCGGCAAGGAGATCGGTGACTTCGCGGTCTCCCAGTTCGCCCCCAAGGACTACGCGATCGTGCGGATCAACGAGACATTCGCGCCGCGCTTCCGGAACAACCTGGTGTCCACCCAGAAAATGGATTCACCGGCGCAGGCGCCCGACGTGAATGTGAACGGCAGCAATGCGAGACAGTCGCGAACCGCCGGTTCGGATGTCCTGCGGATCGACGGAACCACCGAACCGGTGGTCGGAGCGGCCGTCTGCAAAACCGGCTTCACATCCGGATATTCGTGCGGGACGGTGCTGGCGGCCGGGCAAAAGGGCCTGTTACGCGGCCATGGCGACCAACCGGTCAAGATCGAGAATATGTTCTATGCCGCCCTCTGCGGCCAGCGCGGCGACAGCGGCGGACCGATCTTCGCGGGCACCAAGGCACTCGGCCTCAGCAGCGCCATCGTCACGGTGAGCTCCTCCTTCGACCTCGGCTGCGGCCACGTCCCACTGCTGCTCGGGCAGCCGATCAGCAGTGTGCTGCAAGACAATCCGGGTTTGACGATTCGGACGAACTGATGCTCATGACACCCATCGATATGGAAGGCAAATACATCTAAGGAGCGAATCGATGCTGCGCGTTGTCGCGGCCGCCATTGCGGTCAGTGCACTCATGGTTTGTGCCGGTCCAGCCGTTGCCGAGGGGTTGGGCGACAGCGTAGTCACGTTCGCCAATGCCCCGAACGACGACGCCACAACGTCCGCTGACAGTCTGGCCGATAGTGGTCCTACATCTGCCGACGGACTGAATGACAGCGCCGCCACGTCCGCCGATTCTCCCGACAACGGCGCCGCCACGTCCGCCGATTCCCCCGACAAGAGTGCCGCCGCCTCTGCAGACAGTCCGGGCGAGAGCGTCACCACTTCCGCCGCGGGTTTGGGCGACAGCGTCACCCCACCCGCCAACGACCCGGATGACAGCCTCGCCACGCCCACAGACTGTCTGGGCGAAAGCCTCACCACTTCCCCCGGCACACTGAACGACGGCGTCACCCCACCCGCCAACGGCCCGGATGACAGCCTCGTCACCTCCGCCGACGAGACCGAGGAGACCGACGACACTATCGCCGTCACGCCCGCCGCCAGCCCGCCCGACAGTGGAACAAACCCTGCCGGACTCGCGCTCTCACTGGTCCGCTTAGGCACCAGAGCCCTCGCCCTGACAGTGGTACCACTCCACCAGTTCCCAGCCTTCGATGCCGTCATCACCCACGAAAGCGGTTGGGACGTCTTCGCCATCAACCCGAAAAGCGGCGCGTACGGCCTCGGCCAAGCACTGCCCGCCGAAAAGATGCAAACCCACGGCGCCGACTGGCGCTTCAACCCGCTAACCCAAATCCGCTGGACCTACGACTACATGAACGCGCGCTACGGCAGCCCCGACGGCGCCTGGGCATTCTGGCAGCAACACCACTGGTACTGACCAGCATCAACTCTTTGCCGGTGCGCGGTGCAGTTCTTTCCGGTCGTAGTAGCGAGTGACGAAGCCTCCCACGACGAGTCCGATGACCAGGCCCAACAGCGTCATCCAGATCGCGCGGCTCAGCCCGGCGGAGCCGTCGGCGTTGAAATACAGGATGGCTCTGATGCCGAGGTAAACCTGGTGCATAGGTTCGAAATCAGCAAGCCAGGCAACGGATTTCGGGATCGCCTCGATCGGAATGGTGCCGCCGGAGGACGGCAGGCCGAGCACGATGAACAGGATGAGGTTGACCAGCAGACCGGCAGTGCCGAGCGCTGACACGATCGACAGCGCGGTGACGCCGACCGCGATGATCGCGAAGGTGCTGTAGAGGAACAGCAGCAGCGGCCGCTCGATCGGCATACCCAGCCAATGCGCGACCGCCATGAATATCCCGGCCACAACAGGCGCGGTCCCGGTGATCACGCCCCACTTCAGCAGCAGCGTCCGCAGCCGGGAAATCGGCGTCGGCGGATAGTGCACGTACCAGGGACCGAATTCGGTCGGCGCGAAACCGAGCGACGAATCGACCATCCCGTTGATCACCATGGCGCCGGTGAATCCGGCCAGCAACACCATCATCGTGTAGAAGAAAGCCGTCAGACCGCCGCCCGTACCCGACGGCAGAGGATGGAACGGGGTGGTGACCACATCGATCGGCTGGGCCAGCATCAGCCGACTCAGGCCGACCAGTTCCGGAGCCGATCCAGACGACTGCAGCTGGGTCTGCACGGTCTCGGTGAGCTGCTTGCCGACCGTCTGATTCGCTTGCGCGAGTGCGCTTCCGGCCACCGTCTGCACGACCTGCGATGAGAACGCCCCCGACCGCGGATTGGTGTACACCGTGATGATCGGCCGGCTGACATCGCCGGGCACCACGCTGGCGGTGGCGAAAATTCCGAGACGCTTGGTGAAGTCGCTCGGAATGACGATCGCCCCGTACACAGTGCCCGAGTTCAACTCTTGCTGCGCTTCGTTGATGCCGAGCACCCGCAGATCGATTTTGTCGCTCGGGATCTGCTGCACCAGCGCATCACTGATCTGCTTGCCCACATTGGTAGGCTTCCCGCCGATCAGATCCCCACTGTCCTGATCGACCAGCGCGATCGGAAAGCCGTGCAGATGCTTCGACGGATCGACCACATACGCGAGATACATCGTGGCCAGTAGGGCCATGAGCAGCGAGACCACAACAGCCGGCGCCAGCCAGACACGCACTCGCGATCGACGAGGACTCGTCTGCTCGACCTCTTCCTGGTTCGTCATGACAGCACCGTAATTGCTGGATCGAAACGAATGGGGTGATTGCCGGACTGTGTCTCAGCGGGGGTCAAGCCACAATCTGGCGGTGGAACCGGCCCAGGTCATCGATCGCGGCTCGGGCGTCGGCAAGGAAATCCGAGGCGACGTGGTGGACGTGCGGTGCGCGGTCCCAGACCTGCAGCCGTACCGGGACGTCCGCTTCGACGCAGCGGCGGGCCAGCGTTTCCGCGTCGGGCAGCAGGCATTCGGTGGAGCCGACCTGGATCAGGACCGGAGGTAGACCGGTGAAGTCGTGGTTGACCGGCGACCATGTCGGATCGAGTTCGCCATCGAGGGCGACGCCGCGCCGCGCGATTGTTTCCAGGATCCGAGTGGGTATATAGGAATCGAGGTACCGGTTGGGGTGGGCGTTTCGGGTCGTCGAATCGAAGTCGGCCCACGGTGCGATCGCGGAGATGCCGCCGGGCATCGGCAAGCCGCGTTCCCGGATTGCCAGCACCAGCCGGAAGGCGAGCCCGCCGCCTGCCGAGTCACCGGAGACGATGATGCGCTCGGGTTGAAAGCGGTGCTCGAGCAGGTATTCATAGGACTCGACGGCGTCGTCGAGTGTCTCGGTGAAATGCGCACGGGGCAAGTGCCGGTAGTCGACATTGAATGCGGGCATCCGGCTGGCGCGTCCGATTTTGGCGACGAGGCGCCGATGGGTGTTCAAACCGCCGCTGATAAAGCCACCGCCGTGGAAGTACAGCAGCGCCGAATCTTGTCGCTGCCATGGGGCGGGCAGATCGTCGTTCCACAACCATTCGCCGCGGAAGTTGCCCAATTGAACGGTCCAGCGTTTGGTGCCTTTGGGAGGCAAGAGTGCGGCAGCCGGTAGATCGATCAGTCGGCTGAGCCAGAGCGCGTGCTCGAACCGGCTGTTGCCACCTATCAGCGCCAGGGTTGCCAACCCGAATCCGACTGTGCCGCGCAGCAGCGGATGGGCGATTCGAGTTCCGATACTTGCCTGGTTGGTTGGTTCGATAAACGGTGACGATGCTTCGGGCTGCGCAACCGCCGTCACGTCCATTGCCATTGTCTGCCCGTATTCCGACGTGGCGGAATAAGGGTGGTCCAGAAGTCGCGGCGCACCGCGTCCCACACCTTCGTCAGACCCGGATGGAGTTCTCGTGCTTGCACGAGATCCGGATAAGCGGCGGGGCCGAACGAGAGCACTGGCGAGGCATCGGATGCGTCATGCACGGCGACGATCGAGATCAGCCGATTCTGGATCAATCGCCACGTCACGCGCAGTCCGTCGAATTCGGTTCGACATACGTCATCCATCGCCGACCCCCGGTTGTCGTGGATGTAGCTCGCGCCTTTGGCGACCCTCATCGATCGGGCACGCTCGGTGAGATGTCAAGGTCGACCTCCTGCTCATACTGATCGTCCGAGCCTCACAGATCCGGCACGCACAGACATGGGTAGAAACACCCACTTCTCCACCCAAATCCGCAGCTCGCGCATGTTCAGACCGCATTCGGACGCACTGATGGGTAGCGCTCGGGGCACAAACCGCATCCCGCGCGCCGGGCGATCAGGTAGCAATCGCTTCGGGAACGACCTTCGCAAACCGGGCCCTCACAGAGCCCCTGGCACGGTTAGATTAGGTCTCATGGGGCGAAGTAAGCCCACTCGCGTGGTCGGTAACCTGCCATTCGCGGTGACAAGTTTCGTCGGACGGCAACGGGAGATCCGCGAGGTCCGGGAGCTGCTCGCGACGGCTCGGTTGGTCACGCTCACCGGTGTGGGCGGTGTCGGAAAGACTCGGCTCGCCAGCGAGGTAGCGGCCGCTTCCGGCCGGTCGTTCCCGGACGGGGTGTGGCTGGTCGACCTGTCCGCCGTCGGTGATGTCGATCTGGTCGCGCAGACGGTACTGACCAGCCTGGCAATGGTGGACGTATCGAACAGGACCATCGAGAAGCAGCTCGTCGAGCACCTTGCCGATCTACAGGCGTTGATAGTGCTGGACAACTGCGAACACCTGGTGGATGCGTGCAGCGCGCTCTGCAACGTGCTACTGCGATCCTGCGCCGAGCTGCGGATTCTGACCACTAGTCGCGAGTTGCTCGGCGTCGCGGGCGAGCACGTGTACACAGTTCCGACGCTGTCGATGCCGACCCCGTACGATCCGGTGACGCTCGGGGGGCTGACTGCCTACGATGCGCCGACGATGCTGGTGGAGCGGGCTCGGGCGGTGCGCCCGGACCTGACCCTGACCGAACGTGATGCGGATGTGGTGGTGCGGGTCTGCCAGCGTGTGGACGGGATTCCGCTCGCTATCGAGCTCGCCGCATCCCGGTTACGGTCGCTATCGCTGCCCGCCGTCCTGGACCGGCTCGAGGACCGATTCTTGCTGTTGGCCGGTTCGGCCCGGGCCGCTGTGCCACGGCAGCGAACGCTGCGGGCCCTGATCGACTGGAGCTATGAGCTGTGCCTGCCGACCGAACAGCTGCTGTGGGCCCGGCTGTCGGTGTTCTCCGGTGGCTTCACCCTCGCCGCGGCCGAGGGCGTCTGCGCTGGTCACGACCTGCCGCGTGAACGCATTCTGGACCTGATCGACCATCTGGTCGCGCAATCGATCCTGGCGCCAGTACCGACCAGCGGCCCGCCGCGGTATCGGATGCTGGAAACGATCCGCGAATACGGCTCGCATCGGTTGACCGAGCGGGACGAGACCAGCGCCCTGTGCAAGCGGCATTGCGACCACTACCTCGCACTCGCCGAGCAGATCGCCGCAGCCTGGAACGGACCCGGCCAAGCGGCCGGTCTGGCCGAGTTGCGCGCCGAACGCGACAATCTGCAAGCCGCGCTGGACTGGGCGACGAGCACACCGGCCGCCGCCCGCGAGGCGCTGGCGCTGGTCACCGCCCTGCGCTATCACTGGTGCGCCGACGGGTTCCTCGGTGAGGGACGGCGGTGGATCGATAAGGCGCTGTGCACTGCCGACTACTCCGGCCCGGAGCGGATCTCCGCACTGTGGGTGGCGGGCTGGGCACGGCTGCTGCTGGGCGACATCGATGCGGCCACCGCGGCGCTTGACGAATGCGCGACGGGTGCGGCGGCAATGGGCGACCGCCACGCGCTCGGCTGGGTGAGCTGTCTGCGCGGCACGGCGGATTTGTTCCCCGGACACCTGGTACCGGCCATCGCGGCCTTCGAGCAGACCGTCGAGGATTACTCGGACGACGACGATGTGGTCCGCATGACCCTGTTCCAACTCGCCATGACCCAGGCACACGCCGGTGACCACAGCGCGGGTGCAACCGCCCGCCGCGGCATCGAACTGGCCGACCAGCAGGGCGAACGGTGGACCAAATCCTATTCACTCTGGGCCCTCGGCTACGACCAGTACGTCCGTGGCGAATACGGCAATGCGGTCCAGTCGACGCGCGCCGCCCTGGAGATCCAGCGCGAATTCAACGACCATGTCGGCGCGGCGCTGATGATGGAATTGCTGGCCTGGATCGCCGCCGCCCGCGGCGAGTACCGGCACGCGGCGCGACTGATGGGTGCGGTCGGATCGGTATGGCGGCGCATCGGCACCTCGATCGCGGCGTTCGGACCACATCTCGGCGCACAGCATTCGGCCTGCGAGCACACCCTCACCAAGTCGCTGCGGCAGGCGGAGCAGCACGCGGAAAGAGGGCACGGTGCGGCACTGGATCACGCCCACGCGATCCAATACGCACTCGATCCCAGCCAGACCGCCCAGGAGCCCGACGAGCACGAAGACACCATGCTCACAGCACGCGAGCGGCAGGTGGCCGAACTCGTCACAGAGGGCCTCAGTAACCGGCAGATCGCCGAACGGCTCGTGCTGTCAACACGCACCGTCGACCGGCACCTGGAAAACATCCTCTGCAAACTCGGCTACTCGTCTCGGGCACAGATAGCCGCCTGGACCGCGCGCACGCACCGCCTGCACTAGCCCCTCGACCGGGTCGCGATACGGACCGGTCGGCAGAAATGGGTATACCCCTGGTAGTTCTACCGTCGTGTTCGGGCGCCGAGAAGGCGACGCTTGGTGGGGACAGCATCCATGGCTATCACACCGAGGTTTCCCATGTCCGAGCAAACATACGAGTCCGGTGGCAGACCCACAGGGACCGATACCGCAATGATGATCCGGCGCTGTGGACGCTGTGACAAATTGTTCGCGCCGCTGACCGCCGAATGTTCGGCGTGTCGGTCCTGGGATCTCGAGTGGTCGCCATCGTCGGGTCTCGGTTCGATCGTGTCGTGGCGGCTCGTACACCGAAGTGTGAGCCGTCCGCACGCCCAGGTGGTGCCGTTGACCATCGCCATTGTGGAACTCGACGAGGGTCCGTGGGTGTACGCGACGATCGAAGGTGATGTCGCACCTGCCGCGGATCTGCCGGTCCGGGTGCGATTCGAGCCGCGTCCTCGGATCGATCGATTCCCGGTGTTCACCGTCTGCCGAGCGGCGCCCGATTCGGATGACAGCGCTCGTCCCGCGTCACAGCGTGTGTGTGCTTCGAACGATATGCGCCCGACGCATCGTCCCCCTGTCGAATATCGCTTCGACGCGTGGTGGGTGCGGACCTCGCTGCGCGAGTGTGAGCTCATGGAGAGCGCGAAGGCCCTCGACGCGGCGGCGAAAGCCCTGATCAGCTTTGCGATTCGATGGGCGCCGTTCGGCGGCGCCTCGGCCGGCGAACTGCTTGTGACCTTTGGCGTGACCCGTCGGCGGTTCCTGCACATGGTGGACGAGGCACTGGACCCACGGCGGACCGATAGCGTCAAGGTGCGCGGGTTGAAGCGCCATTTGCGGAACGCCTTGGCACAGGCGTGGCAGATGAGTCCCACCGCGCTCCCGACCACCTGATGTAGACACGCACGACTCGCGATCCGTTCACCTTCGTTGGCGATACGCTGACATTGTCGAAAGGTGAGCGCATGGCGCCCGGTGCTCGCGCACATCCCGAGTGGATTGCCCGCCGCTGGTGACAACGGATGATCCACTCCAGACCCGCCGCGACGCGATCGCACCCGTCACGGCCGATTCGAGCGCGTCCGGATTCGAGGACTCGTCGCAGATCCCGGTATGGGCCCCGCCGCCACCGCTGGCGGGTGGCCGCACCGGCGAGCTGCCGCTGGAGCTGACCAGTTTCGTCGACCGCCGCACCGAGACGGCCGAGGTGAAAAATCTGCTGTCCACCCACCGCCTCGTGACGCTGGCCGGGATCGGTGGCGTCGGCAAAACCCGACTGGCGCTGCGAGCGGCGGCGAACGCTCGACGCGATTTCGCAGATGGGGTCTGGGTTGTCGAACTGGCCGACGTGCGCGACCCGTCGATGCTGGTCGAAATCGTGGCGGCCACCCTTGGCCTGCTCGACCAGTCCGACCAGCCGTTGCTCGACGTGCTGGTCCGGTTTCTGAGCTCGCGGGAAATGCTGCTGGTTCTCGACAACTGCGAACAAGTGGTGGCGGCCTCGGCGGATCTGGTCGAGACGCTGTTGCTGGCCTGTCCGAATCTGCGGATTCTTGTCACCAGCCGCGAGCCGCTGGATATCGCCGGGGAAGCGACCGTGCGGGTCTCGCCGCTGACGGTCCCGGATCCCGACCACGAGCCCGCATTTCGGGGCCTGCCCAAATACGACGCCGTGACATTGTTCGCCGACCGCGCCGCAGCAGTGGTGCCGGGCTTCGAACTCTCCGAGGACAACAAGACCACCGTGGCTCGGATCTGTTCCCGGCTCGACGGATTGCCGCTGGCGATCGAACTCGCGGCGGCTCGGATGCGCGCCATGTCGCCCGAACAGATCCTGCAGCGGCTCACCGACCGGTACGCGCTGCTCACCCGCGGTAGCCGCACCGCGCCGACGCGACAGCAGACGCTGCGGTGGTGCATCGACTGGAGCTACCAGCTGTGCACACCGGTCGAGCAGCGGACATGGGCCCGGTTATCGGTATTCGCCGGCGGCTTCGAACTCGATGCCGTCGAGCAGGTGTGCGGTGCCGACCTGGCGCCGGAGAGTCTGCTCGATGCGTTGTCCTCCCTGGTGGACAAGTCGATCGTGATCCGGGAGGAGCCCGATGGCGTCGTGCGCTTCCGCATGTTCGAGACCATGCGCGACTACGGTCGGGAGAAGCTGCACGAGAGCGGCGAATACCGGGATCTGCGTCGACGCCACCGCGACTGGTACGAGCGATTGGCCCTGGATTCGGAGGCCGGGTGGATCGGCGATCGGCAGCTCCGATGGCTCGCGCGGCTCGACCGTGAACAACCGAATTTCCGGGACATGCTCGAGTTCTGCCTTGCCGAAGACAGTGCGGAGGCCGCCGAAGCCGGGCTGCGCACGGCCGCCGCCCTATACCTGTTCTGGAGCTTCCGGGGCCAGTACGGCGAAGGCCGGCGCTGGCTGGACCGCCTTCTCGCCCACCCCGACGCCGGCTCGATACCCGATCGCGTCAAAGCACTACTTGTGAGCACGATCATGGCGGCGGTACAGGGAAACCTGGAGCGCGCGGCCACCTTCGTGGAGCAGGCGCGCACGCTCGCCGAACAGGACCCCGCTCCCACCACCGAGGCGCTGGCCGCGGCCGCCGAGGGAGCCCTGGCACTGTATCGAGGTGAACACGATCGGGCGGTATCCGTGCTCGAGCCCGCCCTCGCGGTGTTCGAATCGAATACGCGAGGACATTTGTATATCTCCACGTTGTCGATGCTCGGATGGGCACACGAACTCCTGGGAGATGCAAAGCGATCAATCGAATATCGCGAGCAGATACTTTCCATCACCGAAGCGTGCGGTGAATCGCTGTTCCGGTCGACCACGCTGTGGGGGAGCGGCATTGCCGCATGGCAGCAGAGCGAGCATTCGCAGGCCGAAGAAGTGCTGCTGGAATCGTTGCGGATCAGCCGACACATACCCAGCCCCCTCGTCGCGGCGCTCGACATCGAGGCACTGGCCTGGACCGCCGACAATGGTGAACGCGCGGCAATTCTGATGGGTGCCGCGGAATACCTGTTGCGCTCCGCCTCAGGTGTCACAACTTTCTTCAACGAGCTATCCCACTATCACGACGAATGCGAGCGCAAGGTGCGCCGCACACTCGGTGACCGAGGATTCGATGCCGCCTTCCGGCGTGGCCAGGCCATGGGGATGAGCGCCGCGGTGTCCTACGCCCTGGGGGAACCGCCGACCACCGCACCACACGATTCCGCAACGACTTTGACCAGACGTGAACTCGAGGTCGCCCACCTTGTCGCCCAAGGACTCACCAACAAACAGATCGCCGCAAAACTGGTGCTCTCCCAACGCACCGCACAGCACCACGTCGAACACATCCTGAGCAAACTCGGATTCACCTCCCGCACCCAGATCGCCGCCTGGATCGTGGACGAGGCCGAGCACGAGAGTTCTTGACCGTCGGGTCGAGCCGCCCGGGGTAATCGAAACCCCTTGAGACGTAGCACAACTGGCCAGGGCCGCGACGATCTCGCCGGGCCCCGAGTTCGGGACGCGCAGTCTCGAGGCGCGACCCGTAAACGTCCCGTTTGTCGACAGGCCGGATGAGTAACAGGGCTCATGAGATCAGTTGTCCCGTAGATGCGGTAGGGTCTGCCGGAAGGTTCGAGTGCTGGTCCCGTATCGAACCTCCTGCGCGGGTAGACACTTCGAGCCCCGGTGTCGCGAGCGATCTATTTCTACGGAACAGTCTGTGTCGGTACTTATTCGACTGGAGTGGTATGACCAGGAAATTTCTCAGGATCATTGCATCGCTCACGGCGATAGTCGGTGCAGCGACTTGCATCGCCAACGCACCCGCCGAGGCGGCACCCGGCGAAGCCGGTGCCGGTGGAATGCACCTCGTCGCGGCAGTGGATATGAACAATACTGTCCCAGCCGGAGCCGATCTGGCACAAGGAATCCCGTTCGTGCACGCAGTCAAAGTGTCCGGGGATTACTCGGTGTCTGTCAGCGGCGGTCGATCCGTTCGCGATGGGGAAATCGCGATCGGATACTTGCTCGGTTGCGGCGTGGATCTCTCCCAAGGCATCTCCATCGGGATTGCGCCGAGCATCGGCGTCAGCGCGGGTATCGCACCCTCGCTCGCGTTGACCCTCGGCGATTCGACCGCCCTCACTGTCGCAATTCAACCGAGTTTCGGCGTCAATGCCGGTCTCGCCGGAGCGGTCTCGCTAACCCTCGCACCGGGGAGCGTCACGGCGGTGATAATCGGTGCGGCCAGCCTGGATCAGGACGCGGAGTACCCCTACACATTCAGTCACACCAACACGCCACTGAACATCAGCGGATGCCTGACGCCCGCATCGGCCATGCCATTCGTCACCGCGCGCGTCGACGGTATCAACGGGACCGCCCAGACAACCGGCTACGGAACAGAATTCACGTTCTAGGGGACATTGCCACCGCAAACGCCGACCTGTTTCCCGGACGTAGCGACCGCTTGGAAGGGATCCGGGCCAGCGCCGGACGCACCATGCAGGCATCGCCGGCCGCGACTGCGGCGACAGTACCCATGACCACGGACTCACGAGCAGGAACCCGAAGGATAAACCTGCCAGCAGCTGAATCCGATCAGCCGGGACAATCGCCTTCCGTCCGATCCAGTCGATTGATCCGGATCCGAGTTCAGTCGAAAGCGGATCGGACGAAGTTATTCGGGAGCGACTTCTGGTTGCTCGGCCGACTGGGGCGAGGGTTCGAGCAGCTCTAGATACCGTGCGACGGTTTCGAGTTCAGTCATGGTGAATCGCGCACTGTGGGTGTCGAGGTTGCGGGCCACGGCGGCGTATCGCTGTCGCAGGTCGTCCATCTTGGCCGGGTCCGCTTCCAGAGCACTTTGCGTCGATCGTTCGGGGCGGCGACACGGCGCAGGTAGCCAGCTTGTTCCAGGCGGTCGACGACGCGGGTGGTCGTGCTCGGCGGCAAGTGGTGTCCAGACGCGCCGAGGTTGAGACGCGGATCCAGGTGGGGCTGCGTCGGTTGGTGGCGAACTCGGTGCTGACCAACGAGCGCATCGCCAAACAAGTCGGCCTGCACTCCCAAGATCTGCAAGCCTTGAACGTCATCACCCTGTCTGAGGAGCCAATGTCACCTGGCGACGTCAGCACTGCCACCGGCTCACACCTCTCGCCAGTATTTCCGTTATGGAAATAGTCCAAAACGGAATATATCCGCACAGTGTTCCTTCGTGTCAGAATGCTGCTTCGTCGAGTTCCATGATGCTGTCGTCGATGTCGGAGATCATCGACCATTCGGCGCTCAGGTGCGGCAGCACGGTCTTGGCGAAGAACGACGCCACGGCGATCTTGCCGTCGTAGAAGGCCCGGTCCTGCTCGCCCAGATCGGAATCCAGAGCGGTGAGGGCGATTTCGGCCGCCACGATGAGCCGCCAACCGACGAGGAGATCACCGACAGCGAGCAGCAACGGCACCGCGACCAAGCCGATCTTGTACAGCTCCGTCGGCTGCTCGCGGGCGGCGATCAGGTGCTGGGTCAGTTTGCCCACCATGTCCTGCACGTCTTCGAGGGCGGTGGCGAGCAGGATCTTCTCGGCTTTGAGCCTGCCGCCGTCACTGGTGGATTCGGTGGTCTCGCGTACCTTGCCGGCCACGTGCGCGAGTGCGACACCGTGGTCGCGGGCGATCTTGCGGAAGAAGAAGTCCTGGGCCTGGATGGCGGTGGTGCCCTCGTATAGCGAGTCGATCTTCGAGTCGCGGATGTACTGTTCGATCGGGTAGTCCTGCAGGAAACCCGAGCCCCCGAAGCACTGCAGGGATTCGGTCAGATACTGATAACCCCGCTCTGATCCGACGCCCTTGACGATCGGCAGCAGCAAATCGTTCACACGCGCGGCCAGTTCGGCGTCGGCACCTGAAACATGCTGGGCCGCAACGGTATCCTGATGGGCGGCGGTGTACAGGTAGATCGCGCGCAGTCCCTCGACGTAGGCCTTCTGCATCATCAGCGAGCGCCGCACATCGGGGTGGTGGGTGATGGTCACCTTCGGCGCGTTCTTGTCGGCGCTCTGGATCAGATCACTGCCCTGCACGCGAGTCTTGGCGTACTCGAGGGCGTTGAGGTAGCCGCTGGAGAGAGTGGCGATGGCCTTGGTGCCCACCATCATCCGGGCTTCCTCGATGACCTCGAACATCTGCGCGATACCGTCGTGAACCTCGCCGACGAGATACCCGATGGCTGGTGTGCCATGCCCGCCGAAGGTCAGCTCGCAAGTCGCGGACGCCTTCAAACCCATCTTGTGCTCGAGGTTGGTCACGAAAACACCGTTGCGGTTACCGATCTCACCGGTCTGCGGATCGAACCGATACTTCGGCACCAAAAACAGGCTCAGCCCCTTGGTGCCGGGGCCTGCACCCTCGGGGCGGGCGAGGACCTGGTGGATGGTGTTCTCGAACAGGTCACCGCAGTCGGCGGAGGTGATGAACCGTTTGACGCCCTCGATGTGCCAGGTGCCGTCAGCTTGCGGAATCGCCTTGGTGCGCCCTGCACCTACGTCGGAGCCGGCGTCCGGTTCGGTGAGCACCATGGTCGCCGACCAGTTGCGCTGCATCGCCAGTTCCGCCCAGTGCCGCTGCTGCTCGGTGCCGAGGCTGTGGACGATGTCGGCCATGACGGGCCCGCACAGGTACATGTACGCCGCGGGCTGGGCGCCGAGGAGGAACTCGTTGATCGCCCACGCCAGCATTCGCGGGGCGGGCACCCCACCGATCGCCTCGGCCTTGCCGACCCGCCACCAGTCGCCGTCGTACCAGGCGCGCACGGATCGCTGAAGCGAATCGGGCAGCCGCACCGAATGCGTGGCCGGGTCGAACACCGGCGGGTTGCGGTCGGCGTCGGCATAGGACTCCGCCACCGGTCCCTCGGCCAGGCGCGCCGCCTCGACCAGCATCGACCGCACGGTCTCGCCATCGAGGTCACCGAACTGCCCCGACTGCAGGACCGCCTCGAGACCGAGCACCTCGAACAGATTGAACTCGAGATCACGCACGTTGCTCTTGTAATGCCCCACCAGCACTCGCCTTCGCACAGGCCCGGCCTGCAGCCGGGCGAGATGATACGCGCGCCCGCCGAGCGCCCGGACATCTCAGGCAGCTCGGGAGCACCGTTAAGTTACTCGACGCTAAGCTACAGTCTGATGACGCCAGCCAGCAATAGCCCAAAAAGGTCAGTAAGTTAATGAACGATAAATTTCTGGGAACAGCGCTTACCCTGGATCAGGAGCGGGTGCGGCCGGAGAAGGCGATCGCGTCGCCCACGGCCACCAGAGCCTCGACGATGTCACCTCGGCGGCTCAGCCGCGGATTGCGTGCCGCGTCGATGACAACGGTGGTAACCGCCTGGATGGACACTCGCGCCGTCGGCAACGACAGCTCGGGACGCACAGTCTGCAGCATGCGCGCCCAGCGGATGACGCCGTCACGGTGTGCTTGCCGGTAGCGCTCGGCCAGATCCCGCGGCAGATGCGCGACCTCGCTGACCGTCGTCCCCATCAGATCGGGCTGCTCGACAGCGAAGCGCGCGAAATAGGACAGCAGCAGCAACAGCGACTGACGTGGATCGTCACCCTCGGTCAATGCCCGCGACATGTAGAGGCGAATCCATTGATCGTTGCGATCGATAATCTGGTTGAGCAGCTCCGCCTTACCGGCGAAATGGTGGTACAAAGCAGGCCCACTCACCCCGACCGCCGCGCCGATGTCTTCGATGCTCACCGCGGCGTACCCTCGCGTATTGAACAAGCGCGCGGCAGCGACGATCAACCGTTCCGGTCGCACTCCGCGATCGAATTCGACGTCACCGGTCACCCATGCTGCCCGCGCCGCGCGCCTCTCCGAGGCCACGCCGGTCGGTAGCCGGACGTCGATCGTTGCGGCCACAGCGTTGTCGAGCACCTCGGCGAACAGCGGCCCCGGCAGCTCGACCCGATGATAGGACGGACTGACCGCGACCGACAGCACACACCAGCTCAGCAATTCCACATCGGCCGGGGCGAGGTCGGGGCGGCGTGCGCGGATCGCGGTGCGGAGATAGCAAGTCAAACGCACCGCACGCGCGAGCACTCCCATGCGATCCGTCGGCAGCAAGTTGCGGAACTCGAGCTGCCACAATCGCGGCAGACCCCGCAATTCCAGCGCGACCCGCACCAACTCGGTCAGCACCGATCCCCCCGAAGGGTCGGCGCGGTGGGCGTTGTCGAGCCGCGCCACGGTGACGTCCAGACCATCGAGCAAACAGTGTCCGAGCAGTTGTTGCTTGCTGCGGAAATGTCGATACAGCGCGGTGGAGGTGATTCCGACCGCCGCGGCGATGTCAGACATCGAGGTGCCGTGATAGCCGTGCCGGGCGAAGGCCTCGCTCGCCGCGCGCACGATCGTAGCGCGACGATCGCGCGGTCGGCGGCGGACAGATGATCGCACGGGCTGGCTGGTGTCCATCATCGACCAGTCTCCCAGGCAGCTCCGGATCCGCGACGGCCAGCAGGCTGGGCAGGGCGGCAAGTCCAGCGATCGCGACAACCGTCAGGAATGGGTCGTGAATCCGGACGCCCCGTTGAAAGCGGCGAGGAAGCCATCGCGAACGTAGGTCATGGGGCTCAATGGAATGGCGCCGAAAGCGTCTCGAGCAAATCTGAGACTCCAAAAAATAGGCCCAGCCTGCACGTATAGCAAAAGATATTGAGCCGCCTGGGGGAATCGAACCCCCGACCTTTTCATTACGAGTGAAGCGCTCTACCGACTGAGCTAAGGCGGCGTGCCTTTCGGCCACGCGAGTCTATCGTCTCGGGGCCGGATAGCGAAACGAGCAGGTCATCGCAGCACGATGGGCAGACTAGATGGCTGTGTGCGGTCCCTTCTAGGTCGGACGTATACCCGCCTGGTCGAGCATTGAGGCAGGTCGAACCCCGACCTTTCACTATGGGCGAAGCGCTCTACCGACTGAGCTACGGCGGCGCGGCGACCCTATCGTCTCGGCAGCCGGATCGGGCTCTGGTCGTCGGCGACGGGTTGTCCGCGTCGGTCGCCCGGGTCTGGCAGCAGGTCGGAACCGGTGTGCCGACGCTACTCGAGGTCGCCGGCCTGCCGGACCCCGAAGCGGCGGATATCGACCTGCCGCTGATGCAGGCGGTCGAATCGCGGCTCGATGACCTTCTCTCAGTGGGATTTTCGCTCGAACAAGCGGAGTACGACGGCACCGGAACCCCGACCGGAACCGTTCTCACCACGCGACGAATTCAACTCGGCATTCGGCCGATTGGCCGTCGCCTGCAGCCGTGCCACCCTCGGGCTGCTGGTCGTGGCCCGGAATCGGTCGGCTCCTCGGCGAGCCCTGGAACCCGCTTCGGCGAGCCCGGCAACCGCCAGTTGCCCCGCCAAACCCACCAACGCATCCTCAAGACCTTCGCGCGTGGGACTCTGACAGTCACTACCGAGAAGGACTGAAGCAAGTGGTCGCAAAACAGCCGTTGTTTCGCCCACGGTATCCATAGGTAAGAATTCGCACGATCGCGCGCCGGCCTTTCGGACGACCAGCGCGCCCATCGGCAATTGGATCGAGCGTGCCACCACGGCCTGTTTCCATTCCGGCGTCTCCGAAGCTGTGGCGGGCTATTGGATGGCGGCAAGCCGCGCAGTGCGCGAGCGATCGCAGCGTGACAGATAGGACAACTCGGAGCCGCGCTTTACAAGCGCATCGCCACGTGGGCGAGCACCTGAATAAGATGGGTACCAGCCTGGGCACGGCGGTGGAGTTTCTACGACAGGACGGTTCGCTCGTTCAACAGCCGAGTGATTCCTGGTCCCCCGAAAGATGGCCGAATAGCGCGGGGTCGCACGATAGGAATTACTCGTCTGGACGAGGTCGCCTTCGCGTACCTCCCGTCACATCGGGCCGTCCCGGCTCCGTACAAGCGCCTCTGTCCGGACCGGACATGAATCCGACCCTGGTGAGCGGCGGTTTTGTGTCGATACCGGTTGACTTCACAGGGTTCCGGAAAGCTAAGATTCGACAAGTCGGTTCGAGAGATCCGGGGATGGAAAAATGCATGAATTCCATCCAACGGTTGAAAGCTACATGCGCCCGAGGCAGAAAATCCACTCGGTCACCTGTGGTCCGAGTTTGTGCTGATCGATACCGTCGCACCTCAGCCCGAAACCTGGAGTTCCTATTGTTTCCGAATATCGACAGATGCAGCACCGATCGAGCGGTCACGTTTATTGCGCGACATCTGCAGCAACAAGCATATGCTAATACCATCGATTGCGCGACGACACCTGTCGATATCGGTACAATTAGTACACTATCCGACATTTCGGTATACAGCCAGAACAATGAGGACGGAATAATGCTGGCGATACTGAAGTACATCGGACACGGCAACCGCCGACTGCTCGATATAGGCTGTGGCAACCCAGAAATGAGTAACTCGGCCAACCTACTTCTGAACTGGGGCTTTTCCGGTCGCCTCGTGGACATATCCGCCCGCCGTGTCAGGAGATCTGCCCGATTCTATGCATCACGACCGGAGACTCGGTGGGCGGATATCCAGATCCTGCGCAGCAAGGTCACAGCTCGAAACGCCGAAGAACTATTCGGCGACCAGCCGATCGACATCTTGATGCTCGATATCGATAGCTTCGACTACTGGGTCCTGAAGAGTTTTGATTTCAACTTGCCGCGGCTTATCGTGGTCGAATTTCAAGAGATCTTTCAATACAGCACTTCGGTTGCAGTGGATCCGAACTCCGACGAAGTCGGCCGATCATGGTATTTCGGAGCTTCATTACGAGCGTATTCCAACTTACTGGAGCCGCGTGGCTACAGCCTTGTCGCAATCGACAATGGCGGCTTCAACGCGTTCTTCGTTCTCGACTGCCCGAATGGCATAAGAACAATCGATCCCACGGAACGACTGCTCCATAAGGCGTCCGACTCTTTCAGAACTGCACGTATCGAGCTTGCCAAGAAACAGCGCTGGATCGTCGTATAGTGCGTGGGGCACCTCCCTCAGCGGTGCCCGCTCATGCCAGGCCATCTGCTTGAACTCGGGGCCGCGAGCCCCGCTGCATCGACGCGAACCCATATGTGCCCCATCAGCTCGCTCAGGTTTCCGCGGTAGCTACTCGATTTTGCGGCAGCGACGTCTACCCCTGCGCCAGATAAACACGCTATCAAGTCCCGGAGTAAGTGCGCCGGAAAGTCATGATCGGCACAGCGGAACGTTATGGCCACGATCCCAGCCGTTGGTGCTGATTGCAGTGCAACGCGCTCACGGACGCTGAACGCCACATCAACGACAAGATCCGCAGGCACATCAGCACAGAAATCCAAGTTGATGATCCATGGAGAATTGAAGTCACAGCTCCCTGCGGTGAGAACATTGCCACTTCGCAAGTCCTCACAGATATCTTTTATCGAATAGCGAACATCTTGCCACCCGAACACGCTGTGGAGATTCGCCACCATCACCGGCACAAAATGAAGATGTATTTCATACACGAACACCGACCGCAAATTATCGGCAAAGAGCTCGACATCGCGAATCCATGGAGAAGATAAACCGACGTAGTCAAGCTTGCCGAACCGATTGCGAATTCTGCGCAACTCGACGGCCAGTCGCAGATTCCGGCGGATTTTGCCTACGGATAGAAACGGCTCTGACGACGTCTCGCCTTCGATTCCGGCGGCCAGCGCAGATCGTATGTACCTAACTGCAGCGAGGGATGATGCGAACATTGGCGGCTTTCAAATCAGGTGGGCAAACCAATAATTATGCGACAGGCCACGGACGGGCGTATACAACAAGCTGCTGACCACCTGTTCCGATAGAATCTCATGGGTAAGATATTCACGACTGATTTCCGTAAGGCATCTGCAGCCATCCGCTGTCGGCGTATCGATGACGAGCTTTTCGGCAGGGCCGTCGATCAGCCCCTCGGCCAAACGTCCCAGCACCCATTGAAACCCACGGTGGCACGCGGAAACCGACACCGCAAAGTGGGCCCCTGCCACATCCGCCAGCAATTCGACACACTGACACAACCGTCCAGGCTGATCCAACGGACCACTTGTATCAGTCGACCCCAGTGCCCGCACCAGGCGGTAAGTCATGCCACCGTCTTGGAGACTATCCACCCGCGACTGTTCAAATACAAAATGAGAGTGAAGTGCCACGACGACTCCATTGGTTCTCGAGCGGATCCGCAGCACCGCACGGTGGCTGGTCGCCGGGCATCGCCGATCGCCCACCACTTTCGCCACAGTATCGGGTAAGGTTGAACACCTTGCGTACGCATATCTCGTCGCTGGTTCTATGCCCCGAACGACCGACGAAGGCCGATACCGTCTCTCGGTACATCTCGATCGTGTCGGTCGACCAATCGAACGATTCGGAGAACTTCCTCGCGCACACGTCAGCTATAACATCGGCGATTCGAGCCGTATACATCCAGCTGCCGACACATGTGGTCATTTCAAGACTGAATCGCTGAAGTATCCCCGACGGTATGCTATCGAATCCGATTCGCTCCTCGGAGCGCTCCACCGACCGGTTCAATGACCGCGGTAACGCAAACCGAACATACTCGAACAGATGACTATCCATACCTTCGTAAAGTGTGCAGCCATAATACAGCCTTCCGCCGATCACAAGCACGCGGTCGATCTCCTCTAGGCAAGCCTCGAAGGCACTGCTGGACAGAAGCTGAAACACGGAAACGACGAGAACAGCGCCGAACGAGTCGGTAATGAACGGCAGCTGTGCGACATCACCGCGCACCGTAGGTACTGGGCAACCGCTTCTGTTCTTGCCACGATACTCCCGTATCATCGCCGTCGACAGATCCAGTCCAATTGCTCTGCCTGATAGTTCGAAACGAGATAGAAAGCGACCGTTACCGCATCCCAGATCGAGGATTGCCCCCGGACATTCATCCAGTATTGTAGACGCTACACCTGCACTGACCTCATCTGGGATATGCCGAGTTGCGGTGTAGTCGGTCGATTTCGGGTCATATTCGAAGCTATTCATTGCTAGCCGCCAAAAACTCTGACACTGCCTGTTGTGGCGGGAATATGGTGCCCATCGGTGAGGTTAAGCCGATATCGCCATTGCTCCGTCTCACCCATTCGACGGCACTGGATACGGCGTCGGCGTCCAATTCTCCCTCCAGCCAGGTCGTTACACCCGCCTGCGCCGACGGACCCATGCCAAATATTGACTGTATGCCGTGTATCGGCAGGAGAGCACGACGGGAACACCGGTATATCTCCGGGAAAAGACCTACGAGTGCCTCACGTCGCCCGAGCAGATGTAGGTCCATCGCAGCATCGACCATCGAACTATGACCAGCGGCAACAGTCAAAAGGGACATGATGAGCTCGGATGAGCGTGCCTGTGACAGAACGGACGACTGCAGCTCGCCGGTGCCCCCGGTCAAGAAATGGAAGTCCGTGTAATCGCGAAGCTGGTACCATCCATAACGACTCTTCCATTCACACGATTGAATCAGCAGGTCATATGCGGATGATCCCGGCTCGACCGATTCATCGAGATTGGCCAAGCAACCACCGGCATAGCCCAGATGTACAGAACCGACATGTAGTTCGACAATTACAGTCTCATTTGCCGAGACCGGCACAGCACACTTGAATACAAAGCCCTTCATATTCCATTCGTCAAGCGAACAGGGCGCGCGATAAATCTTGGCGTTCAGCTTTCCCAACTCTGCTACCGCTGCCCGAAGACCGTCCGGCCGCTGAATGTGGATATCAATGTCACGATAGGATCGCAAAGCCGCATCCGGGTAATATCGAGCGAGCCTTCCCCCCTTGATAATGCGATATATCACATCATCCGCGTCAAGTGCGCCGGCGATGCTGTCCTCGACATCTCGCACATACTTTTGTCTCAGCGCCAATCGCTCCGCGGACGCCTGCGCCGCAATAGATATCAGTCCGTCACATCTATTTCCGATCGTTGCTGCAACGGCCGGCAGCACACTGTTGTGATACGCCACGAGCAGTAGGTGGTCGAGCCCGACGCATTCGTTACTTCCCTCTAGAGCGCGATCTGCCGAGGCATAATCGCCGCAAGCTGACCAGAACAGGAACCTCTGATATTCACGCGGCAGCCTGCGAAACAGCAGACTTCCCGTCGATCGAACCGGGAAGATACTCCACGCGCCGGCCGCCGACAGTGATCTCATCTCAAACCGTTCTTCGGTCGGATCGACACAGCGTCTACGACTACGCCTCTTGCCATGAGCCGGTTGCTCAGTACAGCCCCGAATGCTCCGCAAAAGACCGTCTTGGGGCGATCTTCGAAGCGGTGAAGTAACGAATCCAGCTCAGTATGCAGGTAGTCCGTCAATCGGTCGATAAGCAAATCCGTCTCCGACCCGCTCAGCATGTTGAGTTCTTTGCGAGTCCTCCCAGTGAACGCACATGCGAGATCATTGGTCCCAACGCAGATAGTAGATGGACGCGGGGACGTGTCACCGAAAGAAATGGATGAGAAGGGTGTCTCGACGACAATTCCCACGCCCGGGCGACCACAGTTCAGACTGCCGATCTCATTTGCGATTTCCATGGCCGATATCACCTGGGACTCGTCCTGATACATAGGGACGACGAGAGTCAAGTCCGTACCGGGGTACCTGCGCACCGCCGAGATCAGACCCCGAATGTGAATTTCATAGAACTTGCTCAGCACGTCCGGACTCGGCGCTGCGCCCTCCCGGCCGTCGAGGACAGCGCGCTCCTCCTCCCATCGGTAGAGTGGAAGCCTGATGTACAGCGGCAGGTGCTCCGCCTCTGCGAGCTCGAGGGCCGGAATGAGCGCATTCTGAACGGCTCCGGTGATCGACCGCACGGACTCGCGTGGTAGACCTCGGCCGAGCTGCCGCAGCGCGTAGGATCTGTCAGTCGACGTCAGCAGTCTTTCCATTCGAACAGGACCCAGCCCAATATAATCGGAATGGAGGAGAGCTCGTCTGTCGAATCCATGAAATCGGTCCATGGCGAGCATTGCCGACACCGTCATTCCCTGGGTTGCGCTGTGTATCGCGTGCGCGCTGGATTGGAACCCCATGAGAGCTGGCTCAGATCCGCTGAACGGTTCCACCAGACCGTTCGGATGAATGACGTAGCAACTCCCGGGCCGGACAGTCATACTGCCCGTGGCCGAGCGTACGGCCCGCGCCCCGGACAGTAGGCATTCGGTTGTGAAATGGTCCGAAGGAAACTCGTTTGAAACTTCCAGAAAGTCGACGAGGTGGGTATGTTCAATGCCAACATTCACGTGTCCCGCCACGAGAATTGTCTGGACACCTAGCTTCCTAGCCTTGACGAGATCAAACTCGTTAGCGCAACTGACGGCCACCGACTCGAGATCCGTGTCATATTGTTGCAAATTCCTCATTGTTTTTCTCACTTCGTATTACGGCAGCCAGAAACGCGGCGGTAATGAGAACATTCACTACGGACAACGTGGCGAACAAGGTGGTCGAATGATTCGAACCTATTGCCATGCTGGCCAAAGAGACGATCGCTGAAGAGGCTATCCAGGTAAGACTTCCCAACGATGCCATGCGGCCTATCTCATTCTTTGGGAAGTCTTTGAACATCTGCTGCGAGAATAGGATACGGCTGACCGCACTCTGAAAACCGCTGATCGTTGCCACCGGTATCAGTAGCACCGATGTCGGAGCTAAAGCGAGGATCGCCATTATAGGAATCTCCAGAAATCCCGACCCGACAGAGAGAGACAGTCTCTGGCGGAACTTGATCCGTTTCGTGATGACTGCTCCGACGATCGCACCGAACGCGAAAGCTGCGCCCTGCACCCCCCAACGTACGGCAGCATCCGAAACACCCAACCGCTGACTGAGGATCACAGGGGTGAAGATTAGATACGGGTGAACCACCACGATGTTCGTGAGAAGTTGATAGAGAATACTGAGCTGATAGCTCGGCCGGCCATGTAGGGGCCCTAGAACCCCTCCTATCGCCGGTCTTCGGCTGGCGATATCCTCCCGCCGATCGACCTCCTGATAGCTATGACGATTCAAAAATACTGCCATCAACATCGCCAGAAAACTGGCTCCATTTATGGCTACCAGAATTCCTGCACCAACGGCGGCCATAAGAACTCCGCTGAGCCCTTGCCCCAGGAGTTGAGAAACACTTCGATACAGCGTGGTTTTCCTCGCCGCTTCCTCCAGCCACTGGTCGTCGGCGGCTATTATGGTGAGACTGCGGGTCACGGCAGGCGTTGATATCGCAGCCAGCGCAGTAAGAATAGCCTGCAGTCCGATTATCAACATGATCCGCGACTGATACAGGTGCGAGAATGCCGCATAGGTAAAGCATGAGAGGGCTAGAACGGATTGCGTCGCGAGGAGTTTAGAATAGAGGCCAGCGCGGTCGACCACGCTCGCAAGAGACAGTGTTACAAGGAATGGAAGTACCTGACCAATAAGAAAGATCGTGGCGAACCACCGTTGATTGCTTCCGCTGGATTCCAACATCGTGTATGCAATGATGTTGGGCATTAGATACGTGCCGAAACTCGAAACAAACATTGCCGCGAGGAAGAACCGCAGGCGGCCCGTCGCGTGCGGACGGCGGATGCGCTCATTCATTTTATTCACCTGGGCGTTACGACGTGGGGAAGGACCGCCGCCATCGCGTCTTTCAGTACTTGCTCCGGCGACTGTGCAGCATCGATGACGACTCCACCCAGTTCGGCTCCGAGCTGGACATATCTCTGCCGCTTTACCTTCAGTATGTCTTCCCGCTCAAGCTTCGTCCGGACCCGCGCCCGATTCATGATTCTCGCCAATGTGATCTCGACATCGCAGTCGAGAAAAATACTGACCGCCGGCATCGGAAGAACCTTCATCAGCGCACGTTGTGTATCTGTGAGTGCATTGAATGCGATGTCATTGGTAAGAAGATAGTCCCAAAGATATCGGTCCAGTATCAGCAAATCCAGGTCCGGCTCACGCGCCGCGACCGCCTTCATATAGAACCGCATGTATTCGAATGCGATACAATCGGCGATAATTTCCTCAGAGAGGTACTCGTCTGCGCTGGTATGTAGCGAGTATATATAGTCGGGCAGAGAGTAGCCTGACACAATGTCCTCCAGATCGAAGCGCATACTCGCGGCGTTGATCCCGGCTTCCCGAAACTTTCTTACCAATGCCTCGATAAGCCCTGATTTGCCCGATCCGTCAATGCCCGAGATCGACACAATGGGTGCATTGTTGACCAGCCGCATGGTCTTGCGCATGACAGCCGAGGTGATAGCAGTCAACCGTGGCACTCCTCAAATCATTCTTTGTGTGTGCGGCGGCCGGTGCCGCCGCACACACAAAGCTCACTAATTACCCGCGGATCAGCTTAGCAACAAGCTTCCGCATTCGCTGGATCCGTCCGTTCGAAACGATAACCGGTCCGACGCTCGTCGAGATTGGCCCTGCCATGACACCCTCCCTTCTTATTGCGGTGAATTTTCCTCGGCCGATCAGGCCGAAGTATGCGATACGGTTTCGGATTGCTGCCGGTAGTACTCGGTCCGACATTCTCGTGCGATTCGAATATCCTCGTACTGTATGCCTAGCTCGGACCGGGCCGGCATAGCCTCGTACGATCCGCCTTTGTATTGATGGACGCTAACTGTCCCATAGTCGAGCGCTGCAAGAATTTCGGAAGGATCGGCTCCGAGATTCTTACGGTTGCGCTGGAGATAGGAGATATCGTCGATTATGCAGTAATCGCATCCCAGGCATTGCGGGAGATTACGCGCCCAGACATACCAGCTGGATGTGTGCTCAATGTCGAGATCGCGCGGACTGCCGCTGATAACGTTGAAATTACTGATCAGGTCGGTGATAATTGGACGCGACGCGGTGATCGAACGGATGAAATTTATATCTCCGGTCGTGCCGCGCGCTATCTGTATTCGCGTGCATCCTTCGCCGTCCTGGACCAGTTCGAAATCGATGCCGATTTCCGTCAGCCTGTGCAGGTTTATTGGTGCGCGTCGGTCGACGTGCATCCAGCATGGGCTGCCGGTCAAGTACGCACTGGAGCAGCTGCTCTTGTAGAAATACTTGACACCTATGGATTCGGAGTATTGCCGCATGAAGGAATCGACCCGCTGCGCAAGCTGCTTGTGCTTATTCTTGTCGTGGATTCCGCCGATAATCGCAATGCCGCTGGTTTCGGCGGCAACGTCGAGTATGCGTGCGAGCGTGGCCTCGTCATCGTTTCGTCCGGGAATAATAGGGCGGACACTGATTATGATTCGGTTCGGAAAGATTGCGTGTAGCCGCTGTATGGTGTCGATCCTGGAATCCCAGTCGTACTTTCCTTCGTCCAGACCGGTTAACGAGTATCTGAACGTAAGGTTAGGTGTTCTACGTATCTGGGACAGCAGACTTTCTCCCTGCTTGGACAGAAGTCCTTTTGTGCAGAACCCGTAGGGTGCCAGATGATCCTCCGCCTGAAGTCTAAGCAGTTTTTCTGCAGTGTCCTGCTCTTGCTGACGAATCAGCGGATCCCCGTAGGCGCAATTTATCGAGACCGGTAGGCGCTTCCACCATCGGTCATCCGTGGAATTTACATTTACCTCGACCATATTTGTATTGGCCCCCGATCTCGAGCAGAGTGGATATATCCGACACTGAGTCGGCACGCAGACAGCATTCAGATATTTGTAGGTGCTTATCTGATTTGATCAACGTCATTCACCCTACCCATTAAAAGTCATCCACCCGCACCTTAGGCGCGACGCTGTTTCCATCATCCGACGTCATCACCCTGAATTCGCTGTCCGGTCCGGACAGTTGCGCTGTCTCGAGGGCCTTCCCGTTCGACGAGCCTCTACTTGGAGCTGATTCAGGGATACTCGGCGGGGGACAGGGACGGCGATCGATCGCGGATGCGTGAACCTGCTCCGCTGTGGCCGCCCTGCGTCCCTCGATATGACAGCGCGATGGCCCAAGATGCATCTGTTGGTCGCATCTTCGATGTCGCTGTGGCTGGTGCCGAACAGGTCCGATGGTTGGCTGGGGTGTACGAGGGGACATCTTGTGCCGCAGTTCCGGTGCTCCTGCGGGTCTTGGCCGTGCCCGCCGGCGGTGTCGGTGCGGACCGTCCGAGACCTGGCAGAATCCTGGTTGCCCCCGAGCCGATCGCCCGGCGGCGCGGACCGGTGCTGCGAGTGCTGGCGGTTCTGGCCGCGGCTTGTGTGCTGGCGAGGTGGGTCAGTGAATGCGGTGGTCCCGGGCACACGCCGACTAGGTCGATGTCGCGGTGGTCACGACGGCGTCGGGGGCATTGCGGGGGGACCCCCGCCCGGGACCGCGGCGAGGAAGCGGCCGGTGCTCGTATGGATTCACAGCGGGGCGTTCGAGGTTGGCAGCAGCGATTCCTACGATCCGTCGCGGCTCGTCGCCGCCAGGGACATGGTCGTAGTCACCAGCAACTACCGGCTGGGGCGTTGGGATTCCTGGCCGATCCGGCGTTCTCTACGACGGGGTTGCTAGACCAGCAGGCTGCGCTGCGGTGGGTACATGACAACGCCGCCGCGAATCCGTCCGCAGCTACGTCACCAGCCGCCGCGGACCAGCACCCTGGCCCTCATGTCGGACGGTTTTCGGATACTCAATCTCGGATGGGGGCTGAGCTGGCGGTGCGGCGAGTTCAGCTCTGGCGGAAGCGCGGAGGAATGCGGTGGCCAGGGTGGTCATGGTGGGGTCGGCATGCTGGATTGCCGTCGTCAGCCGGATACTCCTGTAGAGCAAGCCGGGATCGCGATGGGCGGCCTCCCATTCGGCGGCGTCGTCCTCGATGCGTTGCCGCCAGATCAGTTGTGATCGATACTCGGTTATCCAGCCAGATAGTCGATCCCACTTCAGTAGGGCATCGTGCACGAGCCAGGCATACCGGGATTCCAGGGTGATTAGTCGTGCATGCACCAACCGGTGAACGAGTTCGGGCCCGGTGCTGGTTCGTGCGGCGACTCGAGCGAGTTCGGCGGTCGATGTCCGGCGGCGGGTGATGGTGCCGTCGCGATGGACGGTCACCAATGCCAGCAGGATGGGACGTGCATCGAGCTGTTCTGCCGATGTCAACGCCTCCCAGGTCTGTTCGGCGATTCGACTGACTACTCCGGTCACGCCTCCGACCCGGCGATAGGCGGCAAGGTCCAGTCGACGTCCGCTGTGCCCTGCCCCCATCGATCGCATGGTCGCCGACAGCAGGGGTAGCGCGCCGGCGTCGGCGGTAGGGCCGTCGCTGCCTGGTCGGTTTACTTCCAACTCGGTGATCAGCAGTTCTGCTGCGGCAGGGTCGACAATGACTCCGCATGTGCGTGGTGGACCGACGATGGCCGACATCAACTCCTGACGATCTGGGGGGGTCAGTGTGAAGCTGTTGTGCTGAACGGCATGCGCCAGCCATGGATGCTGGGAGCAACTGGTGAGCTGGTCGGATCGCACCGCAACGAGGACCGACCCGATCGTCGACACCTGCTTCAGCCAGATCAGGAACCTCTCGCGGACCGTCGCATCAACATCAGGCCGGTACAACTGTTCGAATTGGTCGACGATCAGCAGCAGCCGACGGTCACCAGCCCATCGCCGGACGGCGTCGAGATCAGGCTCGGCTGTGCTGAAACATTCTGTGGCACAGAATGTTCGCGCCAGCGAGCGGAGAGGATTGCGATCTGGCGTAGTGACGACGACCTCCCACCGCGTCGACTCTGTGCTCAGAGCCGGAATAACGCCGGCCTGTAGCAGCGCGGTCTTGCCGATACCGGACGCACCGGTGAGCATTATGGCATCGGCATTGCGCTGTGAACTTGCCGATGCTCGAACCATCTCCAGGATGGAACCAATCGCACGCTGCCGCCCGAAGAAGGCAGGCTCCTGCCCTTCTGAGAACCCATCGGCATTCGGATACGGCGGTTGGGTCGTGGTGTCCGATGTGGCGGCCGGGGCGCGCCGCGCCGCCGCCCACAGTGACCTCCAGGCTTGCAGACTCACTGTCTGGCGGGGTGTTCCGGCGCGGCGTCGTGCCCGTGCGCCCAATACGTGCAGGACCGGAACCAGCGATTCAAACCGCGCCGGAACATTGCGTCCGTTCATCCAGTCGCTGATCCGCTGCGCCGTCGCCAGTGCCGAACGACCCCCGCCCTCGGTATTGCGCGCCCGCTGCTGAGCCAGCGTGGCGACATACCGCAGTGAGGGGGCGCCCGCGTCCCGATGCAGGGCAGATAGTCGTCTCGCGAACTCCCCTCGCTCGGCCCTCCCGTGGTTGGCGTACTGGGCTGTGCCAGTTGATGACACCGTCATGTGCTCCCCCGAACAGTTCGAAGACCACGTCGTCGTAAACGACTGGTCGGTTGTGTCTCTACGACAGGTATAGACGGCGGCGAGGATGATTCAGTTCCATTGATTTCCAACATTTTTCGTCACCTGCCCGAACTGAGCCGGCGAGCTCCGTGCAATCTGCCAGGCGTCCATTCGGCATGCGCGTTCGACCATGACCCCTGCTGTTCTGTGTCCGGACCGGACTGAATCTGCACTGCGTGTGACCTGCACAGTCCCTATGTACGGCGCGATTGCGGGGATTGCGGTGTCCGCCAACTGCGCCCTAGCGTTCCGGGCGCAATGCCGAGCGACCCAGGGAGTTGGTCGACCCGGTTCATTCGATCGAAAAGGGGGAGCTGATGCGTACCAAGAAGTTGATCCCGGCTATGGCGGCTGTAGGTGCCGCTCTGCTGGCCGGTGCCACGAATGCCCAGGCGGAGGGGCTGTCCCTGCCACCCCATGAAAGTTCCGTCGCCATGGAGGACGGCTGGCAGCTGGCGGTCGGCCACCGCAACGAGGAAGCCAACCGCGTCCCCCCACTCAACGGCATCGGCACCACCCGCGAAGTCTTCGTAACCAACCAGGCCTACGGCTCGATCGCGGGGCACGGCTCAAAGCTGCAGGGTGTGGTACTACGGACGGGCTACCACGTCGGATGTGCGGTAGATCTGACATCCATCACCCTGGGCGCTTCGGTGAACGTCGGCTTCACCCCGGGCATCCTCATCAACCCCGGCATCCCGACACCCACCGTCGGCGCGAATATCGGTCCGACCGCCTCGATTTCGCCGAGTTTCCAGGTCACGCTGGCACCGGGCAAGGTTGTCGATCTCCCTACCGGCGAGAAGCCGCTGGAGGACACCAAGGCATTCATCACCACTCGCAATGCCCATGTGAAGATCGACGGCTGTGTGGGGCCGGCAAGTATCCGCTCGTACACGATTATCGCCGCGAAATCCACCCAAGCCGACGACTCGGTCGCGGTCTACGGTGACCCGATCCCGCTGTAAGACGGACGCGCTGCGGTGAAGCTAGAACAGAGAATTCGTGGTGCATGGTTGTGGTGGTGCGTATCGCTCACTGCGGTCGTTCTGATCGCGGGTGCGCCCAATGCCTCAGCCGACGCTCCGCGGAGTGACCGACACGAACTGTCGATCGGGACCGCGGACGGTCGAACATTGATCGTCGGGCACCGTGACGAGGAGGTTGTCAATGCGACCGGTCCCGGACTCATCCCGACTCGGGAAGCGGTGGTGAGCAATTCGGCCTACGCCGAGATCAAGGGTTCTGTATTCAAGAACCTGAAGGACGCCGAGCTGATAGTCGGCTATCACGTCGGATGCGCAGCATCCTTGCGGTCGATCACCGCGTCCCTCGGCGTCGATGCCGGCCTCGTACCGCCAAGCGTGCTGGTGATAACTCCGCAGGTGTTCGAGTCGCCGAAAGATCGGCGGTCGAACGTGTCACCCAAAATAGAGGTGAAACCGAAAATAACCGTCAGCCTCGCAGCGGGGACGATCTCGGACATAGTTGTCGAAAAGATCTCCCTGAAAGATCACGAGCCGCGCATCGATATTGTTCGAACCAGTATCAAAGCCGATGGTTGCCTGACCGGACTCACAGTCCGTTCCTTCGTGATGGTATCGGCGAAATCCAAGATCGACGACGAAACGGTCGTAGTGTATGGCAACCCGGTCGTCGTATAAGCTACAACGAGATGACCATCAGTCATGAGACGATCTACACCAGCCGGTGGAAACTGATCTCGAAACCGATGCGCAAGAAGCTGCGGACCGGTGAACCGATACGAAAACACAAGCGGCACAGCATGAAAGGGAAATGGCGCTCGCAGACGAGAGTCGCCTACGCAGCCACCACCCGGCCTTGCTTTTGCAGCTCTTCAGCCCGCAGGCGCAGGAGCCCGTTCAGCATCGCAACCGGCGAGGTTGGACAGATTTCCAGACGCTAGTCCAGAGCATCGGGCCCCACCTCAGTCAAGTCGGCCATCAATTTCTTAACCATCGCGTCAGTGACCTGGGGATAGCGGTCCTGCACCGACGAGTCTTGGTGGCCGATCCTTTCGTTGATCAACTTCTGCGGCGTTCCCAACTGCTCCAGCAACGTTCGGTGAGAATGCCGATTCCCATGCGGTGTCATTCCGGTACGACGACCCCGATTGCGTTTACGTCGTGCCGGATTGACCGGGATCTTCTTAGCCTCGACCGCATCCTCCAGAATCACATGCAGGAACGCACGATACGTGTTGATACTGTCGGCACTGTACCCCCTGCACGCAAAGCCCTTTCCCAATCAGCGACCGCCCTGCGAGTGATATCCAGCAGCGGCATCGGTCCGAACGTCGGCAGCAGATGGCACTGGATGTGGCTCTCATAGTTGTGAACCGTGTTGTCGGCGAGATCCTGATCATCCAGCCACTCTTCGACATAGTCCTGGAACGCCTGCTGGCCGGGATCGACACTCCAATCGAGCATCTGTGCGACCCCATAAGGCTCACTGCGGCCATTGACAGCCCCCGCAGCGACGGCGGGCCGTGTGCTCAGAACCCGATAGACAATCTCCTCTTCCTTGCAAGCGGTTTCGGCCAGTTCCTTGGTCGGGTACCGCCGAGGCTTGCCATTCTCGTCCCGGATCGTCTGATACTTCCCCGGGCTGGTCTTGAATCTGGCTTCGAAGTACAGGCCGCGATTGATTGCGGGCATTCGGTAAGCACTCCTGGCGTCATGCGCGTGTGTACGCGGCGGAGGGACGACGACAACCGCATGCAGACATAGAGCAGTGGTTGTCAGGATTCGCGCCGATCAAGTCCCTCGACGCCGCTGCGATGGATACACCGACAGCTCAGATAGCCACGCCAGGCTATCTGCGGATCGACTGTCGCGCAATAGCCTTCGTGCCGCAGCGGCTCACACCAACCGACGCACGCGCGACACGGTGCGCGACACGCCGTGAATATCAACAGATTTCCATCCAGCGCCGGACCACCATCGCTGACCGGTAACCAGCGAACCGGAAGCTAGGCGATCGGCTCCCGAAAGTCGGCAGAATCTCGGTAAAAATTACCCTGCCGAACCAAGCCGAATCGGAGCGAAACACACCGAACCCGACTGAGGCACAGCAGCGATCGTGACCACACTGCGCACGCCCGTCCCACGGCAGAATCAACATGTCTTTGCTGGTCGAACGCATCAAAGCAGGTCACACCAGCGATCCAACGCCGAAGCAAAGAGATTGAATTCGAAACCGCAAGGGAGACAACGAGGTCAGCAATGCCGTACTTACGAGTGAAGCGCTCTACCGACTGAGCTAAGGCGGCGTGCCTTTCGGCCACGCGAGTCTATCGTCTCGGCGGTCGGATCGCGAAAACGGGTGGTAGCGGTCACGCGGTTTGGGCGGAGATGAGGGTGGCGACCATGGCGGCGAGGGCGAAACGGGGTTTGACGTTGAGGTCGAGGGCCTCGCGGCAGGTGAGGACGGCTTCGATGGAGCGGAGCAGGCCCTCGGGACGGACGCGGTCGGCGAGGTCGTGGATCTGGTCGGACATATCGGGGTGAGTGAGGGTGACGCCGGAACCGTTGCGGGCGGCACCGAAGCGGACTGCCAGGGCATCGCGGTAGACGCCGGCGACGTCGATGAGCGCGCGGTCGAGGGCATCGCGCCCGGTGCGGGTGGCACGGGATTTCTGCCTGCGCTCAAGGTCCTTGAGCACACCGGCCGAACCTCGGGTCGCGCCGGCGGCGCCCTTACCGGTGCCGCCCGCGCCCATTGCGGTCGCCAGTTCTTCGCGCTCACGTTCGTCGCGGGCCGCACTCATCTGCTTGGCCTCATCGTCGGCGGATTTCACCAATTCATCCGCGGCCGCATACGCGGCACCCGGCCGCGAAACCGCGCCCACCAACGCCAGCGCCCGCTGCCGACGAGCACGCGCTTCCTCATCGGTGGCCAACCGCCGAGCCCGCCCGACATGACCGCCGCTCACCGATGCCGCCCAGGTGGCGGTCTTCTCATCGAGCTTGTCGCGCTCGCGCAGCACCTGCGCGATGGCGGGCACCGATGGCGTCACCAGATGTACATGCCGACAGCGCGACCGCAGCGTCACGGAAATGTCCTCCGGATCCACCGATGGCGCGCACAGCAGGAATACCGTCCGATCCGGCGGCTCCTCGACCACCTTCAACAGCACATTGCCCGCCGCCTCGGTCAACCGGTCGGCGTCCTCGATCAGCACCACCTGCCATCGACCGGTACTCGGCCGCCGCGAGGCGATCTGCACGATCTCGCGCATCTCCTTGGTGCTGATGCTCAGCCCTTCCGGAATCACCCGCCGCACATCGCCGTGCGTTCCGGCCATCGTGGTCGTGCACGCATGGCACCGACCACATCCGGGCTCCCCTTCGTCCGTGCACTGCAACGCGGCCGCAAAGCACAGCGCCGCAACGGATCTCCCCGATCCGGGCGGTCCGGTGAACAGCCACGAATGCGTCATCGCACCATTGCCGGTCCCCCCGCGCGCGGCGACCGCGGCCGCCCGCAATTCGGACTCGACCGCATCCTGCCCAACCAGCCGATCGAAGACACCCGCCACGCGCTACACCCTAGCCGCCCCCTCCGACAGCCCCGACCGGACGGCTGAACGGATTCGAATCAAGCTCGCTGGTAGGTGGTATTGGCACCGTCGAGCGCCTCCCGAATGATGTCGGCGTGCCCACTATGGTGGGTGATCTCGCGCAACACGTGCAGCAGCGTGAACCGCACGGTCCACCACACGCGGTCGGGCGTCCACGGTGTCGTCGGGGTCGGGATGGACGTGCTCAGATCCGGCTCGGTTCGAATCAGCTTCGCGGTCGCCTCCGCCACCTCGTCCCAAGTGGCCAGCAGTCCCGCAATCGTATCGTCGGGCGCCATCACATATTCACCCTCGAATTCGGCCAGTTCCTGCTTCGCCGTCTCATCGCGCTCGACGATGACCTTTGTCCAATGCCGCTCGCAGTTGACGACATGGTGCAGCAGTCCACCGAGAGTCAACTCGCTGACGGTTGTGCGCTGCCGGGCCTGCTGCTCGTCGAGACCACGCAGGGTGATTCGAAACAGCTCGCGCTGACTGTCGAGTGCGAGGATGAGATCTTCGCGTTCCTGATCGATGGCCATGGTGGTCCCCTTCTCGATCGAGCTTCGATACCGGGGCGAGGCTACGGCAATGCACCGACGAAACCGTCAGGACTTCTTCGCGGCCGTCTTCTTGGCAGTGGTTTTCTTGGCAGCGGTCTTCTTCGCCGCTGTCGCCTTCTTGGCCGGAGTCTTCTTCGCCGCCGCCTTCTTGGCCGTCTTCTTCACCGGACCACGCGCTCGCCGATCGGCGAGCAGTTCCGAAGCCCGCTCATCGGTGATCGAATCGACCTCGTCGCCCTTGCGCAGGCTGGCATTGGTCTCACCATCGGTGACGTACGGACCGAAGCGCCCGTCCTTGATCACCATCGGCTTACCGGTGGCCGAATCGTTCCCGAGCTCGCGCAACGCCGCAGCACTGGCGGCCTGGCGGCCGCGCCGCTTGGGCTCGGCGTAGATCTTGAGCGCCTCGTCCAGCGTCACGGTGAAGATCTGGTCTTCGTTGAGCAGCGAGCGAGAATCGGTGCCCTTCTTCAGATATGGGCCGTAGCGCCCGTTCTGCGCGGTGATCTCCTCACCGGAAGCCGGGTCGGCGCCGACAACGCGCGGCAGCGACAACAACTTCAGCGCATCGTCGAGCGTAATCGTCGCCAGATCCATATCTTTGAACAGCGATCCGGTCCTCGGCTTAGGCGCCGCAGCCTTTTTCGCGGTCTTCTTCGCGGGCGCGGGCACTTCCTCGGCCGCGGGCTCCGGCAGGATCTCGGTGACGTACGGCCCGAAACGTCCTTCCTTGGCGACGATTTCATGTCCGGTCGCCGGATCGGTACCCAGCGTGCGTCCCTCCTGCGGCGTCGAGAAAAGCTTCTCGGCGACTGCGGCGGTCAGCTCGTCCGGCGGCAGATCATCGGGCAGATTCGCCCGCTGCGAAATCGAATCCCCTTCCGGATCATCCGGATTGGCGACCATCCGCTCCAGATACGGTCCGAATCGACCGACCCGAACCACCACGTCGCGACCCTCGTCATCGACGAACAGCTTGATCGAATTGACCTCGCGGGCATCGATATCATCGAGCCGCTCACCAACCATCCGCTTCAGACCACCGGAGCGCGCGACCGAACCCTCGACACCGTGATCGCCACCGAAATAGAAGCTGGACAACCAATTTCCGCGCTGCTCACGCCCGCCGGCGATGGCGTCGAGATCATCCTCCATCGCGGCGGTGAAGTCGAAGTCGACCAGCCGCCCGAAGTAGGCCTCCAACAAACCGACCACCGCGAAGGCGACCCACGACGGCACCAGCGCACTGCCGCGCTTGTACACATATCCGCGGTCGAGAATGGTCTTGATGATCGACGAATACGTCGAAGGCCGCCCTATGCCGAGGTCTTCGAGCGTCTTGATCAACGACGCTTCGGTATACCGCGCAGGCGGATTCGTGCTGTGCCCATCGGGATTCAGCTCCACCGCCGTGACGCGCTCGCCCTCGTCGAGCGCGGGCAGCCGGGATTCGGCGTCGTCGGACTGACCGCCCGCCTCCTCGTCGACACTCTCGACGTAGGCCTTGAGGAAGCCCGGGAAAGTGATGGTCCGACCGGAGGCCGAGAACACGCATTCCTCGCCGGTCCCCGCGACACCGGTGATCCGCAGCGTCAACGTAGTGCCCCTGGCATCGGCCATCTGCGAGGCGACCGTGCGCTGCCAGATCAGTTCGTAGAGCCGGAACTCGTCGTTGTCCAACCGCGCATGCAATTGGCCCGGGGTCGCGAAGGTATCGCCCGCCGGGCGGATCGCCTCGTGCGCCTCCTGCGCGTTCTTCACCTTGCGGGTGTACTGCCGCGGCGTCGGGTGCACATACTCCGCGCCGTACAGCTGGGTCGCCTGCGACCTGGCCGCGGCGATCGCCGACTCCGACAGCGTGGTCGAGTCGGTACGCATGTAAGTGATGTAGCCGTTCTCGTACAGCCGCTGCGCGACCCGCATGGTCCGCTCGGCATTGAACCGCAGCTTGCGGCCCGCCTCCTGCTGCAACGTCGAGGTCATGAACGGCGCGTACGGCTTGCGCGTATATGGCTTGGCCTCCGCTGACGAGACCACCAGATCGGCGCCGTCGAGCGCCTCGGCGAGGCGGCGGGCATACGGCTCGTCGAGGACGACCACGCCATTGCCCTTGAGCTGCCCGTCCGGTCCGAAGTCCCGGCCGGTGGCGACCCTGGTCCCGTCGACGCTGACCAGTCGCGCACCGAAGGTCCGCGGATTGGTGGCATCGCCGTTGTCCCCGCCCGCATCCAGCTTCGCCGCGATATCCCAGTACTCGGCCGAGCGGAATGCCATCCGCTCGCGCTCGCGCTGCACGATCACCCTGGTCGCGACCGACTGCACCCGGCCCGCCGACAGCCGCGGCATGACCTTCTTCCACAGCACCGGACTGACCTCGTAGCCGTACAGCCGGTCCAGTATGCGCCGGGTTTCCTGCGCATCGACCAGATCGTTGTCCAGATCGCGGGTGTCGGCGGCGGCGGCCAGAATGGCGGGCTCGGTGATCTCGTGGAACACCATGCGTCGCACCGGCACCTTGGGCTTCAACGTCTCCAACAGGTGCCAGGCGATCGCCTCGCCCTCACGGTCGGGGTCGGTGGCGAGATAGAGCTCGTCGGCATCGGCCAGCAGACTCTTGAGCTCGGAAACCTTGGCCTTCTTATCCGGACTCACCACATAGATGGGTTCGAAGTCGTTGTCGACGTCGACGCCGAGGCGCGCCCAGGACTGGCCCTTGTACTTGGCGGGCACGTCCGCCGCACCACGCGGCAGGTCCCGAATATGACCGACCGAGGCCTCGACCGTGTAATTGCGGCCCAGATAGGGCGCTATTTTGCGGGCCTTGGTCGGGGACTCGACGATCACGAGACGACGCAGGGGACGGCCCTGGTCGGCTGCACCGCGGTCTCGTGTTGCCACCGGCGAATACACCTTTCCTTATCGACCCGCGCGGCGCTTTTTCGCACTGTGCGCGGCTGGGGCAAGCGGCGGCGACGGGGATGACGTTGCCACCAGACACGTTTATACCTTGACGCGACGTGTGGCCGAGCGCTTGCGACTCGAACCACAGAGCGTACCTGCGTCCCTGGTAATCAGTATGCAGTGCCTGTCGCGATACGACCGCACCGGCAGGTACACGTCGGTTTTTGTCTTACCCCAGATATAGCTCGTCCCTCACCTCCGTTACCGGGGGTGAGGGACGAGCGGATTGTTTCGACGCTCAGCTGAGCGCGCGAACTCCGGTGGCCTGCGGGCCCTTGGTGCCCTGGCCAACCTCGAACTCGACCTTCTGGTTCTCCTCGAGGGTGCGGAAGCCCGACCCTTGGATCTCGGAGTAGTGGACGAAGACGTCGGCGGAGCCGTCCTCGGGCGCGATGAAGCCGAACCCCTTCTCCGCGTTGAACCACTTCACAGTTCCCTGTGCCATTCTGTTCCTTCTCTTTTCTTACCGGAACGGCGGACAAGTAGGTTCATCCACCGGGTCCGTTCCGACCGCTGTACTGTTGGTTCCCCCTGCAGGAAAGCACCAAGCACACCGTTCGCAACATCGATCCTGCTGACGGTTTGGACTTTGGATCCGTCCCTCGAACACAGAAGCTTGCGACCAGGAACTAGTGAACCATGTCTTCGAGCAATTCAACAGTCGAGTTACCGACAATTTGCAAAAAAGTTGATCTTGCGAATGCGCAGGTGAGGGACACAATGCCGGAATCCAGACTTGTGGTTCGTTTGCTTGCGGATAACCGAGCCAGCGTCTGGCAAACGGCCTGTGACCCAGGTCGCTATTTGGTATCGAAATGGCAGGTAGGGCTTCCCAAGCGCACACGTTTCACACTTTCTGCGCGTGTCGCGGAGCCCGAGTCGTGAATCCGACCGAACCGGGGACTCGGCCACGCGCCAGCAACGGCCGAAGTTACGGGGCATCGTTGCTGAATCGTGTCCTTGATGCGGCACCCGATGACGACCCGCGTCTCACCCATGTCGTCGAGCTCGCCGCGCGGCCCGCAGCCACGACAACCTGGCCGGATTGGGCCGCGCCCGACGTCGTCGCCGCGCTGCGAGCCGCCGGGGTCGAGGCGCCGTGGACTCATCAGACCAAGACCGCGGAGCTCGCCGCGAGCGGCAGGCACGTTGTCGTCAGCACCGGCACAGCATCCGGGAAATCGCTCGGCTACCAACTACCGGTGCTCACCGCATTGCGCGAAGATCCACTCGCCACTGCCCTTTATCTGGCGCCGACCAAGGCATTGGGTGCTGACCAGCTGCGGGCAATAGCGGAATTGACGCACGAGGGGCCGTTGCGGGATGTCCATCCGGCCACATACGACGGGGACACACCGGCCGAGGTCAGGCAATGGGTGCGGGCGAATGCCCGCCTGATCCTTACCAATCCGGACATGCTGCACGTCGGCATGCTGCGCTCACATCAGCGCTGGGCCAGGGTGTTGCGCAGGCTGCGCTATGTGGTGGTCGACGAATGCCACGCCTACCGGGGCGTATTCGGCTCGCATGTGGCGCTGGTGCTGCGCAGGCTGCGGCGGATCGCGGCACATTACGGCGCGGATCCCATATTCATACTGTGCTCGGCCACCACCGCCGAGCCCGCGGCTGCGGCATCCCGGCTGATCGGCGCGCCCTGCGTTGCGGTCACCGAGGACGGATCGCCGCAGGGCTCGCGCACCATCGCACTGTGGGAGCCGCCGCTGTTGACCACCCTGACCGGCGAAAACGGTGCGCCGGTTCGGCGATCCGCGACGTCGGAAGCGGCCAGGATCATGGCCGATCTGGTGGTCGAAGGCGCGCGCACGCTCGTATTCGTCAGGTCGCGGCGGGCCGCCGAGCTGACCGCGATCGAGGCGCGCAGGCTGCTCGCCGACGTCGATCCAGAGCTCAGCAAACGAGTCGCCGCCTACCGGGCGGGTTATCTCGCGGAGGATCGGCGCGACCTGGAGGCCGCGCTGTCGGATGGGTCGCTGCTAGGAGCCGCCACTACGAATGCGCTAGAGCTCGGCGTCGATATAGCGGGGCTGGATGCGGTCGTGATCTCGGGTTTTCCGGGCACGGTCGCCTCGTTCTGGCAGCAGGCCGGGCGCGCGGGCCGGCGCACGCAGGGATCGCTGGTGCTGCTGGTGGCCAGGGACGATCCGCTGGACACCTTCCTGGTCCACCACCCTGAGGCGCTGCTGGACAAGCCGATCGAGGCCACCATCACCGATCCGCACAACCCATATGTACTTGGTCCGCAATTGCTGTGCGCGGCGCTGGAACTGCCGCTCACCGACAATGAGGTCGATGAGCTCGGGGCTGGTGAGGTGCTCACCGATCTCGCAGGTCAGGGGTTGATCCGACGCCGGAACAGTGCGGTGCGCGACGGTAGCGCGCGCTGGTTCGCGACGGCCGAGGCGCAGCCGCACGATGCCGTCGACGTGCGCGGTGGCATCGGCACACTCATTGCCATCGTGGATGGCGAGACCGGCAGATTGCTCGGTACGGCCGATGCCGGGAGAGCGCGGGCGACGCTGCACGAAGGGGCCGTTCACCTGCATCAAGGCGATACCTACCTGGTCGATGAGCTGGACCTCGAGGGCGGAGTGGCCTTCGTGCGCAGCACCGATCCCGGCTGGACCACCAGCGCCAGACAGGTCACCTCCATCGCCGTCGACACGGTGGCCGAACAGCGCCGCCACGGCCGGGTGACGACCGCGTTGGCGCAGGTCAGCGTCACCAGCCAGGTGATCGGGTATCTGCGCACGCTGCGCACCGGCGAGGTGTTGGACCTGGTCGAGCTGGATATGCCGGAGCAGACGCTGCCGACCCGCGCGGTGCTGTACACGGTGACACCCGAACTACTCGTCGAGGCAGGCCTGGATACGCCACGGGTGCCGGGTGCGCTGCACGCCGCCGAACATGCGGCGATCGGCCTATTGCCGCTGGTCGCGACGTGTGATCGGTGGGATATCGGCGGTGTCTCAACCGCCGACCATCCGGATACCGGGCTGCCGACAGTGTTCGTCTATGACGGGCAGCCCGGTGGTGCGGGCTTCGCCGAACGCGGGTTCGCGCAGCTACATCACTGGTTGTCGGCGACGCTCGCGGTGATCGAGACGTGCACCTGCGCGGCCGGGTGCCCGTCCTGCGTGCAGTCGCCCAAGTGCGGCAATGGCAACCATCCGCTGGACAAGGCCGGTGCGGCCCGCCTACTGGCCGCGGTTCTGGGCGAATTGGCCGCCGGTACGGGCGACTGAACAGCGCGGCGAAGGCGCCGCGCTCGATTCGTGACAGCACCGACCTCCGAACGTGATCGCTTGTCCACCTTTCCGGGTGGTCACCAGGGGCTATAGGCGCATGTCGGCGTACCTCGCCCTGCGGTGCCGGGCGCGTCGGACCGCCGAATAAAGAGGATTAGATTCATGTTAACTGAGGTATTGCCACGGGCATTACCGCCCGACGTGCAGATTCATTCGATTGCGTTCTGCGGTTACTAAGTAAATTGAGGCAATGGCGTATTTATTCGAGCATCGCAATTACCGAATTCGGCATCGTGAAGTACCACTGGCGAGTGTAAGTACGTACCGGTCACGTTCCGACTTCTACAGGTCCCGCACGAGCAACCGCGCGAACAGTCCGCTTTCCTAACAGACCCATTGGTACATTCTCTTCAACAGTGACAGTCGCATCCCACTGCACGACTTCACACTGCTGAATCCGCACTCCCATCCGTCGCGCGATCTCCGCCGCTTCTGTACATCCGACATCGGCCCCACGCGCGAGTTCCCCCGCCGCTGCCAATGCCGCCAAATCCGCCACGGCCTGCGCCCGATGCCGCGCCACAACAACCGCCCCGACCTGAGCGATCAATAGCGTCGCGCCGATCAGCGCAGCCAGCGCCAGACAGGCGAACACCGTCGCGACGCCCTCGTCCCGCCGCATCGTGACGCCGCGGCGACCTGCACCACCCAGCGCAAGGACACTGCGCCCATTGGCGACTCGGCGGCCTCCGGATGCAAATGCTCGGCACACGCGGTCGATTCGGCCGTCCGGGGCCCGCCGTATGGATGCGCAAGGACCCTGCGCATCGCCCGCGAACGCGCTGTACCACCGGACGAGGCGACTGGCGCCGACGGCGCAGCGGACACGTGCGGTTCGCCCGTCGACGATGTCGCTTCGGTTGTGGTCGCGTCCTTGGCAGGGTGGGCTGTTCGGCGGAGCTGCTTCTACTGCTCGGTCACTGGGCATCCTTACTGCCGCGGTTCGGTCGCGCGGCACGTCGCTGTCTTTCATCTGTGTTGCGCCCATTGGCACGTCACGGTCCGTTGGCCGGCCGTTGTCGGTCACGGCTCGGCTCCTGGCTCGCGGGTTGCGACGGCCTCGGCGTGCAGGACCAACAAGGGCAGTAGGGGTGCGTGGGCGGAGACCGCCGCGACTACCCGGTCGCCCTCGCTGCGCAGCGAGATGTCGGCGGTCGGCGGAGCTACCCGCCGCGCCGCCGACACCGCATTCGCTTGATCACCGCGAGCAGCCAGCCGGGCCGCTTCGCGAGCGGCGTCGACACAGCGCACCTGCGTCGACGCCGCGAGCAAGGCACCGACGCACAGCACCACCGCAAACACGATGGCAGCGAGCGCGATCGCCGCCTCAACCGTTACCGCACCCCGATCGTCACCGAGATGCGTTGTACCACAGTAGTTTAATCGACAACTACCCTCCGCTACACCGCGGTATTCAACGCCTTGTCGATGATCTTCGTCAGCGCGTTCACAATGCTGTCCCCGGTCACCACCCCATAGAGCACGGCTCCGAACGCCGCAGCCGCAATAGTCCCGATCGCATACTCCGCGGTACTCATCCCGTCGTCCGCGACCAGCACCCGCAGCACCCGAGCCCGCACCTCCATGCCGACGGCCCCCAGCCGAAGCACTACCCGATCCCGCATCGTCCCCATTCGCACCGTGTTCCCCTCTCATTCCCGCCCGCGCGGCCACTCCGCGCCGACACACTCTTCCCGGCCGCGCACGCCCCGGCATCGCACCGCGCAGCCCAAACCTCCCGAGCAAAGCACTCGGCAGCTCAGCAACGGCACCTTCAACACCGCCGCGCTCGACAGCACCGTGCGCGCACCGCACCGGGTCGACAATGTTCCGGGTAGCTACGCCGCGCCCATATGCTCTTCCCCGCCGCACACGCCCCGGCACCGCACCGCACACCTCATCGCCCCCGAGCGGAGCACTCGCTAGCTCAGCAACGGCACCTTTAGCAGAGCCGTGGTCGACAGCGCCTCGTGCGGTCGTCTCCAGCCCGACAAAGTCCGGCGCTATCGCGCCCAGGTAGGTACTGCTCCGAGTCGGCATTCCCAGCCCGGCAGTGCGCGGCGCGATCGTCCATAGCTCGACACCGGTCCGCACAGCGGTCCCGAACCCGACTATGTCCGGCGGAGGCATCCCCGGATCGGCTTTGTTTCGCATGGCAGTTCCCGGCTGCGGCAGGCTCGCAACAGTCCGCTTCCGGGGGCGCGGGCGGTGACGCGGATGTCGGGACAGACGAAGGCCGAGAGGTAGCAGAACAGTGCCCCGCTCAGCACGGCTGGGCTCTGTTGATCCCAGCTCGGTAGCGCACCGTGCTGCGCTGTCTGTGGCAGCAGAACTGTCGGAACCGGCAGCGCCTCGCTCGGTCTTTCGTAGCTCCGTCGTTCGTGACGCAGTATTTCCCTGCGCTGTCGTTCTCACAGCAGTCCACCTCCGAGGACGCGGCCGGCGAGGCCGATTACTACGGGGACGATGCCGAGGCAGACAAACGCTGGGAGGAAGCAAAGGCCGAGGGGGCCGCCTATGAGGACTCCGGCACGTTCGGCGCGGGCGGCGGCCGCATCTTCGACTCCGCTGCGGCGCTGTTCGGCCAGTTCGCCGATGGCGGTGGCGAGCGAGGCGCCGGAGCGGGCGGAGCGCCGGGCCATGCGGGCCAGTGAGTCGACCTCATCGGCGCCCGGTTGGTCCGCGCCGTCGCGGGCCACCTGATCCCAGGCGATTGTCGCGTCCGCGCCCAGTGCCAGCAGGTCGGCTGCCTTGCGCAATGCCGCGCCGAGGGCCGGCGGCGCGCTCGGTGCCACCGCGCGGGCTGCAGATGCCATCGGTAATCCGGCTCGTAGGCAGGCGGCCAGCAGGTCGAATACCGAGGCTATGGCCAGCGGATCGCTGTTGGTGCCGCGTGGAGATGACGGGGCGACCGGCTGTGGGCCCGCCTCTCGCAGCGTCCGCAATCGCCGATTCACCGCAACTCGTCCGGGCAGCACGAACAATGCCATTGCGAGCAAAAGCACTGGCACACTGGAAATTCCAACCATTCGCAACCCCTTCGAAGCTGTGCGTGAACAGCAGATGTGTTTCATACGAAGACCTTTCGCGTGATCGCGTCGGTCCACAGCAAGCCGATACACGCCAATGCCGCGCCGAGTGGTAGCAATACAGTTCCGGCACCCGGGCTCAGCAGCACGTGCAGAGGAGCGGCACCCATCAGTTGACCCAGGCCGATACCGAGGAGCGGTAGGCCCGCCAGGACCGCCGCTGTGGCGCGAGCACCGGCCAGTGCGGCTGTGGTGCGCGTGCGAAAACGGATGCGCCCCAATAGGTCCGCGCGAGCAGCCGAGAGCAGTTCCGCGAGCGCGAGACCGTGGTGCTCGGCAACCTGCCACGCGTCGGCGATCCTGGCGAGTTCCGCATCGACGATCGAATCGGAATCGCGCAACCCGTCCGCGCCGGAACCACCGAGCCTGCTGCGCGCCGCGCTCACCGCGAAGACGCGGGCGGCCTCCCCGCGCGACTCCTGCGCGGCAACCTCAGCCGCCGAACTCGGATGCGCGCCCACCCGCAGTTCCCCGATCACCGCCTCGAGCGCGTCCAACAGATAAGCGCACTCCGCACTGCGCCGCCGCTCCCGGCTCGCCCACCGCACCCGAATACCGACCGTTCCCCCGACCAACACCGCCGCAACCAGCGGACCGACTCCAACGGCCAACGCCCCCACGAGGACAACACCGATCGCCACCCGAAACCCACTGCCCCGACCGAGCTTTCGAACATCGCCTGCCGCCGAGAACAGCGTGGCGAACCGCCGCTGCGAACTCGGCGGCGGCGCCAGTAAAACCCCGATCGCCAGACACACCAATCCCGCGATCATCGACCGAGCCGTTCGTCGACCAGGCACCGCGACGGTGCCATCCGACCAGCAATTCCCGAATGCACCGCTGCCGTGATCAGGCTGGACCGCAACGTTGCCGAAGTCGCGTCCACAAGGAGCACCGGCACCGCATCCGACGAAGGGACCACAAGCACACGCGACAGCGAAGCCAGCCGGGTTGCCAGCGCCGTGCGCTCCATTCCCGCATTCACCGGTCGAGCCGTTCGTCGAGGAGGCGAGTGAGAGTGGGGGCGGCCGGGGTCGGGGCTCGGTCGGCGTGCCAGGCGGCGGTTATGGTGACGCGGCCTTGGAGGTCGCGGTCCACGATGCCGATTTCGCGGAGGCCGCGGGAGCCGTCGGCTCGGCGGTGGACGTGCAGCACTACCTGGACTGCGGCGGCGAGCTGGCTGTGGAGGGCGGCTCGGTCCATACCGCCCAGTGCGGCAAGGGCTTCCAGGCGGGCGGGGACCTCGCGTGGTGAGTTCGCGTGGACCGTGCCCGCGCCGCCGTCGTGGCCGGTGTTCAGGGCGGTCAGAAGGTCGACCACCTCCGCGCCACGGACTTCGCCGACGACGATTCGGTCGGGGCGCATTCGCAGGGCCTGCCGGACAAGATCGCGGACGGTTACCGCGCCGACGCCCTCCACGTTCGCGGTGCGCGCGACCAGTCGTACGACGTGGGGATGTGGGGGTGCCAGTTCGGCGGCGTCTTCGACGCAGATGATGCGTTCGTCGGCGGCGACCTTGGCCAGTAGGCCGGACAGGAGCGTTGTCTTGCCCGCGCCGGTTCCGCCGACCACCAGGAAGGCGAGTCTGGCCCGAATGATCTGCTCCAGTAGAAGTTTCGCGTCGGCGGGTACCGCGCCCGCCGCGGCGAGCGCATCCAGTCCCTGTGTCGCCGGACGCAGGACGCGTAGCGACAGGCAGGTGCCGCCGTGTGCCACCGGCTCCAAGACCGCGTGCAGCCGGACTCCGAACGAATCCCCCAGTGCCGCTTCCCTTCCGGATAACCGGCCGTCGACCCACGGTTGTGCGTCGTCGAGGCGCCGCCCGGCCGACAGCGCCAACCGCTGGGCCAAGCGGCGCACCGCGGCCTCATCCGGGAAGACGACCGAGGTTCGTTCCAGCCCACGGCCCCGGTCGATCCACACCGCATCCGACGCGGTCACCAGCACATCGGCGACCCGGGGATCCTGCAGCAGCGGCTCCAACAGCCCCGCTCCGGTCATCTCGGTCTGCAACAGCCGCAATGCCCGCAGCAGATCGGTATCACCGAGTACACCACCGGCCTCGGCTCGGATAGCAGCCGCCACCTGCGCCGGATCCGGATCCCCCGACGCACCGGACAGCCGTTCCCGCACCCGATCCAACAACTCCGACGTAACCAACGCACTCACCGCGAACCCCTCCCAACCGAACCGGCAAGAACCTTCCGCAGCATCCAGCGCATCGCCCACGCATTCGAAGCCGCAGATCGCTCGGCACCGAGCACCTCATCCGACAGCGCAGATCGCCGCATGCCGAGCACCGTCGGGACAGCGCACGCAGCGTTCCGATACCGCTGCAGCAGCTCGTATTCCATCGGCCCATGCGCCTCACCACGGCGCACCGGATTCTCACGCACCGCCGCGCGGACCCGAAACGACGGCGGGGACGTCAACGCACTCATAGCAGCGCCTTCCCGGCCGGAGCGCTGAGCACTCCGAGCACTGCGTCCGCAGCGTCGCGGAGAGGCCCGCGGCGCAAAGTAAGCCCGCCGCGTTCGAGGCGGGCGGCGAGTCCGGGTTGCGGTCGGACGGCGGCTAGCAGGGGGAGGTCGAGGACCTCGGCGACCTCCGGGCCGCGTAGTCCGCCGGGTGCCGGGCCGCGGACTACCAAGCCCCGGTTGGGATTTCGCTTACCGATATGGGCGGCGACCGATTCGGCGGCGGCTACGGCGCGGAGGCGGGCGGGGACGACCAGGACGACGAGGTCGGCCGCGTCGAGTATCTGATCGGCGTGGGGGCCGCGTTCGCCCGAGATGTCGCATATCACCAAATCGCCTGCGGCACGGCCCGCTTCGATGACGGCGCGAACGGCGGCAGCGCCGATTTCGGCGGGCAAGCGTCCGGCACCGCCGCGGCCGCAGGACAGCACCGCCAGTCCCGGGACGGCTGCCGGCAGTGCGCTGTGCAGTGCGGCGGCCGACACCCGACCGTCCTCGATCACCAGATCCGGCCAGCGCAGTCCGGCCCTGGTTTCGATGCCGAGCAGCAGGTCGAGACCGCCGCCGAGGGGTGCGCCGTCGATGAGCACGGTGTCGCGCCGGAACCGCTCGGCGGCGGATCGCAGTCCGGTCGCCGCGGCCAATGTAGAGGCGCCCGCACCGCCGCTCGCACCCGCGATCGCGACGACAACACCGTCGCCCATGCGGTATTCGCCGTGTTCAGCAAACTTCTCGATAAGCCCTACCGCGGCACCGGGCAGCGCGATGACGCGCTCGGCACCGACAGCCGCGGCGGCCTGCCAATCGGTCAATCCGGGTTCCCCGTCTGTCACCAGCACGACGCCGATCCGTCGGAGGTAACCGGCCCGTGCACAGCTCTCGGCCGCCACCGTGTCGAGGATCACCAGGGGTGCCGCCACCCAGGCGTGCCGCCCGACAGCAAGCGCGCGCTCGTCTAGCGCGCGCTCCGCGGCCGCCGCGACCCGACGCACCTCATCGCGCAGCCGGGTGTCCTGGATGAGCACGAGCGCGGGTGGCGTGAGTGCCGGGGCGGCTTCGAGATTCATGCAGGTCAGCGTGCTCGAAGACGAAGCCGAGCAGAAGATGCAATATGCCGAATGTGGATAACTCGGGGGGTGTGGATAAATCCGGAGGCCCGGAAACCGGGGGGAACCTACCCCGAAATAGAGGACGGCCCCAGCCGGGGGGGGAGGAGGCTGGGGCCGTCGGGTTCAGCCCCGGGGGGTCGGGCTGAACGCGCCTGGACTATGTCCAGGTGCCAGCAATACTACACCCAAGCCCGGGCCACAACGCAAGTCTGTCTTCGGAGAACTTTGTGGCCACCACCGGCCCGGCGTCTCCGGGGCAAACCCGCCGAACGAACCAGACACCCGACCCGTCCGACAGCGTCGCCGCGGCATGCATATTCTGAACGAGTGACGGCCGATGGCGACCAGACAGAGCTCGAGGACCAGACGGCACGGGACGTGACGGCAACGAAGCGACCGAGCGCCGGTGGCGAGCGCGTAGCCGCTTTCTTCGATCTCGACAAGACGGTGATAGCGAAATCGAGCACCTACGTGTTCAGTAAGCCCTTCTACGCACAGGGCCTGCTGAACCGGCGCGCGGTGCTGGAGAGCAGCTACGCCCACTTCCTGTTCATGCTCTCGGGCGCCGACCACGATCAGATGGAGCGCATGCGCGCCAATCTGACGAATATGGTCGCGGGCTGGGATGTCGAGCAGGTGAAATCCATTGTGGCCGAAACACTTCACGAACTCGTCGACCCGCTGATCTATGCCGAGGCGGCGGATCTCATTGCCGACCACAAGATCCGGGGACACGATGTGGTGATCGTCTCGGCCTCGGGCGAGGAGATCGTCGGTCCGATCGCCGAGGTGCTGGGCGCCTCGCATACCGCGGCGACCCGGATGGTGGTCGAGGACGGCCGCTACACCGGCGAGGTCGAATTCTATTGCTACGGTGCGGGTAAGGTGACCGCGATCGAAAAGCTAGCCGCCACTGAGGGTTACGATCTCTCGCGGTGTTATGCCTACTCCGATTCGGTGACCGATCTACCGATGCTGAGCGCGGTGGGGCATCCGACGGCGGTGAACCCGGATCGCAATCTGCGACGCGAAGCGGTGGCCAAGGGCTGGCCGATTCTCACGTTCTCCAACCCGGTCTCGCTGTGGGCACGTTTCCAGAGCCCGTCGTCGACCACCCTTGCCGCGACGGCGGCGGTCGGGCTGAGCGCGGTGCTGGCCGGTGCGATCAGCTACCGGCTGTTGCGCCGGCGCCGCTGAGCTATTGCTGCCCGGCGCGGGCCGCGAGGCCGGGCTGATGAGGGGCGCGGCGGAGGGCTTGCTGACATAACACAGAGGCCGCTGCGACCAGGCATTTAAGCACGAAACGCCGGTAGACGCGCCGGTTATTTAATGTTTTTCCAAGCCTTGATGTGGGGGCGGTCACAGTGTAGAAATGTAACTACGGAAGGACGGAAGGCCTGAGCGGAGCCGGAAGAGAAGGCTCAGCTCCCCGACCTACCCTTCCCAGCACGGGCACCAGGCACCCACGCGGAGCGCGCCGCGACAAGGGCAGAAGCGTTGTGGGCCTGCGAGATCCGGGTTTTCGACGGCGAAGGCCTCGCACAGGTTGCGGGGATGAACCGGCGGAGTTCGGATAATCGCCGAGGCCGCAGAACACAACCCACCCAGCACGCTTGGTAACCGGGTATCCGTGCTAGCGGGCGGTGAGGTCGTCAACGACAACGCCGCCCGCTTTGATGTGTGTGGCCCCCTATCCGGATGCCGCGTCGGCGATCGATGTCGCCTCCCGCGCACCGTCTTCGAAGGCGCCGCAGCACAGGATCACCCAGCCGCCCACCGCATTCGGAGCACCCGAGCCGAATCCGGCCGCCGCATCCAGATACTGCTGACGCCGCCGCAACCAGAACACCTCCGGTACGCCGAGGCTGTGCGGGTCCAGCCCACTGGACGCGGCCACCAGTCGAGAGGCCGCCCGCGCCACGATGCCGTCGGCCGTACCGAACGGCCGCAAGGTCAGTAGTTCACCGTGCACGACCGCCGCGATGACCGGCGCGGGCGCCTTGGATCCGAGCACGGTCTGCACCAGCAGGTCGAGCCGTTCGGCCACACCGCCGTCAGCGCGCGGGCGCCCGAGCAGCGCCTCGTCGGTCACCAGATCGGCCGCGGCCAGCAGATGCAGCCGGGCCAGCGCCTGCAGCGGCGCGCGCTGCCAGGTGCCGACCAGATTCCGCAGCGCGTCACCGTCGAGCGCCTGCCCGACCCGCAGCGAGCCGGCCAGGATCGGATCCGCGACCCTGCCGTCAGCGGGCAGTTCGGTACTGCCGCCCTCGATGGCAGCGGATGAGCGCGCGGCACGCACCGCCGCCTCGGCGGCCGTAGTCGGCCAGCCTCGCCGGTTCGCCTTGTGCCGATGCACCGCGGCAAGCGCGTCACGCGCCTTATCGGCGGCTTCGCGCACACCTGGCAGATCGACGAGGGGCTGTAGCGGATCGGTCACTGAGACATTTTGCAGCGCCGGCGACGCTGCGTGTTCGCGGCCCCCTACTGTCTGGCGGCTGACCCTTTCGAGCGACCTGCAAGCAGTCGCTAGCGGCCCCTTTCGAGCGACCTGCAAGCAGTCCGCTAGCGGCCCCTTTCGAGCGACCTGCAAGCAGTCACTAGCGGCGCCGTCGAGACTCGCGACTTCGTCGCATGCGCTTCGACGACTCGGCTGTGTTCGACGGCCGCGCCTTCGGCACGGACGCGAGACGGGCCGCGAACATCGCTCGTAAGACTCACTCCGTCGGGGTCCGGTGCGCCCTGGTCAGCCTGCCAGCAGGTCCCGTCCGGGAATGGCGTCCAGCAGGCGGCGGGTGTACTCCTCCTCGGGGTTCTGGAAAACCTCGTCGGTTGTGGCCGCTTCGACGATTCTGCCGGTCTGCATGACCAGGACGTCGTCGGCGATCTGGCGGACGACGGCCAGGTCATGGGTGATGAACAGATAGGACAGACCCAGCTCGGCTTGTAAGTCGTTGAGCAGCTTGAGGATCTGAGCCTGGACGAGGACGTCGAGCGCGGAGACCGCCTCATCGCACACCACGACCTCCGGGGAGAGCGCGAGCGCACGGGCCACCGCGACGCGCTGGCGCTGGCCACCGGAGAGTTCATTGGGGTAGCGGCGCATTACCGAGGACGGCAGCGACACCTTGTCCAACAGGTCGCGCACCGTTGCCTCGCGTTCCTTGGCCGTGCCGATCTTATGCGTGCGCAGCGGCTCCTCGATGGTGCGATAGATCGAGTACATCGGATCCAGCGAACCGTAGGGGTCCTGGAAGATCGGCTGCACTCGACGACGAAAAGCGAACGCGCCCTTCCGATCCAGTTTCGCCACTTCACGACCGTCGAAGGTCACCGAACCCGATGTCGGTTCGAGCAGACCCAGAACCATCTGCGCCACAGTCGATTTACCCGAACCGGACTCGCCGACAATGGCAGTGGTCGTGCCGCGCTTCAGCCGGAACGACACATCATCGACCGCGACGAAATCCGTCGACTTCCACGGCGTACTGCCCCGAATCTTGAACGCCTTGGTCAGATTCTGTGCGACCACCACGTAATCGGAGACCGCCGCGATTTCCGTATCGGCCGCCGCGACCTCTTCCGCGACCTGTACGGCCTGCTTCCGCACTTCTATGCGCTCACGCACCGAGGACAGCCGCTGCGAGGCGAGCGAGGGTGCGGAATTCACCAGCTTCTTGGTGTACAGATGCTGGGGTTCGCGCAGAATCTGCAGTGCCGGACCGGATTCCACGACCTTGCCGCGATACATCACCACCAGGTGCTCGGCGCGTTCCGCGGCCAGGCCGAGGTCGTGGGTGATGAGCAGGACAGCGGTGCCGAGTTCGCTGGTGAGTCCGTCGAGATGGTCGAGGATCTGCCGCTGCACCGTCACGTCGAGGGCCGAGGTCGGCTCGTCGGCGATCAGCAGTTTGGGTCGGCAGGCCAATCCGATGGCGATGAGCGCGCGCTGGCGCATACCGCCGGAGAATTCGTGCGGATACTGGTTCACCCGGCGCGCCGCATCGGACATCCCGGCTTCCTCGAGCAGTTCGATGGCTCGCTGCTTGGCCGCCTTACCCTTGGCAATGCCATTGGCCTCCAAGGTCTCGCGGATCTGGAACCCGATCTTCCACACCGGGTTCAGATTCGACATCGGATCCTGCGGTACCAATCCGATACCGCTGCCGCGGACCGCGATGACCTCCCGCTTCGACGCCTTCGCCAGATCCTTGCCGTCGAACCTGATCGAGCCGGAGGTGACCTGCCCGGTGCCGGGCAGCAGGTCGATAATGCTGTGCGCAGTCGTTGATTTCCCGGATCCGGATTCGCCGACAATGGCGACGGTCTGGCCCGGATACACCGTCAGACCGACGTCGCGCACCGCCGGAATCTTCTTGCCCTCGGAGGAGAAGCAGACGTTGAGATCCTCGATCTCGAGCAATGGTTTATCCGACATCGCCGCGGTCACCTCTTCCTCGCCTTCGGATCGAGCGCGTCCCGCAGCGCGTCGCCGAGCAGGATGAAGCTCAGCACGGTGAGCGCCAAAGCCGTTGCGGGATAGAACAGAATCGGCGATCCGCCGCGCAACTCGTGCTGATTGGTATTGATATCCGAACCCCAGGACACAATCGTGCGCGGCAGGCCGACGCCGAGGTAGGACAGCGTCGCCTCGGTGACGATGAACGCGCCGAGCCAGATCGTCGTCACCACGATCAGCGGGCCGGCCGCATTCGGCAACACATGACGCAGCAGCGTGCGTATTCGGGACACACCCAATGCCTTCGCCGCCGTGACATATTCGCTGTTCTTCGCCTCGATCACCGCACTGCGCGCGATACGCGCCGCCTGCGGCCAGGTGAATGCGGCCAGGATCAGGATGACGGTCCAGATCGTGCGTGAATCGAGCAACTGCATGATGACGATCGCGGCCAGCATCAATGGAATCGCATAGAAGATCTCCGCAATGCGGGACACCACCGAATCGAGCAGCCCGCCGTAGAAGCCCGCAAGGGCCCCGAGCGTGCCGCCGACGAGCAGGAATACCGTGGTGGCACCCAAGCCCGCCATTACGGAAGCCCGTGCGCCGTAAACGGTTCGGGTATAGACATCGCAGCCCTGTTTATCGAAACCGAACGGATGTCCGGGCCCGCGCGGATCCATGCTGAAATCGCCGTTGCAGTAGCGCGGATCCTGATCGGAGAACAGGCCCGGCCACAGCACAACGATGGCGATGAACACGATCAGCACCGCGGCAACGATGAAGATCGGATTGCGGCGCAACTGCCGCCACGCGTCCTGCCAGATGCTGGTCGGCGAACCGGTATCGACGACCTGGTCGGTGGCGAGCACCTCGACTTCATCGGGCGGCGCGACGAAATGCTGCTGCCGGTCCGGAGCTTTCTTCTCGAGCTCAGGCATATCGGATCCTCGGGTCGAGCGCGGCATAGAGCAGATCGATGATCAGATTCGAGATCAGGAAGATCACGATGAGCACGGTCACGAACGAGACCACCGTCGGCGGCTCACCGCGGGTAATCGCCTGGTACAGCGTCCCACCCACGCCCGGGATGTTGAAGATGCCCTCGGTGACGACCGCGCCGCCGATCAACGCGCCGAGGTCGGCGCCGAGGAAGGTGATCACCGGAATCATCGAGTTACGCAGAATGTGCACGGTGACCACGCGCGGGCGACTGAGTCCCTTCGCGGTCGCGGTGCGCACGTAATCGGCGGACATGTTCTCCGCCACCGAATTTCGGGTCAGCCGCAGCACATAGGCGAACGAGAGCGAACCGAGAACGAATGCGGGCACGAGCAATTCACCGACGCTGGCCTTACCCGTGACGGTCACCGGCGCAATACCCCACTTCACACCCAGTACGAACTGGGCAAGGAAGCCGATCACGAAGATCGGCACCGCGATGATGATCAGACTGACCACCAGCAGCGTGGAATCGAAGAGTTTGCCTTTGCGCAGCCCCGCGATCAGACCGAAGACGACACCGAAGACACCCTCGATGAGCACCGCCATGAATGCCAATTTGATGGTGATCGGGAAGGCGCGGGCGAGTTCGTCGCGCACCGGTCGACCGGAGAAGGCCGTCCCGAAATCGAGGGTGAAAATGCCCTTCAGATACAGCAGATACTGCACGATGAACGGACGATCCAGGTGATAACGCGCACGCAGTTGGGCCTCGACGGCAGGCGTCATCGGCTTGTCGCCGGCCAGCGCGTGGATCGGATCGCCCGGAACTAAGAAGACCAGTGCATAGATGAGCAGCGTCGCCCCGAGGAAGACGGGGATCATTTGGAGCAGACGCCGCACGACATACCAGGCCATTTCGTCTCCTGGGTGAGCGGAGCGGTCGTGCCGTCACAATGTGCGGCACGACCGCGCCGAGCGGCTACTTCTCGATGTTTTCGAAGTCGAACAGACCATTCCAGGCCAGGTCGGCCTTCTTCACCTTGTCCGAACGTCCCGCCGCGGCGAGATAATCGAGCACGGGGATATCGGCCATATCCTTGATCAGCAACGCCTGCGCCTGCGCCACGATCTTGTACGACTCCTCCAGTGTCGGCGCGGCCAGTGCGGCGTCGAGCAGGTGGTCGAATTCGGGGCTCTTGTAGTCGACGTTATTGGTTTCGGAGTAGCTGTAGTACTGCGAGGTGAGGAACTGCAGCATGGTCGGGTAGTCGCCCTGCCAGCCGTAGCGGAACGCCTTGCCGATCGTCTTCTGGTTCACCAGATCTCGGATGTTCTTGAACGTCGGATACGGCGCGCCGACGGCATCGATACCGAGGGTGTTCTTGATGCTGTTGGCCACGGCCTCGATCCACGCCTGGTGGCCGCCGTCGGAGTTGTAGGCGATTTCGTAGCGCCCCGACCACGGCGAAATGGCATCGGCCTGCGCCCAGATCTTCTTGGCCTCTTCGGGGTTGTACTTCAATACTTCGGAGCCGGGCAGGTTCCCGTTGAATCCGGGCAGGGTGCTCGAGGTGAAGTCGCGCGCCGGAATCTTGGTGCCGTTGAAGATGGTGTCGCAGATCTGCTGCCGGTTGATCGCCATCGAGATGGCGCGGCGACGCAGCAGGCCTTCCTCACCGCCGAAGTGCGGGACATTGGCTTGGACGCCGATGTGCTGGTTCTGCGCGGACGGCTCCAGGATCGCGCGATCGCCGAGGTCCTTCTTGTACGAAGTCAGCGCGCTGTCCGGAATGGTGTCGAGGGTATCGAGATTGCCTGCCTGCAGATCCGAGTAGGCGGTATCGAACGACTGATACATGACGAACCGCAGACCCTTGTTCTTGGGCGCGCGTCCGCCCGTGTAGTCCGGGTTGGGCGTCAGGTCGATCTTGACGTTGTGCTCCCAGGTCTGGAACTTGTACGGGCCGTTGCCGACCGGGTTCTCACCGAAGGCCTTCATATCCTTGAACGCGGCATCGGGCAGCGGATAGAACGGCGCGTAGCCGAGTTCGGTCTCGAAGTCGATGGACGGCGACTTCAGCTCGACGGTGAAGGTTCGGTCGTCGACCACCTTCAGACCCGACATCGTTTGCGCCGTGGGTTTTTCCGCCGACACCTCGTCGAATCCGACGATCGGGGTGAACGCGTAACTCTGCAGCTGACCGTTGGTGCCGAGGGCGCCGTAGTTCCAGGCGTCGACGAACGACTTCGCGGTCACCGTGCTGCCGTCGGTGAACTTCCAGTCCGGCTTGATGGTGATCGTGTAGGTCTTGCGGTCGGTCGTCTTGATGGACTCGGCCATCTCGTCGTGCGCAACACCCTTGCCGTCGTAGTACTTCAGACCCGCGAACAGCCGGTCGACGACGCGGCCGCCCATATTCTCGTTGGTATTGGTCGGCACCAACGGATTCTGCGGCTCACCACCGTTCGTGGTGACGATGTCGGCGTCGGCACTATCGCTCGACGAACATGCGGACAGTCCCAGGCTTGTGGCCAGCAGGACTGCCGCGGTCAACGCTGTAGCTCTGTTGAATCTCAACGCGTTCTCCCGATTTCGAGACAGGCGAAGGGGATCCGCGACGACGCATGGGTATCTGCCCAGCGCGCCTCGACTCGATCCGCCTTGGAATGCCTGGGACGTTAGCTATTCGAAGCAGCCTTGTCACCGGATTGACAGAGGTTCGTTCCACTTGTTACCAATCCGGCAACATCCTCGAAACGCGCTAAACATTAAGGAGAAGACAGGCATCCGCCGGAAGTATGCCTCCGTTGGGGCTTCCGGCATCCGGAGCTGGTTGGTCTATGACGATAGCTACCGAAGGCCCGGTTTGTCAGCGGATCGCGCAGGATACCCGCCGCGGTGACGGGATGGAAACCCAATGGACACACCGGGCGCGGGCTGGATCACAGTTGGCTACTGTCGAAATCGACTGCGACTGCCAGCACCACGGGGCTACGTGAGGAAGAGACGAGATGACCGAAACCACCGACCACCGGGACTCGTACCCGCCGACCGCGGAGTTCGCCGCGACGGCGAATGCCGACGCGTCGTTGTACCCGCGGGCCACGGCGGATCGCGACGCGTTCTGGGCCGAGCAGGCCGACCGGCTGCACTGGGAGCAGCCGTGGACGCAGGTACTCGACTGGAGTGACGCGCCCGTCGCGAAGTGGTTCGTCGACGGCAAGCTCAATGTCGCCTACAACTGCGTGGACCGCCATGTGCTCGACGGGCACGGCGATCAGGTCGCCATCCATTGGGAGGGCGAACCGGGCGACTCCCGCGACATCACCTATGCCGAACTCCTCGCCGAAGTTTCCCGCGCCGCAAACTATCTGACCGAACTCGGGCTCGAAGCGGGCGATCGGGTCGCCATCTATATGCCGATGGTTCCCGAGGCGATCGTGTCGATGCTGGCCTGCGCCCGACTCGGACTGACGCATTCGGTGGTATTCGCCGGCTTCTCCCCCACCGCGCTGCGCCAGCGCGTCGACGACGCGAGCGCCCGGTTGATCATCACCACCGACGGTCAGTGGCGTCGCGGTAAGGCCGCCCCGCTCAAGGAGGCCGTCGACGAGGCGCTCTACGCCAATGGCGATGTGCCGCACTCTGTCGAGCATGTACTGGTGGTGCGCCGCACCGATATCGAGGTGCCGTGGACCGAGGGTCGCGACCTGTGGTGGCACGAGACCGTCGCGCAGGCCGCTCCCGAACACCAGGCGCAGGCCTTCGATGCCGAGCACCCACTGTTCATCCTCTACACCTCCGGTACCACCGGTAAGCCCAAGGGCATCCTGCACACCAGCGGCGGGTATCTCACCCAGGCGTCCTACACCCACCACAATGTCTTCGACCACAAGGCCGGACAGGACATCTACTGGTGCACCGCCGATATCGGCTGGGTCACCGGGCACACCTACATCGTCTACGGACCGCTGTCGAACCGGACCACCCAGGTCGTCTACGAGGGCACGCCGAACTTCCCGGATGAGCACCGGCACTGGAATATCGTCGAAAAGTACAGCGTCACAATCTATTACACGGCGCCGACGCTGGTGCGCACATTCATGAAGTGGGGTAGGGAGATTCCGGCCGCGCATGATCTGTCCAGCATCCGGGTGCTCGGTAGCGTCGGCGAACCGATCAATCCGGAGGCCTGGCGCTGGTACCGCGAGGTGATCGGCGCGAACACCGCGCCCATCGTGGACACCTGGTGGCAGACCGAGACGGGGTCGATCATGATCTCCCCGCTGCCGGGCGTCACCGCCGCGAAGCCCGGTGCGGCGATGACTCCGCTGCCCGGAATTTCGGCGAAGGTCGTCGACGAGGAGGGCAAGGCGGTCCAACTCGGTGAGACCGAGGCCAACGGCTATCTGGTGCTCGATCAACCGTGGCCGTCGATGTTGCGCGGCATCTGGGGCGATATGGACCGCTACCGGTCCACCTACTGGGAGCGCTACGCAGAACAGGGCTGGTACTTCGCCGGTGACGGCGCCAAGCTCGATGCCGACGGCGATCTGTGGGTGCTCGGCCGGGTCGACGATGTGATGAATGTGTCGGGTCACCGCATCTCCACCGCCGAGGTCGAATCCGCGCTGGTCGGTCACTCCGGGGTGGCCGAGGCCGCGGTGGTGGGCGCCAGTGATACGACCACCGGCCAGGGCATCGTCGCCTTCGTGATCCTGACGGCCGAGGCCAAGGACACCGGCGACGCGCTGATCGACGAACTGAAGGCGGAGGTGTCGCGGGAGATCAGCCCGATCGCCCGGCCCCGCGAGATCCACGTGGTGCCCGAGCTGCCCAAGACCCGCAGCGGCAAGATCATGCGGCGACTGCTGCGCGATGTCGCGGAGGGCCGCGAATTGGGCGACACCTCGACGCTGGTCGATCCGAATGTTTTCGAGGCGATTCGGGCCAGCCGCGCCTGAGTCGGCACATCGCGTACGGCCGGTGACGGAATTCGTCACCGGCCGTACCAGTTAGAATTGCGTAAGGTGTGCCGGGAAGCCTGGTCGGCATGCGGTCGTGTACCTGAAAGCCGGATCGGTGGGATTGCGCGTCCGCGGTCGGAGTCCACCCTGGCGGAAGGTTTCCCGTGATCACCCAAGTTCGCTCGGAGCTGACGCGCTATCTACGCACCGAAACCGTTGGTGGCGCGATACTTCTGATCGCGGCTGCTGCTGCGTTGCTGTGGGTGAACTCGCCGTGGGGCCAGAGCTACTTCACCGTCACCGAGTACGCCCTGCCGATCAAGGCACTGCATCTGGATCTCACCGTCGCGGACTGGACCGAGGACGGTCTGCTGGCCATCTTCTTCTTCGTCGCCGGATTGGAGCTCAAACGCGAGCTGGTCGTCGGCGAGCTCGCCGATCCCAAGCGGGCCGCGCTGCCGATCATCGCGGCGGTCGGCGGCGTGGTCACTCCGGCACTGATCGCATTTGCCGTCGGATTCGGCGTCGACGGGATGGAGCGGGGCTGGGCCATCCCGGTGGCGACCGATATCGCGTTCGCGCTGGCCGTGCTCGCCATGACCGGCTCCCGGATCCCGGCGAGCGCACGGGTCTTCCTGCTGAGCCTCGCGGTGGTCGACGATCTGCTCGCCATCATCCTGATCGCGGTGCTGTTCACCACAACGGTGTCGGCGCTGTGGCTGCTGGCCGCGGCAGGCTGTTTCGCGGGGTGGGCGCTGGCCCAGCACAAGCGGATCTGCACACCGCTGCTGTATGTGCCGCTCGCGCTGATCTCCTGGTACGCGCTGCACGAGGCGGGCATCCATCCGACACTGGCCGGTGTCGCGCTCGGTCTGCTCACCAGGGTGCGCAAGGATCCGGGCGAGTCCGAAGCCCCGGCAACCCGGCTCGAGCATATGGTCCAGCCGATCTCGGCCGGGCTCTGTGTACCGCTGTTCGCCTTGTTCGCCTCCGGAGTTCCGTTGGACGGCAAGGTTTTCCAGCAGCTGTTCAGCGATAGGCTGTCGCTGGCCATAATTCTCGGATTGCTACTGGGCAAGACCGTCGGCATCTTCGGAATCAGCTGGGTGGCAATCCGATTGGGCATCGCGAAGCGTCCGGCCAGCCTGGGCTACCGGGACATGTTCGCCCTCTCGGTGCTCGGTGCGATCGGCTTCACCGTTAGCCTTCTGGTGGCAGAACTCGCGCTGACGGACGTCGGTGACGGCTCGGCCGTCGAATTGGCGAAGGCCGCGGTGTTGGTGACGTCAATGACGGCGTCGCTCGCGGGTTCGGCGCTACTGTTGCGGCGTGGGCGTGTCCACCAGGCGCGGCGGGACGCGCGTGCGATAGAACGAGAGACCGAGGCGGAAGCAGTGCCGGGACAGGGAGAAGGGTCGACCAAGTGAGTTTCGCCCAAGATAGGAATGGGACGCAGCGTGGTAACGGGGACGAGTCGCGTCGCGACCGCACCGTGACCTCGATTCCCCTTTCGGACGCCAACCCGGCTGGGTCGGCGAGCTTCGGCACCCTGGTCCGCGATGCCACCGAGCAGATGTCGACGCTGGTGCGGGCCGAGGTCGCGCTGGCCAAGGCCGAGGTGACCGGGGAGATCAAGAAGGGGCTGCAGGGCAGCGTCTACTTCATCCTCGCGTTGACCGTGCTGCTGTTCAGCACCTTCTTCTTTTTCTTCTTCCTCGGCGAGCTGCTCGATGTCTGGCTGGCGCGCTGGGCGGCGTTCCTGATCGTGTTCCTGCTGATGATCGTCGCGACGGCGGTGCTCGCCCTGCTCGGCTATCTGCGGGTCAAGAAGCTGCGGGCGCCGGAGAAGACGATCGATTCGCTCAAGCAGGCGCGCACGGTGCTGCCGAGCGGATTCGGCTCGCACGAGGAGCACCTCGTGCTCGCGGAGCCGACGCAGTCGAAGTCGCTCGAGCAGCCGTCGAAGTAGACGGTCGGGCGGCGCGCCAGCGTCGACTAGGCGGTTGGCCGGACCCCCACTAGGCTCGGTCGGCGTGTCGTCGAACTCATTTCCCGATCCGTCCAGCGTCCGTTACGACGGTCCGTGGACGCATCGGGACGTGCACGCAAACGGCATTCGCTTCCATGTCGTCGAGGCCGAGCCGGACCGCCCGGACGCACCGCTGGTCGTCCTGCTGCACGGATTCGCCGACCTCTGGTGGTCCTGGCGACATCAGCTGACCGGACTCTCGGAACTCGGCTATCGCGCGGTCGCGGTGGATCTGCGCGGCTACGGCGACAGTGATAAACCGCCGCGCGGCTATGACGGTTGGACGCTGGCCGGTGATATCGCCGGCCTCATCCGCGCCATGGGCTATTCCGAGGCCACGCTGGTCGGACATGCCGACGGCGGCCTGGTGTGCTGGACGACCGCGGTGCTGCATCCACGACTGGTGCGCTCGATCGCACTGGTCAGTTCCCCGCATCCGGCCGCGCTCAAGAGCTCGGTACTGCGGGACCGGCGTCAGCGCCGCACCTGGCTGCCGAATTTCCTGCGCTATCAGCTGCCGCGCTACGGCGAACATCTGCTGACCACCGGCAACGGCTTCGAGGTCGAGCGGCTGTTACGCCAGCGGGTGAGCCGAACCTGGTCGGGCACCGCCGAATTCATCGATACGGCCGATCGGATGCGCTCGGCCATCCAGATTCCGGGCGCGGCGCACTGTGCGCTGGAGTATCAGCGCTGGGCCTTCCGCAGTCAGTGGCGTCCGGATGGTCGGCGGTTCATGGCCACCATGCGGGTGCCGATCCGCATTCCGGTGCTGGCCATGCGCGGTGAACTCGACGGCTACATCCTGCCCGCGACCTTCCAGCGCGCCCGCCGGTTGTCACCACAGCGGCGACAGGTCGTTATTCCCGGCGCGGGTCACTTTGCGCACCAAGAGAACCCGGAAGCGGTCACGATGGAGTTGGCCAAGCTGCTCGGGTAGCCGGTTCCGTCGAGTCCGACCCGGGCGACCGGCTCGCATAGCCAGCCGCCCCAGCCGGTCTCAGCTCAGTACGCAGGCTCCGGTCTGAATCTGCGTATTCGACCCGGGCGCGGCCTCCACCTGCGCACGCACCTCGTTCAGCGTCAGCACATAACCGGTGTCATCGTCGGTGACAGCCGCACCGAAGACCACACCGAGCACCTGCCCCTCGGTATCCACCAGCGGCCCACCGGAATTACCGGCCCGCACCAACCCGCGGACGGTGTAGACCTCACGCTCCACCGTGCCGTTGCGGTAGATGGTCGGCCCGGTCAGATCCAGCGTCTCGCGCACCCGAGCCGCGCTGGCCGTGTACGGTCCGCCGCCCGGGTAGCCGAGCACGATGGCACTGTCGCCGGAGTGCGCGGGCGAGGGCGCCTGCGGGACGATCGGGGCGGTGAGGCCGGGCACCGCGAGCACCGCGACATCCTTGGACGGATCGAACAGCACCACCGTCGCCTCGAGCGGGCCGCGCGCGGTATCCACGCTGACGCTCGTCGTACCCGCGACCACGTGCGCATTGGTCATCACGCGTTCGGGCGCGATCACGAAGCCCGAACCCTCCAGCGCCCGCTGGCAGCTCGGTGCCACGCCGCGGATGCGCAGCACGCTCTGCTGCAGCGAGGCCGCGACCGGGCTGGCGAGCACGCTGGGGTCAGGCGGTTCGACCGCAGCGATCGGCGCGCGACCGAACGGTCCGATGACATCCGGCAGCCCGGAGGTGTTGAGCAGTTTGGAGAATTCGTTCGGCAGCCGCCGCAGCCAATTCGGGGAGACATCGTTGACGTCGGCGAGCACCTTCGAACCATTGATGGCCGCGGCGATGGCCGGCTGGGACGAGGTGGCCAGCGGTAACGCCAGCAGCCATGCGGTGACCAGCACCGCGACCGCCTGCAGCACCGCGCCGACGACGCTGTCCACGCTGCGGGTGAACGGATGCCGCATACCGCCGCGCGCGGCCCGGCCGAGCACCATGCCCGCCACCTCACCGACGATGACCAGCAGCACGATCAACAGCACGCCGGTGAGCACCCGTGGTCTGCCCTCGTTGACATGGACCAGGATGTGCGGCGCGATGAGAATGCCCGCGACCGCGCCGAGTACGACGCCCAGGAAGGCCAGCGCGGAGGCCACCGCGCCCTGCCGCCAACCGGAGGAGGCGGCCAGCAGCGCGAGCAGCACCACCGCGATATCGAGCCAAGCCGATGAACTCATAACGTCATCCCTACGGCCGCCAGCGCGGACTCTAGATCGCGAACATCGCTGTGGTCCCAGTCCCGTTCCCATCCGGCGGCCTTGCAGATGCCCGCCAGAATGCCGCCGGTCAGTCCCCACACCAGCATTCCGTCCACCTGGAATGCCGGACTCTGATAGCCGAGGCTGCCGCGCACCATGAAGCGATTCGCCGGGTCGAGCAGGTCCGCGAGCGGCACCCGCACGACACGTTCGGTCTCGGTGTGGTTGACCACCTGGACCGCCCTCGGGGTGTGCCAGTAGGCCACCACCGGGGTCACGTCGAATCGGGACGGGGGCACGAACAGCTTCGGCAGTACCGCGAAGGTTTCGACGCCCTCGCGCGCCAGCCCGGTCTCCTCACAGGCCTCGCGCAGGGCGGTATCGATCGGGCCGGAGTCGCCGGGATCGACCGCTCCGCCGGGAAAAGCGACCTGACCCCGGTGCTGGCGCATGGTGGACGCGCGCTGGGTGAGCAGCACATCCGCATCGGCGGGCAGCCCGCCCGGCGCCTCGGGATCGGCTTCGGGCGAACCACTGAACAGCACGAGCACGGCCGCTTGCCGCGGCGTGGTGCTGATCGTCATGGCCCGCCGCACCGCCCGCGCCAGGGACAGCGTGTCGGTGGAATCGGTATTCGGGTCCGCCGCCCGGCGCAGCCACCGCGGGATGCTGTGCGGCACGGAGATCTCGGTCATGCCGCAACTCCCAAATTGTTCGCGACCGTATCGGCGATATCGCCGACGCCGTTGAAGGCCCGCACCACCACCTCGGCGACCGAACCATCGGCACGCAACAACACCGATACCGGCAGCACCGCGGGCGCACCGACCGCGGTTCGTACCTTGGTACGCGGGTCGAGGACTCCGGGCAACGTCACCTTCAGGTCGGTCAGCAGCGCGAGCGCCCTCGCCTCATCCGGATCGCTGTGCACGGTCAGCACGGTAATCGCGTTTCCGGCCCGTCGCGCGTACTCCTGCACATCCGGCAACTCCTTGGCGCACGGTCCACACCAGTACGCCCACAGGTTCAGCAGTGCCGGTTTGCCCGCGAGCGCGGCCGCCAGGTCGACCGGTTTACCGTCGGACAGACAGGTCAGGGCGAGTCCGGCAAGCGGCCCGCGTCCCACCGCATCCGCCGCGGGCGTCGGACAATTCGCCAGCCCGGCGGCGGTGCGCGCCTCGACCGGTGCGCTCGCAAGGGAATTCGCCGGATGGTCGCCGCTCGTCACGGTGTCGTCGTTATCGCGGGGCCACAGCGCGACCGCCAAGGCCACAACGGTGATCAACCCTGCCAGCGCCAAGCGCGCCGCGACAGGTAATCGTCTCACCGGCCCACCAGCTCGAGCAGATGCTCCGCCTCCGGACCCTTCACCAGCTTGGCCGCGGTTTCCGGATCGGTCACCCCGACCCCGAACGAGGGGCAATCCTTGGCCAGAATGCAGACACCGCATGCGGGCTTGCGGGAATGGCAGACCCGACGCCCGTGGAAAATCACGCGATGGGACAGCATTGTCCATTCCTTGCGTTCGATGATCGCGCCGATGGCATGTTCGACCTTCACCGGATCTTCCTCGGTGGTCCACGCCCAGCGGCGCACCAGCCGGCCGAAATGGGTGTCGACCGTGATGCCGGGCACCCCGAAGGCGTTGCCGAGGATGACGTTGGCAGTCTTGCGGCCGATGCCGGGCAACTGCACCAGTTCGTCGAGGGTGTGAGGCAATTCACCATCGAAGCGTTCGACCAGCGCCTGACCGAGCCCGATCAGCGAACTGGTCTTGTTGCGGAAGAAGCCGGTCGGCCGGATGTATTCCTCCAGCTCGGCGCGGTTTGCCTCGGCGTAGGCGCGGGCATCCCGATACTTCGCGAAGAGCGCGGGTGTGGTCAGATTCACCCGCTCATCGGTGCACTGCGCGGAAAGTATTGTCGCAACCGCCAATTCGAGCGGTGTGGTGAAATCCAGCTCACAATGCGCGTCCGGAAAAGCCACCGCGAGAGTGCGGTTCATCCGGCGGGCCCTTCGGGTCAGGCCGAGCTGGGTTTCCGCTTGTCGCACTCGGGATTTGCGCTTCGGCGCGGGGACCGCGGCGGGTTGCGCATCGGTCGCCTCGACGGCAGGCGCAGGCCCGCTAACGGCAGCTGTGGAGGGGGAGACACGCACGCGTCCACCATACGGAACCACCCCACAACGGTGGCCTCCTAGATCTCTTGCCGTGTTCCATCTGAGACCTAGACCGTGTTTACTGCTCGTCATGCAAGGACTCGCTGTGGTGCTCTTCCCAGTGGTGCTGATGCTGTTTGCACTGGGCATGGAGCGGGTCGAGAATCGGCTCCGCAAACTTCTCGAACCCGACGAAGAGGTTCAGCAGTACCTGGACAAGGCAAGCAACGCCGAAGTGAAGGAGCTGACGAAGCTCGGACTGCCCGCCGCGGTGGCACGGATGCGCAGGCGCCGGTCCCGTGGCGAAGAGCTGGACGTCGCACGCGCCAGCTGAACCCCCTACCAACCGGTACCTGGCACGCCGCGCAATCCACTCGTTACGTGGTGTCTGTCACTACGCTGCTGTAATGCCGCGTAGACTGCGCTGTTGGCCGAATCGCTTCGGTCCAGGACAGAGCCATTTCCCATAAGGAGCACATTCGTGGACGAGGCCCTCGCCAGAGCAGGCATCTTCCAAGGCGTAGAGCCCACCGCGGTGGCGGCTCTTGCCAAACAACTGCAGCCCGTGGATTTTCCGCGCGGCCATGTCATCTTCAACGAGGGCGAGCCCGGCGACCGGTTGTACATCATCACATCCGGCAAGGTGAAGATCGGACGGCGTTCCCCGGACGGCAGGGAAAACCTGCTGACCATCATGGGTCCGTCGGACATGTTCGGTGAGCTGTCGATCTTCGACCCGGGTCCGCGCACCTCGACCGCTACCACCGTGACCGAGGTCCGTGCGGTCACCATGGACCGTGACGCACTCAAGTCCTGGATCGACCAGCGGCCCGAGATCGCCGAGCAACTGTTGCGCGTTCTCGCCCGTCGTTTGCGCCGCACCAACAACAACCTGGCCGACCTGATCTTCACCGACGTCCCCGGCCGGGTCGCCAAGGCGTTGCTGCAGCTCGCGCAGCGGTTCGGCACCCAGGAGGCCGGTGCGCTGCGGGTCACCCACGACCTCACCCAGGAAGAGATCGCGCAGCTGGTCGGCGCCTCCCGCGAGACCGTGAACAAGGCTCTGGCCGACTTCGCGCACCGCGGCTGGCTACGGCTGGAGGGCAAGAGCGTGCTGATCTCCGACTCCGAGCGCCTGGCCCGCCGCGCGCGCTGACGCTCGAATCCGATCGGCGACCGAACACCCGGCCGCTACGAAGACGCGTCGTGGCAGGTGGCCGCCGCGGCATCTGAACGCAAAAGCACGCTGAGTTCAGCTACCACATGAACTCAGCGTGCTTCGGTGTTTTAGTTCTGCTCGGCGCGCAGGTACTCCAACTGCGCTTGCACCGAACTGCGGGCCGCCGGCCACAGCCGCTTGTCGACATCGGCATAGACCTTGCGCACGACCGACATCGCACCCGCGTTCGGACCGAGCACGCGCAATGCCTCCCGCACCTGATCGAGCCGCTCCTGCCGATGCGCGATGTAGTACCGCGCGATCGGTTCCAGATCGGGATGATCCGGACCATGTGCGGGTAGCAGCGCGCGTCCAGCACCCGCCTCGACCAGCTTGTCCAGCGATGCCAGGTAATCGGCGAGGGCGCCGTCGGTGGAATCGAGCACGGTGGTGCCGAAGCCGAGGATGGTGTCACCGGTCAACACCGCGTCGTCGAGTACGAAACTCACCGAATCCTTGGTGTGGCCGGGGGTGTCGAGGACGGTGATCCGCAGTCCGGCGGCCTCGATCACCTCGCCGTCGACCAGCGGCGCATCCGAACCGCGCAGGAATTCGGCGGTCCTGGCTCGCACCGGCGTACCCGTCAGCTCGACCAGCCGGTCGATACCACCGGTGTGATCGTGATGCCGGTGGGTGATCAGGGTGAGCGCGATATTGCCGTCGGTGACGCGGGCGATCGTCTCGCTGTGCGCCTTATCCTTCGGTCCCGGATCGACGACGACGTATTCCGATTGTCCCGGCGCACGCAGCAGCCAGGTGTTGGTGCCCTCCAGCGTCATCTGGCCTGGATTGTCCGCGAGCACGACCGCCGCGGTCGGCGTGACCTGCCGCAGCTGGCCGTATGCGGGATGGGTGAGCGTCATCGAACCTGTTTAGCGCACTTCGGCGATCAGTTCGACTTCGACGGGGGTGTTGCGGGGCAGTTCGGCGACGCCGACCGCGGAGCGCGCGTGCACGCCCGCATCACCGAAGACCGCGCCGAGCAATTCCGAGGCACCGTTGATGACCTGCGGCTGATCGGTGAATCCCGGTGCGGAGGCGACGAATCCGACGACCTTCACAATGCGCACCACCGCATCGAGCCCGACCAGATCGTGCACCGCGGCAATCGCGTTCAGCGCGCAGAACTTGGCTGCCTCCTTCGCCTGATCGAGCGAGACCTCCGCGCCGACCTTGCCGGTCGCCGAGAGCTGGCCGTCCACGAACGGCAGCTGACCGGAGGTGTAGACCAGCGATCCGGTGCGGATCGCTGGAATGTAAGCGGCGACCGGTGCCACGACCGGTGGCAGGGTCAGGCCGAGTTGGGCGAGGTTCTTCTCCCACTGGGTCATATGTGCAAGTCCCTTCGGTTACTTGGGGCGCTTGAGGTAGGCGACGTGCTGTTCACCGGTCGGGCCGGGCAGCACGGTCACCAGCTCCCAGCCGTCGGCGCCCCACTGGTCCAGGATCTGCTTGGTCGCATGCGTCAGCAGCGGAACGGTGGCGTACTCCCACACCTTCGAATCACTCATGCCTGTAACTTTGGCAGCGCCTTCGGCACTGCGTGTTCGCGGCCCCCCGGTGTCGCTCGTGAGACTCGCTCCGTTGTGGTCGATAGAGCAGATATCTCACCTTGCGGCAAACTCGGCTCCAACTGTCTGAGGCAGAATCCCTGGAAAATGAGGCGCTGACCATATCGCTGGGACGCGATGTCAGAACGGGTTATAGGCTCGCGATCGTGGGAGTACCAACAGCAGTGCCTATTTCGGCGGAGCCGGGGCTGGAAACGGGTTGGCCGGAGCGCGCGGATAAGGCCCGCCTGCACTATGTCTCCGGCAAAGGGGGAACCGGTAAGTCGACGGTCGCCGCCGCGCTGGCACTCGCGCTGGCCGCGGGCGGACGGCGGGTGTTGTTGGTCGAGGTGGAGAGCAGACAATCCATTGCCCAACTGTTCGATCTGCCGCCGCTGCCGCCCACCGAAACCAGGATCGCCACCGCGGACGGCGGCGGTGAAGTAGTCGCGCTCGCACTGGATATCGAGCACGCATTCCTCGAGTACATGGATATGTTCTACAACTTGGGGTTCGCCGGTCGGGCGATGCGCCGGGTCGGCGCCATCGAATTCGTCACCACGATCGCACCCGGTCTGCGCGATGTCATCCTGACCGGCAAGATCAAGGAATGCGCGGTCCGGGTGGATAAGCAGGGCAAGCCCGTATTCGACGAAATCGTCGTCGACGCACCGCCGACCGGACGGATCGCCAGCTTCCTCGATGTCACCCAGGCCATGGTCGAGGTGGCCAAGGGCGGGCCGATCGCCTCGCAGGCCGAGGGCGTCTCCAGGCTGCTGCACTCCGATCAGACGATGATCCACCTGGTCACCCTGCTCGAGGCGCTGCCGGTGCAGGAAACCGCCGACGCGGTCGCCGAACTCACCGCCAATGACCTGCGGATCGGCACCGTCATCGTGAACCGGGCGACCAAGGGCCAGCTACCCGCCGACGTGCGCAACAAGGCCGCACAGGGCGATATCGACCGCGACGCCATTCGCGCCGGCCTCACCGAGGCCGGAATTTCCCTGTCGGACCAGGACTTCCAGGGCTTGATCACCGAAACTGTCGAGCATTCGGCCACTTTGCGGGCACAGGACGAAAGCGCCGCCGAACTCGCGAACGTGGATGTCACGCGGATGTATCTGCCCGCGCTCGCAGACGGCATGGATCTCGGTGGCATCTATGAACTTGCCGAACATCTGAGCAAGCAGGGGGTCCGATGAGTAATCCGAATGTGGCCACGCCACTAGATGTTTCGAGCATTATCGCCGATCCCACCGCGCGGGTGGTGGTCTGCTGCGGCTCCGGCGGCGTCGGCAAGACGACCACCGCGGCGGCCATCGGATTGCGCGCGGCCGAGCAGGGTCGCAAGGTCGTGGTGCTCACCATCGACCCGGCACGTCGACTGGCCCAGTCACTCGGTGTCGCCGATCTGGACAACACCCCGCAGCGGGTGGCACTCGGTCCGGAGGCCAAGGGCGAATTGCACGCGATGATGCTCAATATGCGGCGCACCTTCGACGATATGGTGCTCGAGCACACCAGTCCGGAGAAGGCGGAGCAGATTTTCGCCAACCCCTTCTATCAAACGGTCGCCTCCTCCTTCGGCGGTACGCAGGAGTACATGGCGATGGAGAAGCTCGGTCAGTTGGCCGGGCGCAAGGAGTGGGACCTGATCGTGGTCGACACTCCGCCGTCGCGCAATGCGCTCGATTTCCTCGATGCACCGCAGCGGCTCGGAAACTTCTTGAACGGCAGGATGATCCGGGTCATCATGGCTCCTGGTCGCGGCGTCACCCGATTGGTGACCGGTGCGATGAGCCTGGCCGTGCGCGGTGTTTCGACCATTGTCGGCGGCCAGATGCTCAAGGACGCGTCGAATTTCCTGCAGTCGCTGGAGTCGCTGTTCGGTGGTTTCCAGGATCGCGCGGACCGCACGTACGCGATGCTCTCCAAGCCGGGCACGCACTTCCTGGTGGTCGCGGCCGCCGAACCGGATGCGCTACGCGAGGCGTCCTTCTTCGTCGACCGCCTCTCGACCGAACGCATGCCGCTGGCCGGACTGATCTTGAACCGGACCCACCCGATACTCAGTTCACTGTCCGCCGATCATGCGCTGACCGCTGCCGATCAGCTCACCGAATCCGATCAGCTGACCGCCGCGGTGCTGCGCATTCACGCCCAGCGGGTCGCTACCGCCAAGCGCGAACAGCATCTGCTGCACCGGTTCACGGGTGCGCATCCGCGGGTGCCGATCGCCTCGGTGACCGCGCTGCCCTTCGAGGTCTCCGATCTGGAGGCACTGCGTGCCGTCGCGGCGCAACTCACCGATGCGCACCCGGTCGAGGTGACCGCCTGAGGCGTTATCGGCGCCGAAATCGACTGAGCGACTGTGTCATTCTGATGTCGGTTTGATATAGACCCATTAACGAAGCCGAGCCCGCAATCGCGGGCTCGGCTTCATCTCCAGGATTAGATTGCAATTTGATGTTGACGCTGGGCTTGGAAAAAGTCCGCCCAGGACGTCACCTCGGGGTGCTGCTTGAGCAGCGCACGACGCTGTCGTTCGGTCATTCCACCCCACACGCCGAATTCGACTCGATTGTCGAGTGCATCGGCCCCACACTGCATCAACACCGGGCAGTGCCTGCAGATCGTCGCCGCCTTGCGCTGCGCCGCGCCGCGAACGAACAGTTGATCAGGGTCTACTTCCTTGCATCGGGCCTGGGCTACCCAGGCGATCCTTGCTTCGGCCTGCTCTACGTCCAATCGAGCGATGGGGGTTGTCATGTGCATTTGGTGTGCCCCTTTGCAGTCCGAACACCGGGTCAACGGCGCTCCAGAATCGCGTGTCAGTGTCGCAGCAACCCAAACCCCGCTGCGAACTGCACCACATTCCACTTTGAGTGTTAGCTCTATCACACTGGGTTCTCAATCTAGGTAAAGGTATGGCTTCTGCGCAAGACCGTCCCGAGACTTTTTGGTACGTCCGTCCCTGCAACCGTGATCCAGAACCGGGCGGTCGACTCGACCCGCGGCCCGCCCCTCCGCGACACGCCGGAATCCATCCCGCGACACGCCCAATCGGGGCAGGCGGCGCCTCGCAGACGCTCAGCTCCGCCAGCCCCCGTGCGAGTCTGTGTCTATTGCTCACTCGCTGCATTCGCTCGAGAACTCCAGGATCCGAGCTACTCGCAAACACACCCGAGAGCGCCGGATCGGCACCCCGTAGTCTGGGGTCCGTGCCGATCACACATACGCTCGCGAGGCTGGCCGGCAGCTGCGCGCTGGCCGCCGTGCTCGTCGCCGGGTTGTTGTTCCCTCTCGCAGGCGGTTTCGGGTTCGTCTCGAACCGCGCTGCCGATGCCGTCGACAATGTGTCTGCAGAGCTGGTGGAGGGCACCGTCCCCGCCGTCTCGACCATGGTCGACGCGAACGGAACGCCCATCGCCTGGTTGTACGAGCAGCGCCGCTTCGAGGTCCCCAGCGACAAGATCTCCAACGATATGAAGTTGGCGATCGTCTCCATCGAGGATCGGCGCTTCGCCGAGCACGCAGGTGTGGACTGGACCGGCACCATGCGCGCGTTCGTCACCAATACGAGCAGCGGCGAGGTTCAGCAGGGTGCCTCCACCCTCGATCAGCAGTATGTGAAGAACTTCCAGCTACTCGTCGTCGCCAAGACCGACGCCGAGCGCCGGGCCGCCATCGAGACCACTCCCGCACGCAAACTGCGCGAGATCCGGATGGCGCTCACCCTGGACCGGGAGCTGACCAAGGACGAAATCCTCACCCGATACCTGAATCTCGTCCCGTTCGGTAACTCCTCCTACGGCATCCAGGACGCGGCGCAGACCTACTTCGGCATCGACGCCGCGAATCTGAATGTGCCGCAGTCGGCGATGCTCGCGGGCATGGTGCAGTCCAGCTCGAAGCTGAATCCCTACACCAATCCCGAGGGTGTGCTGCAGCGGCGCAATACCGTGCTGGACACGCTGATCCAGAACATCCCCAGCCGCGCCGACGAATTCCGCAAGGCCAAGTCCGAACCCCTCGGCGTGCTCCCCGAGCCCAAGGGCCTGCCGCGCGGCTGCATCGCCGCCAACGATCGCGGCTTCTTCTGCGACTACGCGCTGCAGTACCTGGCCAATGCCGGTATCAGCCGCGAACAGATCAATACCGGTGGCTACACGATCAAGACCACGCTCGATCCGGCTCTGCAGGATTCGGTGAAACGCTCGGTCACCGAGGCCGCGAACCCGAACCTCGACGACATCGCCCAGGTGATGTCGGTGGTCGGGCCGGGACAGGATTCGCATCCGCTGCTGGCCATGGCCAGCAGCCGCACCTACGGCCTGAACCGCGATGCCAACGAAACGGTGCAGCCGCAGCCGTATTCGATGGTGGGTGACGGCGCCGGCTCGATTTTCAAGATCTTCACCACGGCCGCGGCCATGGAAAAGGGCCTCGGTATCAACGCCCAACTCGATGTGCCGGGCCGGTTCGAGGCGAAGGGCATGGGTAACGGTGGTGCGCGCGGCTGCCCGCCCGCCACCTACTGCGTGCAGAACGCGGGTAACTACAAGTCGCCGATGTCGGTGACCGAGGCGCTGGCCACCTCGCCGAATACCGCTTTCGTCAAACTGATCCAGGCCGTCGGAGTCACCCCGACCGTCGATATGGCGGTGCGCCTCGGCATGCGCTCCTACACCGAGGCGGGCAGCTCGGGCCACGGCAACCAGAGCCTGGCGGACATGATCAAGGAACAGAACCTCGGCTCGTTCACCCTGGGCCCGGTCGCGATCAACCCGCTGGAGCTGTCGAATGTGGCCGCCACCTTGGGCTCCGGCGGCCGGTGGTGCCCGCCCTCGCCGATCAAGGAGGTGATCGACCGCTCCGGCAAGACGGTGCCGCTCACCCAGCAGGCGTGCGAGCAGGTCGTCGATCCGGGACTGGCGAACACGCTGGCCAATGCCATGGGTCAGGACGACATCAGCGGCACCGCGGCCGGCGCGGCGCGAGCGACCGGCTGGAACGCGCCGCTGTCGGCCAAGACGGGAACCACCGAGAGCCACCGCTCCTCGGCGTTCCTCGGCTTCACCAACTCGCTGGCGGCCGCGGCCTACGTCTATGGCGACAGCCCGACACCCGGTGAGATCTGCTCGTTCCCGCTGCGCGGCTGCGGCGACGGCAATCTCTTCGGTGGTAATGAACCAGCTCGCACCTGGTTCAACGCGGTCAAGCCGGTGCTCGGGAACTTCCCGCCACCCGCACTGCCACCGCTGGACGACAAGTATGTGCGCGGGTCCAACCAGGCCCAGGTCCCCGATGTCGCGGGCATGACCCAGGGTCAAGCGACCGCCGCACTGGTTGCCGCAGGCTTCCAGGTCTCGCCGGTGAACGGCACCGGTGCGCCGCCGAAGGGGACGGTGATGGGGACAGCGCCGAATGGGTCGGCGATTCCCGGGTCTGTGATCACGATCTATATCAGCGACGGGACGGAACGGGCGCCCGCGCCGACACCCGGACCGGCGCCTGCGCCCGGCCTTCCGATTCCGGGCATTCCAGGCATACCGGGATTCCCGAGTATTCCGGGATTCCCAGCCCCTCGATAACGCTTCATAAATACGAAAGCCGCCGACCTGGATCCCGGATCGGCGGCTTTCTTCTGTACGGCTACAGACGCGACTTCACGGCGGCCGAGATGCGGGAACCGTCGGCCTTACCGGCGGCGATCGCGGTGGCGGCCTTCATGACCTGGCCCATCTGCCGCATGCCCGGTCGCTCGCCGAGTTCCTGGGCAACCTGCGCGATCGCGGTATCGGCGACGTCGGCGACCTCGGCGTCGGTCAGCTGCGTCGGCAGATATTCATCGATGATGCGCGCCTCGGCGTGTTCGTTGGCGGCCAGTTCGCCACGCCCGGCCTGGGTGTAGACCTCGGCCGACTCGCTGCGCTTCTTCGCCTCTTTCTGCAGTACGGCGATGACCTCGGCGTCGGAGAGCTCACGTGCCTGCGAGCCCGCGACCTCCGCGGTCTGGATGGCGGCGAGCAGCATCCTGAGGGTGGCGAGGCGCAGCGTGTCCTTGGCTTTCATCGCGGCGGTCATATCCGCACGCAGCTGCGATTTGAGTTCCGACATGTGCCACACGGTAGCCGTTTCCCCGTTCCCGGCCCACTACATTTGGCGCTCGACTCGGATTCATCCGACTCGCCGTAGCGACTGCTTGCAGGTCGCCCGAACGGGTCGGCAGCGACTGCTTGCAGGTCGCTCGAACGGGTCGGCAGCGACTGCTTGCAGGCCGCTCGAACGGGTCGGCAGCGACTGCTTGCAGGTCGCCCGAAACGACCAACCGACCGCTTGTGCGGAAACACACTCAGCGTTCCGCACCGGGGTCACCTATGCTGGGCAAATGCCCGTAATCTCGACCTCCGCTATCCGACGAACCGCGTTGGGAGCCGCCGGGGCCGCGGTGGCCGGTATCGGCTACGCCTCGCTGATCGAACGAAATGCCTTCGTACTGCGCGAGGCCACGATGCCCGTGCTACAGCCGGGCTCGTCGTCACTACGGGTGCTGCACATCAGCGATCTGCACATGATGCCTGGTCAGAAGCTCAAGCAGCAGTGGCTTCGGGAGCTGGATCGGCTGGAGCCGGATCTGGTCGTCAATACCGGCGACAACCTTTCGCACCAGAAGTCGGTGCCCGCGGTGGTTCAGGCCCTCGGCGGATTGCTTTCCCGCCCGGGCCTTTTCGTTTTCGGCAGCAATGACTATTTCGCGCCGGTCGCGAAGAATCCGGCGAAATACTTCAAGAAGGATCACCGCCGGGTGTACGGCGCGCCGCTGCCGTGGAAGGACCTGCGCGCGGCATTCACCGAGCGCGGCTGGCTCGATCTGACTCATGTCCGCCGTGATGTCGAGGTCGCGGGCATTCGAATCGCGAGCGCGGGCGTCGACGATCCGCATCTGCAGCGCGATCGGTACGACACCGTCGCCGGTGCGCCCAACCCACTCGCCGTGCTGAGCATCGGCTTGACCCACTCCCCCGAACCCCGGGTGCTGGACCGCTTCGCCGAGGACGGCTACGACCTGGTCATGGCCGGACATACACACGGCGGCCAGCTGTGCCTGCCCGGGTACGGTGCACTGGTCACCAACTGCGGTATCGATCGCTCGCGGGTGAAGGGCTCGTCCAAATGGGGCGCGCATACCCAACTGCACGTCTCCGCAGGTCTCGGTACCTCGCCGTGGGCGCCGTACCGCTTCTGCTGCCGCCCCGAGGCGACGCTGCTTACCCTGGTCGCCGCACCGCCGAAACGTCCCAATGCCGATAGCGGACAGGGCGTTTCCCCCTCGGAAGCCATCGCCCGCTGAGTTCCGCTAAGGTCCTTTGCCGAGACTGACGTCAGGCAGGGGAGAGCGCAGCGAGTGAACCATCAACACAGTGCGCAATCGCGCGCGACGGAGCCGAGCATCAGCGAGGCGGAGTCGTGAGTGATCTCAACCGGCGCGAAACCGGTACGCCGCAACAGCAACAGCCCTATGGCGCAGAGCAATTCGGTCCTGCGCTGGGACAGCCGGGATCCGAGACGCAGTCGGGGGCCGACGCGGCGCACGGCACATTCGGTGCGCCGGTCCAGCTCGATCCGGCCGCGCTGTCGCCGTTCGGCCCCGAACCCACGGCCACACCGTGGAACGGCGGCGTCGCACCGGCCCTACCCATGCCATGGCAGCCCGAGCAGCAAACGGCAAGTGCCCCTGGTCAATTCGATCCGACCCTGCAGTGGGCACCGCAACCCGCACCGGCATGGCAGCATGGCTCGACGACGCAATTCCAGCCCGGCGCAACACCATCCGGACCGTATGGCGGTATGCAAACGCCCCATGGCCCGGGCGGTGGCTCGGATGCGTTCTTCGGTGACCGATTCGCCTCGGACTTGGTCGCCGCGTCGAGCGCGAACCGATCGGGCCACACGCGCCGCACCGCATGGATCGCCGCCTCGGTCGCGACGCTCGTGGTCGCGGGCGGGGCGACGGCGGCGATCGTCACGGCCAACCACGGCTCGGACGCCACTGCGCAGAATCCGGTCCCGTCGATGGTGAGTGCACTCACCCCCACGGTTTCACATACGTCTACCCAGCCGACCACCACCAAGCCCGCCCCCGCCAATAACGAGACCCCGGTCGTACCCGGTTACCAAGTCGTGGTCGCCTCGGACCTCGGGGCCGCCTATGACGTACCCGCCGACTGGACCGTCGCCCCCGACGGCAAGGTCGGCGGCTTCGGCGAACCGCCGAACGCTGTCACCGGCAAGGGACTGGCCACCGAGGGGAAGAGCTACTGCCCCGGCTCGACCCGCACCGTGGCCTTCTTGACCGGCTCCAAGGACACCGATTCGGCAACCGCCGCAACCGAACTCGGCACCAGGACCGCCCAGATCGCCTACACCAACTCATCGGGCGGCACCCCGGGCGCGGCACAGCCGCTCCGCTCGCTCGACGGCTCCCAGCAGGGCATGTTCGTGGAGACCAAGGGCACCGCGACCAAGGTCAATCCGGGCTGCGCAACCGAGTACTCGGTCTACACCTTCGCCACCCCCACCGATAGCGGCAATTTCGTCATGGTGATCGCCGCCGACACCGGCGTCCCCAATGCCGTCGACGCGGCCACCGCGATGCGCATCTTCACCAGCATTCGCCCCCACGAAGGCTGATTGACCAGCGGGTTTAACGTCTGGAGGTGAGCTGTTGTAAGCTACTCCAGGTTCGCTTCACGGGGTGTGGCGCAGCTTGGTAGCGCGCTTCGTTCGGGACGAAGAGGTCGCAGGTTCAAATCCTGTCACCCCGACTCGTGGTTGAGACGAATGGTTCCGCCCCCGGCCCGCACAGGTCGGGGGCGGAGCTGTTTTCGCTGGTTGGCCCGGCGGTCCGGGGTCGGCCACCACACCGTGCAGGCAATGACCGCTAGTAGCCCGCACACCAGGGCGAGCAAGCCAACGATCACGAACGCATCCATCATTACCTCCCGAGACTTCTCGTAGGTGCACCCGGCGCCGGGGGCGGATCGCCACCGACCGGCGGCGGTAGACGGGCGGTGTGCCTGAAGTACGGGCATCGACCCGGCGCCGGGGCTGATCTCCAGCCTGCTGCAGCGATGTGTCGTGCGATAGCGCATCGGCGTTGCCAGGTGTTGCTGTCTGCTCCACCTCACTGTGCACCGCTGGTGAGAATTTCCGGAAGTAGGCGCGCCGAGAACGGACCGAATGGACGCTCGGCCGTTCCGATATGTCCCCCGATGTCCCATATGGGCGGTGAGCAGACTCTTACCGCTTGCTAACGTGCGGTCATCTCGACGAAACGCGAGGTCCATAGCGTATACATGCATGTCGACACGGGTGGCCACACTGGCGGATGCGGCGGGACGGCCGCTGCGGGACGTTGTTTATACGACTTTGCGCGGCGAGTTGATGAACGGGGATATCCGGTTCGGCGAGCGCCTGACCGAGCCCAAGCTGTCGACCCGGTTCGGTATCTCGCGGACGCCGGTCCGCGAGGCGCTGACCATGCTGTGCTCGGACGGACTGTTGCAGCGGGAGGAATACGGCTTCACTCCGGTGCGGCCGAGCATTCCGTTGATCCGGGACCTGTACGAGCTGCGAATCACCTTGGAGCTCGGCGGAATTCAGCGCGCCATCGATAATCCGGCGGTCGTGCACGATCGTGCGCTGCTGGCGGCTGAGCGCGAGGCCTGGCTGGTCCTGCGTGCGGATCCGCCCGAGCAGGAGCCCGGTTTCGTGGTGCGCGACGAGGAGTTCCACGTCACGCTGTTGACGGCGGCGGGCAATGCCGAACTGGTGCGCTCGCTGAAGGCGGTGAATTCGCGGATCCGGCATGTGCGGATGTACGACTTCATGGTCAACAACCGGATCGAGACCACCATCGCCGAGCATCTGGGAATTCTGGATGCCGTTCTGGCCCAAGATCTTCCGCTGGCATATCGACTGCTGCACACCCACATCGGCGAATCGCTCGATGTCGTTCTCGATCGGGTCACGCGGGCCATCGCCGCGATGTCCTTGGCAACTGAATAGGGAGTTTCCGGTGACACTGGGATTCGATACGGTTCTGGTCGCCAATCGCGGCGAAATCGCCTGCCGGATCATGCGGACGGCGCATGCGCTCGGTCTGAAAACCGTCGCCGTGTACTCCGACGCCGATGTCGGTGCGGCACATGTCGAAATCGCCGATGTCGCAGTACATCTGGGGGCGAGTCCGGCGGCAGAGTCCTATCTGCGTGCCGACCTGGTTGTCGAGGCGGCACTGTCGACGGGTGCGGGCGCGATTCATCCCGGATACGGGTTCCTTTCGGAGAACGCGGATTTCGCCACGGCGGTGACCGATGCCGGGATAGCGTTCGTCGGGCCGACGCCGGAGCAACTGCGCATCTTCGGCGACAAGCACACGGCACGGAAAACGGCCGAAGCCGTTGGGGTGCCGCTGATTCCGGGTAGCGGACTGCTCGAATCGGCCGAGCACGCGGTGGCCGAGGCCGAACGCATCGGCTATCCGGTAATGCTCAAGGCGGTCGGTGGCGGCGGTGGTATCGGCATGCAGGCCTGCGGTAGTGCCGATGAGCTGCGGTCGGCGTATCTGCGCGTGCAGCGTTTGGCCGCGACGAATTTCTCCTCGACCGGTGTTTTCCTGGAGCGGTTCGTGGCGCGGGCCCGGCATATCGAGGTGCAGCTTTTCGGTGACGGTCGCGGGCGCGTGGTAAGCCTCGGCACCAGGGATTGTTCGCTGCAGCGGCGCAATCAGAAGGTCATCGAGGAAGCTCCCGCACCCGGACTCGCACCGGAGCTGTCGGAGCAGTTGCTCGCGGCGTCGCGGGAGTTGGCGAGGTCGGTGCGGTACCGATCGGCGGGCACGGTGGAGTTCGTCTATGACGTCGAGCATGGTGCGGCCTCGTTCCTGGAGATGAACACCCGGCTGCAGGTCGAGCATCCGGTGACCGAGGCGGTGGCTGGGGTCGATCTGGTCGAGTGGATGATGCGGCTGGCGGGCGGGGACAGCTCGATGGTCGACGAACTGCCCGAGACCGGACCGGCGATCAGTGGATGGGCGGTGGAGGCGCGGGTCTATGCCGAGGATCCGGGACACGCGTACCGACCGAGCGCCGGGTTGATCACGGCCGCGACCTTTCCGGTGGATACGGCGGTTCGGGTCGACACCTGGGTCGCGACGGGCACCGAGGTCAGTCCGTACTACGACCCGCTGCTGGCCAAGGTGATCGCGTCGGGGACCACTCGCGACGCGGCCTTCGCGGGCTTGAGCGATGCGCTGGCCGCGACCAGGATCTACGGGGTCCAAACGAATCTGCCCCAATTGCGGGCGGCGAGTGCCGATGCCATGGTGCTCGACGCGGACCACGTCACGACGACGCTGGCCGATATCCGACCCGCCGGCCATCGCATCGATGTGCTGCGCGGTGGCACGATGACCACGATCCAGGATCATCCGGGTCGAATCGGCTTGTGGCAGGTCGGAATTCCGCCGTCGGGTCCGATGGACGATCTGTCGTTCACCCTCGCCAATATCGCCGTCGGCAACCCCGCAGGTGTGCCCGCACTGGAATGCACGCTCCAGGGGCCACAGGTGCGTTTCGCCGATGACTCAGTGGTGTGTGTGGCGGGTGCGCAGACGCCGGTCACGGTGGATGGGCAACCGGTCCCGATGTGGCAGCCAGTAACGGTCCCGGCCGGGTCGGTACTCGATATCGGCGCACCGTCGGACGCCGGATTGCGCACCTACCTGGCGGTACGCGGTGGCATAGATGCGCCGCTCTATCACGGCAGCGCCGCCACCTTTACCCTCGGCGGTTTCGGCGGCAGCACCGGGAAAGCCCTGGTCGCGGGGGATGTGCTGGGAATCGTCAGGAATCGGCCCGAACTCGCTGAGCCACAAGCGGTTCCGCTCGACGAGCGACCCGAATTCACGCACGTCTGGCAATTGGCCGTCGGTATCGGACCGCAGACCGCACCCGCCTATTTCACCGATGCGGATATGGGCCAATTCTATTCGCACCCTTGGAAAGTCGGCAGCCACGCGAACCGCACCGGCATTCGGCTGGAGGGGCCGAAGCCGACCTGGTCGCGCACCGACGGCGGTGATGCGGGACTGCACCCGTCGAATCTGCACGACAACCCGTACAGCGTCGGAACACTGAATGTCTCCGGCGATACCCCGATCCTGCTCGGCCCGGACGGTCCGAGCCTCGGCGGCTTCGCCTGCCCGCTCACCGTGATCTCGGCGCATCGCTGGAAACTCGGCCAGCTGCGTCCCGGCGATACCGTCCACTTCGTGCCCGTCGACGATGACCGGGCCACGGCGCTGCGCCGTTCGAACGCTGCTCGGGCCCAGGCCGACGCCCCCATGGATCTTGCTGCCGTACCGAGCCCGCTCACCGGTTCCCGCAAGCCGGTCGGTCTGGATGATCGCGGCATTCTCGGCACCGTTGCGGCGGGTGCGGATCGCCCGCAAGTCGCCTATCTGCGTGGGGGCGATGACAATATTCTGGTCGAATACGGCGAGATGGTGCTGGATCTCGGTCTGCGCATGCGGGTGCACGCACTCGCCGAGGCGCTGGCGGGCACCGGTCTGCCCGGCATCATCGATGTGACACCGGGTGTCCGTTCGCTGCACATCCATTTCGATCCCGAAGTGCTGCCGCAGTATCGGCTGCTCGGCACGCTGACCGAACTCGAATCCGAACTGCCCGCAACCCACGATCTCGTGGTGCCCAGCCGCACCATCCGATTGCCGCTGTCGTTCGACGATCCCTCGATTGCCGAGGCCATCGATCGATATCGCAGCGGGGTCCGCGATACCGCGCCATGGTTGCCTTCGAATACCGAATTCATCCGCCGCATCAATGGACTCGACAGTGTCGAGGATGTGCGTGCCGCGGTCTTCGCCGCCGAGTACCTGGTGCTCGGCCTGGGTGACGTCTACCTCGGTGCGCCACTGGCGGTTCCGCTCGATCCGCGACACCGGCTGGTCACCACCAAGTACAACCCGGCGCGCACCTGGACGCCATCGGATGCCGTCGGCATCGGCGGCAAGTACCTCTGCGTATACGGCATGGCATCACCGGGCGGCTATCAGCTGATCGGCCGGACGGTGCCGATCTGGTCCAGCTACCGGCAATCCGCACCGTTCGAAACTGGCACCCCGTGGCTGTTCCGATTCTTCGACCGCATCGTCTGGGAACCGGTGACTCCCGAGCAGCTGCTCGAACAGCGCGCGGCCGCAGCGGCGGGCCGTTTCGACGCCGAGGTCAGTGATGGCACCTTCGCACTCGCCGATCATCTGCGACTGCTCGCCGAAAATGCCGAAGCCATAGCGGAATTCGAGACCAAACAGGCCGTCGCCTTCGAAGCGGAGAAACAGGCCTGGCGCGCCGCAGGGGAATTCGAGCAGAGCACGATCGTCGAGACCGTGTCGGAACCCGCTACCGACCCACTGGCCGGATTGCCACCGGACGCAACGGTGGTCACCGCACCGATGATCGGCAATGTCTGGCGGGTGGAAATCGAGGTGGGCCAGCGTCTCGGCGCGGGCGATCCGGTGGCCATCCTCGAGGCGATGAAACTCGAACTGCCGGTGCACAGCCCGGGCACCGGCACGGTACTGAAAGTACTGGCCACCCCAGGCGCGAAAGTGGAACCGGGAACCCCACTAGCAGTGATCGGAGCCGCCGAATGACCGCAGGCGTCCTAGGCAATACCGAAGTCCATGGCACGCCGACCGCGCGGGTCGCCGCCGCATATCGGCGCATCGCGGAGGTCGATCGGCCGGAGGTGTGGATCACGCTGCGCGCCGAGGCCGATGTCGCCGCCGAGGCCACGGACGTCGAGCAGCGGCTCGCCGCAGGTGAATCCTTACCGCTGGCAGGGGTGTTGGTTGCGGTCAAGGACAATATCGATGTCGCGGGACTGCCGACCACCGCGGCCTGCCCCGAATTCGCCTACACCGCCGAGGTCACCGCGGCGGCGGTCGAGCGGCTGGTCGCGGCGGGCGCATTGGTTCTCGGCAAGACCAATCTGGATCAGTTCGCAACCGGGCTCGTCGGCACGCGCAGCCCATACGGCGCGGTTCGCCATGCGCACGATCCGGAGTTGATCTCCGGCGGGTCCAGTTCCGGATCGGCAGTCGCCGTAGCTCTCGGTATCGCGGATATCGGAATCGGTACGGACACAGCGGGTTCCGGACGCGTCCCGGCCGCGCTGCACGGAATCGTCGGTATCAAAGCCACTTTGGGGATCGTCCCGGCACACGGCGTGGTTCCGGCGTGTGCGGACTACGACGCAGTGACGGTCTTCGCCACCGACCTCGACAGCGCGGTCGCATCGGCCGCGGTCATGGTCGGACCGGAGCCTCGGGATCCGCGCAGCCGTTCCTGGCCCGCCGATGTTCCGCTCGCCGCGCCGCAGATCATCCGGCTGGCGGTTCCGCGCGCGGAGGATCTCGCCGCGCTAAGCGATTCGTACCGAGATGCGTTTGCCCGCACCGTATCCGCGGTGACCCGCGCCGGGATAACGACCGAAGAGGTCGATATCTCCGAGATGCTCGATGCCGCACTCCTGCTCTACGACGGCGCGATCGTCGCGGAACGCTATGCGGCCGTCGGCACATTCCTCGATACCGCGCCGGCGAGCACCGATCCCACCGTGATGGCCATCATCAATGCCGCGCGAGCAACGACCGGACCCGGATTCGCGGCTGATCTGGATACCTTGGCGCGAGCCAAGGCTGCGGCGGCGGTGACATTGCAGGGGTTCACCGGATTGCTCTTGCCGACGACCACGGAGCATCCGAGTATCGCTGCGGTACAAGCGGATCCGTTCGGCATCAACCGACGGATGGGCACCTTCACGAACTTCTGCAATCTGCTGGATATGGCGGCCGTCGCCGTCCCCGGCCTACCCACCGCGACCGGCGCACCCTTCGGCGTGATGGTCGTGACGCCCGCCTTCGCCGATCAGGTCGCCATCGATATCGCTGCCCGCATCATCGGCGAGGACAACGCCCCGGCACTGGTCGAAGACGGTGTCGAATTGGCCGTCTTCGGCGCGCACCTGCGCGGCCAGCCGCTGCACTGGCAGTTGGAAGAGATCGGCGCGCGGTTCACCGGCGAGATCCGCACCACCGACGCCTACCGTCTGACCGCACTCGACACCACACCCCCGAAACCGGGACTGGTGCGCCACGGTCCGGGACTCGGTGCGCCGATCCTCGGCGAGCTGTTCCGGGTATCGGCGGCGGGACTCGGCCGCTTCCTCGCCGCGCTGCCCGCGCCGATGGCGCTGACCAGTATCGAATTATCCGACGGACGTGCGGTTATCGGCTTCGCCTGCACTTACGATGCCGCAGGTACCGCCACCGATATCACCTCCTACGGCAGTTGGAAGGCCTATCTGCAGAACCAGAACTAACCACTGACTCAATCGTCTTACACATTTGTACTAGACAAACGTGCAACACGTCTGTTAGACATATGCGCAAGACATTCGAGCCAGTGAGGAACAGATCATGAGCAACACCAACCCCGCCACCATCCGCCCGCGGGTCCTCGTCTGCGGCGGCGGCATCGGCGGCAATGCCGTTGCCCTGCAACTGCTCCGGGCCGGGATCCGGGCCACCGTGGTCGAGCGGGCGGCGGCGCCGCGCCCCGGCGGACAGGCAGTGGATCTGCGCGGTCCGAGCGTCGAGGTGGCGGAGCGGATGGGGCTCATGCCGGGTATCCGCAAATCCCAACTGGACGAGCGCGGCATGGTGTTCGTGGACAGTGAGGGCAAGGAACTGCTGCGCATGGCCGCGGAGGTCTTCGAAGGTAAGGGCGCGGTCGCCGAGATCGAGATCACCCGAGGCGACCTGAACCAGGTGCTGCTCGATCTGCTCGACGAGGTGGGCGGCGTCGACTACCGCTACAGCGAATGGGTCACCGAGATCAGCCAGGACGACGCGGGCGCGGATGTCACTTTCGCCTCCGGCAGCACCGAGCGGTTCGACATCGTGATCGGCGCGGACGGACTGCATTCCTCGACCCGGCGCCTGGTCTTCGGCCCGGAGGAGGATTTCTCCACCTACCTCGGCGGCTACATGTCCTTCTTCACGCTGCCGACGCCCGACTATGCGGAGCAGCACTGGATCGCGATGAACTCCCTGGTCGGCGCGACCGGTGTGGGCCTGCGCCCGGATGCCGATCCGGCCACCTGCAAGGCGCTGGTCGTCATTCGCGACGCCGCGAATCCAGCGCTGCGTCGCGATGTCGCGGCACAGCAGCAGCTCATCCGCGAGCGACTGGCCGACGGCGGCACGATCGCGAGCACCGTCCGCGATGCCATGGCCACCGCCGAAGACTTCTACTTCGACGAACTGGCCCGCATCGATGTCCCGAACTGGTCCAAGGGCCGCGTGGTGCTGCTCGGCGACGCGGGCTACTGCGGTTCGCCGCTCACCGGGCAGGGCACCGCGATGGCACTGGTCGGCGCGTACGTCCTCGCCGGTGAAATCGCCGCGCACGCAACCGATCCCGAAAAGGCGCTGGCCCGCTACGAAGAGGTGCTGCGGCCGTTCGTCGCCACCGCGCAGGAGCTGCCGCCGGGTGGCCTGCGGTCGATGACGCCCCAATCACGCTTCGGCATTCGCGCGGGTCTGTTCGTCAGCAGACTGATGACCACCAAGATCATGAAGCCGCTCATGATGAAGATGCTCACCAAGACCGAGAGCTACGAACTGCCCGACTACTCGGTCCAGACGGTCGGCTGACCGCTCGAGGCCCGGCCGGGCCGGTCACCCCTCGTGAACCGGCCCGGCCACATACACCCTTGGAATGGGATCGTCGGCACGCACCGAATGGTTACCTTCGGCAGCGGCGACTGATTCGCCGGTCAGCTCCGGGAAGAGCCATCCGAAGTGGTTGCCCCCGATAAAGCGCCAGCGGGCCGGTCACCCCTCGTGGACCGGCCCGGCTGGCACTACCCCCGTGACGCGACCTGTTACCCCTCGTGAACAGGTCGAGTCCGGTTCCCCACCCCCGGTGGTGGCTTGTGTTGCGGTGTTGACACAAACAATGCCGTCGCGGGCTTGTTGGGCACTTAAGAAGACCTTGCAGGAACAAAACAGCAGGTAGTTGCACTATTTGTGGAAGATCCCGACAAGTTTGCGGCGCGGTGGCGCGAATCGGCGGATGATGGTGGATAAGGGCGCCAGTGAGATTGGAGCGGCGATGGAAACCGTGGTTGTCTGGGTGTTGGCCTGCCTGCTCTATTGGTGGGGCCTGTTGTAGTTCCGAGGCCTGGGGCCCGTGGAATCCTGCCCCCCGCATACGAAAAGCTCCGCCTCCGACCGAAATGGTCAGGGGCGGAGCTGTTTTCGGAGCTGATCTATCAGCCGTCCAGTCCGGCGCGGACACCTTCCTCGACGCGCTTGCCGAGCTCGGCGTCCACGTTCTTCCAGTATTCGAAGACCCGGGACAGCACCGGCTCGCGCACACCGCCGAGCACATGGCCGACGATGTTGTCCACTAGACGATCTCGCTGCTCGTCGTCGAACACCGCACGGACCAGGGTGCCCGCCTGGGCGAAGTCGCCGTCCTCGGCGTGCTCGATATAGCCGGAGCGTACGACGGTCGGGTCGAACTCCCAGACACCGCCATCGGGCGCCCGCTCCGGATCCGCATGCGGGCCGCCGAACGAATTCGGCGCGTAGACAGGTACATTCGCGTCGTTGTAGTCATAACGCATCGCGCCCTCCTTGGAGTAAGAGTTCACCTCCGCGGCGCGGGGGCGGTTCGGCGGCAGCTGCGCGTAGTTGGTGCCGATGCGGTAGCGGTGCGCGTCCGCGTAGGCGAATACCCGGCCGAGCAACATTTTGTCGGGCGAAAAGCCTATGCCGGGAACGACATTCGAGGGCTCGAAGGCGGCCTGCTCGATATCGACGAAGTAGTTGCCCGGATTGCGGTTCAGGGTCCACTTGCCGACCTCGATCAGCGGGTAGTCCCGATGCGACCACACCTTGGTCAGGTCGAACGGGTTGAAGCGGTAGCCCTCGGCCTCGGCGACCGGCATGACCTGCACGTACAGGGTCCAGCTCGGGAACTCGCCGCGGTCGATCGCGTCATACAGATCGCGGCGGTGATAGTCGGCGTCCGCACCGGCCAGGCGATCGGCCTCGGCCTGGGGCAGGTAGTCGATGCCCTGATCGGTCTTGAAGTGGTATTTCACCCAGAAGCGCTCGCCCGCGGCATTGATCCACTGGTAGGTGTGCGAGCCGTAGCCGTTCATATGGCGGTAGGTCTTCGGGATACCGCGGTCGCCCATCAGCCAGGTGACCTGATGGGCGGTCTCCGGACGCAGGGTCCAGAAGTCCCACTGCATATTGTGATCGCGCAGGCCGCTGCCGGGCAGGCGCTTCTGCGAACGGATGAAGTCCGGGAACTCGAGCGGATCCTTGATGAAGAAGATCGGGGTGTTGTTGCCGACGAGGTCGTAGTTGCCGTCCTCGGTGTAGAACTTCACCGCGAAACCCCGTGGGTCGCGCCAGGTGTCGGGGCTGCCCTGCTCGCCCGCGACGGTGGAGAACCGCGCCAGCGATTCAGTCCGCGCGCCCGGCTGGAAGAGCTTGGCCTTGGTGTAGCGACTCACGTCATTGGTCACCACCAGCTCGCCGTATGCGCCCGCGCCCTTGGCGTGCACGATCCGCTCCGGCACCCGCTCCCGGTTGAACTGGGCGAGCTTTTCGATGAGGTAGTGGTCGTGCAACAGGATCGGGCCCTGGGTGCCCGCGGTGAGCGATTCGTTATCGCTCGGCACCGGCACTCCGGTGTTGGTGGTGGTCGGCCTGGTCATCGGCAGCCTCCTTCGCTGAATGTGTACGGCAGGTCGGGCACAGACCCCAGAAGACGACCTCGGCCTCGTCGATCACGAACCCGTGCGCGTCCTCGGGTTCCAGACAGGGGGCTGTGCCCACGACACAGTCGATATCGACGACCGTGTCGCAGCTTCGGCACACCAGATGGTGATGGTTGTCCGCGACCCTGGCCTCGTACAGCGCGGGCGAACCGGCGGGTTCGATGCGCCGCAGGATTCCGGCGTTCACGCAGGCTCGGAGCACGTCGTAGACGGCCTGCGTGGATACCGAGCCCAGGGTTTCGCGGACGGCGGCGGCCACCCGATCGGCATCCGAATGCGGTCGGGCCACGACCGCGGCCAGCACCGCGACCCGCGGGGCGGTAACCCGCAGGCCGGCCGCGCGCAAGCGTTCGCGCGGATCGGTGAGGTTGGTGTGCATGCATCCGATGGTTACGCCTTTTCTTGAATTAGTCAAGAATTTGGAGAGATCCAGAAAAGAATCTTTGTCGCGCGGGTCAGCCAGCGGATGTGGCGGCGGTCACGGAAGACCCGGGCGGCTGGGTGCTTCGGGACGCCGATGCCGCACGCCTCCAGGACGGAGATGCCGCATGCTTCCAAGGCACAGGTGTCGTACGCCTGCAGGCACAGGTTGTCGCCCACCCCGGGGCACAGACGACCCACGGCTCCAGGGACGCTGGCAACGCGCACC
>NZ_BAGN01000016.1 GCF_000308835.1 Nocardia vinacea NBRC 16497 | reverse complement strand
GTCCGCACCGACCTCGACCGCCAGCACATGTGCCGACCGACACCCCAGCGCCAACGCCGCGGCCGCCGCCTCAGCCGCCACCTTGTCCGATCCCGCCTGCAACTGATGATCCACAACCAGCGCGTCGACCTGCCCGGCCTCCACCACCGCAGCCGCGGTCAACGCCAGCGAATCCGCACCACCGGACAACGCGACCGCCACATCACCCGTCGCATAATCGGCCAGCCACCCCCGCACCGCCCGCCGCACCTCGAGCACCGCCTCGGTCTCGGGCAGCCGCCGCGCATTCCCGGGCATCGCTCCCGCCGTACGGCTCATATCCGGAGACTACCGATGATCAGTGCCCTCGATTCGGTCGGCAAGCTCCACAATGAGGCCTTCGCCGCCGATCATGAGACGCCTACGGTCTACCGCACGGGTTCGATGACCGCGACTACGCGCTCGTCGCGAACTACCCGAGGACGCGCGCGATCCAGCGCTCAGGGGCCTCGATTTCCGTTGCGAGCGGGAGGGTTTCGGGGTTGGTCCAGACGGTATTGAACTGGGCCATGCCGACTTGGGCCACCACCGCGTCTACGAATTTCTTGCCGCGGACGTATTGAGCGACCTTGGCGTCCACGCCGAGGAGCGCGCGCAGGAGGCGTTGGAGCGGGTTGGTGGGGCGTTTGCGGCGCTTGTCGAAGGCGGCGCGGATCTGTTCGACGGTGGGGATGACGGCGGGGCCGACAGCATCCATGACGTGGTCGGCGTGGCCTTCCAGGAGGGTGCCGAGCATCAGCAGGCGGTCCAGGGCTTCGCGCTGCGGTGGCGCCTGGGTCGCGCGGAGTAGGCCGACGACACCGCGGGAATTCGGGTCTTCGGGGCCGGTGCCGCGGCGGCGGTCGCGCACCTCTTCGACGAGGCGACCGAGCATATCGGCGAGCGGTTCGTCGCCGACTTCGCCGAGGATGTCGACATTGGCGCGCATGTAATCGGCCAGCCACGGCGCGGAGGAGAACTGCACCCGGTGGGTCACCTCGTGCAGGCAGACCCAGAAGCGGAAGTCGGTCGGCGACACGCCGAGTGCGCGCTCGACGGCCATGATGTTCGGCGCGACGAGCAGCAGCGTCCCATCGGGTCCGGTGAAGGGGTCGTACTGGCCGAGGATCGCGGTGGACAGGAAGGCCAGCATCGCGCCCGCTTGCACACCCGCGGGTTTGCCGGCGAGCAAGCCCTTGTCCGACGCCTGCCCGGTGCCGGTCAACTGAGCCATGGAATCCGCGGCCGCATTGATCCAGCCGGGCCGGTCGACGATCAGGGCCGAGGGCACCGGCTGGTCGTCGAGCAGACCGCTCACCTCGCGGACCGGTCCCTCCGCCCGCACCGATGCCTCGGCCAGCTCTCTCACTACCTGTTCGGCCGAGTATCGCGAGGTCCGCGGGCCGGACGGCACCAGCGCGGCGCCAGCGCGCGCGGCAAGGCGCCAATCGACGGCACCGGAGAATCCGGAGCGTCTGCGCTCGGCCGGAGCGTCCGCACCCGAATTAACGGCGGCCACGGCGCCCGATTTATCAGTGCCTTCGAACATGGTCAACCACCCGTCACGAGCATCCACAGTTACGCAGCGTGCCGGCGATGGCGTCCAATGCGGGCCGGCTCAGCTCCGGTGGCCGATCGTTCGACATCAATGCGAAGGTCAATACCCGCCCGTCGCTGTCCAGCACATACCCGACCAACGTGCTCGCCACCGAGAGAGTTCCGGTCTTGGCCCGCACCCATCCCGCGCCGCCCCGGTTCTGGGTGACGTAACGGCTGCTCAGCGACCCCGTCGCACCCGCGATAGGCAGATCGTCGAGCAGCGGCGCCAGGGTGGTCGCGATCCGATCGGTTTCCGGCCTTGCCTTGGTGTTGCTCGGCTGCACGGCATTGGCGCCACTCGACTTCGCCGCGGTCGAGATGATCTTGTCGAGCAGCCGGGCGGGCACTCGGTCCTCGGTCGACAGGCCGCTGTTATCGCGCATCGAAAGTCCGTTGAGATCGAATCCGCCCTTGCCGAGCGCGGTTTCGAGGGCGGCGACAGCCCCGGTGAACGATGCCTCGTTACCGGACGCGACCGCGATCTCGCGGCCGATGGCCTCGGCGAGCACATTGTCGGAATAGACCATGGTGTCGCGCAGCCGGTCCCGCAGCGGCGCGGATTGCACGCTCGCCACCTCGGTCGAACCGGCGGCGGCATTGCCGATCCGCACCTTGGCGGGATCGAGTCCGAGTTCGATGGCCAGACGCTGTCCGGTGGCCAATGCAGGAGTAGGGGTGCGCGGCGAGTACTCCACCAGCGGGTCGAGGCGGCCGCCGTCGAGCATTACCGGATCCATCGGTGCGATCGAACCCTCACCGATATCGACCGGATCCCAGCCGGGCGCCATGGGCGGGCCGGAATACGCGGAGGTGTCGACCACGATGGTGTCGACTGGATGGCCGGAGTCCTTGATCTGCGACACCAGGTCCGAAAGCCGCGGCCCGTTCGGGTAATAGCCCTTGCCGTCGGGCTGCGCGGTCAGCGTCGGATCGCCACCACCGACGAGCACAAGTTCATTCGGCGCGGATCCGGTGACGACGCGGGTGGTCACCCGATGATCCGCGGGCAGGGTGAGCAGGGCGGCCGCGGTGGTGAGGATCTTGGCGGTGGACGACGGAATCATCGGCTTATCGGATTCGGCGCTCCACAGCACGGTCGCGGAGCCCGCATCGGTAACCTCACCGGCGAACGCACCGAGGTCGGGGTTGGCGACCACCTGTGCGAGCGCGGCGGCGATACCGGACGGAGTCGGCGCGGGCGCATTCGAGGGCGCGGGCGCGACCTGTGGAACCGGTTCGACCGGCGCGGGCGGTGCGGCAATGGTGAGCCCGCCGTGCCGGAATTCCTCGGTCCACGGCTTGACCGCGATCACTACGCCCGCCCCGGCACCGAGCAGCAGGGCCAGCACGAACGCGACGCCGATCCAGATTTTGCGGCGTCGCTTGGTGCCCGAGCCACCGATATTCCCGTTGCTGCCACCCACCACGTACCCGCCGTCTCTCCGTCTCGTTTCGCCCGGTCGCCGAGGCCACCCACCTACCGCACCCAAGTGCCCGCGGACCACACTATCCTCGTTCCGGCACCGTTCCCCCCGAACACCTGTCGAGTCGGCGTTCCGACGACCGCAACGCGACAGTCCCTAGAAGCATCAGTAAGGAGATGGCGTGGAGTTCGACGTCACCATCGAGATCCCCAAGGGTTCTCGGAACAAGTACGAGGTCGATCACGAGACCGGCCGGGTCCGGCTCGACCGCTTCCTCTACACGTCGATGGTCTACCCGGCGGACTACGGCTACATCGAAAACACCCTCGGCGAGGACGGCGACCCGCTGGACGCGCTGGTCCTGCTGCCGGAGTCGGTGTTTCCGGGCTGCCTGATCGAGGTGCGTCCGGTCGCGATGTACAAGATGGTCGACGAGGCGGGCGGCGACGACAAGGTGCTGTGCGTGCCCGCGGGCGATAAGCGCTGGGACCACATCCAGGATCTGGCCGATGTGCCGGAGTTCGAACTGGCCGCGATCAAGCACTTCTTCGAGCGCTACAAGGATCTGGAGCCCGGCAAGTACGTCAAGGGCTCGGAATGGGTCGGTCGCGCCGAGGCGGAGGCCGAGGTTGAGGCCTCGTTCAAGCGGCTGCAGGAAAACGGCGGCCACTGAGTTCTGTTGAGCTGGTGGCTGATTCGGCTACCAGACCGACAACGAAAGCGGGAAGTCCGGTGCGTTCGGACTTCCCGCTTTCCCTTTCTCACCGCCGCGGCGGTCAGTTGTAGAGGTAGAGATCCCAGCCACTGTAGGTTTGGACGCACTGCCAGTAATTGCCGCCCGTCTTGGGCGACTTACCGTCGGCGGCACACCCGGCGTAGGTCGCGTAGGTGCCGTAGTAATAGCCCGTGGAGGCCGACGCGGTTGCTGCCGTCGACACCCCGGCGACGGCAGCGGTGGCAAGAAGACCGGCCGCGATGAGAGATTTGGTTCGCATTTCACTGCTCCTGAAGCGAGGGTTGATTGATCACCCCACTAACGGTAGAAACAGCAAACGTCCAGCACAGCTAACCCTAGGGCTCGAGCAGCCGCCACCTGGGGCAATTCCACCTTCTCCACCCTGCGAACCTGCACTCATTGCGTTTCGGCGCACCTGTTGTCGTCACCGCGCATTCTTTCGCAGGGGCGCACAATAGTAACCAGAGATGTGCGGACTGCTTCGAGAAGCGGACTGCCGATTCGTGGCCGCTGCCAGCTGTGCGCCATCCCGGGCGACTGTTCGAGGGACTTTCGGGAGGCGGCCCACAATGGTTGACTAGAATCGCGATGCCCATCGAATCAAGTTGGGTTAGTGTCGAATTCGTGATATCTCTCGGCAAATCGGCTCTGCGCAGAGCATTGCTGGGCGAGACGGATTTGCTCGCCGACCTGTATCTGTCCGCCGACCCGAAGACACCGATACCGACCTGCCCGGACTGGACCCTGGCGAATCTGATCGCGCATGTCGGCGGTGGAAACCGCTGGGCCGCAGCGATGATCGCCGACCGGGCCACCGAATTCCTCGAATTCCAGCAGGTTCCCGATGTCCGTCGGCCACGTGACCTCGACGAGGCCGACCGGTGGCTGCGTGCCGGTGCCCGCGCGGTGATCGACAGCATCGACACGGTGGGGTCCGATGTCCCGATCTGGACGCCGTTCGGCTCCGCGCGCCCGGCCGAGTGGTGGGTGCGCCGACGCCTGCACGAGGCGACCGTGCACCGCGCCGATGCCCTGCTCGCCCTCGACCGCGAGGTGAACATCGCCCCCGAGCTCGGCGCCGACGGGCTGTCGGAGTTTCTCGAAATCGTCGAGAAGGGACCGCGCTTCGAGACACCGCTCGATGAAGACACCAGTCTGCAGCTGCGCGCCATCGACACCGATGACACCTGGACCATTCTCCGATCCGGGGACACGATCACCTGGAGTGACAGTCGGACACCGGCATCGTTGACGGTTCAGGGCACCGCAGTAGATCTGTTCCTCCTGCTGCTGCGCCGAATCCCCGCCGACAGCCCAAGTCTGGAGGCATCCGGAGACGTCCCCGTACTCGCGACCTGGCTGGAGCGCATCAAATTCTGACCGTGTCGACGGCTGCCCGTCCCATACGCGTAAGAAAAGCCCAGTAAGACACGAGGATTCGGGACAGGGCCACTCCGCCACGAGTTCTATTGATCCGGTGACCGATTCGACTGTCGGACCAATACGAAAAGCGGGAAGTCCGGTGCGTTCGGACTTCCCGCCTTTGCTATCGCGGATCAGTAGTAGATGTAAAGATCCCAGCCGCTGTAGGTTTCGACGCACTCGTAGTAGTAGCCGCCGGTGGTGGGCGAGGCGCCGTCCGCGGCACATGCCGCGGAGGTGGCGTAGGTGCCGTAGTAGTAGCCCGAGGCCGCGGACGCGGTTGCTGCCGTCGACACCCCGGCGACGGCGGCGGTGGCGAGAAGACCGGCCGCGATGAAGGACTTGATTCGCATTTCACTGCTCCTGAAAGCGAGGTTGATTGATTACCTCGCTTACGTTAAGGACGATTCTCGCCCTGAACAGCCAACCCTAGGGTCGAAGAATCGCCCCCTTGGGCAATGCCACCTTCGCCACCTATGCCCCTGTGCCCGAAGGGTTTCTATGCACAGACAGCACGGCTGACCACGGTGTTGTTGTGCGACAAGCGAAGCCGGCATTCGTCGATCCCGAGGGTCGTAGCCGATGGCGAAGGTGCTGTCGGCCGGGTCGACCATCACCGCAAGCCGTGCACAGGGCGCTGCGGTGGATTTCGCGCCCCGACTTCACATTCCGCCTCGAAGGTATCGAAACCCGAACCCACCGCTATGTCTGCACAATTCGTCAACGGCCGCTTGGGATCTGTGTCCGTTGTCGAAATGGCCCGAGTGGGGCGACCTTCGAGCTAGCCTTGCTGCGGAGGCTTGATTTCAAGGTTGTGAGATCAGGAGGGGTTGACGATGTCGGCGAAAGGTTCTGTGGCGAACTGGCCTAAGCGCGGTGTCGTCATCGCAGCGGTCGGTCTCGTCGTCGCGGTAGTCGGTGTCGTGATCGCGGCGGTCGGTCTCACCAGGCACTGGACGGATGGCGACGCATCCTCGCCGATCGGCTCTGCGGTGGCGGCTTCCGTCGAATCCTCAATGCGACCGACGATTTCGGCACAACCGGTCGTCTTGGCTCAAGGACACCAGAAGATCGCCAACGTCGAGGGCCTCGACCTGGACAACGGGCAGGTTCAGGAGCAGGACCTGCCCGGTGTCGACCTGAGTCCGTCCAAGGCCGCCGACAGCATCAACGCGATGACCCACGGCACACCGCGTTTCGCTCTCCTCCAGAGCGACGGGCCTACCGAGCACGACCGCTGTGCCGCACTACCGGTCGACGCTTGGACCAAAACCGTCGCCAACGTCTACTCCCTGCGCCTGGCCAGTCAGATCTGCGTGCAAACCGACCAAGGCAATATGGCGGCCCTGACCCTCACACACATTCCATCGGCCGCCGAGCAGTATCTCGAATTCGACTTCATCACCTGGCGCGACCGCTGAGAGCGATTCAGACCGGCCGCGGTCACTATCGAACGGCTACTTGCGCAGCGGCGCGGGCGACTTCGTCGTTGTCGGTCGAATTCGGTGGCAGGACAAGGGTCACACCCAGGTGGTCGCGAGCCAAACGGTCACGGCGGCTATGAGAAGAAGGGTCATGTTGAGGGCGACTCTTCGGTCCCCGCCGCTCAGGTGGACCGGGATCGCACCGAGTTGCAGGAGCACGAAACCGATTGCCGCGGCCACGGCGAGCCAGGGCGCGAGGCCGGTCAGGGGTGGAAGGATCAGCCCGAGCGCACCGAGTACTTCCAGCGCGCCGACAGTCCGGACAGCGGGTAGTGGTATGCGGTCCACCCAGGCCATCATGGGCCGGAGTCGATCCCGGTTTCGGGTGATCTTCAGTGCGCCTGCATAGAGGTAGAAGAGGGCGAGCAGGCCTGCGGTGATCCAGAAAGCGATGTTCACAATTCCATCCAGCGGTGGCAGGTGCGGGCACAACGAATCTCGGCCCGCTCGGGTTCAGGCCGAGCCGGTGGCGGGCTCGGTGGCGTAGTGGCTCATCACTTCCATGTTCACCTGGGGTGTCAGTTCCCGGCCGTCGGCGATCATGTCCTGTAGGTCGCGGAAGTACTGCACATACAGGTCGGGTGTGAAGGTGCTGAGCATGACGGCCGGTTGGCTGGTGATGTTGGCGAAGGTGTGCGGGGCACCGGGTGGGACCATCACCAGCGTGCCTGCTGTCGCGTCGTAGTCGGTGTCGCCGACGGTGAACCGCACCGTGCCGGAGATGATGTAGAACCCTTCGTCGTGCTGGGCATGCCGGTGCTGTGGCGGTCCCGGAGTGTATGGGGCCAAGACGGATTCGGCGACGCCGAGACGGTGCCCGGTGTTGCTGCCGTCCTCGAGGACCCGCATGCGTGTGGCACCCAACATGATCGTCTCACCCTCGCCGGGTCCAACCACCGAAACGGTTGCGCCGTAGTTCGTTTCGTCGTTCATTGTTTCGTCGGTCATGTTTCGATTGCACCGCCGAGACGTCGAGGCGTCCAAGACCTGTTCTGCCATGCCGATACCGGACGGGTATCGTGCCAGCGTGGAGCTGCGTACGCTGCGTTACTTCGTTGCTGTCGCCGAGGAACGCCATTTCGGTCGCGCCGCCGCCAGGTTGCACATGAGCCAGCCGCCGCTGAGCCGCGCCATCCAGCAACTGGAGTCGGAAGTCGGCGCCGCGTTGTTCGACCGGTCGCCGACCGGCGTCGATCTCACCCGAGTCGGGGCGGTACTGCTGGACGACGCGCGGGCCCTGCTCGACCAAGCCGACCGGGTCAGCACGCGGGTAGCCGCCGCGGCCGGAAATGCGAACCTCACCATCGGCATCCTGGGTGACGCCACCGACCCCGGCATCACCAGGCTGGCCGCCGCCTACCGCCACAAGCACCCCGAGGTCGACATCCGCATCCGCGACACCGACCTCACCGACCCCACCTGCGGGCTGAAGGCGGGACTGGTCGACGTCGCGGTGACCCGTGCACCGTTCAACGACACCGCCCTGACCGCGCGTGAGCTGCGTGCCGACCCGGTCGGGGCGGTACTGCGTGCCGACGACGTGCTGGCTCACCGTGACCACCTGAAGCTGGCCGACCTGGCCGGCCGCCGCTGGTTCCAGTTCCCCGACGGCACCGACCCCATCTGGCAGACCTACTGGAACGGCGGTGAACCGCGTGAAGGCCCAGTAGTGCGGGTCGTCCAGGAATGTGTGCAGGCCGTGCTCTGGAACGGCACCGTCGGCATCACCCCTCTCGGGCACAAGATGCCCGACGGACTGGCCACAGTCCCGCTGGTCGATATGGCACCGAGCAGTGTGGTGGTGGTGTGGAACGAGGGCGACACCAACCCCCTGATCCGATCGTTCGTGCAAATAGCAACGGCCGCATACGCAATTCCGAACCATCGGTAGCGAATCCCACCCGCGGCACGCCGGTCATCGGCCGCAACCGGCACATCACGCGAAGGCCGGCCTCGGCTCAGCGGCGGTCGAATTGGCCGTCGGCAACACCCTTGGCGAAGGCATCCCACTCGTCGGCGTTGTAGACCAGCTTCACGCTTTCGCTGCTGAGGGTCGCGCAGCCGTCCTGATCCACTGTCACGGTGAGGACATCGGCCACC
>NZ_BAGN01000017.1 GCF_000308835.1 Nocardia vinacea NBRC 16497 | reverse complement strand
GACGTGCTTGTCGAAGATCCGAGTCCAAAGGGTGGCAGCGTCGCCGCGGCGCGAGCGACGGGCCCGGAGGCGGTAGCGGAGCGTAACCACGGAGGGACCCGGGAGCGCCGCAAATCGAACACTGCGCGGGTGCGCGTGCCGCGTTCGCGGATCTGGACGGCGGCCGCGATCGCGGCGGTGCCGGTGCTGCTGATCGCCCTACAGGTGGGTTCGATC
>NZ_BAGN01000018.1 GCF_000308835.1 Nocardia vinacea NBRC 16497 | reverse complement strand
CGACGGATGATCGAGTCCTACGCGTGCGGCGCATGCGCTTCGACGACTCGGCTGAGTCGATGGCCGCGCCTTCGGCGCGGACGCGAGACGGGCCGCGAACGGTCGCTCGTAAGACTCGCTCCGTAGTCGGAGAGTCTCGTGGTCAACTCGTCTCCGATGGTCTACCCCGCATGCGCTGCGGGGTAGACCATGCGCGCGGACGTATCGTCGGAGCCATGGCTGTTGTGAAGATCAATGCGATCGAGGTTCCGGAGGGCGCGGGCCCCGAGTTGGAGAAGCGATTCGCCCATCGCGCGCACGCGGTCGAGGGCTCGCCGGGCTTCCTCGGCTTCCAGTTGCTGCGGCCGGTGGCCGGGGAGAACCGGTACTTCGTTGTCACCCAGTGGGATTCGGAGGAATCGTTCGCGGCGTGGCGGGACGGACCCGCACGCGAGGCGCACGCCGGCGAGCGGCAGAAGCCGGTTTCGACGGGTGCCTCACTGCTGGAATTCGAGGTCGTACTGGACGTCGCGGCCAAGTCCGCTTCCTGAAACCGCTGGACAGACGCGGGCGCGCGACTCGCCCATCCCGGCCTGGGCAAGTCGCGCGCTGTGTTGACGCCGAGTACAACCGGATGTCACAGTTCGAAGGACAAACGCGAGGGTGACGCGGTAATTCGGTGAAATTCCGAAGCGGTCGCGCCACTGTGTTCTTGCACCGAGTCCTTGGTGCCGGAAAGCCAGACACCGGCACCTTCGCACCGAACAACTCACGGGACGCGCATCCCTAGGAGGACTCGAATGGCTATCGCGCATTCACCGAGTCGGGCAACTGATTCACTCGGCACACTGCTCATCGCAGTGGGCGTCGTTCTTCTCGCATTGCTCACGCTGTACCTGGTCGGCTTCGACCAGGGCGTCATCTCGCGCAGCGGGATGTACCTGCATGAGCTCATGCATGACGGACGTCACCTGCTCGGTGTGCCGTGCCACTGAGTACACCCACCCCGCCGACTCCGTCGGCTGCCGTCCCCCTGGGCGGATCGCTCAAGACCCTGCTGCTCCGTGGCCTGCTGGCCGGCCTCATCGCCGGTCTGCTGGCCGCGACAGTGGGCTACTTCGTCGGCGAACCCAAGATCGACGCCGCCATCTCCATCGAAGAGGCCAATACCGCAAAGGCCACCGAGCACGCCCAGGAACCAGCCGGGCATACGCACGGTGACGAGGAAGAACCGCTGGTCAGTCGGTCCGGGCAGAAGTTCGGGCAGTTCCTTGCGCTCGGACTCGCCGGGCTCGCGCTCGGGGCGATCTTCGCTTCGGTCGCGCATTTCGCACGCCGGTACACCGCCTTGTCGGGGCCGAAGCTCGCGCTCGGATTGGCATTGGCCGGTTGGACCGCGATCGTGGCGGTGCCGTTCTTCAAGTACCCGGCCAATCCGCCCGCTGTGGGTGAACCGGACACCATCAACCAGCGCACCCTGCTGTGGTTGGCGGCGGTGCTACTCGGGCTGGCTGCCGTCGGTATCGGGCTGTACGTCTACAAACTGCTTGCCGCGCAACTCGGTACGGTACGGCTGATCGCCGGGGTCGCGGCATTCGTGCTGATCGTCGTACTCGGGTACATCCTGTTGCCCGGTGTGAACGAGGTGAAGGACGACTTCCCGGCCGTACTGCTGTGGCAGTTCCGTGCGACATCGCTCGGCGAGACGGCCACTCTGTGGGCCTGTCTCGGCCTCGGTTTCGCGGCGCTCACCGAATTCGCCACGCGCGATAGCACTCCGGTACGAGAAACAGCCGCTACCGCAGGCTGATCCGGAGTTCGGACCACGAAAGGCAGTGTCGGTTGTATGACCGGCACTGCCTTTTCCGTACGGCCACGAACCGACCCGCCACGCTCGGTTTCCGTCGCATTCACCGCACTCGTCATCGCGCTGCTTTGCGGTGTCGGCGAGGCCATCACCTACACCGCCGTGCAATTGGACCGCCCGAATGCCGATATCGGCTCGCTCGCAACAGGTCTGGTTATTCGCGGCGGCATCTACCTGGTGGTTCTCGGCGTTGCGGTCCAGATGGCGCGCGGTGCCCGCTGGGCCAGGATGGTGCTCACCGTCGGCATCGGCGTAATCGGCCTGGCCTCGCTGATCATCGAACCACTGGCAGCCATGTTGTCCGCCAAGCAAATCGGCGACCTGTTCGACAACCTCACCGCATCCGCGGTGATCACCGGCACCTTCCGCACCGGACACATCCTGGCCGTGTTGGTTGCCATCCCCGCCATGTACCACCCGACCGCCCGCCGCTACTTCGCGAGCGACAGCGTTATTGCCAGCCGGGGCGGACCAGGCCGGATTCGTAGGCCATGACCACGAGTTGGGTGCGGTCTCGCGCGTCCAGCTTCATGAGGATGCGGCTGACATGAGTGCGGGCGGTGGCGGGGCTCATGAATAGGCGTTCGCCGATTTCGGCATTGGTGAGGCCCTCGGCTACCAGGGTCATGACCTCGCGCTCGCGGTCGGTGAGTTCGGTGAAGGCGGCGGGTGGGGGTTGTTTGGCGCGGGCGGAGAATTCGGCGATGAGGCGGCGGGTGACGCCGGGTGAGAGCAGCGCGTCACCCGCGGCGACGACTCGGATGGCGCGGACGAGGTCGGCGGGTTCGGTGTGTTTGACCAGGAACCCCGTCGCGCCCGCGCGCATTGCTTCGAAGACGTATTCGTCGAGTTCGAAGGTGGTCAGCACGACCACCTTCACCTCGGCGAGTTTCGGATCCTCGGCGATCATTCTGGTGGCGGCAAGGCCGTCCAGGACCGGCATTCTGATATCCATCAGGACCACGTCGGGGGTCAGGCTGCGGGTCATGCGGACGGCCTGTTCGCCATTATCGGCCTCGCCCACCACCTCGATCCCGTCCTGCGCGTCGAGCAGCGCGACGAAACCGCCGCGCACCAAGGCTTGATCGTCGGCAACCAATACTCGGACGGGCCCACCCGCGTCCCTCGAATTGCCGCCGTTCATCGCGCCTCCTCCTGAGCCACCACCTGGGACGGTAGCCGGGCCACCACGCGGAATCCGCCACTGGGCCGCGGCCCCGCGATGAGCTGACCGCCGAGGGCGTGTGCGCGTTCGCGCATGCCGAGAATGCCGTTGCCGCCACTCGGTCCGGACTTCGATTGTGTGCCGGTGGCGCGAGCGTTGTCGATGGTGATCTCGACCGAATCGGCGGCATAGCGGATGGTCACCGCGGCCGGTGCGCCGGGCGCGTGGCGGACCACATTGGTCAGCGATTCCTGGATGATGCGGGCCGCCGCCACATCGACGACGCTGGGCAGTTTGTGTGCGGTGCCGATGATGCGGGTGTCGACCGTGAGACCGGCGGCGCGGGTGCGCTGCAGCAGTGCGTCCAGGTCCTCGATGCTCGGGGCCGGGCTCCGCGGTGCGGGCGGCCGGGCCTCGACGCTGTGGGCAACCGGATTATCTTGGGCCCGTTCGGATTCGCGGCGCGCGGGCGCGGATTCCGGCTCGACATCCGATTCATCCACTTCGGCCGCGCCGGGTGTCGGGCTGCCGCTGCGGATGGCGTGCAGCAGCGTATGCACCTCGGCCAACGCATCCTTACTCGCCGTTTTGATCGCCGCGAGCGCCGATTCGGCCTGTTCCGGCTTCTTGTCGAAAAGCTCCAGCGCGACCGAGGACTGCACATTGATCAGCGAAAGGCTATGTGCCAGTACATCGTGCAGCTCACGGGCAATGGCAAGCCGTTCCTCGCTGGCCCGTCGTTCACGCTGCGCCTCCTCATCGCGGCGCGCCGCCTCGGCCCGCTGCCTGCGCGCTACCAGCACCGCCTGGCGCTGACGGATCCCCTCCGCGATCGCGACCAGCACACCCAGCCAGGCGATCATGCCGAATGCCAGCCACGGGTCGGCCGGATGTCCGACCAGCGCGGGCAGCGGCCAGAGCAGCGCGAGATAGCCGATCGGCGCGAGCGGATATGTCCACCAGCGCGATCCGACGATCGCGGCGCTGATGAATGCGATCACCAGGGAGACGAAGATCGGGCCGTAGCCGTAGCCGCCCAGCAGGTACACCGCGCAGGACGCGATCGTCACGAGCAGCGCGGGCAGCGGGTAGGAACGGCGTAGCAATAACGCCACCGGTCCGATGAGCAACAGCACATAGCCGAATGCGTCGAGCGAGTGCACTCCGGTCTGGCGCAGGTTGGCATTGCGTCCCCCGACGACCTGGATCGCCGCGACGACGAGCGCGAGCACCCAGTCCTGCACGACCGGGCCACGTTTCGATTCCCCTGGCGCTGTCACACTTGCAGCCTATTAGCCCGGACGCGCCAAGACGTCCGCCGCGCTACGTATGCTCCCCAGCCTCCCCGGATATTTCGCCGGCCGTTGGTGCCCCAACGGTCGCGTCGCGGGCCATCGGTCGAGGTGACAGCCACGTTTTGGGCATTCCCGACAAGTTACCCGTGTGCCTGCGAAATCAGTCGTCGCATCCGCTGTCACCGTGCTTCGTAGGCCGCCGTACGTACGTCGAGCATCGCCGCGCGACGGATGTGTCACCCCTGGTCGGGGGCGGATTCTCGGTGCATGACAGATTCCATCGTGGTCACCGCAGGGCTGACCAAACGCTACGGCACCCACGCCGCCGTCGACCGCGTGCATATAAATGTCGCGCCCGGCGAGATCTACGGCTTCCTCGGTCCGAACGGCGCGGGCAAGACGACCACGCTGCGAATGCTGGTCGGTTTGATCCGCCCCACCGAGGGCACCGCCACCGTGCTCGGCCATACCCCGGGCGATCCCGCCGTGGTCCGCCGCATCGGCGTCCTCATCGAGGGCCCCGGCTTCTACCCCTACCTCACCGGCCGCGACAACCTGCGGGTACTCGCGAAATACCGCTGCCTCGAGCGTGCCGATGTGGAGGACGCACTCGACCGCGTCGGCCTCGCCAATCGCGCCGACGACAAATTCCGCACCTACTCCCTCGGCATGAAGCAGCGCCTCGGCGTCGGCGCGGCTCTGCTCGGCCGTCCCGATCTGCTGATCCTGGATGAGCCGACCAATGGCCTCGACCCGCAGGGCATGGCCGAAATGCGGGAGCTCATCACAACTCTCGCCGGTGACGGTCATACCGTGCTGCTGTCCAGCCACATGCTCAGCGAGGTGCAGGAGATCTGTGATCGCGTCGGTGTGATCTCCGGCGGGCAACTGCTCACCGAATCCACGGTCGCCGAATTGCGCGGCGCCTCTTCGCTTTTGCTGCGGGCCGAACCGCTCGAGGTGGCATTTCCCGCAGTGCGCCGGGTGGTCGGCGAGCGCTCGGCCATGTTGACCGCGGGCGGTATTCGGATCGAGGCCGGTGCGGACAGCGCGCCGGTGGTCGCGCGTGCGGTCGTCGAATCCGGCGCGGATCTGCTGGAACTGCGGACCGATGAAAAGTCCCTGGAAGACGTGTTCTTCGAAATGACCCAATTGGCGCCTGCGAAATGAACGGGACAATGAAAGACCTGATGGCGAGCACGAAAGCGGAAATGCTGCGACTGCGTAAGTGGCCCGCATTCTGGATTATTCTCGGCACCTGGATTCTGCTGAATCTGACCTTCGCCTACCTCTTCAACTACCTCGCCTACTCCTCCGGCGATATGAAGACGATGTCGAACGGCGTGCCCAAAGACGTGCTGCTGCATCAGATGTTGCCCGCCGCGGTGCCGGAGGTTTTCACCCAGGGCATGGCGATGTTCGGTGGCGCGCTGATGCTCATCCTCGGCGCATTGACCATCGGCAGTGGATATGGCTGGGGCACTTGGAAAACCGTGCTCACCCAAGGTCCGTCGCGGACCAATGCCATCGGCGGAGCGCTGATCAGCCTGGCGATCACGGTTATCGGGCTGGTGTGCGTCGCATTCGTGGCGGATATCGGGGTCGCCTCGATTATCGCGATGACCCGATCACAATCGCTCGCATTGCCCGGACTGGGACAGGCGGTGATCGGAATCATCACCGGCACAGCGATTCTCGGCATGTGGACGCTGGCGGGCGCACTGATCGGGGCGATCGCACGCGGTCCCGCACTGGCCGTCGGACTCGGGCTGGTGTGGGTGCTGGTTGTGGAGAATCTGCTGCGCGGTGTCGCGGCGATCTTCAGCCCGATCAAGGTGCTCACCGATCATTTGCCCGGTACGGCAGCGGGTTCGATGGCCGGTGCGATGCGGACCGTCGAGGGGCCGTCGACACCGGGTGTGCTCGACATCCTGTCGCGGACTCAGTCGCTCATCGCGCTGGTGGTGTATGTGGCGCTCTTCGCGGTGGGCACGATGTGGCTGGTGCAGCGGCGCGATATGGCCTGATTCCTGAGGCACCGAAAACCGTTGGCGGACAGCAGTTCGTCAGCGGTTCGATGCATTCAGGGCTCGGACAGCACGGAATGGGCCAGTTCGGCCAGCACTGCCGCGATCTGCGCGGAACTGAGACCCCGTGCCCGCTGATGCCGGTAGACCTCGGCGGCCAGCGGCGCGAGCAGCGAATCGGCCATGGCGTCCGGTTCCGCGACGCCGGCGGCCACCAACAGCGACCGGACGTGCAGGAACCAGAAGCCGTACGCACCGGTGGCGAACCGCGTGCCGCCGGTCTCCGCGCCGAGCACCAAATCCGCGTGCCCGTCCAATAATTCGACCATGGCGGCGTAGAAGGCGGCGAGCCGTTCGGCGGGTGGTGCGCCGGGACCGAGCGGTGGTTCACCGCGCAACAGCTGCTCCTGCAGTGCGCGTTCATGTTCGTCGAGCAGTGCGACGGCGATCGAATTCTTATCCGGATAGCGGCGATACAACGTGCCGCGACCGACCCCCGCCGCCTTGGCGATGTCGTCCATCGTGACAGTGCGCGGATCCCGCGTTGCGAACAGTTCGGCGGCCGCGGCGAGCACTTTGGCTCGGTTGCGGGCCGCGTCCGCGCGCTCGGTCGGTACCGCGGGCTCCGAATACCCGCTGAGCAGGTCCATATCGCTGTTCACGGCCCCGACTGTACTCGACTTTCAAGTAAGTGGACAGAATGTCCAGTTATCGGTACCGTATCAACCGGACATAGTGTCCAGTTAAATTCGCGGGAGAGATCATGAGCACGTTGTTGCACCTCGACGCCAGCGCCCGGCGTCGTTCCATCAGTCGGGAACTGAGCGCGGCATTCGCCGAGGCGTGGCGCGCCGAGAATCCGGAGAGCCGCTACATCTATCGCGACCTGGCGGCCGAGCCAGTGCCCTTCATCGACGAGGCATGGACCGAACTATGCGACGCCGTCCTCGCCCAACCCGGCACCGATCTGAACCGCCTCGCCGAACTGGTCCGCACACCGGAACAGGCCGCCGCCTGGGTGATAGTGCAGCCGCTGCTGGCCGAGGTGCTGGCCGCCGATGTGATTCTGATCGGCACCCCGATGTACAACTACTCGATCCCGGCGGCACTCAAGGCCTGGCTCGATCAGGTGACCTTTCCGCGAATGTCTCTGGGCCACAGGCGATTCGTCGTCGTCTCGGCACGCGGCGGATCGTATGCACCCGGCGCTCCCAAGGCAGCCTTCGACTACCAAGAGCGCTACCTCCGCGACTTCTTCGCGGGCCATTTCGCCGTCACCGACACCGTCTTCGTCAATGCGGAACTCGCCAACTCGAGGCAGGACGCGGCACTTGCTCATCTGCGCGGCAAGCATGACGAGTCCTACTCGGCCGCAATGGAATCCGCGCGCAAGCTGGCCGGTCGCCAGCGACTGCTCGCGGATCGCTCGAAAGGATCGGAGGACTGATGAACTGGATCATTCTCGGCGTCGCCGGAGTGGTGGAGATCATCTGGTCGCAGAGCATCAAGCCGACCGAGAACTTCACGCGCCTCGTCCCGACCGTCATCTGCTTCGTACTCGGCGCGGTCGCGGTGTACCTGCTGTCGCGGGCCATGCAGACGCTGCCGGTCGGCACGGCCTATGCGGTCTTCACCGGAATCGGCGCGATCGGCGCGATCGGCCTCGGTGTCGTGGTCAACAAGGATCCGATGAGCGCCGGACGGCTGCTGGCGCTGTCGCTGATTCTCGGCGGCATCGTGCTGGCGCGCGTCACCAATCCGGAGTGACCAGATCCGGCGGTACAGTCCGAAGCATGATCGAACCAGTGCGGGTACCCGATCTGTCGTCGCGACCCTTTGGGCTCGAAGTCGAGCGCACGATGACGGCGTCGCCACCGGCGCTGTACCGGGCCTGGACCGAGCGGTTCGACCACTGGTTCGCGACCCCCGGCTCGGTCCTCATGCGACCGGCCGTGAACGAGCCGTTCTTCTTCGAGACCGAATATCAGGGCATGCGCAGCCCGCACCACGGACGGTTCCTGCGCCTGGTTCCGGATCAGATCGTCGAGCTGACCTGGGTGACCGGGGCGGGCGGCACCGAGGGCGCGGAGACCGTTGTGACGGTCGAGCTCGTACCGACCGACGCCGGCACCCGGCTTCGCCTGGCGCACGCGGGATTTGCCGATGAAGCCGCCCGCGACCGGCATTCGCAGGCCTGGCCGCTGGTGCTCGAACAGCTCGATCGGCGCACGGCCGAGCGCGCCTGACCGTCACCCGCTGCGGCACTCGATTCCGGCTGCCGCCTTCGCACGCGTCGCCGGGGCGGCGGGGGTAGGTTCGACTGCGAATTGTGATTCACACATCTTCGAAAGGACCGTGATGCCCACACGTACCGCGCGCACCGCTTGGACCGGTGGCCTCCAGGACGGCTCCGGCCAAGTCGAGCTGGCCAGTTCCGGTGTCGGCAAGTACGACGTCTCCTTCCCCAAGCGTGCCGCCGACGACGCCGACGGCACCACCAGCCCCGAGGAACTGATCGCCGCCGCGCACTCCTCCTGCTTCGCCATGGCCCTCTCGGCCCAGATCGGCAATGCCGGCGGCACGCCCGAGAGCCTGGACGTCACCGCCGATGTGACCCTCGGCCCGGATCCGGACGGCGGCTTCCGCATCAGCGCCATCAAACTCACCGTCCGTGGCCGGGTCTCCGGCCTGGACGCCGACGGCTTCGCCGCCGCGGCGGCCGCCGCCAAGGCGGGCTGCCCGGTCAGCAAGGCCCTCGCCGGGGTGGACAACATCACCCTCGACGCCGCCCTCGCCTGACTTCCCGGCTCCTCGCACCCCGTGTGCGAGGAGCCCAGTGGTTATGCGAGGCCGTATACGCGCACAGGCGTAGGGCGACTATCGTCGACAGGCCGATGTCCGGGTGGGGGCCTCGGGCGCAGGGTTGGGGCATGAACATTTTCACTCAACCCGAAGCCATGACCTTGTTGGCCGATCACTATGACGGCGGGTGGCATCCCTGGCCGTTCTTCTGGATCTTTCCGCTGCTGTTCTGGGTCACCTTCATCGTCATCGTCGTCTTCGCGCGGCGGCGGTTCTGGGGACACCAGAGCGGAATCGGCGCGCTGCGTACCGCATTCGCGCGCGGCGAGATCACCGAGGACCAATATCGGAGTCGGCTGGCGGTGCTGCGCGAACGCGGCGGCAAACCGCGCGGTGGCGAAACTCCCACCACTTGAGCCATTCGGCAAAGACCGTGCCCGCCGCATCGGCCCCATGGGCGGCGGGCACCGCGACGAATATCGCCGGCACACGTCCGCACACCGACCCAATCATCATTCGCATCACGGGAGACCACACCATGAGCATGACCTTCGGCATCGTCATCACACCGCGTTCCGGCGCCGAATGGGCCCGCGCGGCACAGAGCGCCGAGCAGCAGGGCTACCGGACGATCCTGCTTCCGGACACACTGAACACCCCTTCGCCCTTCCCGGCGCTCGCGGCCGCCGCGGCGGTGACCACCACGGTCCGGCTGCGCCCGAACGTATTGGCCGCTCCCCTGCGCAACCCCGCCGTCACGGTGCGGGAAACCGCTGCGCTGCAACTGCTTTCGGATGGACGATTCGAACTCGGCATCGGGTCGGGGCGTCCCGATGCGAACGCCGAGGCCGAACGACTCGGCATGCCTTGGGGTTCGCCGGCCCAGCGCCGCGAGCTACTCATCGCGACCGTGCATGCCGTTCGCGAACAGGTCGATCCGGCGCCGCCGATCGTCGTCGCCGCGAATGGACCTCGAATGCTCGCTGTCGCAGCAGGTTTCGCCGATCGAGTGCTACTGGCCGCCGGACCTGAGGCCACCGAGGCCGATCTCGCCGAAATGGTACGGGTGGTGCGGGACAACACCGATCGCGATGTGCGCTTCACCCATCAACTGGTCGGCATCGGTGACGAACTGCCGTTCTGGTTGAGCAAGCGGCTCGGACTCACCGCGGACGGACTGCGCGCCGCCGGCTCGGCGGGCGTGCTCGACGGCGATCCGGCCACCGTCACCGAGGTGCTCGAATACCGCAGGGAGAAGTACGGCATCGATGAACTGATCGTCCCCGGCGAATTGGCCCAAGCCTTCGTCCCAGCCCTCGCCCGGTTCACGAACCCCACTGCCTAACCGTCCCGCGGCGCGGATGCGCACATGAACCCGCCGCTACAACGCCGCGGTCGCAATCCTCGCGACCGCGGCCTCGCGCCGATGTGGCCCTCGATCAGCCCCGGAACTCTCGTGCCCGTCGGTGCGCACCTCGACAATCAGCGTGCCCGGTCGCTCGTAATCGCAACGGCAGCGAGTTCGGTGCGGCCCCATCCCTGGAGCGCGGTTCCGCCGCGCGACTCAGTGGCGGCAGGCACCACCACCGGCCTGCGAAACTACTGCCCGTCCGGATTCGCCGCCCGCCGTTCGGCATCGGTGAAACCATCCACAGCCTGTCCGGGCGCGGCCATACTGCGCCGCGCCGAATACGCCGCCGCCGAGGCGAATACTCCGGCCGCACCCGCCGGTGTCGCGCCGTAGGTGAGCGAGCGACGGGGATCGAAGCCCAGCTCGGAGCCGACCGCCACCGCATCCATATTCGCGCCGAGGAATACGAAGTCCCAGGAGTACACCTCCTGCTGCTGGGTGATCAACGCCCGCACCGCGGCATGCGTCCACTCCCGACTGGAATTCTCGTGCCCGTCGGTCAGCACCACGACGATCACCGTGCCCGGCCGCTCGCGCTCGGGACGGGCCGCGAGTTCGGTGCCGACATCGGTGACCAGCCGCCCTAACGCGTCGTACAGTGCGGTTCCACCGCGCGGCTGCAGGCTCAGCGGCGGCACCTCGGTGATCGGCCGATTCGCATAGACCAGTTCGTATTCGGTATCGAACTGAGCCAGCGTCACCAACGTCGACTTCGGCACCTTGCGCTGTTCTTCGATGTAGGCATCGAAGCCGCCCTCGGTATCGGTTTTGATCGCCTGCATGGAACCCGACCGATCCAGCAGAACCGCGATCAATGTCAGATCTGAATTTGTCACCTAGCACCCCCGTGATAGTTGTCCGAATGACCGCTCCCCACGGTACGCCGCTGCTCGAGCGTGCGAATTCCAGAAAAATGCCGCCCACCGGAAATCCGGTGGGCGGCATCTTCCACACGTTGCGACTTACTCGCCTGCGGCCTCGGCCGTGGTGGTGCCTTCGCCCGCACCCGTGAGCACGACCTCCGGCTTCTCCTCGGTCGCTGCCGCCTTGGTCAGCTTCGCCTTGCCGGTGAAGGTGAACTTGGCGTTCTCGCCGGAGCCCTCGCCGTCCCAGCCCTCGACGTCGACCACGATGGTCTGTCCCGGACCGATCTCGCCGAAGAGGATCTTCTCCGACAGCTGGTCCTCGATCTCACGCTGGATGGTCCGGCGCAGCGGCCGAGCGCCGAGCACCGGATCGAAGCCGCGCTTGGCAAGCAGTGCCTTGCCCTGCGGGGACAGTTCGATCTCCATGTCCTTGTTCTTCAGCTGCTTGGCGACGCGGCCGATCATCAGGTCCACCATCTGCACGATCTGATCCGTGGTGAGCTGGTGGAAGACGATCACATCGTCGATGCGGTTGAGGAACTCGGGCCGGAAGTGCTTCTTCAGCTCGTCGTTGACCTTGAGCTTCATCCGCTCGTAGTTCGAACCCTCGGCGTTGGACTGGGTGAAGCCCAGGCCGACCGCCTTGGAGATGTCCGAGGTACCCAGGTTCGAGGTGAAGATCAGCACGGTGTTCTTGAAGTCGACCGTACGTCCCTGGCCGTCGGTGAGACGACCGTCCTCGAGGACCTGCAACAGGGTGTTGTAGATCTCCTGATGTGCCTTTTCGATCTCGTCGAACAAAACGACCGAGAACGGCTTGCGGCGCACCTTCTCGGTGAGCTGGCCGCCCTCTTCGTAGCCCACGTACCCGGGCGGGGCACCGAAGAGCCGCGATGCGGTGAAGCGGTCGTGGAACTCGCCCATATCGATCTGGATGAGCGCGTCGTCGTCGCCGAACAGGAAGTTCGCCAGCGCCTTGGACAGCTCGGTCTTACCGACACCGGACGGACCGGCGAAGATGAACGAGCCCGAGGGACGCTTCGGATCCTTCAGACCGGCGCGGGTACGGCGGATCGCCTTCGACACGGCCTTGACCGCGTCCTCCTGACCGATGATCCGCTTGTGCAGCTCGTCCTCCATGCGGAGCAGACGGGTGGTCTCCTCCTCGGTGAGCTTGAACACCGGGATACCGGTCCAGTTGGCCAGCACCTCTGCGATCTGCTCGTCGTCGACCTCGGCCACGACATCCAGATCACCGGAGCGCCACTGCTTTTCGCGCTCGGCGCGCTTGGCGACCAGCTGCTTTTCCTTATCGCGCAGCCGCGCCGCCTTCTCGAAGTCCTGCGCGTCGATGGCGCTTTCCTTCTCCCGGCGCGCATCGGCGATCTTGTCGTCGAATTCGCGCAGGTCCGGCGGGGCGGTCATGCGACGGATGCGCATGCGCGCACCGGCCTCGTCGATCAGGTCGATCGCCTTGTCCGGCAGGAACCGGTCGTTGATGTAGCGGTCGGCCAGGGTAGCCGCGGCCACCAGCGCGCCGTCGGTGATGGACACCCGGTGGTGCGCCTCGTAGCGGTCGCGCAGACCCTTGAGGATATTGATGGTGTGCTCGACCGTCGGCTCGCCGACCTGGACCGGCTGGAAGCGGCGCTCGAGTGCGGCGTCCTTCTCGATGTACTTGCGGTACTCGTCGAGGGTGGTCGCACCGATGGTCTGCAGCTCACCGCGGGCCAGCTTCGGCTTCAGGATCGAAGCGGCGTCGATCGCGCCCTCGGCGGCACCCGCGCCGACGAGCGTGTGCAGCTCGTCGATGAACAGGATGATGTCGCCGCGGGTATTGATCTCCTTGAGCACCTTCTTCAGGCGCTCTTCGAAGTCACCGCGGTAGCGGCTGCCCGCGACCAGGGAACCCAGGTCGAGGGTGTAGAGCTGCTTGTCCTTCAGCGTCTCCGGCACCTCACCGTTGACGATGGCCTGCGCAAGGCCCTCGACCACGGCGGTCTTACCGACACCGGGCTCGCCGATCAGAACCGGGTTGTTCTTGGTGCGGCGGCTCAGCACCTGCATGACGCGCTCGATTTCCTTCGAGCGGCCGATGACCGGGTCGAGCTTGCCTTCGAGGGCGGCCTGGGTCAGGTTGCGACCGAACTGGTCCAGCACCAGCGAGGTGGACGGGGTCCCGGCCTCGCCGCGCGAACCGGATTCGACCGGTTCCTTGCCCTGGTATCCGGACAGCAGCTGGATGACCTGCTGGCGCACCCGGTTGAGATCGGCACCCAGCTTCACCAGCACCTGCGCCGCGACACCCTCACCTTCACGGATCAGGCCGAGCAGAATGTGCTCGGTGCCGATGTAGTTGTGGCCGAGCTGCAGCGCCTCGCGCAGGCTCAGTTCCAGCACCTTCTTGGCACGCGGGGTGAACGGGATGTGACCGGACGGGGCCTGCTGGCCCTGGCCGATGATCTCCTCCACCTGGCTGCGCACACCCTCCAGCGAAATTCCAAGGGATTCCAGCGACTTCGCCGCTACACCCTCGCCCTCGTGGATCAACCCAAGCAGGATGTGCTCGGTGCCGATGTAGTTGTGGTTGAGCATCCGGGCCTCTTCTTGGGCCAGGACAACGACGCGCCTCGCGCGGTCGGTGAACCTCTCGAACATCGCTCCCTCACTCTCCTGCTCCGACATTCTGGCGTCCGACGCTTCTGTGGCGTCAGCCTGCCATGAAGCCCGGGGGTTGCGGCCCCGGCCTCCACTCTAGTTGGCAGGGGATTACGCCGCCTCCAGTCCACCCTATTGGGGACCGGCGACAGCACGGTCATTCACTCATAACGTGCTAGTTGCGGGATACGTTTCCGCTCAGGTTTTGCCCTCAGCGAAATCGCCGGTCACCGTTCCCAGGCGTGGTGTTACCCGGTGAACGGCGGGACGAACTCACACGGCACCTCACGTGCATGCGCCGGATCGAGGGCGTTGAGCACGAAGCGGGCGGTGCGGGGACTGCCCGCGATTGCCAGATGTTCGGAGAAGTCGGTCGCGCAGCCGTCCTGGACGACGATACTCGTCGCGTTCGGCCCGGGCACGAAGCCCGAGTCGTAGGGGACGACGATCTCGTCGAGGCCGGCCATGATGTTGGTGTAGGTGATGCCGGGAACGTAGACGCCGTCGCTGTTGAGATCCCGCAGGAACGCCGAATCGCGCAACAGCTCGGTGCAGGCCTGGCACAGCGAACCCGCCGCCGCCTGGAAGTAGGGCCCGGCGCCGAGCCGGTCCGCGAATGCGGCCACATCCGCCCCGCCGCCGGCATTGGTACCGCGCCAGGCCGGTGCGATCGATACATATTTATCGATCTTGTCCGCACCGCCGAGCCGCTTGGCGTAGTAGTTCGGCATCAACGTGCCCTGCGAATGCCCGACCACATCCACCCTGCTCGCCCCGGTCGCCGCGAGCACCCGATCCACGAACGCACCGAACTGCACCGCACTCTGCTCGATCGGCAGCATCCCGCCCACCGCGGAGATCGGCCACGGCAGATCGTAGGCGCCGTAGGTCAGCGAGAAGACGCAGTAACCTTCGTTCGCGAGCAGCGGAGCGTACAACCCCCAATTCGTCTGCGCCCCACCACCCGTACCGTGCGCGAGCACCACCGGATTCGGATGCGCCGCACTGGGTCGACACCCCCAATCATTCGAACCCGGCAGCGAGCCACCATGATTCACCAGCTCATTCGGAATTCCGGCAAAGAAGTTGTAGTCGACCGGATATTCGGCCTGCGCACTACCACCCGCACCAATCCACAGCACGGCCAGCACGGCAACAACGAACGCGGACCCGGAAACACGCCGCATGGAGACCTCCAAAATCTGGAACGTGTTCCAGAACGTAGCGCAACTTATCGCCGCTATGGAGGTAGTTCAGCGAAGTCTCGGCACGAATTGTCGCCGCCCCCAGCCGCTGCGCCGCCCATACTTCGAGGCGCATGAGTCCGGTACCGTTTCGACCGTGACGTTGCGTGTGCCCTCCCCATGGGACCGGTCGGCTTTCCTCGAGCAGATGACCATGTTGGTGGGCAAGCAGATTCACCTGCTGCCACTGCCCGCGACCATGACGACGGGCCTGCCGTGCGGGCTGGCGCTCGCGGATCTCGATGCGCGCGTGCGGCTTCCACAGCGGGGTGGATGCTCACCAGTTCCATTCGCTCATCATTCGCCCGGCCGCGGGCATCAGTACCGTGCGGATCAAGGCGACGTCCGATAGCACCGCCGGTGCGAGGTCGAGGCCGATCAGTTCGGTCGAATGACGGCGGCACCGTTTTCGGCCCGCAGATCGGCCGTAAGGCAGTTTCAGCCGGTGCGGCGGCATTCCTGCCCACCCCGCCCACAGCAGCCACCAGGATGACGAAATTCGGCGTACTTATCCGCGAGAACGGCCGCTGCCCTATTGGATTCGGAGTTCGTACACCAAAACCGCTGTCGGCGGGTCGATCAGTGATCGACCCGCCGACAGCGGCAGAGAAAGCCAGCGGTATTACGGTCGGGGCGCGGGCCGACTCTAGGCCAGGGAATGCGCACCCGTCGACTGCGAACCAGACTGTCCGAATCCGTACTGCTGAGCCATGATCGGCGCGCGGTACGGCTGACCGGCGGTTTGCGGACCGACACTCGGCATCGGCCGAGACTGCGAAACCTGCTGCGTGCCAATCGCACCCGCGGCCTGCGTGCGGCCGTGTTGGATGCCCGCCACGAACAGCGCCCCGGTCAGCACCAAGAAGGCCAGTGTGTGCAGGATTGCGCGGAGGATATTCCAACGGACCCAAGCGGATTCGAAATCGGCGCGCACCTTTGCCAGGTCACCGATCTGGGCCGGGTCCCCTGCCGCCGCGAGTTGGTCGTTGAGTGGAACATTCAATCCGGAGGTGATCGCGAAGGCGATCACATTGAGTGCCAAGGCCACACCGAGCCAGATCAAGGTGGTGCGGTGTTCCTTGCCGAGGTGCAGCGCCGCCGCGAGAAAGGTGAAGCCGACGGTGCCGAGGAATCCGAGCATGAACCACGGGTTGATGATGACCACATTGATCTTCTGCATCACATCGATCATCGCGCGATCGTCGGTGCGGTTCAGCGCGGGCATCACCGATGTCGCATAAGCGTAGAAAACGCCCGCGATCAAGCCGGTTGCGAGGGTGGCCGCCACCAGCGCGGCGAGTCGTAGCGCGAACATGAATTTCTCCTACCTCGATACCCGGACCTGGTCCGATTTACTCGGTCCGGCGATGTTTCAAGTACACCGACAACCGTCGCGACCATCCATGGTTCAAGCGCTCGGCCACCTAAGCGAGAGTCCACGCTCGCTCGCGTCACAAGTCTCGGTCGGAGATCAACCCACTTTGCATGGCCAAACCGGCCAGTCGGACTCTTTTCTGATTCTGCGGCAGATTTTCCACACCGAACTTGGCGAACAGTGCCCGCAGATGTGTCTTGATCGCATCGACGCTGAGGAACAATTCCTCGGCGATCTGTTGATTCGAAGCCGGAGTCGCGAAACCCGCACCGTTCTTATATGGACGGCACAGTGCGACCAGCACCGCGCGCTGGGTATCGGTCAGTGAGCGCAGCGTGGGAATAGCGCCGGTCGAGGTCCGCGTCGCATCATCGACAACGCCACCGAAATCATGGAACGAGACCAGCGAGGTACCGACCCGGATCCGATCGCCCGCCATCAGCCGCCGCCGCCCGACGAGTCGCTCCCCGTTGACGAAGGTGCCGTTGCGGGACAGGCCGTCATCGACGATCGTCCAGTGCGCGCCGAGATATTCGACCGCCGCATGCAGCCGCGAAACCTCCGCGTCCCAGCGCAGCGCCAGATCGGCCTGCGGGGAACGCCCGATGGTAACGCGCTGCTGGTCCGGGGTGAGCATGAACTCCTGCTGCCGACCCGAGTCATCAGTGAATCGCAATAGCGATCCGACGAAACCAGTCACTGCGCCGATACCTCATCTCTCCATACCGCCAGTGACGCTCTTCGCACAGTTCCATGGTGCCGCGTCCTGGTACCGCGAGCAAGATCGAGTCGACTCCGAACCTTCCTCATATCGAAGGCCTATCACAAACGAGCCGCCGCCCGGGCGTCGCACGATTCGCCCGGGCGGCAGCCCAAATAAATAAGAACTCAGCCCTTCGCGGCCTTGTTGTACGCATCGGTGATGTCGGCCGAGATACGACCCCGCGCGGACACCTTGTGTCCATTCCGGCGCGCCCACTCGCGAATTGCAGCGCTTTGTTCACGATCGATCGAGACCCGGCTCTTTGCAGCTCCGGGAGCAGCGACCGCAGCCTTGACCCGCCGCCGACCACTCACCCGCCGAGCACTCGAAACCCACTCTTCCAAGCCGTCGCGCAGCTTCGCCGCATTTGCCGACGACAGGTCGATCTCGTACGACACACCGTCGATCGCAAACTCAATGGTCTCGTCCGCGATGGACTCACCATCGACATCGTCGATCAGGCTAACGGTGACCTTCTTTGCCATGAGATGAACGTCCTCTCGAAATCGTGCGACCCGCATACTAGGCCGATTACCCGAGGCAAGAATACCCCGAATTCGAAAAATTCCAAGACGAGGGCCGAACTATGCAATCCGATCGTCAGCGAGTGACTGGACGCACAATTGGGAACAGTATCGTTTCCCGGATTCCCAATCCCGTGAGTGCCATCAACAAGCGATCGATTCCCATACCCGTACCCGTTGTCGGAGGCATGCCGTGCTCCATCGCCGCGAGGAAGTCCTCGTCGAGTGCCATCGCCTCGTCATCACCTTGTGCGGCAAGCCGCGCTTGATCCACGAACCGCTCGCGCTGGATCACCGGATCGACCAACTCCGAATAGCCAGTTGCCAACTCGAAGCCGCGCACATAGAGGTCCCACTTCTCGGTAACTCCGGGCTTGCTGCGATGCTGTCTGGTCAGCGGTGATGTCTCGACGGGGAAGTCACGCACGAAAGTCGGGGCGTAGAGCTTGTCGCCGTACTGATGCTCCCACAGTTCTTCGACAAGTTTGCCGTGGCCATAGCCCTTGTCCTCGGGAATTTCGAGTCCGACCCGATCAGCGAGCGCAAATAATTCCTCGATCGAGGTTTCCGGAGTCACCGATACACCCAGTGCGTCCGACAGCGAGGGGTACATCTCGACCGTCGCCCACTCCCCGCGGAGATCGTATTCGGTGCCATCTGCAAGGGTTACCACCTGCGTGCCGAAGACCTCCTCGGCAACTTCCTGCACCAATTCTCGAATCATCCGTGCGGAGTCATCGTAGGTGCCGTATGCCTCATAGGTTTCCAACATTGCGAACTCTGGGGAATGCGTGGAGTCCGACCCCTCGTTCCGGAAGTTCCGGTTGATCTCGAAGACCTGTTCCAGGCCGCCCACCACGCAGCGCTTGAGGAACAGTTCGGGCGCAATTCGCAGGTAGAGATCGATATCGAGGGCGTTGGAATGGGTGACGAACGGTCGCGCCGCCGCACCGCCGTGCAGCGTCTGCAGCATCGGCGTCTCCACCTCGAGGAAGCCGCGGCGCTCGAGCGCATTGCGCAGCGCGCGCACCACCGCAACCCTGGTCCTGGCCATTTCCCTGGCCTCCGGGCGCACGATCAGATCGACATAGCGCTGCCGAACCCGCGACTCCTCGTTCATCTCCTTGTGCGCCACCGGCAGCGGCCGCAGGGCCTTGGCCGACATGGCCCAGGAATCGGCCATTACGCTCAATTCACCGGTCCGGGAGGAGATGACCTCACCGTGCACGAATACGAAGTCTCCGAGGTCTACATCGGCCTTCCAGGCCGCCAGTGCGTCGGCTCCGACACCGTTGAGGCTGATCATCGCCTGCAGTTTGGTGCCGTCGCCCTCCTGCAGCGTCGCGAAACACAGCTTGCCGGTATTACGCAGGAAAATGACGCGCCCGACGACACCGGCCTGCAGACCGGTCTGGGTGTCCGGCTCGAGCTCCGGATAGGCGGCCCGAATTTCGCCGAGAGTATGTGTGCGCGGCACCACCACCGGATAGGCATCACCACCATCGGCGATCAACCGCTCGCGCTTCTCGCGCCGAATCCGCATCTGCTCCGGAACATCGTCCGCGGCGGGCGCGGGACGGTTGGCTTGCCCCGCAGGAACCGAACCCGCGGAGCGACCGGATGAAGGCGTGTTCGGGTTGCTCACGTTCAACAACACTAGCGGGCACCGGAAATCGATTTGCGGGCCGCCCGGGCACGACCGGCCGCTAACGAATCAGCCGTGCCCGGAACGGTCCGTCATGCCCTGTTTCGCGCCCTTCCCCGGCCCGCCGAAAAGCGGGCGCGCTCCGGCAATCATGCGAAAGCCGGTGCGCGCCCGTATGTTTCGAGATGGAAGTGGTTCGGCCCGAATTTACAGTGTTGCCAGTGCCTCGACCTCGCGGGCGAAGTGCGGCGCCCGGACCCCGACACTGAGCAAACCGGCGGCCTTCAATGCCTGATAGCCGCCGATCACATCGGTGGCCCGATGCAGACCGAGTTCTTGCAGCGCGGCCGCGGCGAGACTGGAGGTAAAGCCCTCCGAGCAGACGACGATCCATTCCACATCGTGATCGGTGGCCAGTGCCAGCCGGGCCGAACTCGACGGATCCAAACGCCATTCCAGGACATTCCGTTCGATCACCAGCGCGCCCGGCAGTGCGCCCTCACGTGCACGCTGCGCCTGCGGCCGGATATCGACCAGAATCGCGCCCCGACCGAGCGCCTGCGGCGTTTCGAAGGCATAGATCCGATTCAGGCGGGCCCGCGCGTTCTCGAGCATCTGATCGATGGACAAACGGGTCATCACATATCACCTTCGGGCTGGTCGGTGAGGACGGTTCGGGAGCGCCGCAGGGTGCCGTGGCCGGTCACCTCGTAATAGGACATGGCGGTGAGCGGCGGTGAATAAGCGTGCACGCTGAGCGTCGGATCGAGCGGCCCGACGGATTCGACGGCAGTGCCGTTTCGAGCGACCTGCAAGCAGTCGCTAGCGGCGCCGTTTCGAGCGACCTGCAAGCAGTCGCTAGCGGCGCCGTTTCGAGCGACCTGCAAGCAGTCGCTAGCGGCGCCGTTTCGAGCGACCTGCAAGCAGTCGCTAGCGGCCGGCGCGCGCATCACATCGTGCACCCAGCCGATCGGGAACGAGGCTTGATCACCCGCGGTCAGGGTGCGTTGGCGCAGTTCGGTTCCGTTCCAGCGGAATTCCGAGAGCGCACCGCTGAGCACGGTCAATGCGCCGAGCGAACCGGCATGATCGTGCAATTCGGTGGATTTGCCGGGAGTCCAGCTGATCAGCCAGACATCGACCTCGTCGTCGGAAAGCAGCCGGGTGGCCCAGCGCTCATCGGCCGGCCAAATTCCATTGGCGGGCAACAGATGGTCATAGCGCCCCGCGAGTACGTCTTCGGCGCCCTCATCGGTCAGCCGGAGCAGATCGGCGGGACGCAGGCGCGTGGGTAATGCGGAGGAGACGGCACGATCCAGCGGCGGGGTAGCCGAAAGGGCGTTACGTGCGGAATCGAGGGAAAGAACAGAAGAACGCATCAGCGAATCTCCAGGAGTATGTCAACGGTCGAGGGACTTGGTCAGCCTCGATCGGTCGAGGCAGGTCAGCCTCGACAACACTCCTGGGTGCTCACGCGGGAATACACGGATGCGAGTGTAGCAGCGCCGAAACCGGCGGCAAAGCGCCTGGTCATCCGTGAGCACCCCGGGTGGGCATATCAACCACCCTTACGGCGCTGATTGCGCTCGTAGACCAGGCGCAATCCGGTCAATGTGAGATGCGGCTCGTGGTGGTCGATGGTCTCCGATTCGGGCACGATCAACGGTGCGGTAGCGCCGGTCGCGACCACCGCGACATCGTCACCGGCGAATGCATCGAATTCATCGCGAATCCGATCGATCAGACCGTCCACCAAACCGGCGAAGCCGAATATCGCGCCGGATTGGATGGCCTCGACGGTGTTCTTGCCGACCACCGAACGCGGCCGCGCCAACTCCACCCGGCGCAATGCGGCACGCTCGATGAGCGCCTCACTGGAGATCTCCACACCCGGTGCGAGCACACCGCCGAGAAACTCGCCCTTGGCCGATACCAGATCAACGGTGGTGGCGGTGCCGAAATCCACGACAATCGCGGCCGCGCCGAAACGATGATGTGCGGCAAGGGTGTTCACGATGCGGTCCGCGCCGATTTCCTTGGGATTGTCGACGAGCAGCGGAATACCGGTTCGCACACCAGGTTCCACCACCACATGCGGCACATGATCCCAATAGCGAGTGAGCATCGATCTGATCTCGCGCAGTACCGGCGGCACGGTGGACAACGCCGAAACTCCGACGATCTCCTCGACCTGATCACCGACCAATCCGCGCACCTGCATGGCGAATTCGTCCGCGGTCAGCAGCGGATTGGTATGCATCCGCCAGTGCCGCGCCAACTTCGCGTGACTACCACTGCCCGAGAACAATCCGAGCTCGATGCTCGTATTTCGGACATCGATGGTCAGCAGCATCAGACGGTTGTCAGTGAGCGCGGGGTGACCAGACCGGAACCCGCCGGGGCATGCGCCGGATCGGAACCGAGATCGGTCGCACGATTGTGCTCGTCGACGAAGACGACCTTCGGGGCGTATTCCTTCAGCTCCGCCTCGTCCATCATGCCGTAGGCGATCAGGATGACCAGATCACCGGGATGCACGAGATGGGCGGCGGCGCCATTGATCCCGATAACACCCGAACCGCGCTCACCGGCGATCACATAGGTCTCCAGGCGGGCGCCGTTATCGATATCGACAATGCAGACCTGCTCACCCTCGAGCAGATCGGCGGCGTCGAGCAGATCCTGGTCGACGGTCACCGAGCCGACATAGTGCAGATCGGCATGGGTCACCGTGGCACGGTGGATCTTCGACTTCATCATGGTGCGCAACATCGCTGTCGCCCTTCCTAGAAATTGGCCTGGGCAGGCTGGGAGTCGGTCGCGGCGGTGCGCGAATCGGGAAGTGTGGGGTGGCCGCCGCTAGCGACTGCTTGCAGGTCGCTCGAAACAACACTGCCCACAGGGGCGCCGAGTGCGACGGCGGTGTTGTCGATCAGGCGGGTCGGGCCGACCTTGGCGGCGACGAGCAGCCGCGCATTGCCGTTCGCGGGGGCGGGGCCGAGCGTGGACGACCGCAATTCGAGATAGTCGACATCGACACCGGGGGTCGCCCCGAGCACCGCGCGGGCGGCCGCCAGCACGGCATCGGCGCCGAGCCCGCCCGCATGCCGACCCGCGGCCAGCGCCGCCGACAGGGCCAGCGCCGATTCGCGCTGTGCCGCATCGAGATACCGATTGCGGGAGGACAGTGCGAGGCCGTCGGGTTCGCGAACCGTCGGCAGCGGCACGATCTTGACGTCCATATTCAGATCACGCACCATCTGCCGGATCAGCGTGAGCTGCTGATAGTCCTTCTCGCCGAAGAACGCCTCGGTCGGGCGCGCGATATTCAGCAGCTTCGCCACCACGGTCAGCATGCCCGCGAAATGCGTCGGGCGGCTGGCGCCTTCGAGCTCGGCGCCGATCGGGCCCGGATGCACGGTGGTGCGCGGCCCGTCCGGGTACATATCCGACGCGCTCGGCGCGAATACCAGCTCCACACCTTCGTTGCGCAGCAATTCGACGTCGGCGTCGAGGGTCCGCGGGTATTTGTCCAGATCCTCGTTCGCACCGAACTGCAGCGGATTCACGAAAATCGAGACGATGACCACCTGATTGGTCCGCTTGGCCCGGCGCACGATCTCGAGATGCCCCTCGTGCAGTGCGCCCATGGTCGGCACCAGGCCGACGGTACGTCCGACACCGCGCAGGGCCTTGGAGACCGCGGCGATCACGTCGGGATCGTGGTGCACGGTCAGCTCGCCGCGCCGGTATGTGCCACGCAATTTCGGATCCATCATCGGCCTCCCTCCAGCAGCTCGATCAGAGCCGGATTGGTCTTGGCGCGTTCGGCCGCGCGCAGCGACATGGCGCGATAGCCCGCGGCCAGACGGGTATCGACCGCTTCCAGGGCGGTCAGATGCGCGGCAACGGCATCCGCGTCGCCGCGCGCCACCGGGCCGGTCAGCGCCGACTGACCGCGGCGCAGGGCATTGTCGAGCGCTGCGGAGGCCAAGGGGGCGAGCAGGCGTTCGGCCAGACCGTTGGGTTGATCGTCGACGATCTGCTGACCGAGCAGCCCGGGGCCCGCCAGTGCGGCGCGCAGTGCGTCGACCGCGTCCAGGATGACCGTGACCAGGTGATTACTGCCGTGTGCGAGCGCGGCGTGATAGAGCTGGCGATTTTCCTCCTGCACCCGAACCGGCTCGCCACCCATTTCGATCACCAGCGATTGCGCGATGGCGAAGCCGATTTCGTCGGCGGCGGTAATGCCGAAGCAGGCATTGCCGAGACGAGCGACATCCTCATCGTGTCCGGTGAAGGTCATGGCCGGATGGATGGCCAGCGGCAATACGCCACGCTCGGCCAGCGGAGCAAGCACGCCGACGCCATTGGCGCCGGAGGTGTGCGCGACGATACTGCCGGCCCGGACCACACCCGCGGATGCGAGTCCGCGCACCAGCCCGGGTAGTTCGGCATCGGGTACGGCCAGCAGCAGCAGTTCGCTGCGTGCGGCCACCTCCTCGACCGGCAGGATCTCGGACTCGGGTAGTCGAGTGCGGGCCCGATGCACCGACGCATCGGAAATGGCGGCCACGCCGAACACCACATGTCCGGCGCGCTCGAGCGCCGCGCCGAGTGCGGAGCCGACGCGTCCCGCCGAGACGATTCCCACCGTCAAGCGTGCAGGCGCGGGGTCACCCGAAGCAGCGTTGTCAGGGTTGACGCTTCTCGAGGTCAACGTTGTCCTCTCGATGTCGTTCCAGTCCCGGACAGCCGGGTACCAGACGTTCCGCACCGAGAATATCGGCCCACAGCTCGCCGATGCCACGGGGCACCCGCGTGATTTACACCGCAGTGTTGTGTTGGATTTGCCGCGCCTGCGGCGCGGCGTGTTCGCGGCCCCCTGTGTCTCGCGTCCGAGCCGTCGAGACTCGCTCCGTGGTGGTCGCCCGTGGCGGGCCGTTCGGCACAAGATGCACACGCCTCGGATAGCCGAGCCCCGCGCCTGCTGCACATGCGCTTCCACGACTCGGCTGTGTTCGATGGCCGCGACGGGCCGCGAACGGGCCGCTCGTAAGACTCGCCTCGTGGAGGTCGCTGGTGCGGAACCGTCAGCGCTCGGCGCTGATCAGCGCCCGGTACGGCCCTTCTCTTCGGACTGCAGGTTGGCCATGATCTCGGCGACCGAAAGTCGGCGTGACGAGTTGCCGGAGTCAGCATCCGGATCTACTCGGCGACGGCGGCGGGAGCTGGCGCCAAGGGGCGGGACCGCGGTTGTCGGATGCGGGGTGGGCTCCGGGTGTGGCGTCGGGGCGGGCTCCGGTGTCGAGAGGTCATGCGACTCGGGTTCGGACGGCTCCGGCTCCGACAGGCGCGGTGACACGGTGTACTCCAACGGCTGCAGCCGCGGCGGGACACCGGTCTTTTCCGGATCCTCGGTGAACGCGTCGGCCCAGCCGCCGGTGGTGGTGAGCGGGTCGTCATCGACCTCGGCGTCGGCGATATCCGCATCATCGAGATCGTCGAGGGAGACGATCGCGGTCTCCGCGGTCACCGGATCGTCGAAGGGGCTGGCGAACCGCGGAGGCTCCGGATGATCCGATTCGAAGACCGGAGTAAAGGTGCTGGGAGATTGCTGGAACGCCATGTCCAGCCAGGTGTCGGCATTCGCCGAGCTATTGTTGGCCGAATTTCCGAATGCGCTCGGCAACTCGTGAATCCGGGTCGCATCGGCGCGCAATGCGGGTCGATCCATCGGCAGATCACCGTCGAAGAGCCGCTGCAGACTCTCACGGAGCACGGTGAGTTCGGCGCGCAGCGCGGCCATTTCGGCCGCATCGGCACCCACTTCCGCGCGCACCCGCGCCTCGACGCCGAGCTCGTATTCGCGCCGGGCGGTCACCTCGCGTTCCAACTGGAGCTCGTACACCGTCTGCAGGTCACGGACCTTGGCCTTATCGATCGTGGCTTCCTTGCGGTACCGCGTCGCGGCCAAAGCGCCGATGACGGCCGCCCACAGCGCCGCCACCAAGCCGATCCGAACAAACTGCAGACGGTCACTGAAAACCAGGAAAACGCTGGCAACCAGACCGAGCAGAATCAATACGCCGATGAACAATTTTCCCGCGTCGTCCCGCCGTCGACGAGAGGTGCTGCTACGGGAGGGTGAAACCATGCACGCCAGGGTAGCTTGATCAGCCAGCCGCGCCCAGATTACCGTGCGGTGATTCCAACGGGATTATTTGCTATGTAGTTGCCGGATCGTCCGAAGGGTCCTCGGGAGCCCGACAGCAATACTCCAGCCATAGCGCCGCAGCTACCAAAGCCACCCCCGCCAGCATCCCGACAATGGCGCCGGGACTATCCGCACCCGCCGCATTCAAGGTGCCGCGCTGCGGAAACACCCAGAAAAGGAAACCCAGCCAGACACCGGCGGCAAGCGAGCCGACCTGCGCGGACGCCTTCGCCAACGCGACCGCGCGGGCCGCGGTGATCGGATGCAATTGATGGCTGCCGTCGCCGATCTGATGTTCATTGACCCGTCCGCGGATTACGAAGCCGAGCGCAACTTCGATCGCGGCGACCGGATAAAGCGATGCGCCCGCGTAAATCGAGATCGGCGGGAAACTGCCATAGGCCATCCGCGTGAGCACCCAGGCGATGAGCGCCGCGACAACGACATTGGCGATGAGATCGAGGATCCGGGTCGGCTTCAGTTTCACGACGCCGATCCCTCCGCGGCAGCCGACAGCACGAATTCGGTCGGCCGGACTCCGGCGCGCTCGGCCGCGTCGATTTCGGCGAGCCAGTCGCGCACCGGCCGCACGGTTCCATCGACATCGAGTTCCGCGTCCGGCTGCACATCCAGCCACGGGATGAGCACAAAGGCCCGGTTGTGTGCCTGCGGATGCGGCAAGGTCAATTCCGGATCATCGCTGCGGCAGACCACGCCGCCCTCGGCACACCACACCACGTCGACATCGAGAGTGCGCGCGCCCCAACGCACCTCGCGCACCCGCCCGGCGGCCTGCTCCAACTGTTGCCCGAAGCGCAACCAATCGTGCGCGCCGAACTCCGGATCATCAACCAGCACAACGGCATTGAAATAGTCGTCCTGTTCGACCCCACCCCATGGCGCAGTCGAGTACACCGACGAAACCGCGACCACCCGATCCCCCAACCCCTCGACAACACTGCGCAGATGTGCGAGTCGATCGCCCAGATTGGAGCCGATCGACAGGACAGCGGAACTCATTGCTCCACCTCGCGCTCACTCATGCCACGACTCCCCGCTGCCGCGAGGTGACCACGCGGACATCGGCGAAGGTGTGTGGAATCGGCGCGGACGGTTTGTGCACGACGACCTCGACCGACTGGATGCGGGGATCGGTCATCACATCGTCGGCGATCTCGGCGACCACCTTTTCGATGAGATTGCGCGGCGGGCCCTGGATGATCTGCACGGCGCGCTCGGCGAGGGCGCCATAGTCGATGGTGTTCGCGAGGTCGTCGGTGGCCGCGGCGGCGGCGAAATCGGTCCATACCGTCAGATCAACCAGGAACTCCTGGCCGTCGCGGCGTTCGTAGTCGAAGCAGCCGTGATAGCCATAGGCGCGCAAGCCGCGCAGCTCGATCCGGTCCAGCTGCTCGGGCGTACCCGTCTCCCGGCTACCACCCCTCATCGCATCGCTGCGCGATGCTGCGGTCATTTCGCGGCTCCTCGGGTGCTGTTTCGGGCGGCACGCAGCCAGGCGTCGGTCACTGCAATAGCATCCAGCGAGGCGCGCACATCGTGGACGCGGACACCCCAGGCCCCGTGCAGGGCGGCCAACGCCGACACCGTCGCGGTGGCGGTCTCCCGGCCGTCGGGTGGGCGCGGCCCCGCGGCATCGGCGAGCAGGGCGCCGAGGAATCGTTTACGGGAGGCGCCGATGAGAATCGGCAGCCCGTGGCCGACCAATTCGGGCAGTGCGCCGAGCAGCGCCCAATTGTGTTCGGCATTCTTGGCGAAACCGAGGCCGGGATCGAGTACCAGCCGGGACCGATCCACACCTGCCGCTACGGCCAGGTCCACCTGCGCGGTCAATTCGGCGAGCACCTCGGCGACCACGTCGTCGTAGTGGTCGGCCGGACCGGTGTGCCGATAGTCCGCGCCCGCCCGCCAGTGCATGAGGATCCACGGAACCTCTGCTGCCGCAACGACTTTCACCATATCCGGATCGGCGCGGCCACCGGAGACATCGTTGACGACCGAAACTCCGGCCGCGATCGCCGCCTCGGCGACACCGGCCCGCATAGTGTCCACACTGGTCGGCACACCGGCAGCTACCAAGCCGCGAATGACCGGAACCACCCGCGCGGCCTCGGTTTCCGGGTCGATCCGCACCGCACCGGGCCTGGTCGACTCGCCGCCGATATCGATGATGTCGGCGCCCGACTCGTACAGCTCGATGCCGTGTGCGATGGCCAGGCTCGGATCGAGATAGCGGCCGCCGTCGGAGAACGAATCGCTGGTGACGTTCACGACACCCATCACCACACAGGAGCGACTATCGCGCGGCGCGACACTGCTCCGGAGAGGATCGGGGGCATGAGTCGACACCGCGCGGTGCCTCACTTCCGCAGGATCAGATCGAGAGCCTCGGCCCGCGAGGCGGCGTTGGACTGCAGCAGACCGCGCACGGCGGAGGTGGTGGTGCTGGCACCGGGCTTGCGGATACCGCGCATGGCCATGCACAGGTGCTCGGCCTCGATCACGACGATGGCGCCGCGCGGATCCAGCTTGCGCATGACGGCATCGGCGATCTGGCTGGTCAGCCGCTCCTGCACCTGCGGTCGCTTGGCGTACAGATCGACCAGTCTGGCCAGTTTGGACAGTCCGGTTACCCGGCCGTGGGGGCCAGGAATGTAGCCGACGTGCGCGACGCCGTGAAAGGACACCAAATGGTGCTCACAGGTCGAGTACAGCGGGATATCGCGAACCAGCACCAGTTCCTGGTGCCCCTCGTCGAAGGTGGTGTTCAGCACCGCATCCGGCTCGGTGAAGAGCCCGGCGAACATCTCCCGATAGGCGCGGGCGACCCGCGCGGGCGTATCGATCAGGCCGGGCCGGTCCGGATTCTCGCCGACCGCGATCAGCAGTTCTCGGATCGCGGCCTCGGCGCGGGGCTGATCGAATGGGCTGCCAGTCTCCAGTGCGATCAGGTCCGGCTGGGCCGGGCCCGCACCGTTGTACTTGACCGGTTCGTCGAATTCGTCGAAAGCGCTGGCATTCGCAACGGCACCGCCGTTCACATGCCCCGGCCCACCGACGTGATTGTTGGCCGACAATCGAGGACACCTCCAAAATCTCGGGCGCGAGCAATCTCCCCGCACCCAGATGGTCGAGCCTAATCGGCACGCGTCAGTGCCGACCGTTCGGTCCATCCCAATCGTGGTTCTCGCCCTCGTTATTCCCGGTACCGTTGGCGGGCTCGTCATAGGCGTCGTTGCCGCGGTCCGGCTGACCCCACGGCTGCTGCGGCTGCGGGTAGCCGTGGCGCGGCTGCGGCTCACCCTGCCAGCCGCCGTAGCCGGGCTGACCCGACTGCTGCTGCGGCTCGTCGCGCGGCGGCCAGCCCGGTGCCGACCAACCGGCCGGAGCACCGTAATCCGGCCGCGAGCCGTGCGTCGCGCCCTGTCGCGGATAAGCCGGGGACGGGGCCTGCGGCAACGGGTAACCGGGCGCGGGCGGCTGGGGGTGACCGCCGCCGTAGCGCGGTTCCTGATAGCCGCCGTCCGGATAGCCATTGGCCGCGGCGGGTTCACGCTGCGGCAGCTTCGGCAGCGCCGCCGCCTGCGGGGGCCACGGCTCGCCGCGTTCGGCGGCCAGTTCACGCGGGGTCTTCACCGGCGGCTTATCCGACGGCACGCGGTCGCCGAAATCGTTGAACGCGGTAATGCGCGGACGCTTGTCCACCGCGGCGAGGATCTCCTCGAGATCCTTGCGGTGCAAGGTCTCCCGCTCCAGCAGCGCCGTGGCGAGCACATCGAGCACATCACGGTACTCGTTGAGGATGGCCCACGCCTCGGTGTGCGCGGCCTCGATGAGGTTGCGCACCTCCTCGTCGATGGCGCCCGCGACCTCGTGCGAGTAGTCCGAACCCATGCCCATCGAGCGACCGAGGAACGGGTCGCCCTGCTCCTGGCCGTAGCGCACCGCGCCCAGCCGCGCGCTCATGCCGTATTCGGTGACCATGGCGCGCGCGATCTTGGTGGCCTGGTCGATATCCGAGGACGCGCCGGTGGTCGGCTCGTGGAACACCAGTTCCTCGGCCGCGCGGCCGCCCATCGCCATGACCAGGCGGGCGATCATCTCCGAGCGGGTCATCAGGCCCTTGTCGTCCTCGGGCACCGTCATCGCGTGGCCGCCGGTGCGGCCGCGGGCCAGGATCGTGACCTTGTAGACCGGCTCGATATCCGGCATCGCCCAGGCGGCCAGGGTGTGGCCGCCCTCGTGGTAGGCGGTGATCTTCTTCTCGTGCTCGCTGATGATGCGGCTCTTGCGGCGCGGACCACCGATGACGCGGTCCACCGATTCCTCGAGCTGCTCGCCGGTGATCACCGCGCCGTTCTCACGGGCAGTGAGCAGAGCGGCCTCGTTGACGACATTGGCCAGATCCGCGCCGGACATGCCGACGGTGCGCTTGGCCAGACCGTCGAGATCGGCCTCGGGCGAGATCGGCTTGCCCTGCGAATGCACCCGCAGGATGGAACGCCGTCCGGCCAGATCCGGATTGCTGACCGGGATCTGCCGGTCGAAGCGGCCCGGCCGCAGCAGCGCCGGATCGAGGATGTCGGGGCGGTTGGTCGCGGCGATCAGGATGATGCCGGTGCGATCGCCGAAGCCGTCCATCTCGACGAGCAACTGGTTCAGGGTCTGCTCACGCTCGTCGTGACCACCGCCGAGGCCGGCGCCGCGCTGGCGGCCGACCGCGTCGATCTCGTCGACGAAGATGATGCACGGGCTGTTCTGCTTGGCCTGTTCGAACAGGTCACGCACGCGGGAGGCGCCGACACCGACGAACATTTCGACGAAGTCCGAACCGGAGATGGTGAAGAACGGCACCCCGGCCTCGCCCGCGACGGCACGCGCCAGCAGGGTCTTACCGGTACCGGGCGGCCCGTAGAGCAGCACGCCCTTGGGGATCTTCGCGCCGAGCGCCTGGTAGCGGACCGGGTTCTGCAGGAAGTCCTTGATTTCGTAGAGCTCTTCGACGGCCTCGTCGGCGCCGGCCACATCCGCGAAGGTGGTCTTGGGCATGTCCTTGGACAGCTGTTTGGCCTTGGACTTGCCGAAGCCCATCATGCCGCCGCGACCACCGCCCTGCATGCGCGACATCACAAAGATGAACAGGCCCAACAAGATCACCATCGGCAGCACGAACAGCAGGATCTGGGTGAACCAGCTGTCCTGTTTGACCACGGTGTTGAACGGTGCGCCGGACTTCTGCACGGTGTCGAAGACCTGGTTGGAGGTCTCACTTCCGCCCGGATACTTTGCAATGATCTTCTTGGAGCCGGAAGTGGCGTCGTTCCCGTTGTTCAGCTCGATGCGCAGCTGCTGCTCGCGGTCGTCGATCTGGACGTTCTTGACGTTGCTCTTGTCGTTCAGCTGACTCAACGCCACCGAGGTATCGACGCTCTTCCAGCCGCGCGTGTCATTGCCGAAATAGCTGAACGCATAGATCACGAGCAAAATGCCCGAGACTATGGCCAGGGTGCGAAACACAGTCTTGCGGTTCATAGAGCTTAGGCCGGGCGGCCAGTCCTTTCCGGGTGTCTCCGGTGCATGCCTAGCGTGGCGTCGGGCGCGTCCCGTCCGGTAGTTCGGATGCGGACATGCCACGTTACCGCGTACGGTCTAGTCGATACATCGCGCAGTTCGGCAGCTGGTGTAGTTCGACAGGTAAACGGTCGGGGAACGTCCGTGGTTCCCGAAGTCTCCGGTCGGGTTACGCCAAGTGGTCACAATCATGTCATGTTCGGCCTATCGTGAGCGACGACACAAGAGCGCAGGGGGTATGGACATAGTTGAGCTACGGACACCCACAGCGATACTGCGGCACGGCCGTGGACGACTGATCGTTCTACGCCCGGGCAGCGAGGGCGAGCGCGTCCTGGATGTGCCGGTCACCGATCTGCTCAAGGTTCGGCTGAACCGCCGCGCCGACGATGCCGTCGTCATCGAGATCTATCTGCGTTATCCCACGCCCGTGCTCACCGGCGTGCCCGCCGACCGCACCCCGCTACCGGTATTGATAGCCGAACACGATTTCCCCGCGGCCGCCGAGATCGTCGAGCGCATCAACGGTCAGATCCTGGCCAGCCAGCGCATCGATGTGGCCGCACCCGATCTACAGCCGCCCGCCCCGCAGTGGGGTAAGAGCGGGCCGACCAGGGCCGATGTCGATCGAGCCGTGCGGCGGATGACCCCCAAGCGCGAAGCCAAGGCAGCGATAGCCGCTCTGCATCGCTATGTGACCGTCGACGAATACGTGCTGGAGACCGCCATCGTCGTGGCACATCCGCCCGCGGGCACCGGCCTCGGCCTGCTGGCCGCGACCACCGGACGGCTGCTGTTCATCTCCATCGGTCCCGGCGACAGGTACGCCCACGAGCTACCCATTCCGGTCATCATGTGGGCGCGCACCACCGACGGCGCCGTGACGACGCCCGGTGAGATCGGCTCGGTGCGCGGCGAGACCGGTATCGATGTGCACGACGGAAACGTCACGTTGCATTTCACCGGCACCGATCGGGCCGATACCGAACGCGTCACCTGTGCGGTGAATTTCGCCGTCCGGCGCGATTCGGCCGACGGCGCGGCCGGTCCGGCCGATCCGGGCGTCGCCCAGCTCTATTCCGAATGGGAATTGCTGGTTGAGCGGCATTCCCTCGGCATGGTCGATGACGGACAGTTCCAGCGCTACGGCCGCGGAATTCTGCGCTCACTCCCCGACGGGAACTGATTGCAGCGTGATCCGCCGCCACGGGCTGGTCGGACGCAACCACAGGCGCAGCAGTTCCATGCGCCGATCCACGCCGCCGTTCTTGAGTTCGGCCAGATCCTCACAGGCCTGCCAGTAGGTCCAGCCGGTCAGGTAAGCATCGCCGAATTGGCGCCAATTCCGGTATTTGCGCTGGGCCAGCGGCAGTGCCCGCATCAGATAGCCCCAGGCCACCTCGGCGTCGAGATAACCCGCGGTAAAGGCCATTCGAGCCACCGCGACCACCCGGGCCAGATCCCAGGCATGGATATCGCTCGGCAGCGGCCGGGCCAGATGATCGGTGAACCCGATTTTGATCGCCTGGGACCAGATGTCGTAATCGCGGACCAGCGCCTCCGGGTTGTCCATCCCCCGGAACGAGCCCACCTGCCGCAGGAAGGCGCGGTGCCGATCGGCCCGCTCACCGAACCGGTCGCGTTCACTGGCATTGATCGATGCCATCACCAGCGGATGCACCATCGCGTACAGCGGCGCGTGCATACCTTCGAGCAACTGTTCCATGGAGGCCTGCGCCTCGGTGCCGTCGGTGATGCCCCATGCGCCGGTGAGCGTATCGATGGCGAGTTCGCGCCGGTCACCGAGCGGATGGTCGCGCTCGGGACCGAGCAGCAGCGCGTCGTGAAAGGCGTCCCAGCGCGCCGAATAGAAGCCGCCGAGTGCGAGCGCACGCAGTTCGTCCTCCGATACCGCCGCGCCGGACCAGTGGTCCTCTTCCCGCTTGTCGAGCTCGTCGTAGGGGAATGTTGTCAAGGTGGGTACACCGCGGGCAGGCATACCCCCGATTGTTCACCATCGATCTTGGATGGACCTGTGTAATCGCTTGGCTTTGTCGGATCTGTTTCTTGGCCTGCCTTACCCCGACCATGGGCAGTAGTGTGCTCCCATGAGTAGCAACATCACCCTCCTTCGTGGCCTGGATCCTGCGCCTACCGAGCAGGAAATCTATGCTGCCGCACTGCAGTATGTGCGTACGGTCGGTGGCGTGTCCGGCCTGAGCACCACAACCAAGGCAGCCGTCGACAAGGCGGTGAACGCCATCGCGGCAGCGACCACGCAATTGCTCGCGGATTTACCGAATGTGCGGGTCGCACCGGTCACCGAACCGCCGCCACGCCACGAACGCGAGGTCGCGGAGGCGGAGTAGTTCGTAGCGTTTCAAGGTAGGGCGTCTGCGCCGTAGGTGGCGACGCAGGCCAGTGCGATCTCCAGCGGCAGGCTGCGCGCTTCGATCGGATGGCCGAGCAGTTCCTCGATCCGCTGGATCCGATAGCGGACCGTGTTCTTGTGCACACCGAGTAATTTCGCCGTGGCCTCCGGGCTGCGATGGCTTTTCAGATATGCGTGCAGTGTTTCGCGCAGTCTTGTGGCATTGACATCACGGCCCGCCAGCGCGCGTAATTCGCGCCCGATCAGACCGCGCATGGCCGCGTCGTCGGCGCCCACCAGATAGGCGATCTCCACCTCGCGATATGCGGTGACCCGCGCTCGATCCGCCGGACCGCGCTCGGCGACGTGCCTGGCCGCGACGGCCTCGTGATGGCTCTGCCGGAACCCGGCGGCCTGCGGCGCGGGCACCCCGAACGCGACCCGCACCGGCGCATCGACCTGACCGGCCACCAATTCGGCCAGTCGAGCGGGCTCGGCCAGTTCCGCCGCATGCGCCTCGTCGTCCAGTCCCACCCAGGCCCACATGCCGCTCGCCCCGGATGGGACGGTCAGCACCCGATTGCTGCCGAGCGCACCCGCGAGCCGGGCCGCGATCCGATCCAGCTGCCCGCTCATCTCGGCATCACCCGACGTTTCGTCGGCCCAGCACACGAACGCCATATGTTGTTGCGCCAGGCGGTATCCGAGCCGAATCGAGGCCTGGTCGAGGTCCAATTCGTCGTCGGCGAGCAGCGCGCGGACGGTCTCGGTGCGGCGATTGAGATCGGCACGCAGGATCCGCTCGCGTTCTTCCATGTAGGTGTCGGTCAGCGCCTCCACCGAATTGCCGACCCATCTGGTCGATCGCTCGAACAGCCGCAACATGACCGCGCGCTCGATTTCCTGCGGCGGACGCCGCTCATCGATGGCGTCGCTCATGTAGTCGAGGACCGCCTCTTGCCCGACGTGATAGGTCCGCAGCAGTAGGCGCAGGTGGAAACCGCGCCGGGCGATCGTGCGCGCGAAGGCGTGCACCTCGTCCGGCAGCGTGAAATCGAAGGTGTCACTGGTGAGTCCGCTCAGCATGACCCTGGCGTGTGCCCGCGTGCTGGCCGCGAGATCGCGGCGGATATCGCGGTCGGCCAGTTCTGGAATGCGGGCGATGATCGCGTTGTCGAGGCGGTCGACGATCTGCTCCAGCGTCTGGGTCCGCATCGTCTCGTAGACGTATTCGGCCAGCCAGTCGCGCACGATCTCGACGTTCGGATCGGAATCGGTCCGCAACGGGTCCGCGGCGGCGAACCGACCTGTCGAGGCAGCGGCCATAATTCCTCCGAATTGTTCTCTGAGTACAAATATGGCCGAGTCCATTGACAAATCGACCCAAGAAAGTCGTGCAATCTTGTGTCACGATGATAGGTCAGTGAGCTGATTCACAGGATCAGCACCAGCGGTTCAGCACAACGTCAGTGGGAGAACAGCAGTGACCAACACCGAATCGGTGCCCGGCGCCGCCAAGAAGACAACGGCACATAAGACAGCGCCACAAAAGAGCGATCCCGCTGTCATCGAGGTGCGCAATCCGGGCACCGGCGCGGTGGTCGGCACGGTGCCGAACGAGAGCGCCGACGCGGTCGCGGCCAAGATCCGCGAATTGCGCCTGTACCAGCCGGAGTGGGAGGCCATCGGCCCCGACGGGCGCAAGGAATGGCTGCTGAAGCTGCAGGACTGGATCATCGACAACACCGAGCATCTGGCCGATGTGCTGCAGGCCGAGGCGGGCAAACCCCGCGTGGACGCACTGATCGACCCGGCCTTCTCCACCGATCTCATCGGCTATTACGCGCGCCGGGCCGGGAAATTCCTCGCCGACGACCATCCCTCGCCGCACAGCCCGCTGGCCCGGGTCAAGAAGCTGACCACGGTGTACAAGCCGTATCCGGTGGTCGGCGTGATCACGCCGTGGAACTTCCCGCTGGCCATGCCGGTCATCGATGTGATCCCGGCGCTGGCAGCCGGTGCCGCGGTGATCCTCAAGCCGTCGGAGGTGACTCCGCTTTCGGCGATCGAATTGGCAAGGGGCTGGGCCGAAATCGGTGCGCCGCCGGTCTTCGCCGTGGTCACCGGTGCGGGTGCGACCGGTGCCGCGGTGGTCGAGAATGCCGACTACATCCAGTTCACCGGTTCGACCGCGACCGGGCGCAAGATCGCCGCCGCCTGTGTCGAGCGGTTGATTCCCTACAGCCTGGAATTGGGCGGTAAGGATCCGGCCATTGTGCTGGCCGACGCGGATCTGGATCGGGCCGCGCACGGCATCGCCTTCGGCGGCATGTTCAACTCGGGCCAGGTCTGCATTTCGGTGGAGCGGGTGTATGTCGAAGCTCCGGTTTACGACGAATTCGTCGCCAAGCTCACCGATGCGGTCAAGAATCTGCGCCAGGGTCTCGACGGTCGCGAGTCCAAATACGACGTGGGCGCGCTGGCCAATGAGAACCAGGTCCAGATCGTGCAGCGGCATGTCGACGAGGCCGTCGCGGCGGGCGCCAAGGTGACCACCGGCGGCAAACGCACCGGTGTCGGCACCCTGTTCGAGCCGACCGTGCTCGTCGATGTCGACCACACCATGTCCTGCATTACCGAGGAGACCTTCGGCCCGACCCTGCCGGTGATCAAGGTCGCCGACGAGGCGGAAGCCGTTCGGCTGGCCAATGATTCGGTCTATGGCCTGTCGGCCTCGGTGTGGACCGGCGATAAGGAGCGCGGCGAGCGTGTGGCGCGCGCCCTCGAAGCCGGCGCGGTGAATATCAACGATGTCTTCGTCAACCTGTTCAGCTTCGCGCTGCCGATGGGCGGTTGGGGACAGTCCGGTGTCGGCGCACGCTGGGGCGGTCCGAACGGAGTTCGCAAGTACTGCAGGCAGAAGGCGATCACCACGCCGATCCTGCCGACCCAGCAGAAGGAACTGCTCTGGTTCCCGTACCAGATGCCGAAGGTGCTGTTCGGGCTCGGCGCGATGCGTGCCGCGGGGGCGCGCGGACTGCGGCGCATCGACATTGCGGCAATTCTGAAACTCAAGGGAGACAACAAGTGACCGCGGAGCGAGCGACGGGGACGGTAGCTCAGCGTAACCACGGAGGGCACCGGGAACTCCGCAAATCCAACACCGCCGCGGCGAAGATTCGCGGCAAGGTCGTCGTCATCACCGGTGGCGCACGTGGCATCGGACTCGCGACGGCGACCGCGCTGCAGGCGCTCGGCGCCAAGATCGCGATCGGCGATATCGACGAGACCACGGTCAAGGAGTCCGGCGCGGCCCGCGATTTCGAACTGTACGGACGGCTCGATGTCACCGATCCCAACTCGTTCGAGAGCTTCCTCGACGAGGTCGAGCGCACAGTCGGCCCGATCGATGTGCTGATCAACAATGCGGGCATCATGCCGACCGGCAGATTCGCCGATGAGCCGGATCAGATCACCCGCCGCATTCTGGATATCAATGTCTACGGCGTGATCCTCGGCTCCAAGCTGAGCCTGGCCCGCATGCTGGCGCGCAAGCGCGGACACATCATCAATATCGCCTCGCTCGCCGGCGAGACGCATATCCCCGGCCTGGCGACCTACAACGCCAGCAAGCATGCGGTGCTCGGCTTCACCGACACCCTGCGCGAGGAGTACCGGGGTTCGGGTGTCGCGTTCTCCTCGGTGCTGCCGACGCTGACTAATACCGAACTCGGCTCCGGCGTGAGCGGCCCGAAGCTGCTGCGCCCGGCCGAGCCGGAGGAGATCGCCGATGCGATCGTCGCGCTGATCGCCGAGCCGAAGTCCAAGGTCCGGGTCACCGCGGTGGCCGGATTCCTGTCGCAGCTGGTGAATCTGCTGCCCGAGCCGGTGGCCGATGGACTGGCCAGGGCGCTGGGTTCGAGCAGTGCCTTCCTCGACGATGTGGACGTGGCCGAGCGCAAGGCCTATGAGGACCGGGCACGCAGCCTCTGAGCGGTCGGCGAAGGCGCCGTGGTCGGGTCATCGACCACGGCGCCTTCGCGCGTCGGAACACCCTTGCGACGGCCGTCGCCGGACTTTCGAACGAGACGGCAAACGCAATTGTGACTAACATCACTTCAACCCCCCATAACGGCACCACCTGCTTTGCGGGCCGGTTTCTCGACAGTGACCGGCCACACTTCGGCACCTCCCCGGCGCGGCCCGCAGGCCCAATCCGCGCTGCATCGTTGCTGGTCATATGCCCAATTAACTTGTGCGCGGCAGCGCGGGTCGCGAGTGCTGGAGATTCGCGGAGTCGATGATGCAAATGGCCATGACAAGCCATATGCTGTGTCTAACAAACCTGTCGACTGTTTCGGCTGCCATATCCAGACTTTCCGGCCTCAATACGCTGGAAATTCAGGACTGATTCTGATAGCAAGGGGCTATGGACCCGCATTTGCGCGACCTGCGGTATTTCGTCGCCGTCGCTGAGGAACTGCACTTCACCAACGCCGCTCAGCGGCTGCACATCGCTCAACCCACCCTGTCGCGTCAGATTCGTCAGCTGGAACGCCAGCTCGACGTGGTCCTGTTCGACCGCAACCAGCGCAGCGTCGCGCTGACCGTCGCGGGTAAGGAGCTGCTCGAAGGCGCCCGCAAGATCCTGGAGCTGTGGGAGGTCACCAACGTCTCCCTGCAGGAGGCGGGTGAGGTGCTGCGCGTCGGCATCCAATCCGCGCTCGGCCGCGGGCTGCTCAACGATCTGGAGAGCGCGAGCGGGCACCGCCTGGCGCTGCACGCCGCGTCCTGGACCGACCCGTCCAGTGGTCTGGCCGGTCGACAGGCCGACCTTGCCCTGGTCTGGCTTCCACTACCCGATCCGAACCGGTACCGCTGGCAGGTGCTGCGCACCGAGCCGCGCTGGGTGCTGCTGCCGGAGAACCATCCGCTGGCCGAGAACGAGACCATCGACTTCGCCGACCTGCTGGACGAACCGTTCATCGCACTGCCCACCGAGGCCGGTGCGGTGCGCGATTTCTGGCTCGGCAACGATGCCCGCAACGGCCGTCAGCCCAAGATCGGCGCCGAGGCGGCGACCCCCGAGGACAAGCTGGAGGCTGTGAGCCTTGGCCTCGGCGTCTGCCTGCTGGCCGAGAACAATGTGCCCATGTACCGCTGGCCGGGTCTGACCGCTCGCCCGCTCGCCGGACTCGCCCCGTGCGAACTGGCGGTGGCCTGGCGCGCCGACGACAACCGACCCACCATCCTCGAATTCGCCGCACGCGCGGTCGACGGTGGTTTCGCAGTGCAGCATCAGCCCGCGATCGCGGGTTAATCGTTCACCGTTCGCTTCCAGGGGTGGATCGACTCGAGTTGAGCCGCGAGGCGCAGCAGGATCGATTCACTGCCGGGCGGTGCCGTCAGTTGCGCGGCGACCGGTGTTTTGGATCTCGGGTGCATTCCCATCGGGATCGACGCGGCGGGCCAGCCGACCAGATTCCACAGCGGTGTGAACGGTGAATACCGAGCGCTGACAACAACATTCGCGAGCCACCCCAGGGTGTGCCAGGCCCTGGCCCGCGGCGGCGGCGCGGCGAGCGTCGGGGTGATCACCACGTGGTAGCGCTCGAAGAAGTCCAGCAGTTGCGCCTCGACCCGGTCCACCTGGGCCGGGCGCACCAGCCGCAGCCGCTGGACGAGCCGACCGAGTGCGATGTGGCGGCGGGTGCGCCGCTGCAGACGTTCGGGGCGGATGAGATTCGCGGCCTCACGCGCGCCGCAGGCCAACCAGCGCAGGCCGACCGAAACGAGCGATTCGCCGTAGGGCAGTGTCACCGATTCCACCAGGTGCCCGGCCGCGGCGGCGGCCGAAGCAGCGGTGCGGGCCGCCGCGGTCCAGTGCCGATCGACCCGGAACATCCGGGACGGTGGCGCCACGGCCAGCCCGATGCGTAGTCGGCCCGGCGGCTCCAACTCGGCTAGGTCCGGGCGCGCGGCCAGCACAGACAGCATGAGCGCGGCATCGCCGACTGTCGTCGCGAGCACACCGTTTTCGACCATTCCGGACCAGGAATCGACGCCTACCTCGGCGGGCACGGTATGCCGCCCCGGCTTGATCCCGAACACCCCGCAGCAGGCCGCGGGAATGCGCACCGAACCGAGCCCGTCGTTGCCGTGCGCCACCGGCACCAACCCGGCCGCCACGGCCGCGGCCGAGCCGCCGGACGAGCCACCGGAGCTACGGGCGGAATTCCACGGGTTCCGACCGATGCGGCCCTCGCTCTCGGTCGTGCCCCACAGGCCCAGTTCGGGGACCGCGGTCAGCCCGACCACCACCGCACCCGCGTCCCGCAACCTGCGCACGACCGGATGGTCGGCGGTTGCCGGACGGGTATCGGTCGCGGTGGAACCGGCGAGGATCGATTCACCCTCGACCGCGATGTTGTGTTTTATCGCGATGGGCACACCCGCCAGCGGCAGCAGATCCAGATCGGAACGCTGTTCCAGCGCGAGTGCCTCGGCCCGTGCCTTAGCGGAGCGAACGACCGTGAACGCATTCGTCTTTCGGTTCTCGGCGGCGATCAGATCCAGGGCGGTATCGACGGTTTCGGTCGGCGTCAGCGAGCCGTCACGCACACTCGCCGCGATTGCCGCCGCCGGACCTCGTGACAGGCCGGATTCGCGTGGCATGCTGGAGTCCATCGAAGCATGCACGGCGTCGGTCCCGCCCACCGCGACCCCACGGGCGGCCTGCACCTCCGGAGCTTCAGCAGCCTCCGGAGCGGTCGAATCCGTCGCTGTCGAATCCGCCGCCGCGACGCCACCCGCCGCGGCCGTCACGGTATTCGATTTACAGCGCTGCTCCCGGGTTGTTCCGTGGTCGCGCTCGGCTACTTCCGCGCCCGCTGCTCGCACCGAGTCCGATTTGCGGCGCTCCCCGGTTACTCCGTGGTCCCGCTCCGCTACCGCCTCCGCGCCCGTCGCTCGCGCCGCAGTGTTGTTCATGTGCTGGTTCTTCCCCGTCGCATCGTTGTCGAAATCGGGTGATCCGCTGTTGTGGCGCAAGTTATCATTTCGATTACTGCTCGGGGGACGATGTCGTCGGGTGTGGCGGAAATTCAGCGGCACATCCACCGAACGGCCACTGCGGATACTCGACATCCGCTCAGCAGGTAGGTCCGAAAAATGAGTGCTGATCCTGAAAATACGCACCGAACCGATCTCGGCACCGAGCCGACCAGAGACTGGGACGAGCCGCCGTCGCATACCGAGAACGACGTGGTCGAGGCCTTCTCGACCGCATGGGAATCGGCGCGCCGGCCACCGGAGATCGCCGACTTTCTTCCCGATGCCGAATCCCTGCGCCGGGCCGCCCTGATCGAATTGATCCGCGTCGACCTGCGACATCGCTGGATCCGGCTCCCCGAGACGCCGACGCCGCGCAAACGGCTTTTCGACTACTGCGCCGAGTTTCCGGAACTCGAACCGGGCGGCATTCCGGCCGGTTTGGTGTACGAAGAGTTCGTCATCCGCAGACACAGCGGTGAACGTGTCGATCCGAAGGATTATCTGCGGGAATATCCGGAACAAGCGGCGGAATTGCGCGCTCTGCTCAATGCCGACGACATCGACCAGAGCACCCGCCGGGCGGCGCTCGAGGATTCGGTGCTTACCGAGTTCGCCAATACCCGCGCGGCGGCCGAACTGAGCCGGACCGTCCAAGCCGACCAAACTGTCGGGCTGAACCGAACCCAGGAGTCCACTCGTAATACTGACGTGACTCGTGCCACCGCCGATTCGACCGAGACGGCGACCGCCATTCCGACCACAATCGGAACCGGTCCGGGGAAATTCGACGCCCTCGACCGGATCGAGGTCGGCCAGTCCATCGACGACTTCGATCTGCTCACCGGACTCGGCAGCGGCGCATTCGCCCGGGTATTCCTGGCCAGGCAGCGATCAATGCAGCGCTTGGTCGCGGTGAAAATCTCCGCCGACCACGGCACCGAACCGCAGACCCTGGCCCAGCTCGACCACGACTACATCGTGCGCGTCTTCGATCAGCGGCTACTCGGCTCCGATGACGCCCGCGATCCGGCCATGCGCCGACTGCGGCTGCTGTACATGCAGTTCCTGCCCGGCGGCACACTGCTCGGGGTGCTGCGCTGGGTGCGCGCGACCCCACCCGCCGAACGCAGCGGACAACTGCTGCTCGACGCGGTCGACGCGGCCATGGAGGAGAAGGGCGAAATCCGCCCGACCGATTCCAGCGTGCGCGCCGAGATAGCCGGACTCAGCTGGCCGGAGACCGTGGCCTGGCTGGGCCGCAGAGTGGCCGAGGCGCTGGAATACGCCGCCGCGCACGGCGTGCTGCACCGCGACGTGAAACCGGCCAATATCCTGCTCACCGCCGAGGCAGTACCGAAACTGGCCGATTTCAATATCAGCTTCAGCCGCAATGTGGCCGGCACCAGTCCGGTGGCCTATTTCGGCGGCTCGCTGGCGTATATGTCGCCCGAACAGTTGGAGGCCTGCCATCCCGGCCGCGAGCGTACGGCCGAGGATCTGGATACCCGTTCCGATATCTACGCCCTCGGCGTAGTCCTGTGGGAATTGCTCACCGGTGCGAAGCCGTTCGACGATTCCACCGCGACCGCGACCGACCACGGCGACGATACGGCGCTGGAGGGCATGCTGGAACGCCGCACCTCCGGGGTGGATGATGCTGCGCTGCAACGAGTTCCGGCGAACTGTCCGGCGGCTTTGCGGCGGGTGCTGCTGACCTGTCTGGAATCGGACCGGACACTGCGCTGGGCCAATGGCGGGGTGCTGGCCAAGCAGTTCGACCTGTGCATGGACCCGAGGGCCAGGGATCTGGTCGACCCACCGCCCGGCAGTTGGCGGCTGAAGTTGCGGTCGTGGCGGCTGGTGATCGTGTCGCTGGCCATCGGCATCCCGAATATCCTCGCCTCGGCATACAACATCCAGCACAACCAGCATCTGATCGTGGACCGGCTCCCCGAGGACGCCGGGCGCACCTTCATGATCATCACCACCGTGGTGAACGGAATCTTCTTCCCGCTCGGGGCGACGCTGATCCTCTATCTGTCCCGAAGAATGCTCACGGTGCCGCACGGGCTGCGCCGCCACCGCCGCTACGATGCCGAGACGCTGCGGCTGGCCAGGGCGGATTCCCTGCTGTTCGGCGACCGAGCAGTGTGGGTGGTCTTCTCGCTGTGGGTGATCGCCGGATTCACCTTCCCGATCGCGCTGCAATTGGCGGCCGGGGACGTGCCCGCTCGCGCGGTGGTGCACTTCCTCACCTCGATCGTGGTGTGCGGCGCGATCGCGATGGCGTACCCGTTCTTCCTGGTGTGCTTCTTCATGGTCCGCTGCATCTATCCGATCTTCCTGCGGCACGGGGAGATCAGCACCGAGGACGCGGTGTGGCTGCGCGGCCTGGATCGCCGCGCCAACGGATATCTGGCGGTCGCGGCCTCGGTGCCGCTGCTCGCGGTGGCGGGCGTGACCTTCCTGCCACCCGACGATATTCCGATGGTGATCGCCGCGGTGCGCGTGCTCTGTGTGGGCGGCATCATCGCGTTCATCGGCTCCTACCTGCTCTTCCGGGCGCTGGAGGCCGATCTGCGTGCACTGGAGCGTATCGTCGCGCCAGTGGATTCCCTTGACCGCGAACATGTTTCGGCGAACCAGAAGCGCGGCCGGTCCGTCGTGCCGGAGCCGCGATCGTGACAGCTGCCGATTTCGCGGATCGAGGCGAGACCGACCCCATAACCAGATTTACCGAAGATTGGCAGCACTGCCTGCGAGGCGAGCGGACCGACCCACCTCCGATCGCCGAGTACATCCCTGACGGCACCCAGGTGCGGCTGGCGGTACTCACCGATCTGGTCCGCATCGATCTGCGGCACCGCTGGGATCGGGAGGGACTCGGCAAACGCATCGCCGAGTACCGCAAGGAATTTCCCGAGGTCGGGCACAGTGCGGATTTGGTCGATCTGCTCTGCGAGGAGTTCCTGGCCCGACGCCGGTACGGCTCGCTGGAACTGGCAGATTTCCTCGCCGAATATCCGGAGCTGGCGCAGGATGTGCGCGCGCGGCTGGCCGTTTACGCCGACGACGATTCCGCGGCCGATATCGAACGCGGCGTCGCGCTGGTCGCGGGGCTGGCGCCGGGTCATCGGATCGATGACTTCGATCTGCTCACCGATCTGGGCACCGGCACCCTCGGCCGGGTCTTCCTCGCCAGGCAGCGTTCCATGCAACGTCTCGTCGCCGTGCGGCTTTCGGCGGGTCGCGCGGCCGGCGGGCACAGCATGGCGCAACTGGATCATCCGCATCTGGTGCGCGTTTTCGATCAGCGCCTGGTCACTGCCGCACCGTCCGCGGCACCGGAGGCCCCCGCATCGACCCGGCTGGTCTACATGCAGTACCTGCCCGGTGGTACGGCGGCCGGAGTGCTCGCCGAGCGGCGCCGCGGCCCGGAATCCGAAGGCGGCGCCCTGCTGCTGCGTGCCATCGATGCCGCCATGGAGGCCAGGGGCGAGATCCGGCCGTCGGATTCGAGTGTGCGCGCCGAAATCGCCGCACTCAGCTGGCCGGAGACGGTGGCCTGGATAGGCAGACGACTGGCCGACGCGCTCAATTACGCCGAGCAGCAGGGCGTACTGCATCGCGATATCAAACCGGCGAATGTGCTGTTCACCGCGGAGGGTATTCCCAAGTTCGCCGATTTCGCCGCGCGTACGGCGGCACCTCGCACGGCGACGAATCCGCTTGCCGCCGAACCGGATTCGCTGCCGTACCGCTCCCCTGAACAGCTCGCCGAACTCCTCGATCCGGCCGCACCGCCGCCCGGCCCGAGCAGCGATATCTACTCCCTCGGCGCGCTGCTGTGGGAACTGCTCACCGGCACGATGCCGTTCGACGACCCGCCGATTCCCGCCGATCCGGGCGCCCGCGCCGAAACCATCGCGACCATGGTCGCCCTGCGCGAGCGCGGCGTCACCGCGGATACGCTGCCCGCGGACACCCCGAGCGCGCTGCGGCGGGTGCTGCTGGAGTGTCTGCGGGCCGATCCGCAGCGCCGCTGGCGCAATGGCGCCGAACTCGCCGCGCAACTGGATCTGTGCCTCGACGAGCGCGCCAGGGAATTGGTCGATCCGGCACCGACCAGCCTGGCGTACCGGTCGCGCGGCTGGCTCATACCGATCCTCACGCTGTGCGTCGGCGTGCCGAATTTCCTCGCCAGCGTCTACAACATCAACCTGAACAACTCACTGATCATCGATCGGATGACGGCGACCGACCAGGAACGGTTCGCCACGGGCGGCCTGATCACAAATCTCATCGCCTTTCCGATGGCCGGATTACTGCTGCTTTTCCTCACCCGACGCCCGCTGACCATCGGATTCCGCCTGGCCCGCGGCCGCGAATACTCACCGCGCACCCTGGCTGCCGCCCGGCGCGACACCCTGCAGATGGGTGACTGGGCGGTCTGGGTGCCGTTCGGGTTCTGGCTGCTCGCCGGGCTGGTGTGGCCTTTGGCACCGGTCTTCTTCGGGGTCGAGCTACCGCGCGCGACCTTTCTGCATTTCTTCGCCGCGCAGGTGGTGTGCGCCGCGATCGCGCTGGCGTATCCGTTCTTCCCGATCATGGTTTACGCGGTGCGTTCGATTTATCCACAGCTGCTTGTGCGCGGTGGTATCGGCGCCGAGGACGAGGAGCAGCTGCGCAAACTCGCCAAGCGCGGAAACTTCTATCTGGGCGTCGCCGCATCGGTGCCGCTGCTCGGCGTGGCCAGCGCGACCTTCGTCGAGGCCGCCGATCTGGATTTGGTGATTGTTTCGGTGCGGGTGCTCAGCGTGGGTGGCATCCTGGCATTCGTGCTCACGTATCGGTTGTTCCGGATGCTCGAGGCCGATCTGTTGGCCTTGGCACGTGCGATTCCGCAGCGGAAGCGATGACCGGCTCGCGGCCGTTCGGACGGCTGGTCAGCCTTTCCCATGTCCACGATCCGGCGACGGCGCCGCTGTTTCCCGGCGACCCCGAATTCCGGACCGATATTGTCGCGACGGTCGCGAACGACGGTTATTACCTGCGCCATATCCAGCAGGGCGAGCACACCGGAACCCATTGGGGCGCACCCATCCACTTCCATGCCGACGGACTGGCCGCCGACGAATTGGATCTCGAAGATCTCTTGTTGCCCGCGGTGAAGATCGACGTGCGGGACCAATGTGCGAACGATCGGGATTACGCGATCGATATCGGTGATCTGCGGGAGTGGGAGGGTCGGCACGGGCGGATACCCGAGGGTTCGGCGGTGGTTGCCTGGACCGGGTGGGACGAGAAATGGGGGACGCCGGAATTCATCGGAACCGGCGAAGATGCCGATCACCAACCGGGATTCGCGGTCGAGACGGTCAAATGGCTATTGCGGACCGGGCGGCTGGGGCGGCGTGGCGCGCTCGGCATCGATACGTTCGGACCCGATCTGGGGACCGACGACACCTATGAGGTGTCGAAGCTGCTGTATCGCGAACATCGGATCAGCTTGGAATGTCTGGCGAATCTCGCCGAACTACCCGTCACCGGTGCCTGGGTATTGGTCGGCGGTGCGCTGTACAGCGGTGGGTCCGGTTCGCCCGCAACGATATTCGCTATGCTGCCCTGATTACGCGCCGCCGTAGACCTTCGGATCGAGTGTGCCGATATACGGCAGGTCGCGGTAGCGCTCGGCATAGTCGAGGCCGTAGCCGACGACGAATTCGTTCGGAATATCGAAGCCGACGTGCGCGACTTCCACGTGGGTGCGTAGCGCGTCCGGCTTGCGTAGCAGGGTGACGACCTCGAGCGAGGCCGGATTGCGGGTGGACAGATTGCGCTTGAGCCAGGACAGCGTGAGACCGGAGTCGATGATGTCCTCGACGATCAGCACATTGCGGCCCGCGATGTCCTTGTCCAGGTCCTTCATGATGCGCACGACACCGGAGGACGAGGTGGACGAGCCGTAGGAGGAGACGGCCATGAATTCCATCTGGGTGGGAATCGACAGCGCCTTGGCGAGATCGGTCATGAAGAAGATGGCGCCCTTGAGCACGCCGACCAGCAACAGATCCCCCTCGGGGGCGTCGGCCGGATAACGCTTGGCAATCAGCTCGGCCAACTCCTGGGTCTTGGCCGCGATCTGTTCCTCGGTGATCAGCACCGACGCGATATCGCCCTCGTACACGTCAGTTGGTTTCCCTTCCGGTGTTGTCTCAGCGGCGTTCCCGGGGCCCTCCGTGGGCCCGCCCGTCGCCCACCGCCACCCTCAACGGGCGGCCTTCGGCCGACTGAGCTAGTCCAAGCGCTACCGCCTCCGGGCCCGTCGCTCACGCCGCGGGTGTCTCCCCGGCCGATCCATTATGTGTCATCGGCTCCCTTGCAGACGCAAAGTCAGCCTGCCATGTTCGCGCGCCGCGACCAACCTGCGTCCCGGCTGCCCGCCACCCACCGCGACGCCGCCCTGCCCGCGCCATGCGGTAATCAATTCGTCAACCGCCTGTAAATGCTTGTTGGTCAGGGCTTTAGCGCCACCGGCCAGCAACCAGGCACGGATTGCGCGCCGACGCAAGGCCGCGGGGGCAGTGGCGAGGGTCTCGATCGAGAGGGTCAGGCCATTACTCGCCGGACCGGTACTCGCGGCCCGCAACAACTCATCGGCCAGCGCATCCAATACCGCACCGTCATCGCGCAACTGCTCGGCCGTCCGCGCCAGCGCCCCCGCGACCCCACCCCCGAGCACCTGCTCCAGCAGCGGCAGAACCTCATTTCGCAACCGAACCCTGGTGAACTCCGCCGCCGAATTATGCGGATCCTCGAACGGCGTCAACCCGATATCGACACACAACTGCCTGGTCACCGCCCGCCGCACCCCCAATAGCGGCCGCCCCCACGGATCAACGAACGCCGCCATCCCCTGAATC